>JAZNSP010000018.1:0-110029 GCA_045591285.1 Acutalibacteraceae bacterium
TTATCATTCGTCGGCAACGCCGACACCAAAATTATTCATTATTCATCAGCGCAGCGCTTTCATCATTCAATATTCATTGAAAATCCTGTAGAATGAATGATGAATAATGAAAAATGAATAGTGAATAATACAAAACAAAAATCCTGCCGACAATAATCGACAGGATTTTCGTTTTGGCGGAGAAGGAGGGACTCGAAGGTGCTGCGCACCCCCTTTTGCGGTGCCCGAAAAAATGGTCGGTTGCAAAGGGAATAGTGAAGAGTGAAGAGGTAATAGTGAAAAAGTAAAAATCCCCGTTCTTACGAACGAGGATTTTTGGTGGGAGCGGGGGGATTCGAACCACCGAAGTCGAAGACAACAGATTTACAGTCTGCCCCCTTTGGCCACTCGGGAACACTCCCATATTCAATTTAATGGAGCTGGTGGACGGACTCGAACCCCCGACCTGCTGATTACAAATCAGCTGCTCTACCAACTGAGCTACACCAGCGCATCCAACGTGGAACGCAAGAGAGAATATATCATAAAAATATAGCTGTGTCAAGAGTTTTTTTCGTTTTTTTAAAAATTTTTTGTGTTTTCTTTTTCATTGAAATGATAAGCGTGTTTTGATATAATATTTTAATACAATACTTTACAAATACGGGGTGGTCTGATGTATAAAATAGCTGTTCCTATGGTAAATGAAAACGTGACACGCTGTACTCCCGAAAATTTTTATAAGGAAGTTCTGAAATTCGATGCGGGAAGGGTATTTCTTGCTCTTGACAGATATGAAGCTGACGGAGAAAAAAGAGAAAAGGCTCTGAATTCTCTTCGTGAAAATTGCAGATTTTTTAAGGAGAGGGGATATGAGGTAGGTGCTTGGATATGGGCATTTATGCTTTCCGACAGTCCGTTTACTCCTATGAAAAATCTTAAAGGTCAGGTATATCCCGAAAATATGTGTCCTGCCGATGAAAATTTTCTTGAATTTGCCGCTTCCTACGTCAAGGATATTGCTTCGACAGGCGTTGATATTATTATGTACGACGACGACCTTCGTTACGGCTTTTTGGGAAATGAGCCTTGTTGTATCTGTAAAAACCATCTGAAAATGATATCTTCTTATCTCGGTGAAGAGGTAACCGAGGAGCAGATTTATAATGCCGTTCATTTTGGCGGAAAGAATAAATACAGAGATGCATATATCAAGGCAAACGGTGAAGCCTTTAAGAGCTTTGCAAGGAAGATGAGAGAAGCCGTTGACACTGTAGATCCTCATATAAGAATGGGAGCGTGTGCCTGTATGAATTCGTGGGATCTTGACGGTGTTCACGCCTGGGAACTTTCAAAAATTCTTGCAGGCAAAACTAAGCCCTTCGTCCGTCTTATCGGTGCTCCTTACTGGACTGCTGTGGGTGCCTGGGGAAGCTCTCTTCAGGATACCGTTGAATTGTCAAGAATGGAAAGAGCGTGGTATGAGGGAAATGACATTGAGATTTTTGCCGAGGGTGACGTTTATCCCCGCCCCAGAACCAATTGTCCTGCTTCATATCTTGAAGGCTTTGATACTGCCGTAAGAGCAGCGGGCTGTACCGACGGAATTCTGAAATACGGTCTTGATTATACGTCCGATGCGGATTATGAAACAGGCTATGCCGCCTACCACATAAGAAACAGAGAGCTTTATAAGGAAATTGACAGGATTTTTTCTGATAAAAAGCATATAGGTGTAAGAGTATATGAATATACCGATAAGCTTTCTTCTGCTTACTTCAGTGAAGCGGAAAACGTTGATGAGCTTTTCTTTTCTCACAGCGCAAGAATGCTTTCATATAACACCATTCCTACGGTTTATGAGGGAGATGGCTTATGCGGTGCCGTTTTCGGTGAAAATGCAAGGCATATTCCCCTTGAAAAATTGAAAAACGGCATAATTACGGATATCAAAGGTGCAAAAATCCTTTCCGAAAGAGGTGTTGAAACAGGCATAGCTTCCTTTGGGGAAAGGATAAAAGCAGGTACGTTTGAAATTTTTTCTCATAACGGAAACCGTATTGCCGCGATGGGTGCGGATATTATGTCCGTTTCTCTGAGAAATGAAGCTGAAATAAAAAGCTATACCGTGCTTTCGGATAGCAGTGAAGTGCCGATGTCGTTTTATTATGAAAATTCTTCGGAACAGAAATTCCTTGTTCTTAACGTGTTTACTTCGGTGAATAACGTTAACGTTCTTCGCCATTATGAAAGAGGTAGGCAGCTTAACGATGCTGTTCTTCGTTTTTCGGGAAAGCCTCTTCCTGTTTCAGTATCGGGATATCCTGCTTTATATATGCAGTGCAAGGAAAATGAAAAAACACTCAGCGTAGGCTTGTGGAATTATTTTGCCGATATCGTTTTTTCCCCCGAAATTATTCTCGGTGATGAATATAAAAGCTGTGAGTTTATAAACTGTTCAGGTGAATTAAAGGGCAATAAGCTGGTGCTCAGTGATATTGCCGCTTTCGGAAATGCGTTTTTCTGCTTGGAAAAGTAAAAGTGAGAAATAAATAATTTTTTCAGTGCTCGACTTTTTATTGATTTAAATAAATGCGTGTGATATACTTTATTTTGTTAAATTATAGCAATTTACTATGAAAAGAGTGTTTTATATGAATACAAAAGTTTTTGAAAGTTATGAATCAAACGTCCGTTCATATTGCCGCAGCTTTCCCACTGTTTTTACAAAGGCAAAGGGCTCGGTTATGACAGATGAAGACGGTAAGGAATACGTTGACTTTTTTGCAGGTGCAGGTGCACTCAACTACGGTCACAATCCTGACAGTATGGTTCAGAAAATAGTTGAATATCTTCAGAATGACGGAATCGTTCATTCAATGGATATGTTTACCTCTGCAAAGAGAGAATTTATTGAATATTTTCAGGAAAATATTCTCAAGGCAAGAGGCTTTGATTATAAAATTCAGTTTGCGGGACCTACAGGCACAAACGCCGTTGAGGCTGCCTTGAAGCTTGCAAGAAAGAATAAGAAAAGAGAAAACATCTTTGCATTTATGGGTGCATTCCACGGAATGACTCTCGGCTCACTTGCCCTTACAACCGATGCTTCGTCAAGAGAGGGTGCAGGTCAGTGCCTTCAGAACGTCACACACATTCCCGCACCTTATATGTTCCCTGATTTTGACGTTATAAAGTATATGGAAACACTTATCACCGACGACCATTCAGGTGTTGAGAAGCCTGCTGCCGTAATTCTTGAATGCGTTCAGGCAGACGGCGGTATATACGAATTCGGTGCAGATTTCTTAAAGGCATTAAGAGAGCTTTGCACAAAGCACGATATTCTTCTTATTGCTGACGAAATTCAGGTAGGTAATGCAAGAACAGGCACCTTCTTCTCCTTTGAAAAGGCAGGTATCGTTCCCGATATCGTAACTCTTTCAAAGTCTATAGGCGGTTGCGGTATGCCTCTTGCACTTGTTCTCTTCAAGCCTGAGCTTGATATCTGGACACCCGGTGAGCACACGGGCACCTTCAGAGGTAACCAGCTTTCACTTATTGCAGGTAAGGAAGGACTTCGTAAAATAGTTGAAGAAAACGTTGAAGCAGAGGTTCAGAGAAAGGGCGCAATCGTTAGTGAATTCCTTAAAAACAAGGTCTGCACTCTTGACAGTCGCATATCCTTCAGAGGCATAGGTCTTATCTGGGGTGTTGACTTCTCAGCCTTTGATACCGATATGACAAAGCCTCTTATTGCGGAATGCTTCAAGAGAGGTCTTATTGTTGAAAGAGTCGGCAGAGATAATAACGTTCTTAAACTTATGCCTCCCCTTGTTATTGAAGACAGTGTTCTTATGAAAGGTCTTGAAATACTGGAAGAGGCAGTAAAAGTAATACTGTAAAAACTATGCTGTCGGGAGTTTTCTCCTGACAGCAATTCTTGAATAAAGCAGAAAAGAGAAAGATTTATGAGGAAATTACGCTTTTTTATTGCACTTTTTGCGGCAAAGCTTGCAAGATTTTTGTTGAAGCTTATAGGCAGAAATGCATCATATCTTCCCGGTGAAATAGCACTTAAAATATCAAAGGATTTTTTAGGCCATCTTGTTCTTCCGAAAACCGTTATCTGCGTTACCGGAACAAACGGCAAAACAACCGTCAGCAATCTTCTTAATTCAATTCTTGAGAAGAACGGCTATGACATTACGAATAATTCCTTCGGCTCAAACGTTCAGGCAGGTGTTGCGGCGGCGTTGCTTGCAGACAGTAATATTTTCGGTAAGGCAAAGAAGGATATTGCAGTGCTTGAGGTTGATGAACGCTCATCTCTTCTTGTTTACCCCTTTATCAAGCCTGATTATCTTGTAGTCAACAACATTATGCGCGACTCAATAAAGAGAAACGCTCATACGGGATTTATAAGCTACATTATTTCCTCTTCACTTACCGAAAAGACAAAGCTTATCTTGAACGGTGACGATATGATCACCTCATCTCTTGCCCCTCAGTGCAAGAACAGAGTTTATTTCGGACTTGATGCCGAAAAGCCCACAGTCAGCGAAAAGCCCTTCCTCAGTGATATCGTCTATTGTACGGAATGCGGCGGAAGGCTTGAAAGTGAATATTTAAGATATAATCACATAGGAAGAATGTACTGTCTTTCCTGCGGCAAGAAGGCGCCTGAAAGACAATATACCGTAACTGATATTGACCGTAAAAATTCAAGGTTTGTGATATCGGTCAAGGGAGAAGAGCATACCTTCAATCTCATTAACGATAATATCGTAAACGTATATAATTTCTCAGGTGCAATTGCACTTCTTACGGAATTGGGACTTAGTATTTCTCAGATTGAAAAGGGCTTCAGTGAAAGTGAAATCGTAAAAACAAGATTTGACACGATGAAGGCAGGTAAGCTTAACGTAACCTTCCAGATGGCAAAGGGCCAAAATCCCATAGCCTGTGCAAGAAGCTTCAGTTATATTGCTTCTCTGCCCGTAAATAACAAGCTTCTGATTATTGATATTGATGACCTTCACGATAATATCGGTGAAAGTGAAAGCACCTGCTGGCTTTATGACTGTGATTTTTCTTATCTTAAAGATGAAAGCATCGGACAGATAATTTTCACAGGCCCACGCTGCCGCGATCAGCTTTTGAGAGCAGTTCTTGCAGGTGTGGATAAAGAAAAAATAGTTCTCTGTGAGGATGTGAAGAAGGCTGTAGGTCTTATTGATACGTCAAAGTTCACAGACGTTTACGTGCTTTATGAGCTTTACCGTCAACCTGATGCTGACAATATGAGAGTTCAGCTTAAAGACTTAGGGGAGGGAACAAAATAATGACTGTTGAAATTCTTTTTTCCGAGGTCTGCGGACTTTACGGAGATGCCCAGAACGGTGAGTATCTGAAAAAATGTCTGCCTGACAGTGAATTCATTGAAACGGATATTCTCTCAGAGCCGTATTTTGTGAATAATACCCCCGATATAATTTATATAGGCTCAATGAGTGAGGAAATTCAGCGAAGAGTTATAAAAAAATTGGAGCCTTATAAGGAAAGAATACAAGAGCTTATTGATGAAGGCCGAGTAATTCTTGCTACGGGAAATGCGGCTGAAATTTTCTGTGAAAAAATTGAATACGTCACGGAGAAAAAGCAGACGGAGGCTCTCGGATTTTTCCCCTTCAGCGTAAAAACCGACCTCTTTAAGAGATATAACGGAAAAATACTCGGAAAGCTCGGTGATATTGAGCTTGTAGGCTTCCGTTCTCAGTTCAGCTTTATTTACGGTGACAATACCTCTTGTGCTTTTTTAGACGTAATAAGAGGCGACGGAATTAATCCTGACAGCAAATATGAGGGTATGAGAAAAAATAACCTTATGTGCACAACACTTTTAGGTCCCATACTTCCTCTTAATCCTCTATTTACTGAATATTTAATTTCTCTTACGGGGGAAAAAGCAGAGGCGGCTTTCAGAGAGGAAGCTATGTCTGCTTACGAAAAGCGTATAAGTGAGTTTAAGGATACAAAAATCAAATTCTGAAAAAATCGGGAGACTATCTATGAAAACGTCAACACAGATTGAAATTGCATCAACCTATATAGGTGAAGAAAAAACCGTTGAGCTTGTTGCAAAGGCAGGCTTTGATGCCTGGGATTTTTCTATGTTCAGTATGTGCGAATATGACTGGGAAAAGAAGATGCTGAGGGAGAATTCTCATCCTCTTGCAAATAACGAATATCTCAGCTTTGCAAGAAGACTTAAAAAAATAGGTCTTGATAACGGTATTGTCTGCAATCAGTCACACGCACCCTTCCCCGTATCCTGTAAGGCTATCAGGGATTTTATGAAAAGAGCAATTGAATGCAGTGCGGAAGCCGGAGCTGAAATATGTGTAATTCATCCCGATAACAATAAATCCCCTGAAGAAAATGCAGAAATGTATCTTGAGCTTCTGCCCTTCGCTAAGGAGCATAACGTTAAAATTGCAACGGAAAATATGTGGAACTGGAATAAGGAGCTTGACTGTGCAAGTGCGGCGGCTTGCTCCCATCACGATAATTTCAAGGCACATATTGATGCTGTGAACGATCCCTTCCTTGTAGCCTGTCTTGATATCGGACACGCCGAAATGAAGGGACTTGATACAAGCTCAGAGCAGATGATACATACGCTTGGAAGCTCTCTTCAGGCACTTCACATTCACGATAATGACAGATGGCACGACTCTCATCAGATACCTTTTTCAATGGATATTGATTTCACAAAGGTTGTAAAAGCACTTAAAGATATTAATTACGGCGGATATTTTACTCTTGAAGCAGACAGCTATCTCAGAAAATTTGATGCAACTAACGTTCAAGAGGGTATAAAAGACCTTTATAACTCCGTAAGACGACTTGCAGATATGTTTGAGGCTTTATAATATGAAAATTATCTGCTCTGATTATGACGGCACGCTGAACCGCGGCGGAATTACGGAAGAAAAGCTCAGGACAATAGAAAAATGGAGAAAAGAGGGCAATCTCTTTACCGTTGTAAGCGGAAGGGGAAAGGAGTTTTTCTCAGAGCTTAAAGAGAGAGATATTCCCGTGGATTTTCTTCTTTCCTGTAACGGTGCCGTAATTACCGACAAGGACGGAAAAATTGTTTCCGATATAAAATGCAAAGAGAAGATCGGTAACAGGCTTATAGATTTTCTTTTTGCTTCGGACTGTCCCTTTGCGGCAGTTTGCAGTGACGGTTTTATGAGAATAAAAAATCCCCGCTTTCCCGATGAAGAGGGGATAACAAGAGAAGAAGCAGGGGAAATTCCCTTGTTCAATCAGATAAGCACGGCTCTTCCTTCCTTCAGTGATGCCGAAAGGGTTACTGAAAAGGTAAGAGAAAAATTCGGTGAATTCTTAAATCCCCTTCAGAACGGTACTTGTATCGATATCGTGCCTAAGGGTATGGATAAGGCTGAGGGAATTTATCTTTTAATGAAAAAAACAGGTGCTTCTTATGAGGATATTATAGCAGTAGGCGATAACGTAAACGATGAAGCTATGATTAAGGAATTCCGTTCTTATGCTATGGAAAACGGAGTGGAACGGATAAAGACACTTGCTGACGGTATAGTTTCAGGAATTGAACAACTGATAGAAAGAGAGCTTTCGTTATGATAAGAAAAGAATATACGGAAAATGAAATTTTTAATTACGTAGAATATTCTCCCGAAGAAATGAAGGAAGGTCTTCCCATAGTTTTTCAGCTCCACGGAGCAGGGGAGAGAGGCTCAACAAAAGAAGAGCTCAACAAGGTTGACGTTCACGGATTTTCAAAATTTCTGCAGGATAACGACAGAGAGTGCATCTTCGTAATGCCTCAGTGTCCCACAGAAACCTTCTGGGCGGCAAGAGTAGAGTCGATCATAAGGTTTATTGAAGAAAAAATTGAGTTTTATAAGGCTGATAAGAGCAGAGTTTATCTTACCGGAATAAGCATGGGCGGCTATGGCACGTGGCTTGTTGCGATGGACAGACCTGAGCTTTTCAGAGCGATTGCTCCTGTCTGCGGCGGCGGTATGCCGTGGAATGCATTCAGAATAACTATGCCCGTTTGGATGTTCCACGGTGACAGCGACGGTGCGGTAAACGTTCTCCATACGGATGAAATGGCGGCAAGACTCAAGGAGCTTGGCAAGGATTATATCTATACAAGACTTGAGGGTGTAGGTCACAACGTATGGGATTATACCTATAAGGCAGAGCTTATTGACTGGCTGCTTCAAAATGCAGACTGATTAAATTTTATAAAAATAAATTTTGTCAGACCATTTTTATGTTCTGTGGCTGACTGACGGTGTTTTATGATTTACTATGCTTTACTGACTGCGGCTGTAACTATGTTCAGCTTTCAGTTTTTGTTTAACGGTATTTTTGAGAAGGAGTACGGAAACGGTATTCGTGCCATGCTTGTTTTCAGTGCTGGCTCATCCTTTGCAGGACTTTTGGTTCTGCTCATAATAAACGGCTTTAAGGTGGAATACACCCATTTTTCAATGCTTATGGCATTTATTACCGCTCTTGATTCAATAGGCTATACGTTTTTCAGCCTGAAATCTCTCGGACGGATAAATCTTTCCCTGTATTCAATGTTCGCTATGCTTGGCGGTATGGTACTGCCCTTTGTGACGGGAATAGTTTTCTTTGATGAAGAATTGACCTTGGGAAAGGCATTATGCTTCGTTCTTATTATCCTTTCTCTTCTTCTTACAGTAAAAAAGGGAGAGAAGAAATCGGGATACATATACTATATGGGTGTTTTTGTTCTGAACGGTCTTTCAGGTGTGCTTTCCACAGTTTTTCAGAATTCACCCTATGAAAAAACCTCAGAAGCAGGTTATTCCGTGCTTGTGTCTGCCGCTACCCTTGCGGTTGCACTTGTTTTTCTTCCCTTCGTTAAGGAAAAGGGAAAGAAGCTTACAAAAAAGGCTGTTTTCAGCATGGGCGGCTACGGTGTGCTTTGCAGAGTGGCAAATTTTCTTCTTCTTATCGCTCTTGCACATATTCCCGCTTCGGCACAGTACCCCTTCGTTACGGGCGGAGTTATGATAATTTCCACAATTATCTGCTTCTTTACCAAGGATAAGCCTTCAAAGAGAGAGCTTATGGGTGTGGGCATTTCCTTTGCCGCACTGGTTATTCTTATGTTTACATAACAGGGAGGAAATATTATGGATAAAATCCGTATAGGAATTTTCGGTCTCAGAAGAGGATCGAGCTTTATTGATGAAATAAAATATAACGGCGGTGAGGTCGTTGCCGTCTGTGAAAAGGACAGTGAGCATCTTCTTTCAATGAAGGATGAAATTGAGGGTGCAGAGATTTTTTCTGATTTTGACGAATTTATAAATTATCCTATGGATGCGGTGCTTCTTGCAAACTTCTTCCCCGAGCACGCAGAATATGCCGTAAAATGCCTTGAGAAAAATATCCACGTGCTCAGTGAATGTATTTCCAATGCCACCTTGGCAGAGGGTGTAATGCTTTGCGAAGCGGCAGAGAAAAGCAAGGCTTCTTATATGCTAGCCGAAAACTATCCCTATATGACCTTCAACCGTGAAATGAGAAGAGTTTATGAGGGCGGAACGCTCGGAAAAATTATGTATGCCGAGGGTGAATACAATCATCCTATGGATTGGTATGATACGAAGCAGGTGCTTTCAATCAGACCTTATGAAAAGCACTGGAGAAATTATCTCCCCCGTTCTTACTATATAACTCATTCCCTTGCACCCATTATGGCGGCAACAGGTGCTTTCCCGAAGAGAGTTACCGCTATGCCCATATATCGTCCGTTGCCTGACGATTGCCCCACGCTTTCTCACGTTGCTGATACGGCGGCAATTATCAGTATTCTCAACGATGACGGTTCCGTATTCAAGGTTACAGGCTGTTCTGCCTTCGGTGCTCACGGAAACTCATACCGTCTTTGCTGTGAAAAGGGACAGATTGAGAACGTGCGCGGAACGGATAAAATAATGCTTCGCTACAATTCGTGGCAGATACCTGAAGGTAAGGAAGAAATTAATTTTTACGAGCCCTGTCTTAATGATGAGGATGATAAATTAATAGAAAATTCAAGTCACGGCGGCGGAGATTTCTGTGTTATCCGTGAATTCTTCAACAGTATCAGGACAGGAGTGCCTCATCAGTTTGACGTTTATTTTGCAACTGCCATGGCCTCTGTTGCAATTCTTTCCCACCGCAGTATTCTTGAAGGCAGCCGTCCCTTTGACGTGCCCGATTTCAGAAATAAAGAAGACAGAGATAAATACAGAGAGGATCATCTTTCCCCCTTCTTCTATTCTGACGGCAGAGAGCCTTCATATCCCTGCTGTTCCGTTCCCGATTACGAGCCTTCTGTGTGGCAGAAGGAAAATTGCAAGTAAGAAAGGTGAAGTATAATGAAAAAAATAATAAGCTTTATACTGTGTTTTGTTTTTGCACTGACATTTGTTTCCTGCGCAGCTTCTGAAAACCCCGATACTGATACGACGACTGAAGAAAATATATCACAGGAAATTACGTCAGAAGAAGCTGTTGCTTCAGGTGAAATTTACACTGAAGATACGACTATTGGTGAGGGCGAAACCACAATTTACGTCAGTGTGATTACTGAAGATAAGACAGTTAAGATTACAATAAATACAGATAAAGAAATACTTGGTGAAGCGCTTATTGATTGCGGTCTTGTTGAAGGTGAAGAGGGCCCTTACGGTCTTTATATTGAGAAGGTAAACGGCATCAGTGCAGTTTATGAAAAGGACAAGGCTTATTGGGCACTCAGTGAAAACGGTGTGACAAGCTTATCAGGTGCCGACGGTATAACGGTATCAGACGGCGCACAGTATGAGCTTACTTATACGAAGGCATAAATTAAACACAACAAATTAGGGAGTCAGAACACTGAATGTCTGACTCCCTTTTATATAAGCGGTAATTAATAATTAATTCTTTCCTCTTCAACTACCATAGGTTTTTCTCCGCAGTTTTTTGCGAAAAATATTATGTATTCCGATATAAATGCGAGGAAGATAAAAATCAGAAGAAGCACTGCGAGAATTATTCTGGAAATAAGTCTTTCACTGATATCTGATAATATAAAGTCCTTGATTGAGGGTATAAAAATAAAAACAAATTCAACAAGCTGAAGGATAAGTCCGATAATTGAGAGGGCAATTACCCTTCTCGGAATATTATATGAATACTGAACGATACCGGTAATTGCAAAATCGTAGTATTTATTAAGGTTGAATTTTGATTTGCCCTTTTTTCTTTTATCCTGAGTGAAATATACCGTATCCGTTGATGCGGCATATTCAGAAATTATGCCTCTTAAAAACGGAAGAGGTGTTTTTATTTTTCTCATAATTTCTATAAAGCTTCTGTCGAAAAGCTCAAATTCGGTGGCGTGGGCAGTAAGCTTAATTCCGAATACGTTTATCATAAGAAAATAAAAAACCGTTCTCATAAAATACATAAAAGGATTTTCTCGGCTCTGATTTTTAACTCCCAGCACGACCTGTGCACCGTTTTCCCATTTTTCAAGGAATTCGGGAATTTTTTCAGGAGGATTTTGCAAATCGGCGTGAAGCAAAACTGCACAGTCACCCTTTGCACTTCTGACGGAATAGAAGGTGTTTTTCAGGTATCCGAAATTTTTTGCATAGAACACGGCTTTTACGTTTTCGTGCTCATCGGCAAGCTCTCTTATGATTTTTCTCGTATTATCAGTAGAGCCGTCATCGAAAAAAACAAGCTCGTAGCTGTATTTCCCGAGCTTTTCAAAGACGCTGTTTACACGGCTGTATATTTCCCGTACAGTTTCCTCCTCGTTGAAAATGGGAACAACGACGGAAACCGTTTTTGTTTCTGAAGTCATATTATTTTCCCCTTTTAGCTTTCTTTGCTGAAATATCCGATAGCCTCCTGAAGATTTTCAGAGGTGTTGATGTTGAATTCCTTTTCTGCTATGGGAACACAAAGTCCTTTATACGAATTTTCTATAAGCAAATTCATATAATCGCAAAGGTTGTCGGGAGAATTTGTTTCTTCATTGTATTGCTTTTTCAGCTCTTCTACGGTATTGCTTCTGAATATGCATAAGCCTGTACCCTTCAGGTTATTGAACAGTGAGTGGGGCTTTTCCGTACATGCTTCAATTCTCATATCAGCATCGGTTTTTACCGAATAGTTAGATTTAATCTTTTCGGGATTTTTTTCGTAAGTTACACCGCAGCAGAAGTCATAGCTTTTATCGGCTAAGAAAGCGTTTATATTTTCTTCTGAGAAGCCTGAAAATATTTCGTCGGCAAGCTGAAGAATAACGTCTTCATCTTCGTCAACAAAAGGCAGAGCCTCGCAGAAGGCATTGATAAGACCTTTCTGAACAGGCTGATTTGCATAAGAGATATCAATACCCTTGTAGCTGTCACCGATGAGGTCTTTTATTTTTTCTCCGTACCTTCCCGTTACGATAACAGCTTTTTTAACACCGAGAAGTATGAGATTGCCGAGAGTAAATTCAATGAGATATCTGCCGTTGATTTTTGATAATACCTTACAGTAGTCCTCTTTGACACTGTCGCGGAAGCGAATACCGTTGCCTGCGGCAAGAATGATGCCTGTCATTGTTTTTACCCTCCTTTTGCTGACTGAAATTTTTTCTGTTATTCCCGAACGGTCAGAAGCACACCTCTTGAAAGGCTTGTTTTTGAGCAGCTGAACATTCTTGAAAACGTATATATATTTTTTTTGTAATCAATCGATGTGTCGTTTATATAAATGTATTTGGGTTTTCTGTACGGATTCTGATCATAATAGTCCTTCAGATTATCCGTTGATACGGATTCGTGCCACGAAGTGTAGGTTGCAAAGGGACGATCAATATATAAGTACATCCACGGTTCGTTTGTTATAATAAGAACGGGAGAAGCCTCATCTGAAAGCTTTTTGATTTCAGTTAGATCATTAAGAAAAGCATAGTATGATTTTGCATTTTCTGAGCTCACAGAGAGATGTTCACACGGACCGTTTTGCAGAAAAGAGTCTGCTGAAAAATCCGGAAGACGGATATATGAATAACAAAAAATCTCAAAGATAAGCTGTAACGCAATACATACAGCAGCTGAGCATACGGCAGAATTCCGAAGAAGCCTTCTTTTTGCCTGAACATCTTTTTTCTTATCAGAAGACAAAGAAAGCTCTTTTATCATATCGCTTATAAAAAATATACCTGAAATACTGCATGAGATAAGTGACCATCCGATTGATGCCAATATTGTTCTTGCTGTAAACAGAGTAAAAAGTGAAACGACGATACCTGGAATAAACATACAGCGGAACAGCTTTATGTTTCTGTGCTCGGTGAGAAGGTAGCACATCGCAGAAAAAAGTGTAATGGGAAGTAAGATAGATAAAATTGAAGTATCCTTTTCCATTGTTACCGTTATTTTTATGATGAACATAAAAACAGTTATAAGTGTTGCAACGAGATACGTGAGCTTATGTGACAGCGTGTGTCTTTTTTTGTCAATAAGTGCAGCAATAAATACGGCAGGTAAAATAAACGGAAGCTTAAAGCTCAGCTTATTGAAGGCTGAAAGGATATCCTTGCACTTTTCAAGTACGGAATTATCTGCAGCAGTGTATTCCGATGCGGATAAAAGATTGGGAATGTTACTGAAAACCGAGGTAAGTGTTCCGCCTGTTGAAAAATAGAAAATTATGCAAATTATGGCGACAATGCCGATACCGACAGCAATGTAGATAACGGCTTTTGCAGAACAGTATTTGCGTATGAAGGAGTTCTCCGCGCAGATATTACGTCGGTTTTTTACAAAAAAGAAAAAGCATACGGCGAGATATATGAAACAGAGTATGCAAAGCAGGGGATTACATACCGTCATTATTGCAAAGCAAACTCCTGTTCCGATATGATAAACTTCTTTTCCTCCGCCGTAAATTTTCAGAAGACAAAAGCAGAACAGAATAAGCGCTAATGCTAACACTGAATTATAGGATATTGCCGCAAGTCTGTAGGGAATCTGAAAGTAAAAAACTGCGGTAGCAACAGCAGCCCATATTCCTTTTTTTCTGAAAAATCCGTAGAGCAGAAAAGCAAACACCGTATGGATAATAATATATACTGCCCTTCCGTAGAGAATTATGCCGTCGGTTGAGCCGTTGAGCGTAACGAACAGTTTATCGAAAAGATACAGGAAAACAGAGGAAAACTGTGACAGATGCCATTCGTTTTGTAAAAGTGATTCTCCGTTGAAAAGTCGCAGAGGAACTGTATGATAAAAGCCTTCATCCTGCATAGGCAGAGAAAAAATACACAGTATATGAAGAATAAGACCTGAGAGTATGACAAGTATGAAGGCATAGTCGCACCTTTTCAGCTTTATTTTCACAGTTGTCTCCTTTTTTCTGACAGAATAGCAGTGTGATACTTCATTTAAAGAATTCTTTAAGAGAAGAATTATTTTAAACTTATCATAAAAGAGTAGCTTTGTCAAGGTCAGTGGGACAGCATTAGTAATACTCTCAGGACATTGATTTTTAAGTTGGTTTGTATTATACTGTCAGTGTATATTCATTATCGGAAAAAGGTGTTATTAAATGAACAGGGTTATGTTGCTTTATCCGCCGGGTAAGGCTTATCAGAGAAGTGAAGACAGGGCTCAGTGCAATCTTGACAGCTCTGCCGTTGCAACTATTCACGCCTGTAATGATCTGGGTTATGCGGCGGCTGTTCTCCTCAGGAGAGGCTATGAGGTCTTTTTAAGAGATTATCAGACGGAAAAAACGGAATTTGAGAAAATAAGAAAGGATATTCTTACCTTTAACCCCGATATTATAGTGCTCAGCACGACTAATGCCACAGTTTTATCCGATAACGAGTTTATTAACAGTATAAGAGAATTTCATAACTGCGAATTCATTGTGAAGGGCGCAATATTTTTTGATATACCCTATGAATTACTTTCGGAACTGCCTCTTGATAATGTAAGCTATCTTATAGGCGGAGAAATAGATACGGTAATCGGGGAGCTTGTTGATAAAATTCTGAGAGATGAGGGAGAAATTGAAAATATTCCTTCAATCATCTACAGAAAAGACGGCACGTTCAGAAAGACTGATTTTTCATCGTGGTGCTGTGATCTTGACAGTATTCCCTTTCCTGAAAGAAGCCTTATGAAAAATGAATTGTATCCGAGACCTGATACCGGAGAGCCAATGGCTACAATTCAGGTGACGAGAGGCTGTCCTTCTGCCTGCACTTATTGTCTTACACCTGTTATTTCAGGAAAAAGACTGAGAAAAAGAAGTGTTGAAAACGTTTTTGAGGAAATAGAGGAATGTTACGTTAAATACAGTATCAGAAACTTTTTCTTCAAAGCAGATACCTTTACAATTGATAATGAGTGGGCAGAGGCTCTTTGTGACAGGATTATTTCTTCGTCACTTTGCGGAAAAATTGAGTTTACGGTAAATTCAAGAGTAAAACCTCTTGAAGAAGGGCTTCTGAGGAAGCTTAAAAAGGCAGGGTGCTTCACAATTGCCGTGGGCTTTGAAAGCTCAAGCGACGAAACTCTTAAAAAAATCCGCAAGGGCACCACAAGAGAGGATAATATCCGTGCCGCAAAAATGATAAAAAAGGCAGGAATTCCTCTTTTCGCATTTTTTATGATAGGCTTTCCCTGGGAAACAGAGAAGGATATTAAAAATACCCTCAGATTCATGCGTGAAATTGATCCTGATTTTATAGAGGTTCATATTGCTATGCCATATTATTCCACGGAGCTTTATAATCAGTGCCTGCAGTACAAAACGGTAAAAAGTGAAGCCTGGGGAAACGATTATTTTTCTCCCAACACCATAGGCACGGTGAATGTTCCTATCGAAAGAATTCAGAAGCTTCGCGACAGATATGTGCTGGGTTTTTATCTCAGACCGAAATATCTTATAAAGAAAATAAAGGGTTCAGTAACAAGACCTGTCGTGTTGAAAAACTATATAAAACACGGTTTTAAGCTGTTGAAAAATGTATTTGTAAAAAAATGACCGACACTTTATGTAAAAAATGTCTTGAATTAACGTGTGGTTGTGTATATAATAAAATTAATTATACATATAAGGGAAGATTGTTAATGAAAAAGCTTAGAAGATTAATGTCTTTTGCGCTGTCTTTGATTATAATGCTGTCTTGTGCCGTACCGCTCTTCAGCGTTCAGGCAAATGCGGCAGGTAAGTGGGTTTGCTCATGGGCAACGGGTATGGTTGATGTCGCAGTTTCTCTTGCAAGTGTTGACCTTCAGGACATTATTCCTGCAAAAAGCACAATAAGAATGGAAATTAAGGTTACTATGGGCGGAGAAAAGCTCAGATTTAAGCTTTCCAATGAATACGGCTCGGCTTCAATTACTGTAAATGAAGCAAGTGTTGCAAAAACCAAGGGCGACGGCAAGGGTGAAATTGACGAGTCAACCGCTAAGGCAGTTACCTTCGGCGGTGAAAGCTCCGTTACCATCGGTGCAGGTGAAACTATATGGACCGACGAAATAGACTATAAGACACAGGCTCTTGATAAGCTCAGTGTAAGCCTCTATTTTGAAAATGCTACGTATATTACTACTGCAGGTCTTTCAAATGCAAGAACCTTCCTCGGCTTACGCTCAGTTTTCAGAGAGCCCTCTCAGTGCTTTGCTGAGGATATGTATAGCTCAAGAGAAATTAGTATCGGTTCAGGGGATATAACGTACCATACAACTCCCTTCCTTGCTGCAGCAGATACCTATGTAATTGACAGTTCTGCAGGTGCCGCCGTATTTATAGGTGACTCAACACTTGTAAATGATACGTATCTTTTCTTTGCGGAAAAGCTTGTGAAGGGCGGAATCGATAACGTAAGTGTGGTAAATCAGGCTATCGTTGCAAATAAGCTTCTCAGTGACGGAACAGGTCTTATAGGAAAACTTTACGGCAAGGCGCTTATTGACCGTTTTGAAAGAGATGCACTCAGTGTTTCAGGAGTAAAATACATATTTGTAAAAATCGGTCTTAACGATATTCTTCATCAGTTTTCAAAATCTATGGGTGACGAGGTTCCTCACCCTTCGGCAAATGACATAATAGCCGGATATAAAAAGCTTGTTGAAACGGCTCACGCAAAGGGTATAAAGATTTACTTCTTTACCAAAACCTCCTGGAAGGGATATGAAAGAGCCTTCCTCGGACAGACAGGTGACATTACCTGGAGCCGTGAGATGCAGAATATGTGCGATGAGCTTGACAAATGGATTACAACCAACACTGTATCAGACGGTTATATTGACTGTTCACCTCTCTCAAATCCTGCTGATCCCGATGCTTTATGTCCTTCATTTACCCCTGACGGTGCACATCTTACGAGAATTGCATCAATTGCACTTGCTGACCTTATTCCCGTAAAGTATGTAGGTGTTTCCGACAGCACTAAGCTTACGAAGGTTGCAAAAATTTATAATATTGATCCCTACAAGGAAAAAAGACAGATAAATTACGACCTTGAAAACCCCACAGAAGCTCCTACAGAACCGCCTACGGAGGAAAAGACTACAAAGAAAAAGGAAGAAACGACTACACGCCGTGAGGAAGCTACAACTGCCGCACCCGTTCAGGAAACGACTACTGTGGAAGTACCCACAACTCTTCCCTCATATCAGCCTCCCGCTGAGAGTGTCACAATTCCCGTAATAGCGGAGCCTGATTCCACTGCGAGATATGAAGCACAGGAAATAAAGCCTGAGTATAACGTAACGGACGATATGCCCGAAAGCATAGGCAACGGTCAGCCTGTTATTCTTATACTTTCAATATTCACAGTTCTTGCTGTTGCAGGTATTGTTATTTTCCTGACTCTTACAAGAAAAAAAGAAGAAGAATTTTAATATTTACTTGACGGATAAGAATTCTTTCAGTAAACTAAAGTCATAGGCTCAAAGGTCTATGACTTTAATTTTTCCTTACGGGAGGTAAAAAAATGAAAATAACCTTTATGGGTGCGGGAAGCACCGTATTTGCAAAGAATGTTCTGGGTGACGTTATGCTCACACCTGCTCTCAGAGAATGTGAAATAGCACTTTATGATATTGATGCTCAGCGTCTTGATGAATCATACATTATGATTACTGCTCTTAACAAGAATATCAACGAAAACAGAGCAATAATAACAAAGCATCTCGGTGTTGAAAACAGAAAAGAAGCACTCAGAAATGCCAATTTCGTAGTCAATGCAATTCAGGTAGGTCTTTATGAGCCCTGCACCGTAATTGACTTTGAGGTTCCCAAGAAATACGGACTCCGTCAGACAATTGCAGACTCAAACGGTATCGGTGGTATTTTCAGAGCTTTACGTACAATTCCCGTTCTTAAAGATTTTGCTGACGATATGGCTGAGGTATGCCCCAATGCATATTTCCTTAACTATACAAATCCCATGGCTCAGCTTGCAGGCTTTATGCAGAGATATACTCCCATCAAGACTGTAGGTCTTTGCCACAGCGTTCAGTCCTGCTCAAGAGGACTTCTCGGCGGTCTTGGTATCGAATATAAGGAGCCCATCAGAGAAAAGATTGCAGGTATCAACCACATGGGTTGGCTTCTTGAAATTGAAGATGCAGACGGAACGGACCTTTATCCCGAAATCAGAAAGAGAGCCATTGACGTTCTGAACGG
The DNA here is from genome assembly GCA_045591285.1 of Acutalibacteraceae bacterium. GTDB lineage: Bacteria > Bacillota > Clostridia > Oscillospirales > Acutalibacteraceae > RUG806. The sequence goes on from JAZNSP010000018.1 coordinate 18,757, forward strand.
CGACCATAAGGATCATGGCGACCTTGTAAGATATGAATATATCCGCCGCTTCGGTCATTACTGCACAGAATCAAGTGAGCACAATGCAGAATATAACAATTTCTTCATCAAGGATAAATATCCTGAGCTTATCGAAAGATATAACATTCCTCTTGATGAATATCCCCGCCGCTGTGTAAATCAGATCGCACGCTGGAAGGATGACAGAAAGATCTACCTTACAGATGACGTTAAGCACGAAAGAACACACGAATACGCTTCTTACATTATGGAAGCTATCACAACAGACGTTGCTTACAAAATCGGCGGTAACGTTATCAACAACGGCGTTATCGAAAATCTTCCCCGTGAGGCTTGCGTAGAGGTAGCCTGTCTTGTAAATAAGTACGGTATTCAGCCCTGCTATCAGGGAAGACTTCCCGAACAGCTTGCCGCTATGAACAGACTTATGATCAACGTTCATCTTCTTACAATAGAAGCAGCCGTTACAAAGAAGAAGGAAGCAATTTATCAGGCTGCTATGCTTGATCCTCACACCTCATCAGAGCTTTCAATTGATGAAATTATCAGCCTTTGCGATGACCTTATTGAAGCTCACGGCGATTATCTCCCCAAATATAACTGATAAAGCGAAAATATAAAGGAATGATTTTATGTCATTACTTAAACTCAAAAGCGGTACTGATATAAGAGGTACTGCCGTGGGTGAAAATACCGAGCTTACAGATGAAGCCGTCAGAAAAATAGCTTCTGCATTTCTTTGGTATCTTACTGTGAAGTGCGGTATAAAAAAAGAGGAAATTTCTCTTGCCGTCGGTCACGATTCGAGAATTTCCGCAAACAGAATTAAAAATGCACTGCTCGAGGTGTTTTCTGCCGAAGGCGTTAAGGTTTATGACTGCGGCTTATCCTCTACTCCCGCTATGTTTATGACGACCGTTGAAATGGGAGTTACGGCTTCCGTTCAGATTACGGCAAGTCATCACCCCTACGATAAGAACGGTCTGAAGTTCTTCACAAAGGACGGCGGCTTTGAGGGTGATGAAATTAAATTGATTCTTGAAAAAGCAGACGGCATTGAGAATGTTAAGACGGCTGAGATAACTGCAGAAAAGACGGATTTTATGAGCCGTTATGCAGAAATTCTCAAAGCAAAAATCCGTGAAGGTATTTCTGCCGGTGAAAAGCCTCTTTCCGAGTTCAGAATAGTTGTTGATGCAGGAAACGGTGCAGGCGGTTTTTTTGAGAAGCTTTTAAGAGAGCTGGGTGCAGAAACCGAAGGCTCACAGTTTCTTGAGCCTGACGGATATTTCCCGAACCATATCCCCAATCCTGAGGATAAAACGGCTATGGGCTTTATTTCAGATGCCGTTATCAGAAATAAGGCTCACCTGGGTATAATTTTCGATACCGACGTGGACAGAGCTGCCTGTGTGGCAGGTGACGGAAAAGAAATTAACAGAAACGCTCTTATTGCCTTGGCTTCTTTTATTGCTCTGAGGAATGAAAAGGGCGGCACGGTTGTAACGGACAGTGTAACCTCTTCAGGTCTGAAGGTATTCATAGATGACGTTCTCGGCGGAAAGCATTACCGCTATAAAAGAGGATATAAGAATGTTATCAACAAGGCTCTTGAACTTAACGAAAAGGGAATAAACTGTCCTCTTGCCATTGAAACCTCAGGCCATGCGGCTTTCAGAGAAAATTTCTTCCTTGATGACGGTGCATACCTTATGGTAAAAATTCTCATTCTTATGGCAAGGCTGAGAAAAGAAGGAAAGGAGCTTCGGGATATACTGGCTTCACTCAGTGAGCCTTATTCCGAGAAGGAAGTAAGATATATCATCGAAGAACCTGATTTCAGAGCATACGGTGAAAAGGTCATCAGTGATTTTGAAAAATACTGTGAGCAGTTTCCTCTTATTGTCCCTGCCTGTGATAACAGAGAGGGCTTCAGGGTGAATTTCAATAAGCACTGCGGTGACGGCTGGCTTCTTGTCAGACTCAGTGTGCACGATCCTGTTATTCCCGTAAATATGGAAAGTCAGTCGGAGGGTTCAATTGAAAGAATTGAAATGTTCTGGAACGGCTTTATAAAAAATTATGATAAATTAAGAAAGAAATAAGGGTGATACCAATGTATAATTTTCCTATAGGTATAATAATTGACTCCTTCAGAACCGATATTCCCACTGCTGTCAAAAAGGCGGCTTCTCTCGGTGCAAAGGGTATTCAGGTATATTCCACAAGAGGTGAAATGGCTCCTGAAAATCTTACTCCCGAAAAGAGAAAGGAATTTCTGAAGCTTGTAAAGGATAACGGTCTTGTTATTTCTGCTCTTTGCGGTGATCTCGGTTGCGGATTTTACCGTCCTGAGAGAAATCCTGAGCTTATTGAAAAATCAAAGAGAATTCTTGATCTTGCAAAGGACCTTGAAACAGATATAGTAACTACTCATATCGGTGTTGTGCCTGAGGATAAGGAGCATCCCCGTTTCAAAATAATGCAGGATGCCTGCGGTGAGCTTGCACGTTATGCAGATTCAATAAACGCTCATTTTGCAGTTGAAACAGGTCCTGAAACCTCACTTGTTCTTAAAAACTTCCTTGATACACTCGGTTCAACAGGCGTCGGTGTAAACCTTGATCCCGCAAATCTTGTTATGGTAACAGGTGACGATCCTGCCGGTGCAGTTTATAATCTTAAGGATTATATCGTGCATACTCATGCAAAGGACGGCGTAAAGCTTTATCACAGAGATCCTGAGGCTATTTACGGTGTAAAGGAAGACGATGCTCTCGTTACGGGACCTTCGTTTGAAGAAGTGCCTCTCGGTGAAGGCAGTGTGCCTTGGGATAAATATCTTGCCGCACTCAGCGATATCGGATATAAGGGCTTCCTTACAATTGAAAGAGAAGTAGGCGACGATCCTGCTGCTGATATTCTCAAGGCAGTAAACTTCCTTCAGGCTAAAATGAAATAACTTAACGTAATAAATAAAAGCTGCATTTACATTCAGGTGTAAAATGCAGCTTTTTTACTTTATATAATAATTATTTCTGTTTTGCTTGATTATTGAATTATAGGGGGAAGAAGCTCAAGAACGGTATCAATAAATACCTGAAGCTGAGGTGTCATAGCCTTACCCTTGAGGTATGCAAGCTGTGACCACTGATTGAAATCACATTCTGGAACGTTGATTTTTTTCAGTGAGCCCTCCTGAATGCTCTTTCTGACTTCAAATACGGGAAGCATGGTGACGTAATTTGAGGTTCTTGTAAGACGCATTATCGTGTCTGTGTTTGCAATTTCAATTGAAGGAGTAACGAAGGTGTTTCTTTTTGCAAGCTCATCATCAAAAAGATATCTGTAGCCTTCACCCTGGGGCATAAGAATAAGCTTTTCCTTTGTAATTTCTTCAAAGGTGACCTCTTCCTTATCTGCTATGGGATTGTTGGGATTAGTTACAAAGATAATTGGTTCGACCTCTTCTCTGACTCTTACCCATTCCTTTCTCGGTACCTTATAGTCCAGCATATAGCACAAATCAAGCTCGTTTGCTCTGACCTTTGCTTCAATTTCTCTTGCAGAGCCTACGAAAATGCTGAGATTTATGTGAGGATAACGGCGGTTGAATTCGGGGAAAATAGGAATGAAGCAGGATTTGAGAATTGAGTCAACAAGACCGAAGCGGATAGTTCCTCTCATATCTTCATTGTCTGTTGCGAAATTCTGAGCCTTTTCAATTGCTTCAATAACACCGTTTGCATACTCAATGAAGTTTGAGCCGTATTGTGTAAGCTTTATATTCTTTCCTATTCTGTCGAAAAGAGGTACGCCAAGCTCCGTTTCCAGCTGCTGCATCTGAACCGTAACTGCAGACTGAGAATAGCCGAGAACACCTGCCGCTTTTGTAAAGTTATTGAGTTCAGCAACCTTTAAGAAGGTCTTTAAGTTTCTGATATCCATTTTATCACCGATTAAAAAAAATTATTGATATTTGTAATCCGTTAATTATTCTTAATAATATAGCATTTTTCACAGACTGTCAAGATAAAATTTCTCATTTCAGGCAAAAATAAGGTGTAATTTGCACAAAATGTTATTTTATATTTGTGCAGTAATACAGTTTGGTGTGTGATAAAATAATAATAGATATATGCAAAAAGGGGTTTTTTTAATGAAAAAATTATTATCATTTACACTCATTCTTTCACTTGTTCTCGTATGTTTTGCTTCCTGCTCAAAAAGTGAGGAAGTAAAGGCAGTTGAAGCAAAAATAAAAGCTATCGGTGAGATAAGTCTTGACAGTGAAGAGGTTATAGAGGAAGCAGAAAAGGCTTATGCGCTTCTTTTGGGAAAAGATAAGGGTGACGTAAAAAATTATGAAGAGCTTAAAAATGCCAGAGCCGAGCTTGACAGTATGAAATCCTTGAAGGATAAGGCTCAGGAGCTTGTCGATAAATATAATAAGGCACTTTCTGAATACGGTAATGACTATTCTGAGGTAAGTGCTGTATTTGAGGAAATATATGAAGAAATGGCCTCAGTAGGTGAAGATAAAAAAGAAGCCTATGAGGAAATTATTTCAGAAGTAAAGGAAAAGGAAGAAAGCTATAATGCACTTTCCGAGGCTGCTCAGAACTCTGCCGTTTCCTACATCAACGGCTTTTTTGAGGTGAATAAGGGAAAAGATATCACCGTAAAGGAAATCGGCTGTATTGCACAGATAAGTGACGGTATCGTTTATTATCTTTTTGCTGCTGTTTATGAAGAGGGCGGAAAAGAAGAAAAGGTATATTCTGCTGCCCGTTTTACAGGTACACCTACTATGGAGTCAATGCTTAACAGTAAGGATAACTTCTACCGTGACGAGCCTGCATCAGATAAGACAGATGCACTTATATACGGTAACGTAACAATAGATGTAAGCGCAGTTCTTTCAGAGGTCACAAAGTAAAGGGGATAAATATGGGTTGTAAAATCATAGCACACAGAGGTGCCAATAAGAAGGCGCCTCAGAACACATTACCTGCCTTTATTACGGCAATAAATGAGGGTACTGACGGCTTTGAAACCGACGTACATCTCACAAAAGACGGTATCCCCGTTATCTGTCATAATTATACCATTGATGCGACTTCAGACGGCAGAGGTGAAGTAACATCATATAAGCTTGAAGAAATAAAGAAGTTTGACTTCGGCTCATATTTTTCTGAGGAATTCAAGGATACTCCCTTGCCGACTCTTGATGAATTTCTGAAGGTAACCTCAGAAAGCTCCGCGGAGATTATAAATATCGAGCTTAAATGTCCAAAGGATAACAATATAACGCATCTTGCTGAGGAAACACTCAACTGTGTGAAGAAATACGGCTGTCTTGACAGAGTAATAATTTCAAGCTTTTCACCTGAGGTGCTCACAACGGTAAAGGCAATTGACGCCAGATGCAAAACCGCATTTTTATATCCTATCAGCAATCCCAATGTCTGCAGGATGATTATATATCCCTTCTTTATGGTAAAGAAAATCGGCTGTGACCTTATTCATCCTGCCTCTATAGTCGTAAATAAAAAACTTGTGGAAATAGCACATAAGCTGGGTATAAAGGTAAACGTATGGACAGTAAACGACCGTAACACCATTATAAAAATGCTTGAATGCGGTGTTGACGGAATTATTACCGACAAGCCTCTTGAAACAAGAGAAATTGTTGAAGAATACGAAAGTAAGAAGGCGTAAAAATGTTATTTGACGGAAAAATGAAGGCTGTGACCTTCAGCTATGACGACGGTGTGACTCAGGACAGAAGACTTATTGAGCTTTTCAATAAATACTCCCTTAAAGGCACCTTCAATATAAATTCCGAGCTTCTTGATACTGAAAACGTGCTGACGTACGGCAATAAAAGCGTACAGCACAATAAGGTGAGCCGCAGTGAAATTGCCACTCTTTATAAAGGACACGAGGTGGCTGTTCACACTCTTACCCATCCTCATTTACCCGGACTTTCCGAAAAGGAGATTATCCGTCAGGTAGAAGAGGACAGAATTAATCTTTCTTCTCTTTGCGGATATGAAGTCATCGGTATGGCATATCCCGGCGGCGGAGTGAATTTTGATTTAAGGGTTGCAGATATTATTGCCCGTAATACAGGTGTGAAATATGCAAGAACCACGGTTCACACCTTCGATTTCAATATTCAGAAGGATCTATACGTTTTCAATCCCACTGTGCATCATAATGATACCGAAAGATGTCTTCAGATGATCGATAAATTCCTTGCTCTTGAAACAGCTTCTCCGGCTCTTCTTTATATCTGGGGACACAGCTACGAGTTTGATTTTTCGGATAACTGGGATTTTGCCGAGGAAATGTGCAAAAGGCTTTCAGGACATGAGGATATTTTCTACGGAACCAACAGAGAATGCTTCGGTCTTTGAAATATAAATTAATAACGGAGGAATTATTATGAAAAAACTGATGTCTGTACTCCTTGCGGCAGTAATGATTTTGGGACTTTTCGTTACTGCTTCAGCGTTCAGTTCGCCTAAAACTTATGAAATCAGATACGGCGAAACGCTGACTGTTGAAGTTCCTAAAACTAATAAATTCCCATTTTATTCCATGGTTACATTTGTTCCCGCGGAAAGCGGACGATATGTTCTGCGCTCACATTCCACGGGGGATGCTGATCCTTGCTGTATGCTTTTAGAAACAGATACTTTAAGCATATTTATTTCAGAGGATGATGATTTTGATTCCTATGATTTTTCTCTCGTCTATGATTTTGAAGCAGGAAAAACATATACATTTGCGCTTTCAGATAATAATTCTGCTACAAGCTGGGAAATTTCTCTCGGATGCGGTCATATATATGAAAACGGCAAATGTGTAAGCTGTGATTACGTTTGTCCTCACGACAAGGTAAACGACTATTTATGCTACTGCGAATGCGGTACGGTGTATCTCGGCAGTGAAATAAGCCTTGGTGAAGAAACTTTAATTGAGCTTGATATACAGGATGAATATTCTGAATTGTTAAGATTTATTCCCGAAGAAAGCGGGGCTTACACTCTTCGTTCAGTATCAGAGGATATTGATCCTTGTGCATTTTTAATAGATGCAGACGGAGATTTTTTAATCGAGGCTGATGATGAGGATGACCTGAATTTTGTGCTTTCATATCAGTTTGAAGCAGGAGAAACTTATTACTTTAGGGTTTTGTCTTATGATGATGCTCCTGTTTCTTATACGGTAAAGCTTGAAAAGGCTGTTCACTTGGCTGAGGACGGAAGTACCCACGAGCTTCAGTACGTAATCGGTACAGACTCCACCTGCACCGAAGTCGGTTATACGGACGGACTTTTCTGTGAAGAATGTGATATATTTATTTCAGGACACGAGGAAACTGAGCCCTGGAGTCATTTTGATCTTGACAGGGACGGCTTATGTGACGAATGCTCAACGGATATTACGGAAGGCTGTGACCATATTTGCCATTCCGACAGTAAGCTAATATCTGCTTTCTGGAGATTGCTTTGCTTCTTCTTTAAGCTTTTAGGCAAAAACTGGATTTGCGATTGCGGATATTTCCATTACTAAAATTTATCCTTAATTAAAATCACCGCAGACTTGCTTTTACGGTAAGTCTGCGGTGTTTCTTTTTGTAATTCAGTTATTTTTTCTCAAAGAAGTCGTCAATATCTTCTTTTATTATATCGAATTCGTGCATTAATCTGTGGAAAAGATTTCTTATAAGTCTTACAAGCTTTTCAAGAATATTTTCGTTTGTGACCTCAGGCTCTTCGCCTGCTCCCATATAACAGCCGATATTGGCATTTGTTATTTCATTTCCGAAAAAGTCTGTTGTAAGACCGTCATCAACGGGAATACCCTTATCAATAAGAGGTGAGTTTATTGCAAGCTGATAAGCCTCAATAAGCTCATTTGTGCTGAAGCCGGGATCAGTGTTCATTGAAAGAAGATCGCATAAGGGATTAAGGGTATTGTAATAACAGTTATTTGTGTAAGTATTGTTTGCACCTATTTCATCTTCAATGTAGCAGTTCATAACACCCTTGTCAGCCGCAACAAAGATATTGTTTGCAATAAAGCTGTTTGTGAGATGATAGAACTGGATTTCACCGCTGTTGATAATGGTATTGTTATAAAATCTCAGATTATCCTCACCGTTGCCTGATGCAAGTGAGCTTCTGCCCTTGTTGTCGTTTACTGAAAGACAGTATCTTACGGTGTTATTTTTCTGAGGCTCCTTCTTTGCGTTATTTACAACGAAACGCTGATTGTCGTGGGAATAGATGTACTGATACGTGCAGTTATTGCTGTCGGAGTCAAAGTCAACCGTCATTCCGTCGCCAATGTTCTTCTGTCCTGCAATTTCACAGTACTGAATCGTGCTGTTTTCTGAACCCCAGAACCACATAGCCGCTGTGAAATAAAGAATTTCGCCGTTTTCGTCAACGCCCTCACCCTGACAGGTGTTTATTGCACGGCAGTTTGTAACGAGGGCACCGTCACAGATACCGATAACAACAGCTTCTGCATCCATTTCGTGAAAATAACAGCCTTCAACGAGAACGCCTGTATTATAAATGGGATCCTTTACCGCATTTTCACTGAAGGGATCCTGCTGGTCATTCCAGGAGCCCCATATCATAAAGCCGTTTGCCGTATCGTAAACCTCGCAGTCGGAAATTGTAAGGTCATTTACGGCATATCTTGAATTGGCGGGAAGTCCCTTTACCATAACGGCGGCTCTTGCACCTGTAGCACCGTGAGAAAAGTCATCTCTGCTTGTAACCTTACCGTTGGGCATACCGTAGAAATAAACGTTTTCAATCGTCATACCGACACTTTCTTCGTTTATTGTGTCGATCCATATACCACCGCCGTTGGGTGCAGTTATCTGAAGGTTGCTGACGGTTATGTAAGAGCAGTCAATGAAGGTGAAAACCTCCTCATGCTCATTTGTTGTGAGTATCGGTCTTTCTCCTTCGCCGTAAGAGGAAATAACAAAGGGTGCTTCCTTTGTAGCTTTAAGTCCCATAAGCGTTACAGCACAGTCATAAGTGCCGCCGCATCTGAAAAGCACCTTATCGCCAGCCCCTAAGGAGTCTGCATAGAAGCCGCCTAAGTCCTTCCACGCTTTTTCGGGTGAGCTGCCGTCGTTACCGTTGTCACCGTCTATTGAGTCAAGATAGTAGGTGTTGCCTGTAACGGCAAAAGCCTCAGGTGTAATAAAGCTTACTGCTGAAAAAACAAACAGTGCAGATAAAAGAATGCTTAAAAATTTTTTCATAGCTTTTTTCTCTCCTTGTCCTTTATGATGATACTTTATCATAACAGCTGTTTTATGTCAATAAAACTTCCGTTTTGTTATAACACGTAATTTGCGGTTTCGGAACGGGAAGGAAATAAAAAAATTAGTGTTAATAGCGTGAATTGAGTTGACGGCTCAGGCTATGTGTGATATCTTTATATTATAAATATAATATATGGAGTGATATATATGGCACAGTTAAAAATGTACTGGCTCAACAATGAAAAGGTTGAGCTTCTTCCTCTTCCCGAGGGATATTCATTTTCAAAATATAAGGGTGAAGCAGATAAGCTTGCCTGGGTGGAATGCTGTAAAAACGGTCTTGTAGGTGATGATGCAACCGAAGCACAGTTTGATGACAGTATTTTAGGCATAGAAGCCTGTGATCCCTATGATGACGTTTTCTTCCTTGATTACAACGGTGAGCATATCGGAACAATAACGGCAATTAACCATACCGATCTCAATATGGGTAATATGCACATGGTAGGTATGAAAACCGAATTCAGAGGAAAAGGACTGGGTAAATATCTTAACAACAGATGTATCCATAAGCTTTCCGAGGAAGGCGTAAAATTCATCCGTCTTACAACAGACGAATGGAGAAAGGGTGCTGTAAAGAGCTATCTTACATCAGGCTTCAAGCCCGTTCAGTACGATATGGGTATGGAAGAGCGTTGGCAGAAGGTGCTTGAGGAATATAATATTGACAGCGTTGAAATGCTTTATGAGGATTGCACTCTTTATAAAACTATCTATAAAGAGTCACTTGCAAAGAAGGTAAAGATCGGTGTTGTAGGCTCACGCCGCGGTCAGACCATGCTTGATTACTGCAAAACAGGCTTCAATGCCGAAGTGGTTGCTATCTGTGACAATGCTCCCGATTTCCTTAAAAATGCAAAGGAAAAATACGGTGAAGACGGTATTACATACTACGATAATTTTGATGAATTTATAAAGCACGATATGGACGGTGTTGTTCTTGCAAACTTTGCAAACGAGCACGCACCTATGGCAATTAAGTGCCTTAAAGCAGGTAAGCATGTTTTAAGTGAGGTTCTTCCCTGTCAGCATCTTAAAGAGGCGGTTGAGCTTATTGAAGCCGTTGAAGAAACAGGAAAGATTTATGCTTATGCCGAAAACTACTGCTATATGCCTGCTCCCAGAGAAATGAGAGTTATGTACAACAGAGGTGAATTAGGTAAGTTTGAATACGGTGAGGGTGAATACGTTCATAACTGTGAGCCCGGCTGGCCCGGTTACTCAAACTGTGATCCCAATCACTGGAGAAACACGATGAGTGCCTTCTATTACTGCACTCATTCCGTAGGTCCTCTTCTTCATATCACAGGTCTTCGTCCCATAAAGGTTTCAGGCTTTGAAATTCCCTTCAATGACAGAATGTACCGTATGGGTGCTTATGCAGGTGCTATGGCAGTTGAAATGATAACCCTTGAAAACGGTGCTGTTCTCAAGAGCGTTCACGGCGTAGGTCCTGCAAGAAATTCAGTATGGTATTCGGTTTACGGCTCTCTCGGAAGACTTGAAAGTGCAAGAGAGGATGCTGAAAACGGCGGTGTTGAAAAGCTTTACGGAAATCTTGACAGCTTCGAGGGTGAAAACAATTTCCAGGTTAAGGAAATGAACACTGACGACTCACTTACAAAGCTCAGCGAGGAGTCAGGCCACGGCGGCTCAGACTTCTACACAATGTATCATTTCATTCAGGCAATAAAGGGCAACCGTAATGCTGAAATTGTTGACGTATATGAGGCTATGGATATGTTCCTTCCCGGTCATTTCGGCTATCTCAGTGCTATGAACAATAACTGCAGTATGGATATCCCCAATCTCAGAGATAAGAATGAAAGAGAAAAGTGGAGAAATGACACAACCTGCACCGTAAAGGAAAAGGCAGGGGATATGTATATTCCTTCATATTCAAAGGGAAATCCCGAAATTCCCGCAGAGGTTTATGAGAAGCTTTCCGAAAAGCGTAAAAAATAAATGAAGCACATCCCGATTTTCCCTTTGCGGTAAATCGGGATATGTAAAATAAGGGGAGAAAATTATGAAATATGATGTATTGATTGTCGGCGGTGCTACCTCAGGCTCATTTTTTGCTCAGCGTATGGCAAGACAGGGCTTTTCTGTTGCGGTTATTGATGCTTCTTCTGAAGATAAAATAGGCTCCAAATATGATATTTTTCACGTTTGCAAAAGGGATTTTGATAATTTTTCACTTCCCCTTCCCGATAAGAATGACGGAACGTGGGCATTTGAATTTACAGAGGGACTTACAGCCTCTCCCACAAATAAATTCCCCAAGACCACCTATGATACCATTGTGGGAATGCACATGCACGAATACGTTCACAAAATGAATAAGTGGGCGGAAAAAGAGGGTGCAGAGTTTTATTACGGTACACGTTTTCTTGCTCCCGTTTTTGAAAACGGCAGAATTTCAGGTGTTAAATGCCTTATGAACGGCAAGGAAGAAGAAATTTATGCAAAAACCGTGGTTGACTGCTCAGGTATGGGCGGTATAGTAAGAACCTCTCTTCCCGACGGCTACGGAGTTGAAAACTTTAAGCTGGGCGCAAACGATATGTTCTACGTAATTTTAAGATACGTTTCTCTTTCGGATGAAAAGGATTATCTCAAGGGTTCATGCGGCTGGCCCTTCTATAAAACGTGGATAGCACCTCAACACGATCCTCACGGTGCAATTCTCGGAATAGGTGCCTGTAACAGCTACAGCTATGCAGAAGATATTTATAAAAAATTTGAAGAAAGCATAGAGCTTCCTTCTCACGAAATTCAGTATTTTGAAAAGGGAACAACCCCCTATTGCAGATGTCCTTATTCCTTTGTTGCGGATAATTTTATTGCAACAGGCGATGCCGCCTGTCTTACAAAGCCACTTAACGGTGAAGGAATAACCAGCAGTATGGTTCAGATGGAAATTGCCGCTAAAGTCTTAGGCAAGGCTCTTAAAAAGGGAAGAACAAGAAAAGAAGACCTCTGGGCAATAAACACTCTTTATAATAAGGCTCAGGGCGCGGATTTCTGTTTCCTCAGATCAGTTCTCACAAAGGCTGTCTGTGCAAAGGCTCAGGAATGGGAATATTTCTTTGAAAACGATATAATTTTCTCAGAAGACCTTATGAATGCCGTTTCCACAGGAGAAGAGATTACTCTTACGGGTGAGCAGATAGGAAAAATGATAAAGGATATTGCCGGCGGTGTTAAAAAGGGTATTATTTCTCTTACAACTCTAAAGGAGGTAGGCTCAGGTCTTCTTCTCGGTATAGCTCTTAAAAATCATTATCTTAAATTCCCCGAAAATCCCGAAGATTTTATGAAATGGTGCAATAAAGCAGAAAAGCTCTGGGCATCAGTTGGTAAAATGCAGTAATTTATAAGATTTTACAGATATGTGTGAGGTGACAAAAATGAAAAAAGTTAGTATTTTTCTTGTTTTTGTTCTGATTTTTTCTTCTTTGTTTTCTTTCAGTGCTTTTGCTTCTTCAGAAGAAAACGGCGGATATATATTAATTGAAGGTGAAGCCGACACAAGACTTACTGCGGCGGCAGATACTCTTTCACGTTATTTGGAAAAAATAAGCGGAAAGAAATTTCCCGTAGCAAACGGTAAAGCCGGACTTAAATTTACGTTAGCCTATTCCGATGAAGCGGCAGATAACGGTTATATAATTGAAACTTATGAAAATGAGGTACAGATAAAGGGAAACGGCACAAGAGGTGTAATTCACGGTGTATATGCATTTCTCGAAAAATATCTTGACTGTCATTTTTATACTTCAACTCTTTATGAAATTCCCGAAAATGAGAATATTGTAATTCCTGCAGGGGAAAAAACGGAGTATTCTCCCTATTTTGAATATACGGATACGGACTGGATAAGCCCCCGTGACCTTGAATATTCTCTTGCAAACGGACTTAACGGCAGTCCCTACAGAACTATACCCGACGAGCTGGGCGGTACTGTTACTTATATATCAAACTTCTGTCATACGCTTACCACACAGTTCTGCAAATCGGAAGATTACTTTGACGAGCATCCCGAATATTTTGCACTTCACATGGGTATGAGAGTTCCCGATCAGCTTTGTCTTACAAATGAAAAAACCTATGAAATAGTCCGCGACGAAGTTTTAGAGCTTCTGAAGGAGAAGCATAATCCTCAGGAGTCAGTTCAGATTATTTCTCTTACACAGCACGATAATCAGAAGATGTGTCAGTGCAGTGACTGTAAAAAAATTGACGATGAAAACGGTTCGCATTCAGGTACAATGATTAATTTTGTAAACCGCATAGCAAAAGATGTTAAGGCGGCAGGCTATGATAATGTTGCTATTGATACCTTTGCTTATCAATATACAAGAAAGGCTCCCGAAGTTATAAAGCCTGAGGACAACGTCATTGTCCGTCTTTGTACAATTGAGTGCTGCTTTGCTCACGCACTTGATGATGAAAGCTGCAGTGAAAATGTTGCTCTTATGAGTGACCTTGCCGATTGGAGCAAGATATGTAACCGCATTTACGTCTGGGATTATGCCACAAACTATGCCAACACTCTCGGTATTTTCCCCGATTTCGGTGTATTGCAGAAAAATATTCAGATTTTTTATGAGCACAATGTAAAGGGTGTTTATGAAGAGGGTAACTATTATATGGCTCAGTGTGACGGTGAATTCGGTGAGCTCAGAGCATACCTTCTTTCCAAGCTTATGCAGAACCCTTATCTTGACTATGATAAGGTGATGAATGAATTCCTTGAAGCCTACTACGGAGCAGGCTGGGAAAGCATCCGTGAATTTATTGACCTTACAATTAATAAGCCTGTGCCTGAAAATGAGCACCTTGCAATTTACGTAAGCATGAACGAAACACTCGGTTTTTCTGATGAGGATATTGAAAAAGCAGATGCTCTCTGGGAAGAAGCAAAAAATTGTGCAGTAACCGAAGAGCATAAGAATAATATTCTGAGAAGTGAAATTTCGTGGAGAATATGGAAGGCGTATAACAGCTATGATAAGGCTTACGGAGAACAGCTTATTTCTGATATAAAGGCTATGGGCATTACAATGACACATGAGGGTGACTCTGAGGGCCCCGACGGGCTTAATTTCCTTGAAGACACCGTAAAAAAATGGGGTGATGAGGTTCTTTTCCCCGTTTCAATCGTGCTTTACGGAATTTGTTTGCTTTTAAGCGTTGTCTGTGTGGTGTTTGCCCTTAAAAACAAGCCGAGAAAATGGGCTTATCTTCTTCTCACTGTGCTTATAGGCGTATTCTTTGAAATTTTCGGCTGGCACAGAAGAGCATATATTGCCTGGGTTGATGTAGATGAATATGCACTTACTCTTGTGCTTATTGTTCTTCTCTTTGCCTTTGGCGGTGCACTTCTCGGAAGAGGAGTGAAGCAGAGAATTTTAAGTGCACTCATAGTTGCGGCTGTATGGTTTATATTCTATGAGGCTAATGTGCTTATAATAAATAACGTCATATTTGATTGTCACGGAAATACACTTGCCATAGCGGCGGCTTATGTATTTACGGGCATATATTCAATTCTTGTTCTTGCAGGTAATATGAAAAATTTAATAAAGGAAGCAAAAAAATGATAGAAAAATATTATCTTTCCCCTGAATATTTACATATAGGCTGTGAAAAGCCCTCTTCATATTTTATTCCCTTTTCAAAAGGACAGTGCCCCGCTGAAGCAAGAGAAAATTCAGACAGATTTACTCTTCTTAACGGCGAGTGGGATTTTAAGTTCTATCCTAACGTAAGAGAATTGGATATTGAAAAGGAAAATTTCCCCTCTGAAGAAGAATGTGCCGATAAGATGAAGGTTCCCTTCAATTGGCAGTTAGTGAGTGATAAGGGCTATGATGTTCCCAACTACATCAATCAGGACTATCCTTATCCTGTTGATCCGCCTCATCTGCCCGATGAAATTCCCGCTGCTCTCTACAGAAGAAGTTTTTCCTTCAACAAGAACAGCGGCAAGGAATATTATCTTTCATTTGAGGGAGTTTCCTCTTGCTTTTATCTGTGGATAAACGGTGCTTTTACAGGCTATTCTCAGGTAAGCCACGCTGAAAGTAAATTCAATGTGACAGAAAAGCTTTCTGACGGTGAAAATATAATTGAAGCACTTGTTATCAAGCACTGCGACGGCTCATATCTTGAGGATCAGGACTTTTTCCGTCTTTCAGGTATTTTCCGTGATGTATATATTCTTGAAAGAGATAAGAAGCATCTGAAGGATATTCATATCCTAAAGGATTTCAGCGATGATTTTTCAGAGGCAAGGATTACCGTTAAGCCTGATTTTTCAGAGAATACCTCTTTCAGCTGGACAGTTTTTGCACCCACGGGAGAGAAAATCCTTACAGGTAATGAAAGCGGTGAATTTACCTTCAATATCTCATGTCCTGTTTTATGGAGCAGTGAAATTCCTTTGAGATATTCCCTTGTACTCGAATACGGTGAAGAAGTTATCCGTCTGCCCATAGCACTTATAAAGGCAGAAATTAAGGATAAGTGCTTCCTTGTAAACGGTAAAAAAATAAAGTTCTACGGAATAAACCGACACGACTCAAATCCCGAAACAGGCTACAGTGTTACTGTTGAGGATATGAAAAACGACCTTTATATCCTTAAAGGTGCAAACGTCAATATGATAAGAACCTCTCACTATCCCAATGATCCAAGATTTGTTGATATGTGCGAGGAAATGGGCTTTATGCTCGTTGATGAGGCAGACCTTGAAACTCACGGTATGGGATATAACTACGGTGACTGGTATTGGGATTACTGGTCACATCTTTCAGATATTCCCGAATGGAAAGAGGCTTATCTTGACAGAGCAGAGCGTCTTTTTGAAAGAGATAAGAACTACGGCTGTGTGGTTATGTGGTCCCTTGGTAATGAATCGGGCTGCGGTGAAAACCACAGACACATGGCAAATTGGATAAGAAGCCGTGACAGCAAGGCAATTATCCACTATGAAAATGCAAGACTCGAATATGAAACAAGAGTAAACAGGGATTTTAAGGATATTTCAGACGTTGAAAGCCGTATGTATGCAGAGCTTACATACCTCAATGAATATCTCAATGATGAAAAGCAGACGAAGCCCTTTTACTACTGTGAATACGTTTCCGATAAATCAACGGGTGACATTCCTCTTCATTGGAGAGATTTTGAAAAGTATGATAATTACACAGGCGGTTGTGTGTGGGAATACTGTGACCACGCCGTAAATATCGGCACAAAGGAGAAGCCTAAGTACCGTTACGGCGGTGACTTCGGTGATTACCCCAACGATAAGCATTACTGTGTTGACGGACTTGTTTATCCCGACAGAAGACCGCGCCCCGGCTTTTATGATATGAAGCAGACTTATATTCCTGTTGAAGTATCATATAATGACGGTTGTCTTACTGTTTTCAATAAGAGATATTTTGCGGATATTTCGGAATATGATATTCTTGTATATCTTCTTGAAGACGGAAGAGTTAAAGATGAAATAAATCTTGGTGCGGGAAATATACCCTGCCGTGAAGAAAAGACCTTTGTTCTTCCCTTTGATACCGAGGGTGACAACGTGGCTGTTACCGTTGTTCTCAGTCTTAACCGTGATATGTTCTATGCAAAGAAAGGCTTTATTGCAGGCTTTAAGCAGCTTATTATTTCCGACAGTGCCGTAAAATATGAAGAAGGCAATAAGGAAGCACTTGCTGTCACAGAGGATAACTGCAATATCTTTATTACTGCAGGTGAAATTTCTTACGTATTCAGTAAAATCACAGGCAGAATAACCTCTCTTAAAAAATCAGGCAGAGAATATCTGCTTTCGCCTATGCAGTTTACTCTCTGGCGTCAGACCTATAACCATAAGGCTGACGTTGAAAGAGCAAGATATTTTCACGCAAAGCAGAAGACCTACGGTGTTACTGCCCAAAAGGGTGAAGATGTTAAGATTACCGTGGATTTATCCTTTGCGGCTGCTGCTATGCCTCCTGCCCTCAAGGGCAAGGCGGTTTATGCCTTCTTCTCTGACGGAAGAGTTGAATTGTCCTTCAGCGGAAGCGTTACCGAAAATGCACAGCCTCTTCCCAGATTCGGTCTTGAAATTTCACTCAATAAAGAATTTGAAGAGGTTGAATACTTTGGTTACGGTCCTAAGGAAAGCTATTCTGACAGATATAAGGCTATGCACCTTTCAAGACATCAGTCAACCGTTACCGATGAATTTGAAAATTATATAAATCCCAGAGAGTGCTCTGCTCACTATAAGACAAAGTTTGCCGAAGTCAGCAATCAGCACGGTGACTCAATACGCTTTTATGACAAAAGTGCTGAAGGCTTCTCCTTCAAGGCAATACATTTCTCTGATTTACAGATAGAAACCACGGCGCATTACGATGAATTGGTTGCTCTTGATAAGACTATAGTAAATATTGACTACAAGCTTCACGCTGAAAATCAGGGACTCAATTACCTTGAAGAAGAAAGAGCATTTACGGAAAAGAGCTTCAGCTTCGACTATATAATCAAGCCTTGCTGAAAGATATTTCATAAGAAAATTAATTCAGGAGAATAATTATGGAACTTACGAAAGAGAACAGAAAGAAACTTGCTTTATGGATAATAGGGATAATTGCTGTCTGTTCTCTGATTTTCCTCGGGGTGCAAAATATAGGCTCGGTAGTATCTGCAGTAAGCTTTGTAATAAAGCTTTTATCTCCTTTTGTCATAGGCTGTGCAATTGCTCTTGTGCTTGATGTGCCCTTGCAGTTTTTTGAAAGAAATCTTTTCAGAAAAACAAAAAAGCCCTTTTTGCTTAAAGCCAAAAGAGCCTTGTCCTTTGCAATTTCCGTGCTTTTGATATTGGGAATTCTGTTCGGTGTAATAATGCTTGTTATTCCCGAGCTCGTTGAAGCGGTAAAGGTGATCGTCGGTATTGTTACGGATTTCGTAAACCGTCTGCTTGCTTTGACGGAAGAAGAAATACTTGAACTGCCCTTTGGTGAATATCTGCTCAATACTGACTGGAAAAATATTCTCACCTCGGCTCAGAGCTGGTTAAAGCAGCAGGGCGGAACTCTTGTTAATACTGCATTTACCACCATAGGCTCTGTGGTTACCGCTGTAGTCAATTTTGGTATCGGCTTTGTTTTTGCCGTATATATTCTTTTAAGCAAGGATAAGCTTTCTTCGCAGATCAAAAGAGTTATAAAGGTGTGGCTTCCTGAAAAAACAGGAGGTATGATACTCCACGTTGCACTTGTTGCAAGTGAAAACTTCCGTAATTTTATTTCAGGTCAGACGCTTGAAGCTATGATTTTAGGCGGTCTTTGTATGGTTGGAATGCTGATTTTGAGAATACCCTATGCACCTATGGTTGGCGCACTTGTAGGTGTTACCGCACTTATTCCCGTTATCGGCGGCTTTATCGGCGCAGGCGTGGGTGCCGTTATGATTGTCACTCAGGATCCCGTCAAGGCACTGATTTTTGTGGTTTTTCTTATTGTGCTTCAACAGCTTGAGGGTAATCTCATTTATCCTAAGGTTATGGGAAGCCGTGTAAATCTTCCTTCAATGTGGATTTTGGCGGCAGTGACCGTAGGCGGCAGTATCGGAGGTCCTTTAGGTATGCTCGTAAGCGTTCCTCTTGCATCAACCCTTTACGCACTTTTAAGAGAAGCTACGAATAACCGTGAAAAGAAGCTTTTATCTGAAAACGAAGCCGAAAACAAAGAAGCGGAAACAGAATAAAAACAATAAAACCCTGCATTCTACAGAAGCTGTAAAATGCGGGGCTTTTTGCTTTATAGGAAATTCCTTCCTATAAAGCAAAAAGATTTTATGTCCTACCGAACGGTAAGCAAGCAAATCTTCGCGACGGACTATACGAAAATGTTTCGCCGAAGCTGTTTTCTTGTGAAAATTTTTTTGAATATATTTCAGATTTTCTGTATTTTTGAAAAATTATTGATTTTGGCAGATGGTAAATTATAATGAATTTGTTTTCACTGAAACTAAATTCATTATAAAATATATAGTCTTTTGTCAATAAATTATGCAAAAAAATCAGAGCCGTACACAGTTTTTCTGCATTCGGCTCTTTATTCTTGTTAAGTATTTATTTTTGTATTTAATATCCCTTTTTACCCTCGAGGGATTCGTCGTTATCAATCCAGTCGTTGACGTTGATAATTCTGTAATTATCCTTATCGTCACGGATAATCACTTCCTTAATTCCTGCATTGATAACCATTCTTTTACACATTGAGCAGCAACAGGAATTTGAAACGTAGCTTCCGTCTGAAACCTCAACACCTGTAAGGTAGAGGGTTGCATCAAGCATTTTATCCCTTGAAGCACTGATTATGGCGTTTGCTTCTGCATGAACGCTTCTGCAAAGCTCATAGCGTTCACCTCTGGGAATACCGAGCTCCTGACGGATGCAGTAGCCAAGGTCGGTGCAGTTTTTTCTGCCTCTGGGGGCACCTACATAGCCTGTGGAAATTACCTCGTCATTTTTTACGATAACAGCACCGTATCTTCTTCTGAGGCAAGTGGTTCTCTGAGAAACTATTTCTGCTAAATCAAGATAGTAATTTATCTTATCTCTGCGCTGCATATAATCAATCCTTTTCCTTTTGTTATTTGTTGAAATCAATAACCTTAACGCCGTCTTTGATGTAGATACTTCCCGAAATAACAGCAAGAACAGCTGTTATCCAGAGGAGTACTGATGAAATAATTGCAAGGGGGAAGTCTTCACCAATAACACCCGCCTGGGTGAGTGCCATTAAAAGCATAATGAGAATAGTGGAAACCATTTGGGAAACGGTTTTGAGCTTACCCCATATATTTGCAGGAATAACCACACCCTGAGCAGATGCTGCAAGTCTTACTGAGGTTACGGCAAATTCTCTTGTAAGTACGATAAACACTATGTAGATACTGCAGTAGGAAGCATCCATAAGTGCAAGTAAGGCGGCAGTGGTCAGCATTTTGTCGGCAACGGGATCTGCAAGCTTACCGAAGGTGGTGATGAGATTGTATTTTCTCGCGATTTTTCCGTCAAGAAAATCTGTGATACAGCCTGCAGCATAAACTATCAGACCGATAAAATAATGATAGGGAATGAAGGGTGCCATAAAAACAAAGAGAAAAATGGGGGTAAGCACCATTCTGATAACGGTTAATTTGTTAGGTAAATTCATAAAAATCCTTTCAGTGAGGTATTATCAGTAAATTTTTGTCAGAAATCGGTTGTTCCTATAAGATCGTATTCATCGGTTGAGGTAATCAGAACATCAACTGTTTCGCCTATTACAAGCTCTCTTTCCGATACAACATTAATCATTGAGTCAATTTCGGGTGCATCCATCCAGGTTCTTCCCGAATAACTGTCGGAATAGCCGTCGTAATCTTCGATTACACATTTCTGAACGGTACCGAGAAGTGCTTCAAGCTTATCGGTGAAAATTGAGAACTGCTGCTCCATAATAATTTCACCGCGGCGTACGGCAACTTCAGGCTCAACTCTGTCGGGAAGCTTTTCTGCAGGTGTGCCTTCTTCGGGAGAATATGCGAAGCAACCGAGTCTGTCAAATCTTGCAGCCTCTACAAATTCAGAGAGAATTTCAAAATCCTCTTCCGTTTCACCGGGGAAGCCTGTAATGAAGGTCGTTCTGAGAATACAGTCAGGCATATAGCTTCTTATTTCTTCAATAAGTTTTAGAAGGGATTTGTCGTCACCGTGACGGTTCATAGCCTTGAGAATTTTTCCTGAAGCATGCTGAAGGGGAAGGTCTATGTAGTGAAGCACCTTATCACATTCCGACATAGCTTTAAGAAGCTCAGTTGTAATTCTGTCGGGATAACAGTAAAGAAGTCTTATCCAGCTGAGGCCTTCAATTTCATTGAGCTTATAAAGAAGCTCGTGTAAAACAGGCTTTCCGTAAATATCCTCACCGTATTTTGTGGTATCCTGAGCTATGAGAATTATTTCTTTAACTCCTGCATTTACGAGAGCCTTTGCTTCAAGAACTATTTCCTCCTGGGCTCTGCTTCTGAAAGCGCCTCTGATTGAGGGAATAGCACAGTAGGTACAGCAGTTTGAACAGCCGTCGGAAATTTTAAGATATGCCCAGTGAGAAGGGGTTGTGAGAATTCTCTGACCGCAAAGAGGAAGCTTTTCCTTTTCGGGATAACGGCTTTTTTCAGTGCCTTTTATAACATTATTGACAAACTCAACGATATCTCCGTTTACTCCAAGACCGCCTACGGCATCTACTTCGGGAATTTCATTGAGAATTTCATCACGGTATCTTTCAGCAAGGCAGCCTATAACAATGATTTTACCCACTTCACCCTGTTGTTTAAGCTCAGCCATTTCAAGAATATTGTCTATAGCTTCCTTTTTGGCATCTTCAATGAAGCCGCAGGTATTGATTATAACAATATCTGCACCAAAGGCAGTATCTATGATCGTAAAGCCTGCCGCATCAAGCTTTTCAAGCATAAGCTCTGAGTCAACCTGATTTTTCGGACAGCCGAGAGAAATAAAACCTATTTTTTCGTGCATCTGTAACATCCTTATTCGTAAAATGAAATGTATTTAGAAATATCGGAAAAAGAATAGCCCATATTGAGAAGCCGTCTTACAATACGGTCCTTTTCTTTTTTTGAACTGCTTTCGGTAATATCGCTTTTTTCCAATACCTTAATTATACCGAAATCTTTATTAATATCAAGGGTATTTAATGCTTTTTGTGCATATTCACCCGATATTCCTCTGCTTTTAAGCTCTGAAAGTATTCTTTTCGGTGCAAAATTTTTTCTGCTGTAAAGCTCTTCGGCAAGAAGCATGGCAAATTTTTCATCGTCAAGAAGTCCGAGTCCTCTTAATTTTTCTATTGCACTGTCGGCGCTTTCAGGGGAAAATTTCATTGAAAGCTTGTGACGAAGCTCAAATTCCGAATGTGCCCTCAGGGACAGCATTCTCATTCCCGACTCAAAAGCACAAGAGGAGTCGCCGAGCCTTTTAAGTTCAGTCAATTCCTCAGAAGTTATTTCGTCACCCTCTCTGAAGTGAGAGGAATACCATATAACAGCAGGGACGGTGAACTGAAGCTCACCGTCTGCATAAATTGTTATTTTTCCGTTTTTTGAGGTTTTAATGCTAAGCTCCATCAGTCAGCGGCAATATCAATCTTGATTTTGGGAAGCTTACCGTTGTTGGGAGCAAGAATATCGTCATCATCATCCTTTTTCTGAGGCTTAACGGGAGCTTCATTTGCCTTTTTAGGCTTAAAAGCATCACTCATTCTTACCTTTTCCTCAACCTCTCTTGCGAAGTCGGGATTATTTGTGATGTACTGTCTTACGTTATCTCTGCCCTGACCTATTCTCTGTTCGCCGTAGGAGAACCATGCACCGCTCTTGTGAATGATATCAAGCTCAACGGCGATATCAAGAAGCTCGGACTCCTTTGATATACCCTTACCGTACATAATATCAAATTCTGCCTCTCTGAAGGGAGGAGCCATCTTATTCTTAACAATCTTTGCTCTTGTTCTTGAACCTACAAATTCATTTCCGGGAGCCTTTATCTGCTCTGTTTTTCTTACATCAATTCTCATTGAAGCGTAGAACTTGAGTGCACGGCCGCCTGTGGTAACCTCAGGATTGCCGTACATAACGCCTACCTTTTCACGAAGCTGATTTATAAATATAACAATTGTGTTTGAACGGGAAATAGCACCAGCAAGCTTTCTTAAAGCCTGTGACATAAGACGTGCGTGAAGACCTACGTGGCTGTCACCCATTTCACCTTCAATTTCAGCTCTGGGAACAAGGGCAGCAACCGAGTCAATTACGATAACGTCAAGAGCACCTGAACGTGTAAGATATTCTGCAATTTCAAGAGCCTGTTCACCGTTATCGGGCTGTGAAACAAGAAGAGAGTCAACATCTACGCCGAGAGCAGCAGCATAGGTGGGATCAAGAGCGTGTTCAGCGTCAATGAAAGCCGCTTCACCGCCGTTTTTCTGTGCTTCAGCCACAACGTGAAGAGCAAGTGTGGTTTTACCTGATGATTCGGGGCCGTATATCTCAACTATTCTGCCTCTGGGAAGACCGCCTATACCTGTAGCCTGATCAAGCATAATAGAGCCTGTGGAAATAGCCTCTACGTTAAGTGCATTTGTCTGACCAAGGCGCATAATTGCACCCTTGCCGTACTGTTTTTCGATTTGCTGAAGAGCCGTTTCAAGAGCTTTTGACTTATCTGCCATTTCGTATTTCCTTTCATGTGCAAACATTTGTTCGATTTGATACAATTATATATTACCGCTGAACAAATTGCAATAGTTAATTTTAATCTTTTGAAATATTTTTTTTGTATTGCTTCGGGGAGCACTCTTTATACTTTTTGAAAACGTTTATAAAGTGGCTTGAGCTTGAAAAGCCAAGCTCTGATGAAAGCTCCGTAATGCTTTTTCCCGAAGTAAGCAAAAGCCTTTGAGCTTCGTTGATTTTCAGGTAGTTTACATATTCCTTGAAGCTCATATTCATTATGTTTTTGAAGGAGCGTGAAAAATAGCTGTAGCTTATACCGAAGAAGTCAGCAACATCCTTTTCACTGATTGTTTTGAAATTTTCATTTATATATTCGAGTATGGGGCTTATAAGCTGTTGAATATTTCCGCCTGTGGTTGAAACCTTTACGTTAATACCCTGTTCACTGAGAAAGCCTACAACACAGCGTATTGTTTTAAGAACATCTGCCTTTAATGCAAGCTCATAACCTATGCCTTTATTATTCCATTCGTTTATGGCATCAAAAATGAGGGCAGGAATACCTGTCTGTTCCACAAAATCCTTTTTATAGACTCTGGGTTGTTCACTTTGCTCGGCAAGAAAGGGCAGAATATACTGTGTTTCCTTAGGCGTCTGCTGGAAGGTACAAAGAAGCTTCGGGGTAAATTTTATAACAATATACCTGCTTACGGGACTTACGGATGCAAGTCTGTGTGTTTCGTTGGAATTTATAATAATTAGCTCACCCTGATTGAATTCATAAAATTTATCGTTAAGCCATATATTCATTTTTCCGTCAATGAGATAAAGCATTTCCAGAAATTCGTGGAAATGGGCGAACATATCAGAGTCCTCACACCGTTTTGTCATTTCAAGACATTCTACGGGAACGGTTACACCGTCAACGTCAACGGCTTTTTCAAAAACAGCCTTTTTCATTCATAATCACCACAATTTTTTGCAATTTTTGTGTAATTATATAATAGCAAAAGTTAAATCGGAATGCTATACTTTTTTTAGCAAAAACAAAATTTTGTTATAGCTTTTTCTAAGAAAAGGAGAGAACAGTATGATAAAGGTTCTTGTGTGGAATGAGTTTATGCATGAAAAGGATGTCGGTAACAAGGCCAGTGAGATTTATCCTGAGGGTATGCATAACTGTATTAAGGAATTTCTTTCAAGGGAAGAGGATATTGAAGTAACCACAGCCACTCTTGACGATGAAAATTGCGGTATTACAAGAGAAAGGCTCAGAGAAACTGACGTTATTATCTGGTGGGGACATTGCGGACACGACAGGGTTCCCGATGAAGTAGCGGCTATGGTTCAGGAAGAGGTGCTTAACGGAATGGGTGCTGTTTTCCTTCATTCTGCTCATAAGTCAAAGCCCTTTATGCGCCTTATGGGAACAAGCTGTTCTCTTACGTGGAGAGAAAGTGACGATATGGAAAGAATATGGGTAAGTGCTCCCGGTCATCCTATCGCTCAGGGACTTGGCAGATATTTTGTGCTTGAAGGTGAAGAAACCTACGGCGAGCCCTTCGGTGTTCCTGCTCCCGATGAAACAGTATTTGTAAGCTGGTACGATAAGGGTGAGGTCTTCCGCTCAGGACTTACCTATGTAAGAGAAAGAGGAAAAATATTCTATTTTCAGCCCGGTCACGAAACCTATCCCACTTATAAAAATCCCGACGTGCAGAAGGTTATCACCAATGCGGTACGCTGGGCAAAACCCGTTTGCAGAATTGAAAACTGTATGGACTGCCCGCATGTTCCTCCCGTGAAATAAAAAAATATCTTATGTAAAATAAATGCTCCTCTGTTGAAGTTTTTCTTCAGAGGAGTATTTTTTTGAAAATCTCATAAAAAAGCATAAAAGTGTGAAATAAATCACATAATTATGTAAAATAGTGTGAAAAACTATTGTAAAATCAAAAAAATATGGTATATAATAAGAACGGATATAAATTTTATGTTTTGCTGAATTGAGAAAAGGAGTGTTTTTATGGAAAGGTTTATTATGAAAAAATTGCTTGAATGGAAAGCTTCGCCTTATCGTAAGCCTCTTATTCTTAAAGGTGTCCGTCAGGTAGGAAAAACATGGATTCTGAAAGAGTTCGGAAGACGGTATTATGAAAATACGGCTTATTTCAATTTTGATGAAAATGAAGAATACAAACAATTCTTTGAAACAACAAAGGATGTTGGGCGTATTTTGCAAAACCTGATGATAGTAAGCGGTCAGAAAATTTTACCCGAAAAGACACTTATTATTTTTGATGAAATTCAGGATTGCCCCAACGTTATAAACTCTATGAAATATTTCTGTGAGAATGCTCCCGGTTATCACGTTGCCTGTGCAGGCTCATTGTTAGGCATAGCGTTGGCAAAGCCTTCTTCTTTTCCTGTCGGCAAGGTCAATTTTTTACAGATAGATCCTATGACTTTTAAGGAATTCCTGCTTGCAAACGGGGATAATAATCTGTTGGCCTTTTTGGAAAGCTGTGATGAGCTTGAGAAGGTTCCCGATGCATTTTTTAATCCGTTATGTGAGAAATTGAAGATGTATTTTATAACCGGCGGTATGCCTGAAGCAGTAATGATGTGGACGCAGGCCCGTGATGTACCTGCAATGCAGGAGGTATTGTCCGGTATAATAGGTGCTTACGAACGTGATTTTGCTAAACACCCTGATATAAGCGAATTTCCGAAAATTTCTATGATATGGCGATCCGTTCCTTCCCAGTTGGCGCGGGAGAATAAAAAATTTATTTATAAGGTTGTTAAAGAAGGCGCAAGAGCCCGTGAGTATGAAGATGCATTACAGTGGTTGGTAGATGCCCGTCTGGTGCATAAGATTTATCGCAGTACCGCCCCCGGACTGCCGGTTTCAGCCTATGATGATTTATCCGCCTTTAAGATTTACCTTGTAGATGTAGGACTTCTTCGTCGTCTGGCACAGCTTGCACCTACAGCATTCGGCGAAGGAAATCGGTTGTTTACGGAATTTAAGGGAGCATTGACGGAGAACTTCATATTGCAGACTCTTGTCACACAGTTTGAGGTGCTTCCGAGATACTGGTCTCAGAATAACCCTCCGTATGAGGTGGATTTTCTTATTCAGCGTGAAAATGATATTTTTCCCGTAGAGGTTAAATCCGGAGATAATACAACAAGTAAGAGTCTCAGAAAGTTCAAGGATCTGTTCGGTGACAATGTAAAGCTTCGTGTCCGTTTTTCTCTGGATAATCTGAAGCTGGATAATGATGTGCTGAATATTCCGCTGTTTATGGCAGATGAGGCTGACAGACTGATAGGTCTGGCGTTAAAGAAAATAAATCAATGATATTTTTAATAAAACAGCATAAAGTGTTTTTCTGCATTTTAAGGCAAATAAAAAGGAGCTATTCTCATCAGGAACAGCTCTTTTTTTGATTATTTTTTGTCTGTAAAAGTAATTTTGCAGTTATTTTCTTCCGTGTTTATAACTTCTTCGGCATAGGGAAGAGTTACGTTACCTGACCTGGGATTTTTTATGCTGATAACAGGGGAAAGAAGAGTGGCTTCAACCTCACTTTTTTCAAAGGCAAGGTCGGCATTTTCCATTGTGCAGTCAATAAGCTTCAGTCCTTCGCAATAGCAAAGAGGCTGAGTGCCTGAGATTTTACAGTTGATAAAGGTGATATTTTTGCTGTACCATGCAAGATACTCACCTTTTACAGAGGAATTTATAACGGTAACGTTTTCACCGTGCCAGAAGGCATCCTTAGTGTCAAAATTACAGTTACGGAAGGTGCAGTTTTTTATGTACTGGAAGGAATACTTTCCTTTCAGACTAACATCAGTAAAAGTGAGATTTTCTGCCCTCATCATAAAATATTCACCCTCTGCAGAGGATTTTTTGATGTCGATATTTTTTGAAAACCAACCGAATTCGGGAGAGATAATATCACAGCCGTGTATTTTTATGTTATTACATTCTCTTAATGCCTTAATGCCGTGAAGCTTTGTATCAGTAATTTCAATATCGGACGAATACCATAAGGCAGCTCTGCAAAGACCTGTCATTTCACAACCGGTGATTTTAAGCGTATCCGTGTGCCAGAAGGGATAGCGAAGATTAAAAAAGCAATTTTTTGTTGTTATATTGCGGCTTTCCTTGAAGGCACTTTCTCCGTCAAGAGGTCCGTCAAAGCGGCAGGATACTGCTGTAACGTTATTACTGCCGTATAATGCACGTTCTTCATCAAAGGTACGGTTTTCAATATAGGTCATTTTTTTACTCCCGATAATATTTAATGTATGAGGTATGTTATAATAAGCTCAGTGATAAACACGGTGACACAGCAGGAAACTGCAACCTTAATAAGATTTAAGCCTATGGCGGCGGTTATAATGCCTACGGCGAGGGCAAGAATACCCGATACCGTTGACTGAGTTGCATTTATAATTGCAGGGAAGGTCATAACCGCAAGAGTTACGTAGGGTACGTAATATAAAAAGGATTTTATGAAGCGGTTTTTTATAGGCTTTCGCAGAAGTGTAAGGGGAAGTGCTCTTATAAGATATGAAACCGCACCCATTATGAGAATGTATATGTATATATTCTTATCCATTGTCACATTCCTCCTCTTCCTCATCTTTTCTCGGGAAAAGTATAGCCGCAACGGCAGAAATTACCACGGTAAGAATTATGGTTCTTGTGCCCTCTGCAATTTCACTGATAAAGGGAAGCTTACTTGCGGTAAAGCTCATAATAAAGCAAACAACCACAAGTCCTGCTATAATTTTATCCTTTTTTGCAGGGGGAATAAATACAGCCATAAACATTCCGTAAAGAGCAACGCTGAGAGCACTTACAACGGATAAGGGAAGAATATTACCTGCAATTACACCGAAGGCTGTGCCAAGAGCCCATAAAGGAACTGCACTGAGAGAAGCCGCATAGTGATAAAGGGGATTGAAATATCCCTTTCTTGCTATTGATATGCCGAAAAGCTCATCAGTTATATACATAGCACTGAGAGGTCTGTGTATAAAATGCATATCGGGTGAAGCCTTCTGACTGAGTGCACAGGACATAAGCATATATCTTGCATTGGCAACAAAGGTGGCAACGGCAACCTCAATATAGGTAGCATTGGCGGCAATAAGGGTAAATGCTACATATTCACCTGCAGAGGCTGAGCAAAGAGCACTTGCAAGAAAGCCCTGAAAGGCAGTAAGCCCCGCATCCTTTGCGATTACCCCCAGAGAAAAAGCTACGGCAAAATATCCGAGTCCTATGGGAAGACCGTCCTTCAGGCCCTGAAGGATTATTTTTTTGTTTGATTTTAAGGGAAATACCGAGTTCATTTATAAAACCTTCCGTTGAGATAGTCAATAATCAACATAGGGGATTGTAACACTCAAAAGGCTTACTTTCAAGTATTTTTCAATGATAAATATTAATGTCAACAATTATTTTAAGGCTGAAATGAAAAAGCGATACCTTGAAAATCGGGTATCGCTTTTTGTTCGTTGAATTTAATTAAAATCTGGGAATTTCAATTGCCGTGCCGCCGTTTACTGCTGATTCGTGAGCAAGAACGCCGGGAAGTGACATATTGATAGCAAAATCAACGTCAAGCTGAGGCTTTTCGTTGTTTTTAAGGCAACGGATAAATTCTTCAACCATCTTGTGATCTGCACCGCCGTGGCCTTCCTTGCTTTCACCTTCATAAGCAGAATTTACGGGAATTTCTATTTTCTTTGAGAAGGTTCCGGGGATACTGCTGAGATTTGCATAGGAATAAGCATCGTCAACAACCTGAAGGCGGCCTGTTTCAATAGCACCTTTGGTTCCGCAGATACGGAAGTTGTGGTCGTAGCTTGTGTATGCACCGAAGGAAACGAGAATTCTGATAACAGCGCCCTTTTCCGTTTTGATAAGTGCAACGCCTGTGGATTTTATGTTGGGGAAATACGGGTTATAAATCGTATCTGCTTCCATACCGCTGACGCTTACACATTTGTCATTCATTATGTAAAGAAGAGGTCCTAATTCGTGGGTAAGATATTTTACGGCAGGATTAACTGTTCTCCAATGACCTTCGGGATAGTTGTCGGGTGCAAATTCTTCGGGATCCATAGCGTGAAGATATTCTGCTTCAGCATAGGAAATCTCACCGAAAAGTCCCTGCTCATGCATCTTTTTCCAGGTTTCGATAAATGCCCAGAAGCAGCAGTTTTCTGCTGCCATATAAATAAGGTCGGGATGAGCATTACAGCATTCCTTGAGAATTCTTGCTTCCTCAACTGAATTTACGGAAGGGATCTCACTGAGCACGTGCTTACCTGCTTCCATAGCCTTTTTTACAACGGGAACGTGATAAACTGCTTCCGTTGCAACGATAACGGCATCAATATCGCATTTAAGAAGCTCATCATAATCGGAAAGCTTTATAATGTCATAGCCTGAAAGCTCAGAAAGCTCCTTATAGCCCTTTTCAAGAATTTCGGGGTTGTGGTCACAGGCGGCAACAAGCTTAGTGCCGGGAATAGTAAAAAGCTCACGGGCAATTGCTGTTCCTCTGCCAAGGCCTACAACGCCGAGCTTGATTATATTTTCACTCATAAGAATTACTCCTTTGATTTATTTGTCCGGTAAAGTATAACAAAATGCAGACAAATTTTCAATATGGCAAGTGAGTTAAATTTAAATATTTTACTTTTAACCTGTCGGAATGTGTGATATAATACAGTATATGCAAACTGAATATTTTTTGCAATTATATTTTCAGGGAGAATGTTATGGATATTAAAGAAGCTTTTGAAAAAACGGGACTTGAAATGAAGGACAAAGAGATTACAGCCGAAGATATAATGAAGGTAAAGGGACTTGGCTGTTTAAGAGATAAAAGATTTGCTGATGTGTTTAATGTCAGGGTAATCACAAGAAACGGAAAAATTACGTCAGAGGAAATGTGCTGTATTGCAAAGGCTGCAGAGCTTTTCGGCTCATCTGAGGTTGCTTTTACAACAAGGCTTACCGCTGAAATTCAGGGTGTTCCCTATAAGAACATTCCTTCTCTTATACTATACCTTGAGGAACACGGCCTTACTACCGGCGGAACAGGTCCTAAGGTTCGTCCCGTTGTTTCCTGCAAGGGAACCACCTGTGTTTTCGGACTTATTGATACGTTTTCACTGAGTCTTAAAATACATGAGAGATTTTACGTGGGATATCACGGAACGGTGCTTCCCCATAAATTCAAAATTGCCGTAGGCGGTTGTCCCAATAACTGTGTAAAGCCTGAGCTTAATGACATAGGTATCATCGGTCAGAGAATTTTTACACCTGATACCGATAAATGCAGAGGCTGTAAGAAATGTGCTGTTGAAGAGGCTTGTCCTATGAAAGCGGCAAAGGTAACTGACGGAAAAATTACGGTTGATAAGAATATATGTAACAACTGCGGAAGATGTAAGGGCTTTTGTCCTTTCGGTGCTTTCAGTGAGGGAACAAACGGTTATAAGCTTTTTATCGGCGGAAGATGGGGCAAGAAAACCGCAAAGGCACAGAGTGTGGATAAAATCTTTACTTCCGAGGAGGACGTTCTCAATGCAATTGAAAAGGCAATAATCCTTTTCCGTGATGAAGGAATTAAGGGTGAACGTTTTGCCGAAACAATTGAGAGATTAGGCTTTTCTTATGTTGAAAATAAAATTATTTCTGAATAAAGCAGCTGCTTTTGTTCTCATATTAACGTTTATTTTCCTTTCTTCCTGCAAGGGAAATTCGGAAGAAAACAAAAATACGGCTTATTTCAGTTTTTCTGATGCTCTGGGCAGAGAAATAGTGCTTGAAGAAAAGCCTCAGAGAACAGCGGCGTTGCTTGGCAGTCTTGGTGATATCTGGCTTCTCGGCGGCGGTGAGCTTGTTGCCGCACCTTCGGATTTGTGGGAGGATTTTGGCTACACCTCAGAAAGCTGTATAAATATCGGCGGTGCACATTCACCCGATGCTGAGCGTGTGCTTTTTTCTGAGCCTGATTTCATAATTGCAAGTGCTTCAACTGCAAAAAACGTTGAAATGATGGATATTTTTGAAAAAGCAGGTATAACGATTGCTTATTTTGACGTTGATAATTTTGATGATTATCTTTCTGTGCTGAAAATATTTACCGGAATTACGGGCAGAAGTGAATTTTATGAAAAAAACGGTGTTGATATTAAGAAAACCGTTGATGAGAATTTACTTAAAAGTAAAATCGTGCAGATGTCCGATGACGAGAAAAAGGTGCTCCTTCTTCGTGTAAGCTCAGGCAGTGTGAAAGCCAAGGGAAGCAAGGGAACCGTTCTCGGAGAGATGCTCTCTCATTTCGGGCTTATTAATATTGCCGACAATGAAGCAAGTCTTCTTGAAAATCTCAGCATCGAAAGCATACTTGAAAATGAGCCTTACAGAATTTTTATTGTCACTATGGGAAGCGATACGGAAATAGCAACTGAAAATATAAAAAAACTTCTTGAAGAGGATCCATTGTGGAGCAGTCTTGAAGCGGTAAAAGAAAACAGGGTTTATTTTACCGACAAAACATTATTCAATCTGAAGCCAAATGACCGTTGGGGAGAGGCTTATGAAGCTCTTTACGAAATACTCAGTAAATAAAACTACAGTGCTTTATATTTCAGCCGCCATTATTTTTGTATCGGCGGCTTTTTTCGGTGTGTCAAAGGGAAGCACAGATATAGCATTTGATGTTATCAGTGATATTTTTTCAGGTACTCCGTTAAGCGCAGGAGGGAGAATTTTACTGTATGCAAGAATCCCCCGAGTCTTAGCCTGTCTTTTTGCAGGTGCGGCACTTTCTCTTTCAGGTGCGGTTTTGCAGACGGTGTTGGGAAATAAGCTTGCTTCTCCTTCCGTTATCGGCGTAAATTCAGGTGCAGGCTTTGCCGTTACGTTGATTTCAGCCTTGGGTATTTTCGGCGGTATCAGTGTGGCACTTTCTTCATTTATAGGTGCCTGTGTCAGTATGATATTTATAAGTGTCGGCATAAAAAGGTGGAGTGCATCAAGAGGTACTGTCATTCTTATGGGTGCCGCAGTAAATGCTCTTTTCGGTGCACTCAGCGATATTGTGATATCATTTTTTCCTGATACGGCAATAATAAGCCGTGAATTCAGAACAGGTGATTTTTCTTCCGTTACTTATGAAAGGCTTATACCTTTGGTTTTCGGCGTGACCGTATGCTTTATTTTTCTGTTGCTTTTTTCAAGGGAGCTTGATTTGTTGAGTCTTGGTGAAGAAAAAGCAAAAAGTCTTGGTGCGGATACCTTGAAGCTGAGAATAATATTTCTTCTGCTGTCTTCTTTGCTGGCGGCACTCAGTGTCAGTGTGGCAGGTCTTGTTTCTTTTGTGGGCCTTATGGTGCCTCATATTGTCAGATACTCGGGACTCAGAGGTTCAAAGCGAATTCTTCCCTTGTGCGCTATGCTTGGCGGCGGCTTTCTGTGCTATTCGGATACACTTGCAAGGACACTCTTTTCGCCGTACGAAATTCCCGTGGGAATAATTACGGCTCTTCTCGGTGCCCCCTTCTTTATTTTCATTCTTATAAGAGAGAAGGGAGGAAATAAGAATGCTTGAAATTAAAAATCTTTCTGTGTTTTACGGAAAAAATCACGTACTGAAGGATATAAGCGCTGTTTTTCCTGAAGGGAAAATTACTGTTATTGCAGGTCCTAACGGAAGCGGAAAAAGCACACTGTTAAAGGCGGTTTCGGGGATTATTCCCTTTAGTGAGGGTGAAATTATTTATGACAGCCATTCTCTTTTCTCTCTTGAAAGAAAGGAAAGGGCAAAAATAACGGCATATCTTTCTCAGGGGAATTATTCCTCTGATATGAGTGTTTATGATACTGTGCTTATGGGCAGATATCCTTATCTTTCCTTTGGTGAAAGATATTCTTCGGAAGATAAAAAAATCGCCTTATTCTCAATGGAAAAGACGGGAATTGCGGAATATTCCGAAAAATCTGTTTCTGTTCTGTCGGGCGGAATGAAGCAAAGGGTTTTTCTTTCGACGGCTCTTTGTCAGCAAAGTGAATTTTTTCTTCTTGATGAACCTAATGTATATCTTGATCCCTCTAATATGCTTTTATTGAAGGAAATCATAACAGGACTCAGGAATGAAGGGAAGGGAATAGTCCTGGTTGCTCACGATCTTCCCTTTATTATGGATATTGCAGATAATATTATCGTTATAAACGAAGGAAGAAATATTTTTTCGGGTGATACGGAGTGTTTTTATGAGTCGGCAATAACCCGAGAGGTTTTTGGCATAAGCCTTAAAAGATGTATGACCGATAAGGGATATATTTATTATTACGGCTGATTTTACGTATTAAGCATCAGTAAAAAAAGAGAAGACCTGCTGACCGGCAGATCTTCTCTTTTTTTATTTGTTCAGTTCATCAACAAAATAAGCATTCGTATCAGCGGGAAGACCTCTTTCGTCCTTTGCTGAAACTCTTACGAAAATTGAATTTTCAGGAACTTCACATTCGGCTTCGGTGAGATAGCCGTCTTTTTCTGCAATTCTTGTAACGGCTCTTCTTGAACCGAAAACAAAGTCGATTTTCTTCACAGGTGATGTTTTTATGTGAATTTTTCCGTCCTCATACCACAATTCTTTTATTTCAGGACCTTGTGAAGCATAAAAATTACCGTCAACAAGTGCCTTTGTTATTGTTGTATAGTCAAGCTTATCTGCCTTTATCATAGTCCAGCCGCCGAAGGAGTCGCAATACAGAGAGTCCTCTTCGTGACGGTTATGGTTATCGTCTGTGGCAAGACAGTAAATTCTCTTTCCGTAACGGAGCATTTCATCATAAACCATAGGCACATAATCCTGATAGCCTACGGCAATACAGCCGTAATTGCATATTTCCATAGCGTGCATACCGTTATAGTTTATGTAATCTGAAAAATCCTCAAGGGACCAGTTGGGGTGATTATAAGTGACAAAGAAGCCCTTTTCTCTTGCTTCCTTCATAATTCTTGAAATGTTTTCACCTGTATATGTGTCCTCATCACCGAAATCAACGTGGGACATATTTTCTTTCAGCGCAATAAGACAGAAATGACAGGTTTTATGATATCCGTTTGGACCTGCGTTTTCCTGATAAACGTCAATTTCCCAGCCGTCAAGAGCAAGGAAATCCTTGTCTGTCAGATGTGACTGAGAATGAAGGTGAGAGTGGTCAGTGAAGGCTATAATGCTGTAGCCGTGGCGGAGATAGCTTTCCTTTAACTGCTCAGGTGTCCACTTTCCGTCAGAAAACGTGCTGTGACAGTGAAGATTTGCTTTGTAAAAGCTTCCGTTTTCGGGCAAAAGATATTTTTTCATAATAATTCCCCCTTTTCCGTTAGTATATCATCATAAAGGAAAAAAGTCATTCAGTATATTAGACAGCAAAAAACCCCTTTATTTATTGATATTTGACAAAATTTTTTTATTCCTGAAAATCACTTTATTTTCTGTATTGTAAAAATATATAATGATAAAAAAGGGGGAGTCTTTTATGAATATCGGCAATATCGTTTCAATGGTAAAAGGTGCACCTGCTTACATTAAAGAGCATTGGAATAAGCCTGCTGAAGGAGAATATCTTTCGCTCAAAGAAATGACGGCTTATACAGTTTCTCAGGCAGGTACGTATATTTATGCTACCGCAGGCGGTCTTATGACGTTTTCCGCTTCTTATTTCTGCGGTTCGGTCATGGGTATTGCCGCTATGGATTTTTATCTCATAAACCTTGTGTCAACGATAATCGGCTACGTGCTCATGTTTACAAATCCCGTAAGTATGCTTATATATGAAAATCACGGCAGACTTTCAAAGGGTATGAAAATTTTTGCACACGCAACCTATTTCGGACAGATGATAATCGGTGCACTGTGTTATTTTATTCCCGAAAATGCCTTTGAGTCCATAATGTCGGGCCTTCCGCAGATTGTTGGTAATATTCTTTTTATCGGCGGTGTGACAGGATATCTGACGTGGGCTATAAGAAGACTTTTCTGTGCAAAATACGGACGAGTCAAGCCGTTTATCGTTATCTGTGCTGTTCCCAGTGCGGTTATTGCTTCAATTATTCCTTATCTTCCTACAGATAATCTTTCATATTCCGGTAAACTTATTATGCTCCACGCCGCATTCACTCTGATGAACTTCTTCTATAATAACTTCATCGGAGTGAACGGTCTTGTTACCTTTATGACTCCCAATTCTCAGGAGCGTCAGAAGCTTCATTCCATAGTTCCCATCATCACAGGTCTTTTCCCTTCGATCATAAATCTTTTCTTCCCCTTCCTTATTTCAATCACAGGCGGATATCTGGATATAAGGACCTATAAGGTATTTGTGCCTGTTTTTGCAGGTATCGGTGCTCTTATTTCTCTTGCCGCTGTTTTTTGTAAGGAAAGAGTTATTGAAGAAAATATTGAAACAAGAAAAAAGGTTAAGTTTTTTGAAGGTGCGAAACACGCTCTTAAAAACAAATACCTGTGGATAATGAATAT
The DNA here is from genome assembly GCA_045591285.1 of Acutalibacteraceae bacterium. GTDB lineage: Bacteria > Bacillota > Clostridia > Oscillospirales > Acutalibacteraceae > RUG806. The sequence goes on from JAZNSP010000018.1 coordinate 55,049, forward strand.
TACCAATATCGTCGGTCAGTGGCAGTGGCTTATGGCAACAATTCTTGACTGGTGGTTTATATATCTTCTCAGAACAGAGTCTGTTATGGGTGTTGCAAAAAATCTTGTTGTTATAGGTATGACGGCAGGTAACGTTCTGTGCCCCATTCTTACGGCAAAGTTCCAGAAAAGAGATATTCTTCTCGTATCAAAGGGTATTGCTCTTGTGATCATGTTTATTGCCCTGTTTGCAGTTAAGACGGAAAATCTCATTATTTTCCTTGTTGTGATGTTCCTCAGAAATACTATACAGCCTGTAGAAACAGGTATTTCAACAGGTCTTGGCGCTGATATACAGAACTATCATCATTGGAAATACGGTGAACGCTCAGACTCTCTTTCAGGTGTTTTCAGCTGGTTCTTAAACCCCGTAAATATGGCATTGGGATATCTTCTTCCCTATATTCTTGAGCTTTCAGGCTTTACCTCCGACTGGGACGTTTTCTATGACTCAGCAATTCTCAACAATGTATTTTATATCTATATCTGGGCGGCAATTATTTCAACCGTTCTGTTTACGGTGCCCTATTTCTTCTATGATCTTACGAGAGAAAAGCACGATATGTGCGTAAGGGAATTGAAGGAAAGACTTGAAAATGCCGAAAAGGAAGAAAGTGAGGATGTTGCAGTATGAAAAAGACGCTGATATTAATACTTGCATTTATGCTTTTGACAGTCAGTCTTTGTTCCTGTGAAATGGGCGATATTATGGGCGGAAGCCTTAGTATAAGCTATAAGATTGAAAACGGTGAGGCAATTGTAACGAAGGTTCCCGATAATTCTACCTTGCCGGAAATTGTAATTCCCGATGAATATGAGGGATATCCCGTTACTGCAATTGCCGATTTTGCCGCAGTCAATCTTGAAAACGTAACAAAAATTACAATAGGTAAGAACGTAAAAGAAATATCTCTGTGGGCGCTGGAAAACAACAAAAAGGTAGAAGCCTTTGAAGTTGACATAGATAATCCCAATTTCTGCGATGAAGACGGTGTTCTTTTCACAAAGGATATGAAAACTCTTCTTTTCTATCCCCTTGCAAGAGGTATTTCGGAAATGACCGACAGTAACGGAGAAACGGTAAAGGGTATATCTTATACTGTTCCTGAGGGTGTGGAAACTATTCGCACAAAAGCATTTTATAAGTGCTCCGAGCTGAGAGAAATTTCACTGCCGTCAACACTTGTTTCTATAGAAGAAAAAGCCTTTTTCCGTTGCAGTATAAGTGAAATTACTATCCCCGAAAAGCTTGAAGAAATAGGTAAGGATGCATTTTCTTACTGTACGGGGCTCAAGGAAATTCTTCTTCCCTCATCTGTAGCATCAATAGGTGACTATGCCTTCTATAACTGCACGTCACTTCTCAATATAGAAATTCAGGCAAAGGAAGCCGATGTAAGCCTCGGAGAAAAATGGTATCCCACAAATAACGGACTTGAAATAAAAGAGCTTACAATAAAATGGGTTGAATAACACCAAAATCCGCGAAATTCTCTTGTTTTTCAGAAAAATAAAATTTTTCATAAAAAACTCTTGATTTTTTTGAAACTATGTTATATAATAATCAAGCAATAGAGATATCGCGGGATAGAGCAGTTGGTAGCTCGTCGGGCTCATAACCCGGAGGTCGTTGGTTCAAGTCCTTCTCCCGCAACCAGAAAAAAGAAAAGCACACCTTTCGGTGTGCTTTTCTTTTTTCAATGAAATAAATCCCTGACGGGATTTGTGAAATATGTCTGTCGGCATATGAAATAGCTGACGCTATGAAATACGCTGCGGCGTATGTGAAATAAACAATTTAGAAAATCTGTTATTGTTATTTCCATCGCACACCTTTCGGTGTGCTTTATTTTTTACTATGAATGGGAACAAAGCGCTATTTATCGCAGAGGGTTATGAGCCCGAAGGGTTCATGGCACGGAGTTTCAAGCCTCTATGCGTCCTGTGGACGAAGAAGGAGAGGGTTGAAAAATCAAAATGTGCTGTTTCACAGATATCTGCTGTCGGAAATACCTATCTCGTAGGATTTGAACTAAATACAAACGTAATATCAGGTAGATAAATTACGGTTTTTATGATATAATCAATTCGATAAAGTTGGATTTTACAATAATAAATGGAGGCTATTGTGAAGAAAATAAAAAAATACCGCTCACTCTTTCTGACAATGCTGAAAATAGGTTTGTTCACCTTCGGAGGCGGATACGCTATGCTTGCATTGCTTGAAAATGAGTTCGTTGAAAAAAAGAAATGGATTGAAAAGGATGAGTTTCTGGATGTGGCGGCGATTGCCGAATCCACACCCGGTCCGATTGCCATCAATTCCGCAACCTACATAGGATACAAAAACGCCGGTATAATCGGATCGATAATAGCTACGCTCGGTATTTGTATTCCGTCATTTGTTATTATTTACATAATATCTTTGTTCTTTGATTCGTTTCTTTCGCTGACTTTGGTTGCATACGCTTTCAAGGGAATTCAGATATGCGTGATATATCTGATTCTTTCGGCAGGTCTGAAAATGCTGAAGCAGATGAAGAAAAATGCATTTAATATTATAGTTATTCTGACAACACTTATCTGTATGGTAGTATTTTCATTGTTTGCAGTGAAGTTTTCAACAATATTTTACATACTGATCAGCGGAGCTTGCGGTGTCGTAGTATATCTTCTTGGTAAGCTCAGGAAGGAGAAAAAGTAATGATCTATATTGAACTGTTTCTCACCTTTCTTCAGATCGGAGCATTTTCCTTCGGCGGCGGATACGGAATGATCTCGCTGATACGGGAAAAGGTTCTGGAGTACGCTTGGCTTACCGAGGAAGAGCTGCTCAATATGATAGCCGTAGCCGAGTCCACGCCCGGACCGATTGCGGTCAATATGGCGACCTTCGTTGGTTCGGCACATGGTGGTATTCTTGGCTCGCTTTTCGCAACGCTTGGTGTGGTATTGCCATCGTTTATCATTATCCTTATTATCGCGGCTTTGATACGCAATTTTCTGAAATACGCGGGCATCAAGGCATTCCTCGGGGGCATCCGTCCGTGTGTTGTGGGGCTCATACTCGCAACCGCTATCACGATGTTTATGAGTACGGCAATTGGTTTTGGAAGCATAGGTGATACACTTACGATAGACATCAGAGGCATTATCATATTTGCCATATTAATAGCAATTACCGCCATAGCTAAGCTTGCGTTTAAGAAAAAACTATCCCCGATACTGATGATACTTATATCTGCCGGACTTGGTATGATTATGTATTCGATATAAAGGTTTATAATCAGATTATTGTTTCCCGGATAGCTTCAACACGGATAATTGAATAGGTGCAACCTGTCAAAAGAATTGCTTACGGAAAATTTTTTCCTGACCGATAGCTTTTTCTGTACTGCAGAGGAGTATATCCGTAGGTTTCACGAAAGTTTCTTATGAAGCTGCTCGTTTTGTTCCAGCCCAGAGCTTTGCTGATGCTTTCAACCGACATCTGTGTTTCCGTCAGGAGAGCGGCGGCTTTTTCCATTTTTTTATACGTAAGAAACTGTTGAATGGTTTTTCCGAAGCATTCCTTGAACTGTGCGCACAGATAATTGTGAGAATATCCTAAATCATACGCCATCTGATGTATAGACTGCTCCGTAAATTCTGAATTCTGAAAGGCATTGAGAAGCTTGGTGATACAGTCAGGAATGTATTTCTCTTTTTTTAGCTGATTTGAGCAATAAATTCCGAGCAATTCAGAAATGATCGATTTTTTTATTATATCGGGATAGGAAAAATCCGTAGTAAGAGGAAGCTCATCAAGAAAAAGGGGTGTCTTCAGTCTTTCGTTCAGAGCACGGATTTCGTTTTCGGAAACATAAAAAAGAGGGGGATATGCATTGTCCTTCAATATACCCTCATTAAGAAGTGACGGACTGAGATTACTGCAGATTTCTTCAAAAAGCCTTTTGGGTATATAAATATCCCTGATTTTATGGGGCTCCCCCTTTACTGCCTGTGCAGAATGAACGTCACCGGGGCGGAGAATTACGATTTCCCCTTTTTTCGGATGATGCGTTTTGCCGTTTATTGTGTGAAGAAAGTTATTTTCAAGGGTTATTACAATTTCATAATGGTCGTGGGAGTGAGAAGTAAAATCAACGTCGTCATTTATTGCAGAAAACAGCTGATAATGGCTGAGCTTTCTGATGTCCGAGCAATTATCTGACAAAACTATCACCTGTATTTTCATATTTTTTTGTTTTCCGTGAAAATTGTATCATAAGCTAAGGTAATTCACAACCGTATAAACTAAAAAAATACCTTAAATTTCGGGTATTTTTTTAAATAAACATAATAAACATCGGGTATTAGATTATGTTATAATAAAATCAGTACAGAAATGCGACAGCATTTTAATATTAATACTGAAAGGAGATTAACTGTGAAAAACGACAAGCTTTCACGAAAAAAGACTTTTTGCGGAATTCTTCCGAATTTACCCGATGAAACAATGATACCGGGAAGAATGAGAATAAATACTGACGGAAGAATAGAAGCAGAAAAGCATTTTTATCACAGAAATTCTACTGTTTCAGATTTCAGATACGCTTATATTATCGGCTCGGGTGATTTCGGAGCATCTGTTCACGGCACACCCGACAACTATACTTATCATATTGCAAAAAACGATCTCTGGTGGGATGATTTTGAGCAGAAGCCCCCCTGTTATTATCCCGAAGGAATTGAGGATCTGAGAAAAAGAATTGTTGAAGGTGACTCTCTTCTCAAACAGGATGTTTTTGTCTGCGCGAACAACAGATCCCGTCAGCCCTGTCAGACTTCAGCCGCAAGACTTACCTTGCATCTTTGCTCAGGCGGAGTTTTTACAGGCATACAAGAGCATCTTGATATGCATTCGGGAATTCTTACACAAAAATTTTCCATCGGTGATCAGAACGGAATTATCAAGGGCAGGGATTTTACAACTCTGAGCTGTATAAGTCCTGCCGAAAACGTAATGATTATTGCCTGCTCTGCGCCTAATTCTGCGGGACATCTGGGGAAGGTTTCTCTTGAGCTTACAAAGGATCCTATGGAAATAAATGCAAATTCGGGATACAGAAATGCTCAGGAGATAAAAGAGCTTGAAGACGAAATAGAAAAGTATTATACTCCCGTTCCTTTTACTGACGGTGAATACTTCGGCATTAATATGAGGCTTCGTGCAGGTAACGATCCCGAAAATTCTCCCGATATGCACTATACCGTTATGATGTGTTCAAGCGATAAGAATTTCAAGGCATATCCGGCAGGCTCAAGGGTTATTGCCGAAGGACGTCCTGAGGGCGAAGGCGTGATATTCCTTTTTACCGTGGTGTCAACCTATGATGCTGAAGACACTATGGCTGAAGCTAAGAGAAGGCTTGATAAGGTTAAGGGATACCACATGCCCGTAAGCATCGGCACGGTTATGGAATGGTATTATCATATCTGGAAGCGTTCCTGGATACGTCTTCCCGATACAAAATATTCAAAGCCTTGGTATTGGGGACTTTATCAGGCTATGTGTGCAAGAAAGCCGGGAAAATTTGCCGCAGGCTATCTTGCCCCTTGGTATCAGTCCACTTATGCAAGCTGGGGATATCATATCCTTACATACGAACAGGCAAAAACAAATCTCGGACTTCTCACCTCAAACCACAGTGAGCTTCTTGAACCTTGGTTCAGTCTGCTTCAGAAATCAAGAGAAAAGCTGCAGAAATATACAAAGGCCTTCTTCGGAATGAACGGTACAGCCTATCCGCATGCAATTTCAGGAACGGGAACACTTATTTCCTCTGCAATAACTCTTAACGGAACGATGCAGAATTTACAGACTGCAGGGGAAAGCGTAAAATACTGTTGGGATTATTATGATTTTACGGGGGATAAAGAATTCCTGAAAGAAATAGGATATCCTCTCATCAAGGACGTAGCAATCTTTTATCACGAATATCTCCTTACGGCAGAAGACGGTGAAAAATATATTTTCCCCTCTCGCTCACAGGAATTTACAAATACAATAGGTCTTCTTAACGAATATATGACAAATTCACTGATTGACCTTTGTATGTTCAGAAATACCTTCAGAAATGCAGTAAGCTCTGCAAAAATACTCGGTGTGGATGAAGACCTTGTGAAGCTCTGGGAGGAAGACCTCGCCTCAATGAGAAAGGATTATGCGGTGTGGCCCGACGGAACGTGGAAAACCGCAGAGGATACTGATGATTTTACTCTTAATTACGGTCCTGCAGGTGTAACAGAGGTTTCTCCTGTTGCCTACACAGGTGAAGTAGATGCCTGGCACGGTGAAACACCTGAAATTATGGAAGCCGCAAGAAAAACTGTTATGAAGCATATCAAGGATAATGAAATTCCCTGGGACCGTTCCTTCGGTATCATTTCAAGACTTCGTATGGGGGACAAAAAATACGGCGGTCAGATGCTGAAAATGATTCCCGAAGAATATGAAATAGGCGGCAACTTTGATGATCTTAGTTTTCTTGAATGCGATTTTTCTGTGGGAAAGGGAGCTGCTTCAACCTCGGAAGTAATCAATGAAATGCTCTTGCAGTCACAAGGAAACATTATCCGTGTTTTTCCTGCCTGGGATAAGGATATCGGTGATGCGGCATTCTTCTCTTTAAGAGCAAGAGGTGCATTCCTTGTTTCCTCTGAAATGCGAGATAAGGAAACAGCCTATATAATCATAAGAAGCCTTGCAGGTAACATCTGCCGTGCGGCAAACTGCTTTGGTGAAAAGGTAAGAGTACGAAGCCTTGAAACAGGCGAAACGGTGGAGTTCAGCTCAGATAACGGAAACATTATATTTGAAACCCTGCCACAGCATGAATATGTAATTGAAAACGTTGAAAAGCCTCTGGAAAGCTTCCCTGTAATTGAATAAATAGATTAAGGAGAAAGAAAAATGAAAAAAATACTTTCAGTAGTTTTGTCCTTACTGATGCTTTTCCTTATTGCTGTTCCTGTTTTTGCATCTGAAAACGGCATTGTTTTAGCGGATAACGGAAGAACATCATACAGTATTGTTATCAGTGAAAATGCAACTCAGACAGAGATTACCGCCGCAAATACGCTTGCAGACTATCTTAAACAGATAACCGGTGCCGAATTCCCCGTTATTAATGATGCTGCAGAAGAAAGCGCCTTTGAAATTGTTGTGGGCATCACCAACAGAGAAAATGCAAATCCTGTTGACAGAAGTGAGCTTGGCGATGAAGGTGTCCGCATTTTTACTCAGGATAAAAAGCTTTTCCTTACAGGTGGAGTGAAAAGAGGAGCTATTTATTCCGTATATACCTTCCTTGAGGAATTTCTCGGCTGCCGTTGGTTTACAAAATCAGTGCCCGTTACACCTGAAATCAGTGACTGTATTGTTATTCCCGAAGCAAATAAGCTGGTAATTGATGAAATTGATTATACATACGTTCCTCCGTTTAAGCTCAGACAGACTTATTGGATGTTCTCGACTATGTATCAGGATTACAGTGTTGCTCACAAGCTTCACGGAATGATGGCAGGAATACCTGAGGAAATGGGCGGTATTCCCGTAGAAAGCTGTATAAACGGCGTTCATACTCTCGGATGGATGATCACACAGGATATGTATGCTGAGCATCCCGAATATTTCGGAATGGATGAAAGCGGAACAAGACAGCCTGACAGACAGCCCTGTCTTTCAAATCCTCAGGTTCTTGAAATTGTAATTGCTGCTGCAAAGGCACATTTTTCACAGTATGACTCAATTTTCAGCGTTTCACAGAATGACAATCAGGAGTTCTGCAAGTGCAGTGAATGTGTAGCCTTCAATAATTCACACGGCGGTGTTGAGTCTGCTTCTATGCTGAATTTTACAAACAAGGTAGCAAAGGCAATAAAAGAAGAATATCCTGACAGAATGGTTGAAACTCTTGCTTATCAGCGTACGGAAACACCTCCTGCGGGACTTACCGTTGAGGATAACGTTGTAATAAGATTATGCCCCATTCAGACCTGTGTGCTTCACAGCCTTGATGATAAGACCTGTCCTGAAAATAAGGAATTTGACAGTAACTTTACAGGCTGGGCAGATATGACAGAGAATATTTACATCTGGGATTACAGCACGAACTTCCAGTATATCTATGCATTCTTCCCCAATATAACAACCCTTCAGGGCAGATATCAGTATTACAGGGACAGAAACGTTGTTGCAGTTTTCGACCACGGCTGCGGTGAAAATATAGTTCCTGCAGAGCTTCACGAATTGAGAACCTATCTTGTATGTAAGCTTTTATGGAAGCCTGACACGGATATTGAAAGAGATATCAGGGAATTCTGTGAAGCATATTACGGTGAAGCCGCAGATGATGTTATCAATTTTATTTACTATTTTGAGGATGCCGTAAAGGGCTATAAGGCATCAGCCTTCAGCACCTGTCATATAACCTGCTATGACGGCGGTGAAAGCCTTGAAAACCATTCCTCTCTTACTGAAATTGACGTTGCGAAGCTTGACAAATTTGTAGAGAGTGCAAAGAGCAAAAATCTTACGGACGATAATAAAAAGCATCTGGAGGGCTTTGAGCTTAGCTGGAGATTTTTCAAAAATGCCACTTGGGCAGGTGAGTTCAACTGGATGTTTTTCTGGAATAATCCTGAAGAAGAATCAAGAAAGCTCTATAACGATATGAAGGACTACGGTGTTTTATATCTTGCTGAAAACTGGTCGCTTATGTTCCGTGAGGAAGATCCTAATTTCCTTGTGTATCCTACCTTCTGGTATCACACCGAAGAGGAGCTTCCTATGACTGTGAAGCTTCAGTCAACCTTTTTCCCCTTAATAAACAAGATGCTTCGTATTATGTTCTGTATTCCCAATTTCTTTATAAGCAAAGCATAACCTGCTGTCTTATAAAGCGGTAATCAGACTTGCCATTCAGACAGACAGAAAACGGTCACCGTAAAGCCTACGGCGGCCGTTCTTTTTTGCTGTTAAGAATGATGTTTGAAAATGAAAAATAATAAGCTTTTCTTATCTTGACATTAATACTTTAAAGTGATAAACTGTGACAAAAAGAGCAAGAAAATTTTTATTAAAAACAAAAATGCTGAGGTAAAATATGTATTTTGACGATATAAAAATCGGAATGGAAGTAAATATAGAAAGTGCTGTTATTAAGAAGAAAAAAATGATGGCTTTTGCCCGTGAATATGACAGTATTCCTCTGCATTTAGATGAGGAATATGCAAAAACCACGCACTTTAAGAATTTAATTGCACCGGGTGTTATGTCGTTTATGTCCGTGTGGACAAAATATCTGGAAAAGGATTTTTTCGGAGAGCAGCTGCTTGCGGGAAAATCTACTCATATTGAATGGTTAAAGCCCGTTTATGCCGATGACGTTCTTTCGGGAAAGGCTACAGTTACGGATTTAATAAAGCGTAATGAAAAAAACGGAATTGTTGAAATTACCATAGAAGCCTATAATCAGAATAATGAGCTTGTGCTTACGAATGTAACTCAGGCTGTTGTCAGGTGTAAATTAGACAGTGACTGTTGAAAATTTTCGGAATTTATATAATTAATTTTTCTCAGAGTTGGTGAAAGGATGAAAAAAACATTTGTAACCTCAATGCCCGATCATATCGGGGCGTTCCTGAAGGCAAGTGAGTGTTTTTCCGAGCTCGGAATAAACATAACACGTGTAAGCTATGATAAAGCAATAGATTCACACATACTTTTTCTTGATGTTGAAGGAACGGACGAACAACTGAAGCAAGCGGAAAATGAGCTTGAAAAAATAGGTTATCTGCAGAACGGTACAAATAAATCAAGCATTGTTCTTATTGAATTCTGCTTAAAGGATATTCCCGGCAGTGTTACTGACGTATTACGGCTTATAAGTGAATTTAATTTTAATATATCCTATATAAATTCTCAGGAAAACGGCAGTGATTATCAGTATTTCAAAATGGGCCTTTACGTAGATGACGGAAATAAAATATCCGATTTTATTTCAAAGGCAGAAAAGCTTTGTAAGGTAAGAGTTATTGACTATAACAGCAGTGGAAGAGTATATGATAACAGCATTTTTTACACTGCATTTATCCGAGGTCTTTCACAGACGCTGAAGCTTGATAAAGAGCAAAGGGATGCACTGCTTGTATATTCAAACCTTGCAATGCAGACTCTTGACGAGCAGGGCTTATCGCCTTACCGCACCTTTGACAGCATCAGTAAGTTTGCAGAGCTTCTGGCTAAATACAAGGATGAAAATTTTGTGCCGAGAATAACTTCATATAAGGTTACGGAAAAAACTGAAATTATTCTTATTGAGCCACCTTGCGGAAGCAATACTGCCATAATCAGAAGCGAAGATGAAATATTGGTTGTTGACAGCGGATATGCTTGCTACGGAAATGAAATGAAACAGCTTTTAGAGTCACTTGTTCCCGGATTTAATTCAGTCAGAAAGAGTGTGCTTGTCACTCACGCAGATGTTGACCACTGCGGACTTCTTTATATGTTTGATGAAATTATTGCAAGTAAAAAAACAGCAGACTGTCTGAGAAAGGAATTTCAGAAGGAAGACGGTTTCCGTGAGGAAAATCCTCTGCACAAGCCTTATGTTAATATCTGTAAAATACTGACGTCTTATACTCCGATAAATCCTCAGAAGCTGAAAACACCGTGGCAGGATATCGCTTTATTAAGAGAACCCATTACACAGATAGGCTTTTTTGATTTTTCGGATTTGCATTTTGAGGTTTATGAAGGAAAAGGCGGACATTTGCCGGGTGAAATAATTCTGATTGATTATGAGCATAATATTGCTTTTACAGGTGACGTGTATATAAATATTCACGGACTTACTGCCCAACAGGCACAGTATAATCAGTATGCTCCCATACTTATGACATCGGTTGATACACAACCGGCGCTTTGTGCAGAAGAGAGAAAGGCTGTTATAAGAAGACTTGGTGTAGGCGAGTGGAAAATATTCGGCTCTCACGGAGCACCTAAAAGCTATTCCGTAAAGCAGTGATGTTATTTACAGCTTATGAAAAAGTCGCATGACAGGCGACCAAACAAAATGATAATTATTCTATAATTCGGATGTAAGATGAAAAACGCTTACGTCCGTTTTTCGTTTCTGAAAAATTTATCAGTAAGGAGTAATTATTATGGAAAGAAAAAACAGTATTACGGAATTGGTTTTTATTATTGACCGAAGCGGTTCAATGGCAGGTCTTGAAAGCGATACTATCGGCGGATTTAATGCTATGATAGAAAAGCAGAGAAAGGAAAATGGTGAATGCTTTGTTTCAACCGTGCTTTTTGACAATGAAAGCACAGTGCTTCACGACAGAGTAAGGCTTTCTGAAATCAAGCCTATGACGGATAAGGAGTATTTTGTAGGCGGTTGCACTGCGCTTATAGATGCGTTGGGCGGAGCTATCAGACATATAGGAAATATCCATAAATACGCCCGAAGGGAAGATGTGCCTGAGAATACGGTTTTTGTTATTACAACAGACGGTATGGAAAATGCAAGTCACCGCTTCAACAGTGATGAAGTAAAGAAAATGATAGAGCGTCAGAAGGAAAAATACGGCTGGGAATTTCTCTTTATCGGAGCAAATATTGATGCTGTAGAAACTGCCGCAAGATACGGTATATCCGAAGACAGAGCAGTAAATTATAATGCCGACGGGAAGGGAACGAGAATTTTATATGAATCTGTATCAGCGGCTGTAAGCAGTGTAAGAAAAAAATCTTCTCTCTCAGCCGATTGGTGCAGAGAAATTAAGGCTGATTTTGATGAAAGAGGTAATTAAAAAACTAAACTGAAAATTCGCCTGAGTGATTGTAGAAATGTTCTTAGCGAACATTTCTACAGTTATATTCGCCTACGGCGAGTGATATTGCTACGCAGTGATATTCGGCTTTCAGCCGAGTGTTATTTGCTTCGCAAGTTTATGGCGAATAGAAAATCATTAAGTCCGAAGGACTTAATATCACTTTCGTAAAGTGAAAATATCACGCTGACTTTAGTCAGCATATAACTTAACAGACAACAGAAAAGAGAAGACTCGCCTGAAAACGAAGCTTCTCTTTTCTGTTGTCTGTGGGTTTGGGCTACAGCCAAGTGCATTTGTTCATACAAATGCGATGCCGGTCATGCTGATCCGATATATTATTCTATGTTAAAACAAAAACTTCGCTAACGACATTACGTGTTTTTTCCTTCGGGTGAGTTTATTATCTGGCTTTATTAATTGACAATAATGACAATATGTCATATTATATAAACGGTGACTTTTATGCAAAAAATGGTGGTTTTATGAAAAAAGTATTTTCGTTGATGCTTGCAGTTTTAAGCTTAATATCTGTAATTCCCTTAACAGCAAATGCCGCTTTTATTGATAGTGGTACCTGCGGAGAAAATCTTACATGGACTCTTGATGAAGAGGGCACACTTACCATATCCGGTACAGGTGCGATGATGCAGTATAATTATAACCGTGTACCTTGGTATTCAAACCGTAGTTTAATTAAGAAGGTTATAATTGAAGACGGAGTAACCACAATAGAAAGGTACGCATTTTATCATTGCAGTTCGCTTACAAGTATAGAAATTCCTTCAAGCGTAACCGCAATCGCTTATAGCGCATTCGATTGGTGCAGTTCACTTGAAGGCGTGTATATTACAGATTTAGATGCATGGCTTAATATTGATTTTGATGATTATTCTGCAACCCCTTTTAGTTATGCAAATAAACTTTATCTTAACGTAGAAGAAGTAACAGAAGTAATTTTTCCTGAAGGTACAACCGAAATAAAGCCTTATGCACTCTATTCCTTAAGTAATATCACCTCTGTAGAAATCCCCGAAGGCGTAACTGAAATCGGTGATAGTGCATTTTTTTGTTGTAGTTCACTTATGAATATTGAAATTCCCGAAGGCGTAACCGCAATCGGAGATAATGCATTCAGAGGTTGCAGTTCACTTATGAATATTGAAATCCCTTCAAGTGTAACTACAATCGGTAGTTCTGCATTCCAGAATTGCAGTGCTCTTACAAGCATAAAAATCCCTTCAAGTGTAACCGCAATCGAAAGCAATGCTTTTTATATGTGCGGTTCACTTACAAGAGTTGATATTACAGATTTAGAAGCATGGTTAAATATTGATTTTAAAAACGGTCATTCTAACCCTCTTCAATGTGCACATAAACTCTATCTAAACGGAGAAGAAGTACATGAAGTTATTTTTCCTGAAAATACAATCGAAATAAAGCCTCGTGTATTCCTTGGCGGAAATAATATCACTTCAGTAGAAATTCCCAAAGGAGTAATATCAATCGGTAGAAGTGCATTTTTTGGCTGTAATTCTCTAACAGATGTATATTACGGTGGTTGGCAGAAGCTCTGGGATGAGATTGATATTCATGAAGAAAATGAATGTCTTATTAATGCAACACTTCATTTCACTCATGTGCATGAGTATAAAGAGAATGTTGTTCAGGCTCTTTCATGTACCAATGATGCAGTTTTAACCTATACATGTGTCTGTGAACATTCATATACAGACACTATAAAGACTGAAGGACATAAGATGTATAAGGATCATGTGGTTTCTTATCCCACATGTACTGAAAATGGCAGAGCTCTTTGCGTATGTGAAGTCTGTGGGTATGAAGAGTACCGTGGTATCGTTGCCACAGGTCATGAATATGATAATGACGGTGTATGCATGGATTGCGGATATAACAGTTCACCCTCAGAAAACTGCTCTCATATATGTCACAAGTCGGGTTTTATGGGCTTTTTATGGAAATTAGTAAGCTTCTTTTCGAAGCTTTTCGGTATGAACACTGTTTGCGAGTGCGGTATGGCGCATTATTGATAATGTAAATTAAAAAACTGAGGAGAAGACTTTTTTCGGAGAGTTTTCTCTTCTTTTTTTTGTGTTTTTGTCCGAGAAAATTCTGTAAGCTTATAAAGATTTATTGTCATAACAGTATTTTTGTGATAAACTGAAAAAAAGAGGTGATTTTATGATTGCTTTCAGAGATATTAAGCTTCCTGAGGTTACTGACTGTGAGATGCAGGAAATTTATGAGAAGATAAAAACACCTGTAAAATACGGTGCCGTGCTTAAAAATAAGGAGAGCTTCACAGACAGTCCGACTGTTTTCAGCGTTGACGGAAAATTTTATATGCTTTACATATCCATTATGAAGGATTGCGGTATTTCGGGATATGAAACGCATCTTGCTGTGTCCGATGACCTTAAAAGCTGGAAATATCTTGATACCGTTTTAAGAAGAAACAATGATGAGCACTGGGACAGTAAGCAGTGTGCAGGTTATGCCGCTTTTAAGGATATTCTTTTTGACGGCACGAATGAGCTTACTTCAATCAACAGCAATTTTTATATTTCTTATCTTGCGGGAAACAGTGACGGCTATGAGCCTGATCCCTTATATATGGGGCTTTGCAAAACCTCTGACGTTGAAAATCCTGAAAAATACATAAGATTTGACGAACCCATACTGATGCCCTCTGATGAGGACAGCAGAACTTATGAAACAAAAACTCTTTATAAAAGCTGTATGTTTGAGGACAAAACGGGAGTTACGGGATATCCTTATGTAAATATCTATAACGCTAAGGCTCAGGATAATAAGGAAAGAATTTTTCTTGCAGTTTCCTCTGACGGTGAAAGCTGGGAGCGTTACGGCGAAGCTCATATTTTCGATATGTATGAATATGACGAAAATACGGTTATAACAGGCGATCCTCAGATAATTCTCATTGACGGTATTTACGTTATGCTGTTTTTCCATTTCACTAAGGGAAAGGGTGCGTATAATACCTTTGCCGCTTCAAGAGATTTAATTCATTGGAAAAGGTGGGAAGGAAAGCCCCTTATTGAGCCTACGGAAGAATGGGAAAATATACACGCACATAAGCCGTGGTTTATAAGACACAAAGGAATAAATTATCATTTTTACTGTGCGGTAAATGATAAAAACGAAAGATTTATTGCTCTTTCCACTTCCCAAAAAACATAATAAGAAGAATTAAGGAGAATAAAAATGTTAAGAAAAAGACAGGTTCATCTCGATTTTCATACAAACGGCACACTTACCGTAGGTGATAAATTTTCAAAGGAGCAATTTAAGAAGGCGCTTGAAATCGGTCACGTGAATTCAATCACCGTTTTTTCAAAGTGTCATCACGGCTGGTCTTATCATCCCACGAAGGTCAATGAAATTCACCCTGAGCTTAAATTTGATTTGCTCGGTGCTCAGCTTGAAACTTGTAAGGAAATGGGTGTCAACGCCCCTGTTTATATTTCTGCAGGCTATGACGAGAAGGAATACGTTAAGCATCCCGAATGGCACTGGGTTCGTTCCCTTGATAAGAATGATTATATTGAATACAGAGATGAGGTTCATTTTCATCTCCTTTGCTTCAATACGGAATATCTCAACCTGCTTTGCGCCCAGATTGAAGAGGTTATGGAGAGGTATATGCCCTCAGGAATTTTCCTTGACATAATTTCTCCTAAGATATGTTATTGCGACAAGTGTGTTTCAGATATGAAAGCACTTGGAATGGACGTTAATAATATTGAAGACTGCAAGAGGTTTTCAATTATGACCTTCGATAAATATGCAGATGCGGTAAACGGTGCTGTGAGAAAATACAGCGATACCGCAACGATTTTCCACAACAGCGGACATATTCCCAAGGGAAATTTCTCATTTATCGGAAGAAACACACATCTTGAGCTTGAAAGCCTTCCCACAGGCGGTTGGGGATATGACCATTTCCCCTTGTCTGCCGCTTACGTGAGAACTCTTGAAAACACAGAATTCCTCGGTATGACGGGTAAATTCCACGAAAGCTGGGGCGAATTCGGCGGCTTCAAGCATCCTAATGCTCTTATTTACGAAACGGCTCTCAGTGTGATGAACGGAGCAGGCTGTTCTATAGGCGATCAGATGCATCCCTCAGGTGAAATGAATGAAGCCACTTATTCGCTTATAGGTAAGGCTTATTCACGTATAGAGCAGGCTGAAAATTGGCTTGAAAATGCAGTCAATGTTACGGATATTGCCGTGCTCAGCGTTGAAGCACTTTCAGGACAGCGTGACTCCTTAGCCGACGTCGGTGCTAACCGTATGCTTCTTGAAAACCATCTTCTTTATAATTTTGTTGACGAGGAAACCGATATCTCAGGCTATAAAATGCTTATTCTTCCCGATGCTTCGGGTATGTCGGAAAAAATGCTTACTAAGGTAAAGGAATTTATCGCTAATGGCGGAAGAGTTATTGCAACCGGTGAAAGCATTGTAAGGGACGGGGAATTCCTTCTTGATATCGGAGCCCGATATATAGGTAAAAATGAATTCAGTCCTACATACCTTGTTCCTCTTTTTGATACGGTAAACGGAAATACGGAATATGTAATGCGCTGTAGCTCATATCTTTTTGATGCAGTTGACTGCGAAACCGCAGCCTGTATGCAAAATCCCTACTTCAACAGAACAAAGGAGCACTTCTGTTCTCATGCTCACGCTCCCAATAATTCCGATGAAAGCTTCCCCGCGGTAATTATAAAGGAAAACGTAGCCTATGCTGGCTGGGATATCTTTACCGCTTATGCCACTTACGGTCACCTTTGCTTCAAGGAAATTTTCACTTATCTTGTAAAGACGCTTCTGAAGGACGGTGCTTCAGCTTCGGCTCAGCTTCCCGACAGAGCAGTTATGACTCTTACAAGACAGGAAGAGAAAAAGAGAAGTATTCTTCATCTTCTTTTTGCCCATACAACTCTCAGAGGCAGAAAAACAGAGGTAATTGAAGATACCGTTCCCCTTTATAACGTAAAATGCTCGGTTAAAACGGATAAAAAGCCTTCTTCTGTAAGACTTGTTCCCTCTGGTGAGGAAATAGCTTTTGATTTCGACGGAAAATCGGTTAATTTTACAGTTCCTGAAGTAAATATTCATCAGATGATTGAAATTGCGGATTAAGATATGCTTTATAAGAAACTCAAAGAAGGATTAAGCAACAATCAGCTGAAAATAATAGCGATGATAGCTATGACCTTCGACCACGTCGGCAAGGAGCTTTTTCCCCAATGTGATATTTTTTCAATAATCGGAAGACTGGCTTTCCCCATTTTTTCATATATGATAGCAGAGGGCTGTGCTTATACGAAAAACAAGAAGAAATATTTTCTTCAGATTTTTCTTCTGGGGCTCATTTGTCAGGCAGTATATTTTATTGCTATGGGTTCATTGTATCAGAACGTGTTGATAACCTTTTCTCTTTCGGTAATCACCGTTTTCTGTGCTGACGGCTTTATGAAGAAAAAGGATTTTATTTCGGCTTTTCTTCTGCTTGCCGATATTGCCGCAGTTATTTTCCTTTGCTTCTTTTTGCCCGATATCCTTAAAGGCTTTAAGATTGATTACGGCTTTTTCGGTGTGCTTTTACCTGTGGCAGTATATTTGATGCCCACAAAATATCTGAAGATAGCAGGAATGACTGCCGTGCTTATTCCTCTTGCCGTTTCCCTTGGCGGCGTTCAGTGGTATTCACTTGCCGTAATTCCTCTGTTATTGCTTTATAACGGAAAAAGAGGAAAGCGAAGGCTTAAATATCTCTTCTATATCTTTTATCCCGCACATCTTGCCGTGATTTACCTTATAGGACTGATAATTGATAAGATGACTTAATATCTGAAAAATTTATGAGGAGAGAAATATATGAAAAATGTAGAATATACCCTTATTGAAATCCCTATGGGTTCAAAAAACAAGTATGAGCTTGATAAGGAAACGGGAAGAATAGTTCTCGACAGAGTTCTGTATGCCGCCATGATGTATCCTGCCGAATACGGAATTCTTGAAAACACTCTTGCTCCCGACGGTGACGCACTTGATGTGCTTGTTATCTGCTCTGACCCTACCTTCCCCGGCTGTGTTGTACCTGCAAGAGTCCTCGGATATTTAAGCATGATTGACGGCGGCAAAATCGACTATAAAATCATCACTGTTCTCGACTGCGATCCGAGATATGATAATATCAATGAATTGGAAGACCTCTCTCCCTTCGTTCTTAAGGAAATAGTAAACTTCTTCGCAAACTATAAGGTATTACAGGGCATTACCGTAGAAGTAGGCGACTACAAGGGCAGAGAAGAAGCTTTTAAAATAATAGAGGAATGCAGAAAGGCATACGAAGATTCAAAAGTATAACTACAAAAAATGCCTATGTGCAATTTATAAAGAATATCGTTGTTTTTTTCGTAAGTAACAGGTGAAATATGAGGCTGTGATAAAATGAACTATATTAAATCAATTGTAGCTTTTTTGATGATTATAATATTGACAACAGGAGTGTGTGGATGTATGGAAAACAGTAATAGAAATATAACAGATGATATGGTTCAATATCTTAATGAAAAGTATGATGATACATTTGCCTACAGTAAGTCTTTTGGCGGAATGGCAGGTTCAGGAATCAAAAAGATCCTATGCTCATCAGAAAAATTTCCCGGTAAGGATATATGCGTGATTTATAAAGAAAAAGACGGTGAAGATGTTTTTGCGGATAATTATATGGGCGTAAAATACGAAGAGAACACAGTAAATACTCTTAACTCAGTGTTGAATACTGTTTTCGGTGAGAATTTTCAGTTGTTTTATTCTGTGTCGCTTCAGGCTGCAACAGAAAATTCAGGTAAAGATATGACATTTGAGGAATATGCGGCTGAATATTCCTCAGGTATATTATTCACTGCTGTTGTTAGTGAAGCTATCTTGATTGACGAAGAAAAGGTAGCAGAAGAACTTGAAAAAGAGATAGTCAGCAGAGGAATATGTTGCCGTCTTGCTTCAGTATATTTCAATGATTCTGAAAAGCATACAGGTGAGATTGATGATTTGAGTGCCTATCTGAATAAAAAAATGTATGAAAAAGAGCTTACGTTCACAATGAATAATAACGAGGCATTTTCTACGTGTGAATGGAGGTAACTTAATATGTCTGAACTTTCAACAAAAACCAGAGAAGAAATAGACGTTGCCGCTATAGTCAGCACCTTTGTTTACACAGATGATATTAATTCGTCATATCTGAACAAAGATCTTGAAACCATAATGAAAATGTTGCCCGATTCAGTAAGAGAATCGGAGGACTATAAGGGTGCTGTAGAGGCTGTTGAAGCTGCAATTGCCGAAAATCCTTCCTTGGGAAAATTAGAGCTTATTTCACAGAGTGATGAAGATGAGATGGGACTTGTAATAGCCTGTGCCTTCAGAGATCCGTATGAAGATACTATTTATGTGTCTTACAGAGGTACAGGTGACGGTAAATGGGTTGATAACGGAGAAGCGCTTGCACGGGAGTCCTCTGTTATGCAGGATAAGTGTGTTGAGTATTATGATCATATTTATGAAAATGTTTTGACCGATGAACAGAAGAAAAACAGCAAAATAATTGTAACCGGTCACTCAAAAGGCGGTAATGAAGCTCAGTTTGTTATGCTTACGTCTAAATACAGAGAAAGTATAGATGCCTGTTATTCTATTGACGGACAAGGTTTTTCAAAAGCGGCGTTAGAGAAGATTAAAGCGACGTTTACGGAAGAAGAGTATAATGATTACGTCAGCAGAATGTATTCCATAAACGGTGAAAACGACTATGTTCACGACTTGGGTATAACAATAATTCCTGAAGAAAATACTTATTTTATTCCTACACCTGAAGCAGATGGTATGGGTGGATTTCACGGTATTACATATATGCTTAACGGCTCAGGTTTAAATTGGGAAATGGACGAATACGGCAGAGTGAGTCACGGTAAGCAGGGTATTGTCGGTACGTTTGCAAAGAATATATCTGAGCGTATGATGCAGTTTGATGACGAGCAATTATATGATGCCGCTGTTACGGTTATGTATCTTTGTGAACGTTTTCTTCCCTATAACGATGTTACGGGCGGAGAGTATCATTACGGAACAGGTAACAGAAAGAAAGCAACGGTAAAGGAAATTCTGACGACTCTTGAATTATTATTTACTACCGATTTTGTTGTTGACGTCATAAAAAATACCGCTTTGGATCTTCTTACTGCTACGGTTGAAGATGTTCTGGATAAGGTAAAGAATTGGATCGATAAAAAATGTCAGGAAATAGTAAATATTTATAATCAGTATTTTAATTACGGATATAAATATTCGGAAGAAAATCCTGAAATAAGTGTGAATACCGTATTATTAAGGGAATATGCCAACAGATTGAATAACGTAAACATACGGATTTCAGCTATTGACAAACGTATGGACAGCTTATATTGGAAGGTCGGTTTAGAGGGACTTTGGAATTTGCTCAAGGCAGACCTGCTGACAGGCTACAGTTGGCGGTTGACTAAGTGTAAGAATTATCTGTATGATACCGCTGATATTTTTGATACTGCAGAAAACGGTATTTTATCAAAGCTTTGATATTGAATAAAGGAGAAAAGTATGGATAGTAAATCATCAAATGAGCTTTATCTCATCAAGCAGGAGTTGAATAGTATTATTATTGAGCTTGAGGCAATTGAGAATGGCGTGAGAAATAATTTTGTCGGTATCGGAAATGATAAATGTGCAAATTCAATAAATACAGTTATCAGTAATTACAGAAGAGTAAAGAGAAGTCTTGATAATATCAATACTTCAAAGGTTACAAAAGAATTTGCTGAAAGGCAGAATGCTAATAAATAAGGGAGGAGAAGCCTTATGGCAATACAGATTGAAACAGACAAGGTAATTTCTGCTGCGAATGTGATTAAATCAAGAAATGAAGGAATTCAGGGATGCTTTCCCGATATGGAAAAATCGGTTAATAATCTGAGTAATTGTTGGCAGGGTGCTGCTGCTTCCGCAGCTATAGGTAAATTTTCGGAAATTAAAAATCATTTTTATGAAGCAAGATATAACGTAATTGATAATTTCGTTTTGCTGTTGAACCTTCAGGTAGGGGAAAACTACGAAAAGACTGAAAGCAATCTGCAAAATCTTGCCGCTCAGTTCAAATAACAGAGAGGCGGAAAGAGTATGGCAAATATAAAAGTAAATCACAGAAGAATAGAAATTACGGCAAATGATGTTGACAATTTCTTATCAGTTCTGAATAACGGTATGAAAACAATTGAAAATGAACTTTATTCTTTAGGCGGCAGTTGGAAAGGGGCAGATTACAACAGTGTCCTTGTGGAATGGCGTCAAATGAAGGCTTTTGATTCTACAACCGGAAAAATGTCAGAGTCACTGAAATCATACAGTGAGTTTCTTCGCTTTACTGCTGAAACATATAAAAAGGCACAGGCAGAAGCTGTCAACATCGCAAATAAATTACCTAAATAAATGAGTAATGAGCTTTAAAAACGAAAGTTTTTAAAGCTCATTTCAGATTATATGTCCCGCTGGGGAAAGCTTGTTTTCCTTGACGCCGGACTATCCGAAAACCTTTCGCCGTATGTCTGCGGCGAAACGTTTTATTATCAGTCGCCGAGGATGCCGTAGTATCTGCCCATCCAGTAGGGGAGAAGGTAGATGTAGGGCTGCATTGCTCTCATACCGTTTGCACCTGCTGTGCCGGGGAGGGTTGAGGTGCGGTTGACGGTTTTTGAGTTGATGCTTATGAACTCTTCTGCACCGGAGTCGCATACAAGCTGATTGCCGTCGTAGTGAACGAGAACACGGGCAGAATATTCAACGGGATATTTAAGCTGGGGAGGACAGCCCATTTCCTCTGTTGAGTGATCCCAGACGATATCCTTTCTGTGACTGTTATATACGGGCCAGCGGATAAGGTCAAGGTTCATTTCGGAAAGGCTCTTTGCGGCATTTTCAACGTCACAGTAATTCTCTGTGAGTGCACCGTAAATTATGTTGAACATTGGAGAACGCTCAACTCTTTCATAATCGAAATGGTGAGTAAGTCCCATTTTGAATATTTCCTTATGAGAAGGGTTATCCGTATAAACGATAAGGGGATAAATGTTTGTGAAGTCGAGCTGGTCATCAATGTGGGCAAGGTGACAGTCTTCAACCTTATACTGCATACAGTTCATAGCATAATGATGCTTTGTGATAAGCATATTATATACGTCGTTATACTTTTCTTCGCCTGTTACGTGGTAGGTCGTTTTAAGGAAGGAGAGTATTTCAAGTGAGTTTGTGCCTCTTTCGTAGTACCAGCGGTCGTCGTTGTTGAGAAGGTCAGGCTCCCAGTTAGCCCAGGTGGTAGGAACGCCGTCAACGTCTGTAAGGTGGAAGTTATTGTCGATAATGTGGTCTGTTATTGTCTTCACAACCTCGGCAATTCTCTTCTTTTCCTTCTTGTCGGCAACAAGGTCGAAGTAGATGCCGTAAGCAAAGTAGTGACCTGTCATTTCGTCTGAGGAGGTTTCGCCGAGCCATTCGCAGTCGGGATTATTTTCACAGAAATGCCATTCCTCACGGTTGCCTGTTGCAAAATTCTCTTCATGTGAATATCTTGTGGCTCTTGCGGTGAAACCCTTCTTACCCGTAACCTCGGTAAGCTTTATCATAGCTTCTACTGCTCTTTTTGCATTTTCCTTTGCCTTTTCGTCACCCGTTACTTTATAACGGAAGCACTGAGAAGCACAGTAAAGACCTGTGAAAAGTCCGTCGTTATCGGAATTGGGAAGCCAGCCTGAGTCAAGGTCGCCGTATTTTTTCAGCTCTCTGCAGACCTGATAGCCCTCATTACGAGTGAAGTATTTCACAGCCATCTCGTCATAATGAGCTGCTTTCTCTTCAAGAGTCATAAGGCGGTTTGTGATAATGCTTATTCCTCTGGGAGTGACTGCCGCAATTGTGCCGTTATCCGAAACGGCAATTTTTGTAACGGTGGGATGCATAAGCCACGCACCGTAAGAGAAATAGGAGATCTTACCTTCAATAAGAGTAATAATACCTGTATTCGTTGCAAAATACTTCTTTCCGTCAGAGGTGAAGCACATATCGTTGAAGGAGCCTGTGGGAACGCTGTAGAAATCGTTTCCGTTATACCAGAAGCTTCTTCCGTCGTAAATATTGAGTCCGTCGTCACTGCCTACCCAGAGATGCCCCATTCCGTCAAGAGCAAGGCAGTTGATCTTCTTGCTGAGAACACCTGACATATCGGGTGTCATTTCAGCAAAATGACGGCGCTTACCCTTCATTGAGAGAAGTCCTTCCGAGGTACAGCCGATATAAACGGTTTCACAGTATTTGGACATATTGTCCTTAGCGCAAAGGCATACCGTATCTTCGGGAATTCCCACGATTTTTGTAAATTCATTATCAGTGAAAAGATAGAGCTCCTTTTCAGTGATAAGCCATAAGGAATTATCAAGAGCGAGAGAAATATCCTTTACCTTGCTGTCAAATTCGCCGAGCTTCCTGATTTTCCCCTTTGCTAATTCACAGAGAGAGTTTTTATAGGTAACAAAAAGCTTTCCACCTTTTCCGAAAATCTTATCTGCCTTTTCGGTGATCTTTTTGAGTTTGCCTTCACTGTATTCAAAAAGACCTTCTGCATTTGTGATATAAAGCGTTTCACCTGCAAAAGCAACTGAGGTGACCTTTTCGGTATCAATACCGTTTTCAGAGGTTATGAAGGTTTTGTTATACTGTCTGAACTGTCCGAAATTAAGTGTGTATTTTTTCATATCGTTTCTCCTGAAATTCAGATTTTATCGTTATTCAATGCTTTAACGTCTTTAAGATATGTGGTTGCGCCGTTTTTTCTGCCGTACCAGGCTATTTTTCTTGCAAAATCCGCCCAGTCGCCGTAGCTTCTGACATCGACCGAAACGGCTTCCCGTTTTTCTTGAAGCTTTATGGGAGCACTGCTGAGAAAAGCCGAGAAATATTCATAAAAGTTATATCCGCTTTGTATGCTTTCAGAATTATCAAAGGGTGTTTTCATCATTTTTCTCTGAAAGGACATTAAGGAGCTGAATATTTCGGTCGGAATATTATATTCTCTGAGATAGCTTTCTGCTTCCTTATAGAAAAGGTCAATATCATATACCGTGTGCAGATAAGCATATTCCTCGAAGGGCCATTGAACCTTTCCGAATCTTTCGTCACAGCAGCTGAGAGTTCCGTTTTCCTGAAGGACTGCATCAAGATAATTTTCAATTGTCCTGAAAGCCTTACCTGCTACAGTTTGGGGATTTTTCAGGAAGAAGTCGAGAAGACCTGTGTAAAACTGCTTGTATGAACAGATTTTTTCGTTATAGAGATATAAGGCGAAAAACAACAGAATTCCCATGTGATGAAACGCCTGAACCGCATAAGAGAACATATTCATCTTTTTCCAGCTGTCTGTGTCCATAGAACAGGTAGAGGTGACAATTGATGAGGTTTCGGGAATAATATCATCATCAGACGGCTCACGGTGAGGCTGATTGAGGGGAATTTTTGAGGTTTTTATTCTGAACTGTTCAATATAATCGGGCTTACCCATTATTGAACAGGGAAGCCATTCACAGTTATGGATATAAATGGAATTATGCTGACCTAAATTCAGAAGCTCATCAATTCCGTCAACTATGCTTTCGTAGGTTTCACCGGGAAGACCGAGTATAAGCTCCGTGTATGTAGCAACACCCGCCTCGTTATAAAGAGCCATAAGCTGAGAATAATATTCAATGCTGATATTTTCTCTGCCTATGTTTTTCTGCACCTCTTTACTCATAGACTGAAAGGAAAGGGTAATGCCTCTGTTCATATCCTCTTTTTCAAGAAGCATACCTATATCAAAAACTCTTTTCGGACTGTTTTTTGCATAAGAGGTCTGAAATCTCATAGGATAACCGCCCTCTTTTTTTGCCTCAACAAGTCTTTTTGTAATTTCCATATCTCTTGAAAACATTCCGAAGTTTGAGTCTGCAGAGCCTAATACGCAGATTTTATTATCCCTCATCCACTCAATTTCCTTATAAATACGTTCAAGAGGAAATTTTCTGATTTTAGATTTCATATTGCTCCAGTCGCAGTATGCGCAGGAGTTGGGACAGCCTCTGGAGGTTTCGATAAGTCCCATAAATTCCTTATGGGGATTTTCCCTGAGAATTTTGTCAAAATAACCTTCAAGATAGGGTGAAGGGAAATTACATTCAGATGAGATCATTTCGGGATTTGTCAGAACGCCGCCGTCTGTTCTCATAGATATTCCGGGAATATCTGTAAATTCTTCAAGACCGAGCACGGCTCTCAAGAGTCTGCGGAATATTATTTCGCCCTCTCCGTGCAGAAGGTAGTCGATATACGGACATTCCTCCAGCATTTTTCCGCCGGGAGCAACGTGATGACCGCCGAAAACTATAACGCAGGAGGGGTATTTTTTCTTTATCATTTCCGCCATAGCCTTGTTGAAATTACAGTTCCACAGATAAGTGGAAAAGGCAACTACGGCAGGACTGTCAATTTTATTCATTATTTTTTCGGGAGCATCTCTGAGAAAGAAAATATCTTCAAGTGTGAAGCTTTCCTTTATATCCTTATCCTGCATAGCGTATGCAACGAGATGACCTGCAGTATATGGAAGATGAGCAGAGTTGCCGTACGGATAATTTACCTGAAAAAAATACAGCTTTTTTTTCATCTGATATCCCCCCTTTTCTAAGATAAAAAATAACAATTAATTATACCAAAGAAGAAAAAGTCTGTCAATATAAGCCGCCTGCTGAAATGCAGACGGCTTTTTGAGATTTTTATGAGTTTATTCCCGAACAGGCATTATTTTATCCGTTATCAGAGAAATTACGCTGTCGTTTTTATAAGAAAGTATTCCGAGGAAAATAAGCCACGGGAAGAAAAACAGCCTTTCGCTGTCAGCTACAGTTGAAATATCCGTAAGGTAATACGTAAGAAGGTTTAATAAAAAGCAAAGGGCGGATGAAAGATAATGCAATTTTATATTGAGAGAATTAAGCGTAGGATTGCTTTTTTGCAGAAAAACCGTCAGAGTAAGCACAAAAAGGAAAATAAGCACTGACAGCAAAATAAAACGGGAGGAATTATATCTGCTGAGGGAAAAGTCTTCTTCCGAATATTTCCCCGATATGAGAATAACTGCAGAAGCACATACCGTCAGAATAAATGCCGCGCAGGATAACAGCGGAAGAGTTAAAAAAACGGATCTTTTCTCTTGCTTGACCGTTTTCTTTATTCTTGCCTTTTTATAGCTTATATCCGTCTTTTTGTCCGTCTTTTCAAAATTTCCGAAGAATAAAAGATATTCGGTAATCAAAGCTGTTGTTCCAAGTGAATATAACAGATATATATTATCAAAAAAGATAGGGGGGATAATTGATATAATTGCAAGGGGTAAGGCTAAAAGCTTGTTTTTTATTAACAGCAAGAATAAACAGCCTAATAAAAAACAGCCTATAAACAGGAAATAATGCCATTGACTGTTTTTTGAGAAAAGAGGCATACACCAGGCTAACGCCAGGCACGGAAAAATTAAAAATTTTACAGGGTTTTTCATAAAAACCACATCCTAAATCTGAAATAATCCTTGGGGATCAAATGTTGAAGCAGAGTAAATAAGCGCGTATATTACTGCAGCCGCCATTGAAATGCTTTTTACGGTTTTATGTATATGACCGACAGCATCATCTTTTTCGTAGTAGCTCACAAAAAGGAAGGATGCGAAAAGAAGAGTATATGCGTGGCCTAAGGTACGTATTACGTCTGTGGAAAAAAGCATTCCGACACAGTTCGTTGCAATAAACATAAGGGGGAAACAGATATAAACGAGCTTATTTAATTTTTTGCAGTTCTTTATGCGCTTTATGAAGAAGGACACTGTGAATAATAAGATGGGAAGCATAAGGAAAAAGGGAGCAAGTCCGTCAGTGATGGATGTCTTATCAAGCGTCATGCGAATTCTGTTACAGAGGTAAACGAAAAAATACTGCAAGGGGGGTTGCTCGCTGTTGAGCTGCTCGTAATCTATTGAGTCATAAAGAGGCTCGGAATATAATGACGTAGCATAATATATTGACCTGCCCTTAAAGCCTCTTGAAGCAAGAAGCTCTGAAAACTCACTGAAGGTGTAATTTATGTTGTTTTTTTCAAACATAATGAAGTAAAGTGCAACGGCAACACAAAAAAGTGCGGTCATAACGGCAGTAAGCCACAGATATATTTTTTCATCCTTTTTGTCCGTAATGCTGATTTTATAAAGCATAAGAAGAATAATGAAAGGGATAAATGAAATTATTGAGCCGAAGTTTACGCTTACGGATAAAATATTTGCGGGGATAATGAAAATATAAAGGCGTTTATCGGAAAGACAGATAACTGAAATAATTGCAAATATCAGCCAGTACATATCAAGGGCGCCTAATTTTGTTATATACATAGGAAAGGTAGATGTACCTGTAAAGAAAAATACTAACAAAAAGGACAGAATGCCGGTGTTTTCCTTCCCGAATTTTATTAAAAGCCTTTCACATAAAAGCGAAATAAGGGCAAATGCCGTAAGCATCAATACGGAACAGTATATGGAAATAGCTTCCATGCTTGTGTCGTCGAAGAAAAAATTATAAACGGCACCCGGCAGAAGCTTGGAGCAGAAGCCCACTGAAAAATCAACGAGGTGATAGGCATAGTTGCTTTTGCTTATAGTCCATAAATTAAACGCATTGGTGACGGCAAAGTTATAAATTACAATACCTGAAAATATTATCAGAGAATAACGGTGATTATTGATTAAGTGTTTTATCCTGAGCATTTTTTCACCTCCATACGCTCTTTTTGATTTATCGCATTTTCGGATAAATGATATCAAAAAATAAGGGCTCAGTCAACATATAATAACGTTCTGAGCACCGTTATGAAATTGAAATTCTTTTTCTTATGTGATAAAATGTCAGAAAACAGTAAAAGAGGCTTAATATGGATAACAGACAGTGGTTTAAGGAAGCAAAGTACGGTATGATGGCACATTGGGGACTTTATTCTCTGCTTGGCGGTGAATATAAGGGAAGAAGAGTCAGGGATTATGCTGAGTGGATAGGAAGCTTTATGCCCATACCGAATAAGGAATACGAGGAGCTTGCTAAAATTTTTAATCCTGTTTATTTCAATGCAGATGAATGGATAAGACTTGCAAGGGATGCGGGAATGAAATATTTTGTTTTTACCTCAAAGCATCACGACGGCTTCGCTATGTTCAAATCCTATGCCGATAAATATAACGTTGTGGATTTTTCGCCCTACGGCAAGGACGTCACCGCCCTTCTTGCCGAGAGCTGCTATAAATACGGTCTGAAATTCGGTCTGTATTATTCTCAGGAGCTTGACTGGCATCACGCTCACGGCGGCGGTTATACAAATCTTACGGGCTGTTCGGGTACGTCGTGGGATAATAACTGGGATTTTCCCGACAGAAGCAAAAAGGATTTTTCTATATGCTTCGAGGAAAAGATCAAGCCTCAGGTCAAGGAAATCCTCACAGGCTACGGAGAGCTTTGCCTTATCTGGTTTGACGTTCCTCATACCATCACGAAGGAGCAGAGCCTTGAATTAAACCGTCTTGTGAAGGAATATCAGCCCTCCTGCCTTATAAATTCACGTATAGGAAACGGCGCTTACGACTACGTTTCTTTGGGCGATAACGAATATCCTACCGAATTCAGAGCAGATGAAAATACCGATCCCAATGCAATTCACGGCTTTAAGTATTCACCCTACGGACTTTACGAAACGGCAGGAACTCTCAACAGCTCCTGGGGGTATAAATATTACGATAACAACTGGATAGGTCCTGAGGAGATAGCCGAAAGAAAGAAAAGACTTAATTCAATGGGGATAAATTATCTGCTGAACGTGGGTCCTGACTCTCTTGGCAGAATACCTTCCTTTTCTCAGGAAGCACTTCTTAAAGCAAAAGAGCTTTTCTGATAACAAAAAAGCCTTCCGTAATTTCAAAAGAAAAAACGGAAGGTTATTTTTTTCTTAAAGAATTCCTTCTGAGAAGTATTTTACTTCTGACGGACGGTTATTAAGAGCGTTCACGTAAGAAATGCAGGAGAGTGCCGTGTTTCTTATGTGGAGCTTTATTACTTCATTTTCATCCGAAAGCTCACTTATTGAAAACCAACGGAAGCTGTCGGTGTTCATTTCCGTGCTTTTTGCCGTGTTTTTATCTGAAACGGCAATATAGATAAAATCAAGAAATTCCTCTTCGTGACCTATCCCCTCGTGATATACCGCAAAGGGAGTGGGAACTCTTTCTACAAGTCCTAAAGGAAAAGCTTTAGCGTCTGTGTCAATAAGTCTTATATTAAGTCCGCTTTCCTCTTTTGCTTCCCGTATAGCCGCCTGATGAGGCAGTTCATTTTCTTCAAGATGACCGCCTACGGGAAACCACGTGTTATATTTTTTATGCTTGTGAAGAAGCACCTTGCCGTCATTTATTATATAGACGGTTGCGGTAAGGGATTTGTTATAAGGACTTGAATACTTCATTTATATTAAATCAGAAATTTACTTCAGTATCATAGTAGCAGCACTTGAAGAGAGCTTCCATCTGAGCAGGATCAATTGCTCTGGGATTAGAGCCTGTGCAAGCGTCACCTACTGCATTCTTTGCAATTTCGGGAAGTCTTTCAAGGAATACTTCTTCGGGAACGAAGCCCTGCTCTGCAAAGTAGCTGTCTGCACCGTAGTTCTTGATGCACTGAGGAATGTTAAGAGCATCGTTGAGCTCTCTTACGAAATTAATGAGAGCCTGAGTTTTTTCAGCGTTTGTGTTACCGCCAAGCTTGATGTGGTCAGCAATTTCAGCATATCTGTTTTCAGCAGCTTCATTCTTAGCATTATAAGCGATAACCTTGGGAAGATACATAGCGTTAGCGGCACCGTGAATGATGTGAGCACCGTAATCGTCAAAAGCGGCACCCGTCTTATGAGCCATAGAGTGAACGATACCTAAAAGTGCGTTTGAGAATGCTTCACCTGCAAGACACTGAGCGTTGTGCATAACTGCACGTGCATCCATATCGCCGTTATAGGACTTAACAAGATTTTCCTTGATAAGCTTGATTGCGTGAAGTGCAAGAGGATCTGTAAAATCGCTGTTTGCTGTTGAAACGTAAGCCTCTACTGCGTGAGTGAGAGCGTCCATACCTGTGTGAGCAACGAGCTTCTTGGGCATTGTTTCTGCAAGCTCAGGATCAACTATAGCAACGTCGGGAGTGATCTGGAAGTCAGCAAGGGGATATTTGATGCCTTTTTCATAGTCTGTGATAACTGAGAAGGCAGTAACCTCCGTTGCAGTGCCTGAGGTTGATGAAACAGCACAGAAATGAGCCTTCTGACGAAGCTCGGGAATTCCGAATACCTTGCACATTTCGGGGAAGGTGATTTCGGGATATTCATACTTTATCCACATAGCCTTTGCAGCATCAATGGGTGAACCTCCGCCTATAGCAACGATCCAGTCGGGCTGAAACTCTGCCATAACCTCTGCGCCCTTCATAACCGTTGTAACTGAGGGATCGGGCTCGATGCCTTCAAAAAGCTTTACCTCCATACCTGCTTCTTCGAGGTAGCTTATTGCTCTGTCAAGGAAACCGAACTTCTTCATAGCACCGCCGCCTACGCAAACGATAGCCTTCTTGCCTGAAAGTGTCTTGAGAACCTCAAGAGCACCCTTGCCGTGATAGATATCTCTGGGTAACGTAAATCTCTGCATAATAAGAACTCCTTTGTTTTTATTAAGAAAACTACTCTTAGAGTGAGCAATTTGTCTGTACGAAAAAATGTGAATGTTAAAAATTTAACAATTAAAAAGTATTTTACATTATTTTTAACCGCTTTTCAATGCTCTGAGAGGAAAATTAACAGATTGTTTACCGATTAATTCGCAAAGTGAATATTTTACCTTATAAGGAGAGTCTTTTACGTAAGGTAAAGGGATATATGTGCAGAAAAACGGACACCTCAGATATACGGCGACCGTTTTTTTACGCTTATTTCTGATTATTTGTTTCCGAAATGGAAGCCTATAACGTCAAAGAAGGATTTAGGCACTAAGGGATAATCTGTTTTAAGGTTCTTTTTGACCGTTGAGCCGAAATTCAGCTTTCTTGAAAGAAGGATATTGAGCTTTGTATAGGGCTGATATCTCTGTTCAAGGTCTATCCACGTCATTTTGTCAACAATGCTTGTGTAGTGGGTGAAGGTATCAAAGCCGTCCTTGCCGTGATACTGGCCCATTCCGCTTTCACCGACTCCGCCGAAGCCCATAGCCGTTGTGATAACGTGAATGTCGGTTTCATTTACACAGCCGCCGCCGAAGGAGCAGGAGGAATGAACCTTCTTGATGTTTTCCTTGTTCTGAGAGAATATGTAAAGTGCAAGAGGCTTGTCGTGAGAACGGATAACCTCAATAACGTCATCAAGATTTTTATAAGTAAGGAATGGAAGAACAGGTCCAAAGATTTCTTCCTTCATCACGGGATCGTCCCAGGTGACGTTATCCATAACAGTCATCTGAATTTTTCTGGTTTCGGGATTGCTTTCACCGCCGAAAACAACCTTTTCAGGTGAGATAAGGGAGCAGACTCTGTTGAAGTGCTTGTCGTTTATGATACAGCCGTAGTCCTCGTTATTAAGACAGTCACCGAACTGACGTACAATTTCTTCCTTTACGTAGCCTATAAATTTGTCCTTGATGCTTTCGTGAACGTAAACGTAGTCGGGAGCAACGCAGGTCTGACCGACGTTGAAGCCCTTGCCGAAAACAAGTCTTCTTGCGGAAATTCTGAGATTTGCGGTTTCGTCAACGATAGTAGGACTCTTTCCGCCTAATTCAAGAGTTACGGGGGTGAGAGTTTCAGCCGCCTTTGAAAGCACGGTTTTACCCACGTTCTTACTTCCCGTGAAGAAGATGTAGTCAAACTTTTCATCAAGAAGATATTTGTTTTCATCTCTTCCGCCTGTGATTACGGCAACGTACTGCTGAGGGAAAATTTCCTCGATCATATCCTTAACGGCTTTACTTGTGTTGGGTGAATATGCACTTGTCTTTACGATACAGGTGTTACCTGCGGCAACGGCGTCAATAATAGGGGGAAGGGTAAGCATAAAGGGATAGTTCCAAGGACTCATAATGAGAGTAACACCGTAGGGCTTGGGCATAACGTAGCTGTGGGAAAGCTGCTGACCGAAGGGTGTCATAACGGTCTTATTCTTAGTAAGCTTGTGAATGTTCTTGAGCATATAATTGACTTCTGCCACAACAACTGCAATTTCACAAAGATATGATTCGTATGCACTTTTGCCTAAATCAGCTTTAAGTGCCGCCGCAATTACTGCTTCGTTGCGGTCGATATATTCCTTAATTCTTTTAAGGTAAATAATTCTTCTGTCAACGGACTGAGTTCCGCCTGCATCAAAAAATTTTCTCTGCTTTTCGATTATTGCGCGAATTTGTTCTTTTTCCATTTGATTTCTCTCCCTGAATGTATTATTATGTATTTCGTCGGACAGATGCCGACCGGGTTGATGCATAAATTACATTATTGTAACTATTATAATATCAACTTCAGGAAAAATCAATCTTAATTATACAAATTTTACAAAAAATATACAATCTAAAACGTGTGTTTGTTATTTTTGAATTAAAAAGAAGGGATAACGCAATATTTTAGTGATATTGTTTGTTTGATATGCAGAAAATCAGTAAAAATCATTTAAGTATGCTGGGAATAATTTTTTCTCTTGCAGGGCCTACGATTTTTGAGCAGTTTATGCAGACTGCCGTTCAGTATATAGATACTGCTATGGTAGGCTCTCTGGGCACGTCTGCCGTTGCGGCTGTAGGTGCAACCACCACTGTCAACTGGCTTATAGGTAGCACGGTTTCTGCTATTGGTGTAGGATTTTTATCTTTTATTGCAAAAAAACACGGCTCAGGAGAGCTTATAAGTGTAAGAAAAGCATCTGCACAGAGCGTTCTTGCGGTTATTATTTCGGGTGTGTTTTTTACTGCTCTTACCTTAGGGCTCAGCGGAGTAATTCCCGTGCTTATGCAGGTTGATGAGCCTATAAGAGAGCTTACGTCAAGATATTTCTTCATTCTATATACGCCTATGTTTGCAAGAGCCGCCATTATAATTTTCGGCACGGTGCTTCGTGCTGTAGGTGACACAAAAACACCTATGTATGCGGGGTTTGCCGTAAATCTTGTGAACGTTATTCTGAATTTCCTTCTTATATATCCTTCAAGAGAGATAAGAGGAATTTTTGTATGGGGTGCAGGACTGGGCGTTGAAGGTGCGGCAATAGCAAGTGCCCTCGGCTTTGTTGCGGGCGGTATTATCATTACTGCGGCACTGTGGCGGCATCCCTTGGTTTCTCCCTTAAAGATGTCCTTGAAGCCTGATACGGAAATACTGAAGCCCTGTCTTAAAGTCGCATTCCCGAATATGCTTCAGCGCTTCGGCACCTGTCTTGGCTACGTTATGTTTGCTTCAATGATAAATTCACTGGGAGAAATTGCAACGGCGGCACACACGATTGCAAACACCGTTGAGTCAGCCTTTTATATCCCCGGCTACGGTATGCAGACTGCGGCGGCAACTCTTGCGGGAAACGCTCTCGGAGCAAGGGATAATAAGAAAATGAAGGAATTTTCAAAAATGACCGTATTATCAGAGGTCGTGCTTATGATAATATCGGGCGGCTTGTTATTCATATTTGCTCCCTTTATGATGAAGCTTTTTTCAGACTCAGCGGAAGTAATAGAGCTTGGCTCTGTCGTTCTCAGAATGGTTGCCGTATCCGAGCCCTTCTACGGTGTGTCAATAATAATTGAAGGTATGATGCAGGGTGTGGGGAAAACCGTAAAGCCGTTTGTATATAATATAATCGGAATGTGGGGTATAAGAATAGTCGGAACCTTCATTTTTATTCAGTTCTTCTCAGGAGGACTAATAAGTGCGTGGGGCTGTATGATAGCACATAATATGTTCCTCTTCGTTCTGTACTTCATTCACTTGTTAAGCGGAAAATGGAATCCTCTTAACAAAAAACTGCCATTGAACAATGAATAAAAAATTACACCTTTCGGAATAATCTGCATTTTTTTACAGAGAATATTTCCGAGAGGTGATTTTTATGAATTACTTATGGGCATTTTTAGTGGGCGGTCTTATTTGTATGCTGGGACAGATACTCATTGATAAAACAAAGCTTACTCCCGCAAAAATACTTGTTGGTTTTGTTTGCGCCGGTGTAATTCTCGGAGCATTCGGCATATATGAAAAACTGACGGAATTTGCAGGGGCAGGAGCAACGGTTCCCATTTCAGGCTTCGGAGCCTTACTTGCAAAGGGAACAAAAGAGGCTGTTGACTCTCAGGGGCTTATCGGTGCTTTCACAGGACCTCTTACTGCCGGAAGTGCAGGAATTATGGGAGCAGTTCTCTCAGGCCTTGTGCTTTCCTTTATGACAAAGCCTAAACCCAAGTAAGAAGTTTGCAGAAATGTGTTATATGTATTAATTTTTGCATCAATTGTTAAAAATTATTGTAATTTGATATTTCTTATGCTATCATAACAATGCAATTTACTGCAATTTTTAACAGCGAGGTGAAAATAATGGAAATTCAGCAGGTTCTTGATATCATCAAGTCATTCTTCGACGCTATCATCAGAATTTTTGAAACACTCGGTATCGTTAAGTCCGATGATGAAAACGCTGACGAAACAACAGCAGCATAATTTCATTTTTCATTAATTTTAATTAGCATGCTAAAAAAAGGATCGGTTTTCTACCGGTCTTTTTTTACCTTTTTATCTTGTTGACAAACAAAAAAGAAAATGGTAACATATAGATGAGCAATTGTAAGTTGCTTGCAAAAATTTTATGAGAGGTGAAAAAAATGACTCCTCAGGATCTCCTTAACGTAGTAAAGGCTTTCTTTGATGCTGTAATCAAGGTATTTGAAGCTCTCGGTCTTATCAAGTCTGAAGAAGCAGGCACAGAAGAAACAACAGAAGCATAAGTCATTTTTTCGGCTTAAAAAACAGAGGACGGTTTGCTGTCCTCTGTTTTTTTGCCTTTGATTAAAATCTTTCCTATAAAGAATGTTGACAATAAACAGGCGGAATGTTAATATTTATATATATATTTAATATGTAGCGGAGGTCAGTTATGAAAACGACTAAGAAGCTTATTTCGCTGTTACTTGCGGCTTCACTTTTATTCTGTATGGCGGTTGTTCCTGTTTTTGCCGCAGAGGAAGACGGTCTTCTCGGTTGGGAGGATCTTACGGAGCAAACCTATCCCTTCGTGTTTGTTCACGGTATGGGCGGCTGGGGTGCCTATGAGGACCATGCAGAAACTCCCTACTGGGGCGGTATGAATTTTGAAGGTCTTAAAATGACTATGGGCACGGATAATATCGTTACGATGCTCAATGAAAACGGCGTTGAGGTTTATGAAGCGTCTGTAGGCCCCTTCTCAAGTGCGTGGGACAGAGCATGTGAGCTTTATGCGCAGCTTACGGGAACCGTCGTTGACTACGGTGAGGCACATTCAGCGGCTCACAATCACGACAGGTACGGCTATTCCTATGAGGGTAATGCTCT
The DNA here is from genome assembly GCA_045591285.1 of Acutalibacteraceae bacterium. Classification (GTDB taxonomy): domain Bacteria; phylum Bacillota; class Clostridia; order Oscillospirales; family Acutalibacteraceae; genus RUG806. The sequence continues at coordinate 90,823 of JAZNSP010000018.1, forward strand.
TATGGGTGAAAACTGGGATCTTACCACACCTATAAATATTATGGGACATTCCTTCGGCGGTCCTACCGTTCGTCTTTTTGCCTCTCTTTTATATTACGGAAATGAAGAAGAAATTGCCGCTTCAGGTGAAAACTGCTCACCTCTTTTCACAGGCGGTCACGACGTAATTCATTCAGTCGCAACCTTCTCAAGCCCCAATGACGGCACACCTATTGCAGACTTTCTCGTTGACCTAAAGCTTATTTCTCTTATAGGCTTCTTCGGAAATCTTATCGGCGTTTTCTTCGGTGATGAGGTAATGATGTGGCATCTTCGCTTCGGTCATTTCGGACTTACTGCAAGAGAAGGTGAGAGCAGAGCGAAATTCGATATTTCCGCCATTGTCAATTTCTATAACTCAAACGATAACTGCGGTTATGATATGACGATTGACGGTGCAAAGGAGCTTAATGCAAAGATAAGGATTTGCCCCAACACTTATTATTATTCATATACGGCAATTGCAACGGAAGAGAATGCTGTGGGTATGCAGAAGCTTCAGACACCCTCTCTTTTCTCCTTCTCATCATTGGTTTTAAGCCTTTCGGAAGGTAAAACAATTGACGGTGTCGATATGACAAAGGAATGGGCAATAAGTGACGGTATCGTACCTTATGCAAGTGCAAAGTGTCCTATGCAGGATATTGAAACCGCAAAGAGCTATTCCGAAGCTGTTGCCGCAGGTGAAGAAATTGAACCGGGCAGATGGTATATGATGGATCCCCTTATGGATTTCCAGCACGCAAGCTATATGGGCACGGTAGGCTGGCCCACAAGCGTTGAGGATTTTTATACCAATTATATCAATACGGTTAATATGAGATAACTGAAATAAGAAGCACACTTCCGGAAAAGAAGTGTGCTTCAATTTTATGTTGAAAAAATCAGACCGATTGAAAAACGTAAATCAGACCGATTGGCTTTTTTATGCTGTTTCGATGAAGCAGACGTCGTTTTCGTTTAGTGTTACGGAAAACGTGAGAGTGTTGTTTTTATATGAGAAAGAAAGCTCTTCCCAGCTTGGTTTGCTGTTTTCCGAGATCATTTCAAGCTGATCCTTTGTGGGCATATCGGGTGCACCCAGCTTCTGCCATTCCTTATAGGGATTGCAGTGGTTTTCGTCAATACGGACAATTCTTACGTAAGAAGGTTCGTTTTCTGCTTCGATTGAAAAATCAATTGTTTCCGCTGTCTTTTTATTGTCCGTCACGGTGAGGGTTGCGGCTATATGGAGAGATTTTTCATCTCTGAAGGCGGCAACCGTTGAATTTCCCCCGTAAGAATTTAATAAAATTCTGTCTTCAGGCATATTTCCGAGATATTTCAGCGTATGGAACAAAGGCTTTTTTATGCCGCTTTGGGTAAGCATACCGAAGCCGCCGTGAAACTCCTGTGGAAAGGGGTGAAGCTCTTCAAAAAGGTCGGTAAAGCACCATATTGACGAGCCGTCTATTACGTTTCCTGTACCGAGAATTGAGTGAAGGTCATAAGAGGCTGTCATTCTCGTATCGTTACACTCTGCAGAAAATGAGGCGCACAAATTCCATTCTGTATAGAAAAGCGGAAGTGTTCCTGCAATATTTTTTGAGTTTTCTGCACTTATAATGAGATTATCCCTTTTAAGAGAGGAATAAACCCTGTCTGTCATCATAAGCCTTCTGAAAACGCTGAGAAGAGTATCCTCAGGCTTCTTTTTTATAGCGGCAAAGGGATCTACGTTGATTTTCGTCTTTTCGTGACTGCTATCAATGCCGCCTAAGGCATCGCCTGCATACTGATGAGTGGTAACAAAATCAAGGGGGATATTTCTTTCTTTACAGTAAGAGATAAACTCACGAAGCCACTTGCTTCCCGATGTGGAAGGTCCGCCTACCTTAATTTCGGGACACACTTTTTTTATTGCTTTTACTGTCAATTCATAAAGCCTGAAATAATCGTTTTTTGAACCTGCAAAGAAGGGAAGTCTGAGATCAGGCTCATTCCAGACCTCAAAATACCAGGTTGAAATTTCCTCTTTTCCGTACCTTTCAATAAGTGCATTTATAAAGTCTTCAATATATTCTTCCCACAGTGAAGGATTTTTCGGAGGAGAAATGTTGGGCTTATAGAAGAACGTTCCCTTTTTATTCTTTTTCGACAGATGTACGGGCATAAAGCTTATTTCAACAAAAGGCTTCATACCTGCTTCAAGAATATTGTCGTAAGCCGTCATACACCAGCGGAAGCTTTTTTCAACAACCTTATTTCCCATAGGAATAGGGAAAATATCCGTCAATTTGTGAATAGTGTGCATATCGTCACAGAAAATTCCGTGAAAACGGACTCTTTCAATGCCCAATTCATTACGTATAAGCTTTAACTGATTTACCCAATCGTGCCTTAATGCGTATGTAGCGTGAGGACTTCCCACTGAAAACTGCCAATGCTTACGGAATTTTTCCGTAGGAGCATCTTTTTTTATTTCAATATACATTTATATCATTCCCATTCGTTACCTGTTACTGTATTAAGGTCAACACCTGTTGTATCGTGGGTTTTCTTCATTAATACAATAAGAGCCGCTATGAAGCCGGGAACTACGAAGAATACACAAATGGTGGAGATGAGAGAATTGCCCAGCACGGTGACAAGGGGAAGACCTACTACGTAGGAGAAGGCAATACCTACGCCCATAGCAAAGAACTGCGTTGATAAAATTGATGAACGAAGATTTGTGGGTGCAGATTCGCTTATCATAAGAGCGTTAAGGTCGCCTGTGCCCCAGAAGGAGCCGATACATGCACCTGAAAGAAGTCCGACAAGGAAGGTGGGGAAGCCAAGTGCCGAACCGAAAGAAAAGCCGAGGAAGGACGTAACACAAATGGCTGCCATAACAATTGAAGCCTTCTTTCTGCCCAGCATATCACCGAAAACACCTACGAAGAACTGAATTATTCCGCTTCCTATGGGGAAGAAAAGAAGTGCGGAGGTAACCTCGTTAAGACTTACCTGATTTAATATTTCATCGGTAATCTCACCGTATCTTCCTGCATAGCCGTAGGAAATGATAACCTGATAATACATAGTTATAAGATAGCCGAGATTTGTAAGTGCAGAAGCCACGTAAAGCCAACGAAGCTGCTTATGTGACCAGACGAATTTAAGGGCATTTACAATACCGCCCTGAGCATTTTCCTGAGAGGCACTTATTTTTTCCTGCTGTCTTTCTTCGTCTGTAAGTCTGAGATAACGAAGTCTGGAGTCAATAAAGGCATCTGTTTCTCTTGCAAGTAACAAAGAAATAAGTGAGGTGACAAGACCGATAATTGCAGGAACCAAGAAAACTACACGCCACTGTGACATATCTGTCATAAGAGTTCTTCTTAAAATGGGAACTATCATAATGCCGAGGGTTGCAAAGCTTTTTACCGCAAAATATATTCTTGCACGGATTTTATTCGGCACTGATTCCATAATATACACGACCTGCATATCGTGGGGAACAAAGAACTGAGTAAGACAGGTGCCGATGATATACATAGGTATATTATTTGAAAGGAAAATGAAAAACATACCTATTCCCAGTCCTAAGGTGTTGGTTACAAGGAAAATTTTTCTGCCGAATTTATCTGAAAGCGGCTTATAGAAAATAGCAAGAACCTGAAACGGAATTGCTATCATACTGAGTGTATCAAGAATTCCCACACTGCTGTCACCGTAAGAGGCAAAAAGACTGTTTGCGATTTCCGTTTTCATAAGAGGCCCTATCTGTGAAGCCACCTCGTCCGTAAGATAAATAAGACTGAGAAGGAAAATAAGATAAGGAAGATAAAATCTGCCCTTAGGACGAGCCTTTTCCTTTTCCCATTTTTTTATTTCCTTTTCTCTTCTTTTTTTCATTTTTTCAATTTTTTCCGGTGTAAGTTCCTTTTTTTTCATAATCTCACCCTTTTTGCTTTTTTTATCATTATAACCCACGTAAAATTAAGTTTCAATTCCGAAAATAAAAAATACCCTTCAGAATTGGCTCTGAAGGGTAAAAAGTACAGTAATTATTTATATAAGGGGCCGTATGCCTGACAGGCTCTGTAGTCAGCGCTTTCGAGGTCCTTTGTTCCGAATGCGTTCCAGCAGGCAGGACGGAATATCTTCTCTTCGGGAACGTTGTGAAGACCGACGGGGATACGGAGCATTGAGCACAGAGTGATAAGGTCAGCGCCGATATGACCGTAGGAGATAGCACCGTGGTTAGCACCCCAGGCATTCATAAGGTCATAAGCAGACTTGAAGGGGCCTTCGCCTGTGCATATAGGAGCAAACCAAGTGCAAGGCCAGGTATAGTCTGTTCTCTTCCAGAGTGTATCTGAAACCTCGTCGGGAAGATTTACCGTGTAGCCTTCTGCAATCTGGATTGTGGGGCCGAGTCCCTTTACGAGATTAATTCTAATCATTGTGCAGGGCATTTCAGCACGTGTAAGGAAGCGTGAGGAATATCCGCCGCCTCTGAAGTAGCCGTTATCTGCAGGTGCCCACTCGGTAGCGGCAAGCATCTTATCGATATCCTCTTCAGTTACGTCATACCAGGGCTTCATTACGGGGTTGCCGTTTTCGTCCTTTACCTCACCGCAGGCGTCAAGACAGCAGGCACCTGAATTTATAAGGTGGATAAAGCCGCCTGCATCCTTTGCCTTGCCTTCGATATCATAGCCTGTAACTCTCTTAACAGCAGACTCACTCCAGAATGTACGAACGTCTGCGAACATCTGAGCACGGTTTGTGAGTAATTTCATAAAGAGCATTGAAATGGAGTTGAGAACGTCGTTTTCTGTTGCAAGAATATAGGGCTCTCTTGCTCCGTTCCAGTCAAATGAGGTGTTGCAGAGTGCTTCACCGAAGTCACAGTTGGGATAGAAGTCAGTCCACTGACGCTGGCCCTGGAAGCCTGCGGCAATAGCATTGTGACCGACCATTTCTTCTTCACAGCCCTTGGGAAGATTGGGGTTGCCGTTCATAAGGTCCTTGATGATAACCATCATCTTAACAACGAATTCCCAGTCTGCATCCTTCTGTTCGCGTGATTTTCTTACGAATTCGGGATTCTTATCGAAGCCTTCCTTGCACTTTTCCTTAGTCCACTTGAGAGCCTTCTGATATTCTTCCTCATCATAGATGTTTTCACTCATTCTTCTGATGATCTCTACCTCGTCAACAGACTCAACACGCATACCGAGATATTCTTCAATGAATTCGGGGCTTATTGATGAGCCTCCGATACCCATACAGATAGAGCCGATCTGAAGGTAGCTCTTGCCTCTCATTGATGCGGCTGCAACAGCGGCACGTGCAAAGCGGAGAAGCTTTTCCTGAACGTCTTCGGGAACTGTTGTGTCGTCAGCATCCTGAACGTCGTGTCCGTAGATACCGAATGCGGGAAGTCCCTTCTGAGCGTGAGTTGCAAGAACAGATGCAAGATAAACAGCACCGGGTCTTTCAGTTGCGTTAAAGCCCCATACGCCCTTGATAGTCATGGGATCCATATCCATTGTTTCTGAGCCGTAGCACCAGCAGGGAGTAACGGAAAGTGTAATATCAACGCCTTCCTTCTTGAACTTTGAAGCACAAGCGGCAGCTTCGGCAACTCTGCCTATTGTTGTGTCAGCGATAATTACCTTTACGGGCTCGCCGTTTGTATATTTAAGATTATCGGAAATAAGCTTTGCGGCAGTTTTTGCCATATTCATTGTCTGCTCTTCAAGTGAGCCTCTTACGTCAAGAGGTCCTCTTCTTCCGTCAATGCAAGGGCGGATACCGATAACGGGATAGTCGCCGATAAGTCTGTTTTCAGCCATAATTTATGTCGTCCTTTCTGTAAACAGTCCTAAGACTGCCATAATTTCACAACTATAATAATAGCACAAGGAAATTACTAATTCAATGATAAACTTATATAATATTAATACATAAAATATGTAAACTATATAAAATTTATTGACTGAAAAAGCGTGTTATGGTAGCATAAAACTACCGAATGTAAGGAGTGTATTTTATGATTAAAAAGATTTTGACGGCCCTTGGCATAATTGTCGGTATTGTCCTTGCCACAGTCCTTTGCACGTTTGCAGGTATAAAGATAATTCCTCAGAAAATTAAGGTTCAGCCGGCTGTTTTTGACATGGGAAACGAAAACTACTGCATTGTTTTTCAGACCTCTCTTAAAGGCAGCGGTTATGTGAAATATACCCTTGACGGTGAAGAGAAAATTATATGGGATACCACCTCAGGTACCATTTCAACTCACGATACCGTTCACAAAATAATCGTTCCCAAGGAGGAGCTCAGAAACAACACCTACACGGTTGGCTCTCAGTTTGTGCTTTATAAGATGGGATATAATGCCATAAAGGGAAGAACGGTTGAATGTGAGCCTATAAGCTTCAGAGGAGCAGAAAAAGAGGACGGTATAAAAATTCTTGCCCTTACGGATATTCACGGCTTGGAGGATAAGGTTCGAAAATCTCTTGAATATTTCACTGAAGAATATGATATGATGGTTATGCTTGGAGATATCGTTTCAGACTCAGGTAATAAATCAAGATTTACCGGTCACGTGCTTAATGATGCCGCTATGTTCTCAAAGGGTGAAATTCCCGTTGTATATACAAGAGGCAACCACGAAACAAGAGGCGAATATGCTTCTCAGATGCTTCAGTATTTCCCCACCGCCACCGGTGAATTCTATTATACCTTTGACTTCGGCGGTCTTTCTGCCATAGTTCTTGACTGCGGTGAGGATAAGGAAGACGGACACAAAGAATACAGCGGTCTTGTGGATTTTGCATCCTACAGAAAACAGCAGTTTGACTGGATAAAATCTCTGAGTAAAGATGATTTTGGCGGAAAATATAAAATCGTATTCAGCCATATGCTCAATATTGACGACCATTTCGGTGTAAACTGGATGACTCCCCTTAAAGAGCTTGGCTTCACTCTTATCGTCGGCGGACATCATCACAAGAGTGCAATATACGAAAAGGAAATTACTGCATTTGATGCCTGCGGTAAATACAGCGGCGGCTGGGCGGCAACAAGCATCACCCTTAAAGACGGAAAAATCCGTCTGCTTACAATAAACACCGAAGGCGAAACCCTCTTAGACGAAACGCTTGAGGCTTAATATATAAAAATTCAGGCTTCAGAACATAAATTGCAGACGTATTGAAAATTTTTGTATGTTTTACGGATTTTTTTCAATACGATTTTATTCTTAATGAAAACAGCCTCAGCATTTAACGGTTACAGCAGCTTTTTAACTGAGAAAATTTCATAAAGCATAAGGAAAGCACCCGAAAAAACGGGTGCTTTTTTGTATATAAATATAATCAAGGGCAAAGCCCTTCCGACATATTTGCCGAAGGCAAATATGTCATATTGCGAAGCAATATATCACCCGCTGAAAGCGGATTTCACCGACACGAAGTGTCGATATCATAGAGAAATTCGGTAACACCGAATTTTGCTCATATCCACCACGCCGCAGTTGTATCTTCGGTGATGAGGCAGTTTTTAAGAGTATTGACAGCCTTTGAAAGACCTTCGTTCTGGCTCATAAGAGAGTCCTCATGCTCAATGGAGAGAGCCCAGTCATAGCCGACAAGACGGAGATTTGAGATAATATCCTTCCAGTAGAGCTCGTCATTTCCGTAGCCTACACTGCGGAAGATCCAGGAACGGTTGATCTCATCACTGTAAAGCTTAGTATCGAGAACGCCTGTTCTTGCGGTGTTGTACTTATCCATTCTCGTATCCTTTGCGTGAACGTGGAAAATTGCATCACCGAGAGCACGGATAACTGCAACGGGCTCCATACCCTGCCAGATAAGGTGGCTGGGATCGAAGTTTGCACCGATTTCGGGACCTACAGCTTCTCTTAAACGAAGAAGAGTTTCCGTGTTATAAACGCAGAAGCCGGGGTGCATTTCGAGAGCAATTTTGTTTACGCCGTGAGCCTTTGCGAAGCTGACAAGGTCTTTCCAATAGGGGATAAGAACCTCATTCCACTGATAATCGAGAATATCAAGGAAATCGTTGGGCCAGGGGCAAGTAACCCAGTTGGGATATTTAGCACCTTCATAGTCACCGGGACAGCCTGAGAAGGTATTGATCTGATGAAGTCCAAGCTTTTCAGCAAGTAAAATCGCATTTCTGATAACCTTATCGGAAGCGGCGGCTTCTTCCTTGTTGGGATGAACGGGATTTGAGTGGCAGGAAAGAGCAGAAATTTCAACACCGTATTTCTTTATAAGTGCTGTGAATTCCTCGAATGCCTTTTCGTCATTGAGGAGAACTTCGGGATCAGCGTGAGCATTTCCCGGATATCCGCCAACACCGATTTCAACCATTTCGATGCCGAGGGAAGTGAAATATTTTAATGCCTCTTCAAGAGAGAGGTTGCTTAAAAGTGTGGTAAAAACACCAAGTTTCATAATGCTTCTCCTTTTACAAAGAAAACCGAACCTGCAGTCCGGCTTCCTCATATTCTGTTATTGCACGGAGCAAAAAACTCATTTCGAATTTTCTGCTCCGACTTAATTATACGTTTGCTTTAAGCCATTCCATACTTCTCGTGATATCGGAAAGTCCGTCGGGTACGGGATCGTCATTTTCAAGAATGAGCCATTCAATACCGTTGTCCCTTGCGGCCTTTATAACGGTTGCAAGGTCGTTATTTCCTTCACCGAGAGCCATAGGATGACCGTCAATGCCGTCCTTGATATGAAGGTGAGCAATTCTGTCCTTATATTCGGAAATAAGAGCATAGTTATCCTTGCCAGCGTGGAAGGACCAGTAGGTATCTATCTGAAGATGGCAGTTGTCGGCAAGTCTTTCAAAGATCGTTCCGGGAACCGTGTTATAAAGAGGCTCCTTGAATTCCTCTGTGTGATTGTGGAAATAAATCTTCATTCCCTCTTTTGCGGCAACCTTGTCGGCATTACCCATAATTTCGAGAACCTCGTTGAGAGAGGTTTCCGTTGAAGTGTCAGCACCGCCGATGCCGAGAGTCTTAGCGCCGATAACCTTACCGTAATTGAGAGTTGCCTCGAGATTTTCAGCCTTGAAGTCGTGAAGTCCCATATGAGCGCCTACTGCAACAAGACCTAATTCATCAAGAGTTTTCTTGAGCTCTTCTGCGCTGTAGCCGTGGAAGCCTGCGAATTCAACACCCTGAAAGCCCAGCTCCTTTACCTTTTTAAGTATATCAAGGAAGTTTTCTCCGTTCTCCATGTGGTGACGGAGTGAATATAACTGAACAGCAAGTTTCATCTTTTTTCTCCTCAGTCTTCAAAATATACGGGTGCGCCTGTCTGTGATGAAGTGTAGATAGCTTCAAGAATTCTTGTTACGCAAAGAGCCTGTTCGGGAAGAACACAAGGATCAGTGTCATTGATTATAGCATTTATCCACTGATACATATCAAGCTCAGATGCATCGCCCTTCTTTCCGTCATAGAAAGCAACGCCGCCAGCATTGAGGTTGGGTTCTTCAATTGTCTGCCTACCGTGCTTAACCTTGTTTATTCTGAGATCGCCCTTGGTTGTAACACCGCCGTCAACACCGCAAAGAGTGTAGCAGGCTTCGTTAGCGTCAGCAACGTTGAGTGCCCAGCTTGCTTCAAGCATAATAACTGCGCCGTTCTTCATAACGATGTGACCGAAGGCAGAGTCTTCAACAGTGAACTTTTCGGGATCCCAGTCACCCCAGGCGTTTGCTGTATCTGTCTGGTCAGCAAGCTTTCTGAAGGTGTTACCTACAACCATCTTGGGCTCGTAGTTATCCATCATATAAAGAGTAAGGTCGAGAGCGTGAGTACCGATATCGATAAGGGGACCGCCGCCCTGCTCGTATTCGTTAAGGAAAACACCCCAGGTGGGAACTGCTCTGCGGCGGATAGCGTGTGCCTGAGCATAGTAGATCTCACCGAATTCACCGTCAACTGCTGCACGCTTTACGTAAAGGTGCTCGTTGCACTGACGGTTCTGATAACCTATAGTAAGCTTCTTGCCTGTTCTCTTTGCAGCCTCAAGCATAGCCTTACCTTCAGCATAAGTCTTAGCCATAGGCTTTTCGCACATAACGTGCTTGCCTGCTTCAAGAGCATCTATTGTAATGAAGGAATGTGAACGGTTAGGTGTGCAGACGTGAACTACGTCAATAGTTTCGTCCTTGAGAAGCTCTTTGTAGTCTTCATATACCTTAGCATCAGCTGTACCAAATTTTTCAGCAGCTTTTTCGGCTCTTTCAAGCACAATATCACAGAAAGCAACAAGCTCAAGCTTGTCGTCAAGCTTCTTGAGGTTAGGCATGTGCTTGCCGTTTGCGATACCGCCGCAACCGATGATACCGATTCTTAATTTTTTGTCCATTTTAATTTCCTCCGTTTCGGATTGCATCAACTTTTTGTTGAATACGAATTTTTATAGCTGTAACAGCTTAAACGGGATTTACCCATACTGTACAATTTTATTATATATATTAAAAATTTGATATGCAAGGATAATATTCAGGTGATGAAAAAATTTGAAAGACCTATTTTTGTATATGTTGCACAACAAATGTTCAAATGTTATAAGAATAAGTTCAGAAATATCAAAAATTTGCGATTATGATATTTAAGAAAATTTTAGTTTTTTTATTGACTTACGAAATAAAGGGTGTATAATAAAGATAACACTTGAATGATTGTTCAAATGTTCAATCGACTTATATGTTTTTACGGGAGGTACAATGGGAAAGGATAATATTGTTACTGATGAGAACGTATGTAAGAGTGAGCACGTGCATATCTTGGGTGTATGCTCTACAAAAAGGCATATTCCCGAAGACAGTGACCTTGCGGCATTGGGTGACTTTTTCAAGGTGTTCGGTGAGGTTTCGAGATTAAAAATTCTTTATTTTCTCTACGGCAGAGAGCTTTCCGTAGGGGAAATTGCAGAGGGTGTGTGCTCAACCGTTTCGGCAGTTTCACATCAGCTTAAAATTCTTAAAAATGCAAGACTCGTTAAATTCAGAAGAGAGGGAAAAAGCTGTATCTATTCCCTTGACGATGACCATATAAGCGATATTCTTGCAGAAGGTATGCAGCATATAAACGAATAAGGAGATAATACAATGAAAAAAACATTCAGAATAGAGGACCTTGACTGCGCTAACTGTGCGGCAAAGCTTGAAAAGGCAATAAATTCAATTGAGGGTGTAAAAAAAGCATCCGTAAGTTTTATTGCTCAGAAAATGATAATCGAAGCAGAGGAATTTGATTTTCCGAAAATCGAAAAGGAAATTCCCAAAACCGCAAAAAAGGCAGTGCCTGACTGCACTGTAATTGTGTGATTGTTATGACCAAAAAGCAAAAGAAGCTGTTATACAGAATTATACTGAGCTTTATTCTGTTTACTGTTGTTTTTATCACGGAAAAATTTGTTGAGCTGAACAGAATAACTGTTCTTGTGCTGTATATAATACCTTATCTTGTTGCAGGCTATGACGTCATTCTCGGCTTTTTCAGAAATGCCGTCAGGGGCAGAATATTCGATGAAGAATTTCTTATGACTGCGGCAACCGTGGGTGCGCTTATTATCGGGGAATATCCCGAAAGCGTGTTTGTTATGCTGTTTTTCCAGACAGGTGAGCTTTTCCAGAATATAGCCGTAGGAAAGAGCCGCCGTTCAATTTCTTCTCTTATGGAAATATGCCCCGATACCGCAAGGGTAATAAGAAACGGAGAGGAAGAGGAAATATTCCCTGAAGAAGCAGAAATAGGTGAAACCGTAATTATCAGGGCGGGTGAAAAGATCCCCCTTGACTGCACGGTGACAGAGGGTGAGTCAACGGTTAATACCTCTGCTCTTACAGGTGAAAGTCTGCCTGTTGAAATTTATAAGGGAAGTGAAATAAAGGCGGGCTGTATCAATCTTTCGGGAACGGTAAGGGCTGTCGTTACAAGACAGTACAGTGAGTCAACCGTTGCGAAAATTCTTGAGCTTGTGGAAAATTCCACTCTCAATAAGGCAAAAAGCGAAAAATTCCTTACGAGATTTTCAAGATTTTATACCCCTGCCGTTGTTATAGGTGCAGTAGCCCTTGCCGTTATAATGTCAATAGCTACGGGAGATATCAAGGAAAGCGTATATAGAGCACTTATCTTCCTTGTGGTTTCCTGTCCCTGTGCTCTTGTAATCAGTGTTCCTATGTCGTTTTTCGGCGGCATAGGCTGTGCATCGTCAAAGGGAGTTCTTGTTAAAGGTGCCAATTTTCTTGAAGCGCTGGGAAAAGCAACTCATTTCGTTTTTGATAAAACAGGCACTCTCACAACGGGTGAATTTTTCGTAAAGGAAATAATTCCCGAAGGCAGTGTGACCGAAAAAGAGCTTATTTCTCTTGCGGCAGCGGCAGAATATTATTCACTTCATCCTATTGCAAAAAGCATTGTTGCTGCCTGTGAAAATCCCAAGACGCCTCTGAGTGTTACTGAGGAGTCAGGCTTAGGTGTCAGGGCGCAGACAGAAGAAGGTGAGGTTTTATCGGGAAGCCGCCGTTATCTCGAAAAAAATAATATTGCAGTGCCCGAAAATGCCGACTGCGGTGCAGGTGTGTACGTTGCAAGAAACTCGGTTTATATAGGAAGAATTATTCTTTCCGATAAGCTGAAAAATAATGCGGAAAAAACCGTAGAAGCACTGAAGAAGCAGGGTGTAAGCGAGATATATATGCTTACGGGCGACAATGAATATGCCGCAAGTGCAACTGCAGAGGCTCTCGGAATTAATAATTTCTGTCATTCAATGCTCCCACAGGATAAGGCTCAGTTTGTAAAGAGGCTTTGCGAGAATAATAAGGGCAAGGGCAGTGTTGTGTTTGTGGGTGACGGTATAAACGATGCACCCGTGCTGAGTTTATCTCATGTGGGTATTGCTATGGGTGCAATAGGAAGTGATGCGGCAATTGAGGCGGCAGATATCGTTATAATGGATGACAGCATTGAAAAATGTGCATTGGGAATAAAAATTGCAAGAAAAACAAAAAAAATCGTCCGCCAGAACGTTATTTTTGCTCTCACGGTTAAATTTGCCGTTCTTATTTTTGCTTCCTTCGGTATGACTAATATGTGGGTAGGCGTATTTGCCGACGTGGGTGTTGCCGTGCTTGCAATTCTCAACGCTATGAGAGCTATGAAAATAAAGAAATAGTTTGTGCCTTTATGAAACTTATGCTATGCTTTAGTAAGAGGTGAATAATATGTATGATGCAGTGAATAAAAAATTAAGTTTTAATTCCGACGGAAAATTTAGAATTCTGATGATTTCCGACTTCCACGCAGGCTCAAGAAGAAAAGGCTTTGAGGACGGAAACCCTTACAGCCCCAAGATAAAAGAGGCAATAGAGGCTTTATTGAAGGAAACCTCGCCTGATTTTGTTATGGTGGGCGGTGACCAGTGTATCGGAAAAAGTGAGGAATATCTCTATAACTCGTTTACTGATATTATGTCACCTGTGCTGGAAAGAAATATCCCTTGGGCGCACGTATATGGCAACCACGACAGAGAATCTGCTCTTACAACAGCCGAACAGCAGACGGTATATGAAAAAATCCCCCTTTGTATGTCAAAGAGAGGACCTGAGGATATCTTCGGTGTGTGCAATTACGTAATTCCCGTTTATTCCTCTGACGGTGAGAAGATCAGATATAATCTTTTTGCTCTTGACTCAAACAGAGAAATTTCCGATTATACTGAGCAATTCGGAATAGACGAAAAGGACAATAATATTGTTCTTCCCTTTGCCTTCGGCACCAGAGGTATTCAGGCTATGCCCTTCTTTCAGCAGGTAATGTGGTACTATAACACCTCAAGAGATATGGAAAGGGAAAACGGTGAAAAAATTCCTGCTCTTATGTTTATGCACAATCCCATAATTGAATATAATCTCATTTTCCGCAATCCCGAGGAATGTGATATGTACGGAGAAAAGAGAGAGTCCGTCGGTTGCTCAGAGCTTAATTCAGGTCTTTTTATGGCGTGTCTTGAAAGAGGTGACGTAAAGGGAATTTTCTGCGGTCACGAGCACATGAATGCTTATCACGGAAAATACTGCGGAATTATTCTCGGCTACGATTCCTGCGTAGGCTACGATATGTCTGCCCATGATGACGTAAGAGGCGGCAGAGTTATAGATATCTACGAGGACGGAAGACTTGAAACCAGGCATATAAAGCTTATGGCAATAATGGGCGACAAAGCCCTTCGCCGCCCCGATTTCTTTGAAGGCGGACTTAATTACTTCATAAGAAATACTCATCTGTAAAAGAAAAGGCACCTTGAGAAAGGTGTCTTTACTGTTTAAGGCAGTTTTGGAGTTTATATACGGGCAGAAAAGTCAATAACGGTTATGATATTTTTTCTTTCTTTTCTGACAGATATTTTTTTTCTTTCACGGAAAAAACGTGCTATTGACTTTTTTTTGCTTCGGTAATAAGATATAATTAAAAAATACGTTGATAAAGGAGCTTATTATGCAGAAGTTAATTGCTTTTTTTACGGCACTTTTTGTTTTTATTCCTGCTTATATTATGAGTTTTTTACCGTCAAAAACAGACAGTGAATTTGATATTTTCGTATCGGAAGAGGGAATTGCAATAAACTCAGCAATAACAGCTTTTGAAAAAACTGAGGAAAACGGAAATACCGTTTATGACTTCGGCGGTGTGAAAACGGATATCTTCAACTATTTCGGAATTAAGTATTCGTCAGATGCTTATATGAAGGGTGTGATTACCTATTCGGGAATAGGAGAGGCTGTCAGTGAGGAATTTTTCCTTGAACCGAATGAAGAAGGCGAATTTTACAGCCTTATTGACGGATATCTTAATAAGACGAAGATGAATAAAATTTATTCACTTACGTTTATTCCTCTTAATAAGGATATTGCAGATTTTGAGCTTAAAGCAATAGGCGTATTTAACCGTGAGGTGCCCGGCACTGAAATTTATATCGAAAACGACGAGCATAAGCTTGGTGTAAATCTTAACTGGGGCGGCGCCTTATCATATCTTGAGGATAAGAATTCTTCCGTTGAGGCGGTAATTGTTGACGGAAAAACAAAGGTTGACTCAGATGCTTCGGGAAGATACGGCGTAAGAGCAAAAAGTAAGCACGTAAATCTTATCAATGCAAACGATACGGGAAGACTCGTACAGCAGTCCTATTACGGCACAGGTGACTGTGAGCAGTACGTAGGCGGTTATTACGGTGAAACCAAGTGGAATTACAATCCCGTTCAGGGCGGAAATCTTTATAACGAAGCCGCAAAGATTGTTGACGTAAGAATTGAAAACAACAGCATTTATATCAAGTGCCGTCCTCTCGACTGGGCAAAGAGTAAGGAAAATATAACTCCTTCTTATATGGAAGGTACGTATTCACTTTCAGACGGACTCGTTAAGGCTCAGTGCCGTTTCGTTGATTTTTCAGGCTATCCCACAGTTACCACAACTCAGGAATGTCCTGCATTCTATTGTGTAGAGCCGCTTAACCGTCTTGTGTATTACGGCGGTGACGCCCCTTGGACAAATGACAGCACTCTTTCTTATGAAAATGACCTTATTTTCTGGCCTGATGCAGGATATCCCCATTTCCCTGTGACAGAAAACTGGGCAGCCTTTATAGGTGAGTTTGACGACAGCTTCGGAATAGGTCTTTATGTACCCAACGAAGCATCCTTCCTTGCAGGTGTATTTTCAAGAGGAAACTGTGTGACAAGTGACCCTGCAACAGAAGGGCCCACATCATATATTGCAGCAGTTGAGGTTTATGAATTCAGAAGCTTCAACCCCACAAGCTATGAATTTTATCTTTCAACAGGCACGGCAGGGGAGATAAGGGATAATTTCTCTGTGCTTGCAAAATAAAATAAAACTGATAAAACAAAGGGCAGTAAGACCACTCGGTTTTACTGCCCTTGAGTTTTATTCAACTATAATTGTTCCTTCACAAATCTGCTGAGAGAACCACCAATAATCTTCAAAAAGATTGTCGTCTATATGCTTATATACGATATAGAATTTATTTTTTCCGTTAAGAAGGGTTGTGTCAAGGCTTATTTCCAGTTCAACCTGTTTTCCGTCTTTAATCTCAACATCAACATAATCCTTTCCGTCAAAAACGGGCTGTGCTTCGGTGCCGATATAAAATGCTACTCTGTAATTACCGCTTTTTCCGTGAAGATTAATTGTGAATTTATCATCCTTTTTTGCAGTAGTTCTGAAAAGGGTATCAGATAAAATACCGCCGTTTTCATCATATTCAAGGCTTTCGTCTATATCACGGTAAAATTTAGCGCAAAGGGTTTCGAGGGAATAATATTCATTGGCAATTTCTGTGCCGTTACTGCCGTAAATTTCATAATTGAAGCAATCATAAATCTTCTTGTGAAGTGTATCTTCGGTATAGCCAGAAAAGCTTTCACAGATATTATCCTCTGATTTCGGTGCATTTTTTTTCATCACTATTTTTGCGAAGGCTTCATTGGTGAAGGTGAGAGCCTGAGGACCTACGGGTACATTCTGAAGATTGATACTGCACTTATCGCAGATTTTATCATTGTCATCATCAGTGTGTGCACCGATTAAGCCGTTTAAGCCTTCACATTCCGGATAGAAATTCTGATCGGGATCAAAAATTGCACTTACTTCAAGAGCGAGAACCTCACCCTTTTTGCCCATGTTCGGCTGTAACGTGAGTGTTGCAGTCTGCACTGTGCCAAGACCTCTTTCAAGGTAAAGAATATCAGTGTTTTCATAAGTATTATCACCTAAAACGGCATCAAAGCTTTGTCTTACGCCGTTTATGAGAACAACTAAAGCTCTTTCGGGAAAATCTGAATTAATGCCTGTGGAAAGTGAATAGTTTATTGTGATGGGCTTGCCGTTATAGGTGATCTCTGTAAATTCATCTGCTCCTTCACCTACGGTATATGAGTCATCAATATTCCATAGGGTATGAGTAAATCTGTTGTTATCGAAATTATCGGGATCGAATAAATCGAGGAAGCCTGCACTTGCAGTTACTGTCACTAACAGCACAAGCACTGCCGCAATACACGCCGCGACACTTCGTTTGAAACGGAAGACCTTTTTTTCTCTGCCTTCACTTTTAAATAATTTTTCCATTTTCTGAATGTGCTTTTGTGAATATGCTCTTACAGTCTGATTTTCATCGGAAAGAGAATTTATTTCTGCTTCAGCCGCCTCTTCAAAGGCTTTTTTTAATAACGGATTTCTGTTACTTGTCATAAAGCTTTTTCTCCTTTTCAATTATGCTTATAAGTTTTTTTCTGCCGCGGGCAAGCTGCTGTTTGACAGTGTTGCGGTTTCTTGAAAGAAGCACTGCTATCTGAGAAACGGTAAGCTCGTTGAGATAATAAAGACTCAGAACGTCACGGTATTTTTCATCAAGGCTCAGTATCGCTTCAACAACTGCACTGTAGCTTTCTTTCGTGCATATAACGTCAAGTATGTTTTCATCAAAAAGTATATCGCTGTCGCTTATAGCCGAAGGAACCTCATTGTTATATTTTTTGCTCTGATTAAGTGCGTGGTTTTTTGCCGCCTTTATTACGTAAGAGGCTGTGCTGACTGAGTCAAGCTCTTCTAACTTATCAATGTTTTTTGCAATTGCTATAAAGCTGTCGTGTACCGCATCCTCTGCCTTCTGTGGATTATTGAGAATTTTATAAGCTGAAGCATACATACGGTTTTTGTATTTTTCATAAAGCTGTTTAAGCTTAGTTCTCTTCAGCTCATCGTCAAGCTGCATTTTTCTCAACCTCCTTTAAGGATTTTCTTAAAAGGCCTTTCATCAGTATAAACAATTGAAAACGGAAAAGGGTTACAAAAAAAGAAACACCGCTCACTTTTTTGTGGGCGGTGTGTTGTGTGTAAAAAGCTTTATTCGGTTTTATCTTGCAATTCTTATAACCGTTACGCTGTACATCGGTATTGAATAATTGAACTGTGAGGAAATTCCGTCGAGGGTGAAATATTCAATCTTACAATCCTCAACTGCGCCGAGAATGTTGTCGTTATCAAGGCTTGTTCCCTTCATCTGCTGAACTGAAGCTTCAGAACTTACAGTAACGTTACCGAGATTAATTGCGGCAGTCTGTGTTTCGCCTGTGATATTGACAAGCTTTATGATGATATCACCGCTGTCGTCTGTGCTTACGACGGTATAGGCTTCTGCATAGGCATCACTTGCGAAGTCGTGCTCAAAGTGAAGAACACCGTCAATATAACCCTTAACAACCGTGCCTGAAACCTCAAGGCTTATAGTGTAGGTTCTGCCTGTTTCTACGGTAAAGTCCGTATTCGTTGCAAGGATCTCAGTTTTAACGTTGTTTTCAATCATCTGAACAACGCTTCTTGTGTTGCCCCAGCCGCCTATGTTCCAGAAATAATTGTTTTCCGTATCCTTTACTGCAAAGGGAATAAGGAAGCCTTCAGCGCCCTCAAGCTTTGTGGCTTCTACTGTGAAGGTGTAGTCAGTCCAGCTGTCGTCACCGAAATAAGCAACACTGCCTGTGTTGGTATATGCCATTTCCGTTGTCTTCTGTCTGAGCTTTCCGTCTTCAATTTCCCATTCTCCGTCAACGGGAGTCTGCCAGTTCCAGCAGAGGTTTTTAATGGAGAAATTATCCTTTGCCAGTGTCTTGCCCGTATTGTTGTCCGTTACCTTTACGTTGTCGAATTCAGCCTTTGTGTACCAGGTACCCACGCCTACCTTACCTGTAAGAGCAGGTGTTTCAATTTCTGCACCTGAAAGAGTGTGCTCAAGAACAGATGTGCCCTGATTTACGGAGAAGAGCTTCTGTGCATAATAGCTTATTGAGCCTGTAACCTGATGATTGTTGAACCAGATAAGGTCGGGTGACCAGTGTGTTGCGGTAAGATTGCCGAAAAGGGGAGCATATGCCGCCATACGCACAATATCGCCGTTGCGTTCAAGACCCGTCATATATGCCGCCTCCGCAAGTGCGGCTTTGAGTGTGTTCGATTTAGCGGCATATTCGCCCAGGAATACCTGCAAACCGCCGCCGTAGAGGGTATCGGTCATTGTGTCAACGGTGCGGGTATAATTCTTTT
>JAZNSP010000019.1:0-3804 GCA_045591285.1 Acutalibacteraceae bacterium
GGGTCTCAATAATCGGCAGAGCCGTTATTGAACCGCCGCCGAGCTCATCGGAAAGGTGAGCCGCTCTTTCAAGCAGTCTTGAATGGAGATAGAAAATATCACCGGGATAAGCCTCACGGCCCGAGGGACGGTGAAGCAGAAGAGAAAGCTCACGGTAGGCTACGGCGTGCTTTGAAAGGTCGTCGTAGATTATAAGCGCATCTCTGCCCTCATACATAAAATGCTCACCGATAGCAGTAGCCGAAAAGGGAGCAATATACTGTAAAGCCGCAGACTCCGAGGCGGATGCCGCAACAATAACGGTGTAGCTTAAAGCATCGTGCTTTTCTAAGGTTTCCCTTATTTCTGATATGAGTGACTCCTTCTGACCTATGGCTACGTAGATGCAGACGGTGTTCTTACCCTTCTGATTTATAATAGTATCAACGGCAATAGCAGTCTTACCCGTCTGTCTGTCACCGATAATAAGCTCACGCTGTCCCTTTCCTATGGGAACTAAGGCATCAATGGCCTTGATACCCGTAAGAAGAGGTGTATCAACAGGTGCACGGTCAAGAATGGGGGGTGCAGAAACCTCAATAGGTCTTTTATCTGTAAACTCAAGATAGCCTTCTCCGTCAATGGGATTGCCTCTCGGATCAACAACTCTGCCTAAAAGTCCGTCACCTACAGGCATAGATGCAATTCTGCCTATTCTTCTTACCTTGCTTCCGCTTTCTATATTTTCAAAGCTGCCGAAAATAACACAGCCTATTCTGTCAGACTGAATGTCGAGCACCATACCTCTGTCGCCGCATTCAAACTCAATAACCTCGCCGTACATAATGTCGGCAAGACCGTCCATCCAGCAAATACCGTCAGACACGGTAAGAACTCTGCCAAGCTGGTATTTATTGATATTGGGCTCATATTCCTCTGCCGTCTTAATAAAATCGTCAACAATTTCCGTTACGTAGTCATCTGTAATAAGAGGCTTTCTGTTAAGCCTTCTTTCAAAATGATAAAGCTCCTCGGAAACTGTGCCGTCATATACGGTATCACCTATACGAAGACGAAGACCGCCTATAAAATCGGGCTCCTCTCTTACCCAAAGAGAAGTTTTACCGCCAACAGTGTCAAGAAGCTTTGTTGTAGCCTCGTCAACACGTCTTACAAGCTCCTCATCAAGAGGAAAGGCAGACATAAGAGTGACATAGAGCACGTCGTGATGTCTGAGATATGCCATATCACCGGGAGTAAGACTTATCTGAGAAAGAATTTTGTCAACAAGTCCGCTTTCCTTGGCTCTTATTCTGCTGTAATAGGGCTCACTGAGAAAAAGCTCCTTGACCTTGAGCTTAAGGCTTTCCATAAGCTCCTTCTTGACCTTTTCTGTCATTCGGCTGTGAATTTCACGCATTTCTCTTTCCTGGAATGCCTTTACAGCCTGAAGCTTTTTCTCTGCAAGAAGTCTTTCACGGCAGATCTCCTCAGGAAGAACACCGTCAAGAGGTATTTCCTCCTCCTTAAATTCGGGAAGAGGTCTGTTTTCCACAGCCTCTGCCTCTTCAAGAAGCGAAATTACTCTCTCTCTTCTTGTGCCGAAAATTCTTTTTACGGTTTTTCTGCCTGCAAAATAAAGAATTGCCGCAAGAATGAGAAAGTTTATTATTACATACTGAATTTCCATAAATTCTCCTCCAGCGAAGAAATGAATACAAGCTCTGTTTAATTACCTGCAATTATTCTCTCCGCAAAGGCTTTCGCAATTTTTTCGGAATTTTCGTTAAAAGCTGAGCATATCTCCTGCTTTTCTTCTTCCGTTGCCTTTTTATATGCCTCGATTTTTTCAAGGCGCTGAGCTTTTACAGCTTCAATGTCTGTTTTGCTTTTTACGCTTATGATATCAAGCTCACTTTTTATAAAATTCTCTCTCTGGATTTTTGCATCCTCTCTGAGAATTTCAAGTTTTTTTTCGTGCTCCTCTGTAAGAAGGCTTTCCTGAAGCTTCTTTTCCTCTGCCCTCTTCAGCTTCTCGCTTCTCTTATCCATTATTTCAAAAACAGGCTTAAAGAGAAGATTTCTGAGAATTACCATAAGCACAACAAAGCAAATTACAGTCCATATTACTACGGATATCTGTATATTCATTTTTATTAACCTCAGATTTTAGAAATGAGCATGAATGCAATAAGAAGTCCGTAAATTGTAAGAGCTTCCATAAGTGCAAGTGCAATAATAAGAGTGGAACGGATATCCTTTGCCGCATCAGGCTGACGTGCAATGCTTTCCATTGCTGATTTTGCTGTAAGTCCCTGTGCAATAGCGGGTGCTACTGTGCTTACTGCGATTGCTATAGCTGCTGCAAGTGCGATAATTGCTGAATTTGTCATTTTAATTTCTCCTTTATGTAAAAAACTTATTCTTCTTCTGCTTCTGTCGCTTCATCAAGATAAATTGAAACGAGCATTGTATATACCATTGCCTGTAATGCACAGAACAAAAGGGATAATACCATCATTACCACGGGAACGCCTATGGGGAAAATTTCATAAAGCTGATGTGTTACCATCTCTTCGCCATATACGTTACCGAAAAGTCGTAACGCAAGGGATGCCGGCTTTATTATTTCGTCAAGCAAAAGTAAGGGAAGCATTATTGCTATAGGGCTTATGAATTTCTTGAAATAATGCTTCACCGAGCATTTAAGTCCCGCGCCCTGTAAGAATACGAAGGTCAGAACACCGAGTCCTGCCGTTACGGAAAGCGAAGCCGTAGGTGCTTTGACGTAATCCGTAAGCCCAACACCTGGAATCAGTCCCGAATAGTTGGAAAAAATTATAAAAATAAACATAGAGCCTAAGAAGGTAAAATACTTTCTCGACTTCTTTCCCAAAAGGTCACCGAAGAAATTGTCAAGATACTCTATTCCCGTTTCAATTATATTCTGAAACTTCCCCGGCTTTTCTTTTAAGTTAAGCTTGATGATAATACATATCAGTGTGATAACTGCAAGTATTATCCACATAGCAATAACCTCACCGGTTATATCAAGTATTCCCCCAAGGCTGATAAGAACCTCTGAAGGCTCACCCATTGTCCGTTTCCCCCTTTCTTATGTCCGTTTCCGTCTTAATTTTAAGCAGCTTATAGGTAAAATAGAACATCGGAAGAGTAATTCCCAACGCTCCGCCTACAAGACAGTAGGTTCTGTCCCAGGGCGTATATTCCGCCGCAAAGAACAGTATAAGCAGATAACCTACCTGAATTACCTGACGGAGAACGGATATCATTGAATATTTTGAAATGTCTTTTTTCAGTATATGCTCTGATAATTTGTAATTAAGAAAGCTTATAACCGCCCCCACAACAAAGCACAAAGCCGCACCGAAAAAGCCACTGTCCATAATATCACCTTCTTTTGCACACTATTATATGCCCGTGATTTTCTCATTTCAAGTACAAAGTAAAGCATTTTTGTAAATAAATTAAAATAAAGTCAAACATATCATAAAATCCTTCGCAGAAGAAAAGATTATATATGGGACAGCGCCAAGTCCTTCGGACAGCGATATACGGCTTCACAGTGCGATATATTTTCCTTCGGAAAATGCGAAAGAATGTTTCATTTTGGTTTTTTGTTCCCTTCGTGGCGGAAAAGAAATAATTATATCCTGTAGGGGATGGCGCCTTGTCAAGGGGGACATGGTTTACAGATTGTCCGAGCACATGGTTTACAACTTTCGTACAAAAAGTTGTTCCTAGATTTGGAGCCTGAGGTAAGGAAGCCACACCCTTTAGGGTGCTTGCTCTTGATAGGTTCTG
>JAZNSP010000020.1:0-28344 GCA_045591285.1 Acutalibacteraceae bacterium
CAGAACCTATCAAGAGCAAGCACCCTAAAGGGTGTGGCTTCCTTACCTCAGGCTCCAAATCTAGGAACAACTTTTTGTACGAAAGTTGTAAACCATGTGCTCGGACAATCTGTAAACCATGTCCCCCTTGACAAGGCGCCAACCCCTACAAAAAAAACATTTCTTTACAGCCTCGAGGCACAATTTCCCCTACGTCTGTTGTTTACCCATGTCAAGTACAATTTTGATTTGTAGTGGAAAAAATTTCCAAAAATATGATATACTGTTTCAGTTATCAAGAAGGATAAGGCAACGCTGAGGAACGACCTGAGCGTCTTGGTAACCCGAGGGGCAGTGTATCGTCTGACGCACTGTCTTTTTTCATTGCCTCTCGGCGTTATGCGTTAAACCTCGGGGTTCGGGGCAGTGCCCCGATAATTATAGTTCTTTAACGGATATATCCCCGTCGTAACATATTCCCGATATTCTTTCGGTGACAGCTTTGCAAGCTCCCATTGATAACGGTCATTGTTGTAATAATCTATCCAATCATTAATTATTGCTTTTGCTTCTTCATATGACTCTGCGTTTTCAATTTCGTATTTGATTTCGTCCTTCATAATGTCCGAAAAAGCTTTCCTGTGGTGCATTATCCCAACACTTTCCTTTTCTTGACATTGATTGCACAAGTGCATTGCCTCTCAATGCCTTTATGAATGCCTTGCTTGTGTAATGACACCCCTGGTCACTGTGCACTATTGTTGTATCATCCAGCTCACATCCGTATTTCTCCACAAGATCATTCACCGTATTTATCACAAATTTTACCTGTAAATTTGTACTCAGCCGATATGCAAGAATTTCTCTTGTGAACGCATCCAATATTGTTGACAGATAACTAACTCCGCCCTTGTAGAATATATATGTGATATCCGTAAGCAAGATTTTTCTGGCTCCGTAATTAAAAAACTCACGGTTGACCTCGTTCGGAAATGTGGTGTTTGTTCTCATTTCTCTTTGCATCTGTCGGTAAGGATTCGGTTTTCTGAAAGGACATTTCAATCCGTATTTCTTCATTAATCTACGGATTTTCTTGAGATTCATCACACCTTCTTCTGTGTGCAAAAGCCGCATATATATTCCTCTTGCTCCTTTGGCTTATCCTCGGAATTTGTATGCTTCTACTATTCTTTCAAAGTCCTTCCTGTCCTGTTCCTCTCTTGCCTCACGGCTTGATGCTGCTTTTATCCATGCATAATACCCTGACCTTGATACCTGAGCCATTTCGCACAATCTGTTAATGCTGAGAACATTGTTTTCTTTCATTACTGCAGCTTGTATCAACTCAAACTTTACTTCCGCTTGCATTTCTTTTCCGCTTCCTGGATTTTTTTAGAAAATTATTTTCCTGTTCAAGATATGCAAGTCTGTGTTCAAGCTGTTTTATCTTCTTTTCCAGTTGTGCTTGATTTGATTGTGCTTCTTTGCGACTGTTGTGCTTGCGTTGGTCTTCAAATCCGCACTATCTTTCTGCCTGTGCCATCATTTTGCTTCTGAAATTTTGCAACCGCTTATCTCCGAGCTTTTCACAGTCAAAGCCTGCTTCGGTAAATATTTCTTTTGTGCTTTTACCCTTGTAATACTCATCATACGCAAACTGCTTGAATTCTGCCGTAAAGGTTACCGACCATTCCGTTGCTTTCAATACATACGGATTTTCATTCAGTTCCTTTACAAATTCTTTTGACATTGGGTATCTGTTCATCTGTATCCGACCTTCCTTACTTGACCGGATACATTTTACCATAAACTGCTACATATTGCACTGTCTATTTTCAAGGGTTTTGATTTTTAGATGTGTCCGTTTTTTAGGGACATCCCTTGTTTGCACTACAATATGTGTGTCCATTTTTATGGGTACAGTTTAGTCCGACTTCCGACCTCCGACCTGACTTTGCTTCCGACCTGACTTTGCTTCCGACCTGTCTTTGCCTCACCCTATATAATCGGGCACGGTGTTCCGCCTGAAATTATTCATTATTCACATTCAATTTTCATTATTCATTAACTATAAAAAATCGCCCCTGCACCGAGGTGCAGAGGCGGTTTTTATTTGTTTAGTCTTCCTTACTTCTTATTTGAAGAGGTTTGCGAAGAAGTCTGCAATCTTCTGGAAGAATTCAGCTATCTTCTGGAAGAACTTGATGAATCCGTTGGGAGCTATGCCTTCTTCATCAACGATATCACCTGCATACTTGCCAAGAAGGCCGCTGAGTGATGATTCGATCTGACGAAGGAATGCGAGGTCACTTGTTGCGAACAACTGATTGAGGAATGAGTAGTCGCCGTTGAAGTCTTCAACCCAGTCATTAGTCTTGTGTGCTGCAACGTTTGCTGCATAGAAGATCTGATATAC
The DNA here is from genome assembly GCA_045591285.1 of Acutalibacteraceae bacterium. GTDB lineage: Bacteria > Bacillota > Clostridia > Oscillospirales > Acutalibacteraceae > RUG806. The sequence continues at coordinate 2,396 of JAZNSP010000020.1, forward strand.
TGTGTACATAACTTCATCCATACCCTTTTCCTTAGCAACCATCTGTGAGAAGTTCTCAAGAAGTGAGCAAAGGAATATGTAACCGTCGCCTGTAAGCTCATCAGCAAGGATAGCTTCGAGAGCTACAACGTTTTCAGGAATTGAGATGAATGTAAGAGCAAGTCTGAGGATGACTGTTACGAAGTCAACACTGTCAGCACCTGTTGCATACTTCATTGTGTAAGCGAGATCACCGTTCTTTGATGTGAAGGAGATAACTTCTCCGAGTGTAAGCTCTGTGATAGCTTCCATAGCTACTTCTGTAAGCTCGAAGCCTGTATCTTCTGCAACACCATCAAGAAGCTGTCTGATAAGTCCTTCGATGTTGATATCGAAGTCGAAGCCGATGATTTCGTAGAGATCAATTTCACCTGTGAGAGGTTCGATTGTTTCGAGAACTCTGATTACAGCGTTGATAGTGTTATTGATAGCAGTATCAAGACCGTTGGAGTTCACGAAGTAGATGACACCGGGAAGGATGCCGAGTAACTCATCAATGGGATCTGCAAGGATAGCATCTACTCTGCTGAGGATGGGATTAAGGATATTTCTGAGAAGTTCTTCAGGATTTCCGTCAGCCGCAGCCTTATATTCAGCAGGAGTAAGAATTGCATCGTTGTCATAACCGAATGCTTCAAGTATCGGGATGATACCGTATGCATAACCTTCAGCACCGTGGATGATTACATAGCTGTTTTCATCTGATACTACGCTGCCGTCAATACCGTCATCCTTGTTGAAGAATGCGATGTCTTCGTCAGTAAGAAGGAATGCAAGTAAGGGATATACAGGAGTGAGCATTCTGAGAAGTTCGTTAATGAATGCTTCCTTATCGCCTTCAGCGATTTCAGTTACAGTGTAGTTATCCCAGTAAGCGAGATTTACACCGAGGATTTCATTGAGTAATGTTGCAAGATGTGTGAAGAGTTCTTCACCGATACCTTCCTTGAGGTCTGCTACAAGTCCACTGATTGCATCGTAGATTGTAACAAGAAGGTCTGTCTTATAGATTGTTGAACCTATAAGCTCGTTGAGCATATCCTGAAGACCGTCATAAATGTCGCCGTCAGGAGATTCTACACCAAGAAGAACAACCATTGTGTCGATGAATGAGGGAAGCCACTTTGTGATGTATTCGCCCATTTCTCTTGTGTAGAGCTCGCCGTACATATAGTCATAGAGGCCGTCACCTGTTACGGGTGAAAGAACTATGCCTGTGTCTGCCTTATCTGTAAAGATCCATTCATAAGGTCTCATGGGAACTTCAACTTCAGCATCTGTAAGGAATGCCATAATGACATTGTAGATAGCTTCGCCGTCGTCACCGAAGAGCTTAACAAGAGCATCCTTGTTGCCTTCATATACGAATGTATCAAGTACGATTGAAAGGAGAATTGTGATGAAGTCGTGTGCTTCTTCGTCTTCTGTGTAAACCATTCTGAAGGAGCCCTTGCCTTCTGCATACTCGTAATATTCGAGTTCGCCGAAGTAGAATGTTCCGAGGTAGTCACCTACTGCGCCCCAGAGGTCAATACCGGTTGCATCCTTGAGAACTGCGCTGATGCCTTCGAAGCTGAGGTCGTTGATATCAACAACGTTGCCGAAGAGCTCGTTCCAGCTGTAATCATTACCAAGTGCAAGGCCAAGGCCTTCCATGATGTAGGTTGCGGGCTGGAGAAGGTTATTAACTGCTACGGTAAGACCGTCAGCGTTAATGAAGTAGAAGAGGTTGAGAAGAAGATCTACTACTTCGTCAACAGGATTTGCAAGAATTTCATCAACTCTGTCGCAAATTCTGAGAAGGATTGTTTCGATAACCTGTTCTGTGATTGAAAGGTCGCCGTTTACTGCAGGAATTGTACCGATGTTGGTATCAACGCCGAGAGCAGCAAGGAGAGGAGCAAGACCGTTTACGTAGCCTTCGCCGCCAGTTGCGGTAAGAAGTGCGGGTGAACCGTCTTCAAGAGTTGTGAAGAGTTCAAGGTCTTCACCGAAGAGTACAAGGTCAACGATTTCGCCCATTGTACCGATAGCTGTTGCAAGAGCCTTAACGAAGCTTGCCTTATCGGTTACGTCTGTTGCCTTGAAGTTCATAAGCTCTTCAACTTCAACGTTAAGGAGAACGCCTGCGTGGTTGAGAACGTATTCGTCAAGGTTAGAAAGGAGATCGCAGAGAGCATCAACAATCATATTAACGTTTTCGTTAGTGTAGAGATTGAAGCTGCCGTTAATGAACTCTGTAAGACTTGCATAGTCTGTTGACATTGCAATTACGAGGTCAACGATGTCGGGAAGGTTAGAAACAAGATAATCAGCTGCATCTTCTGTCCAGTTGTTATCGTATTCGATGTAGTGGAGAGTACGTTCGGGAAGTGCGGGAAGCTCGTTGAACTTGCCTTCAAGAACGTTGTTGAGAGCTGCATCAAGTTCTTCATCACTGAGTTCAAGGAAATATACCCAGTTGAAGTCAGCGGGAGTGAATTCCATCTTCTGAGCGAAGATAGCTGCGATGTTGGCAATTACGCCTTCATCCATATCGAACTTGCGTTCAATTGCACCTGCGTTGTCGCCGTAGAGAACTGCATCAACTGCGAAGGAAAGGATGAAGCAAACAATGTCGCCTCTTGATTCCTCAGTGAGCTTCATTCTGTAAGCAAGATCGCCTGTGGATGATACGTAAGGATCGATATCGCCGATGTAGAACTGCTTAATGATGTTTTCACCTGTTACGTCACGAGTAAAGGTTACTGTGCCGTCAGCGTTTTCTGTCATATAACCTCTGAATGCATTGTTGAATTCAAAGTCGCCGAGAACTTCAAGCTCTTCGAGGAGAGTGAATACTGCTTCGAGGTCAAGGTTGTTGATATCAAGACCGAAGAGAAGCTCGGAAATGTCGATATCAGCAATACCCTTTTCGTTGAGTACGTTAATTACGTTGAGTACGGGACCTGCAAGGTTACGAACTGCAACTGAGAGACCGTTTGCATTGATGAAGTAGAGAAGGTTGGGAAGAAGTTCAAGGGCTTCGTCAATAAGGTTACCCATGATTTCGTCATATCTTTCAAGAACTGCATCAATAACAGGTCTGAACATTGTAGCGCAAGAGGGAGTTTCAAGAAGGGTGGGAAGGTCAACGCCGATTGCTTCAAGGAGAGGAGCAAGACCGTACTTGTAACCTTCGTTACCTGCGATTGTAAGGAGAGCTTCTGTTCCGTCGGTGTGCTTAACGAAGAGTTCGATCGTGTCACCGAAGAGGAGCCAGTCGAGAATTCTGAAGAGAGGAGCAATAGCCTGTGTAAGACCTGCTGCAAATGTATCTCTGTCATAGATTTCAGCATCTGTGAATACAAGACCGTCCCAAGCTGCTACGTCAATGTCAAGAAGTACACCTGCTACCTCAATGAGTTTTGCATCGAGAAGCTCATAAAGCTCTGCTGTAAGACCTACAAGGTCGTTAAGAATGTCTGCTGAGTAGAGGTTGAAGGAACCTGCAAGCATTTCTTCAAGTGTTTCATCTTCGCCGCACATTCTCATGATACCGAGTACGAGATCGTCAAGGTTATCATAGAAGTAGTTAGCAACTTCCTGAGTAACGTCGGTCTTATAAGTGAAGTAGTTGATGAATGCTGTCTTGGGAAGAGTGATGTCGTAAGTTACAGCATCAACTGTACCGCCCATGTAGTTCCAGTTGTAATCCACATAGTTGGGTGTTGCACCAAGTGTGGGGATAATTTCAAGGATATCAACGATTGTTCCTTCGTCGAGATCGAGAAGCTTTTCAAGTGCTGCGGGGTTGCTTACGCCTGTTTCTGCATCTTCATAGAGAGCTACTTCAAGAACGAAGTTTACAAGAACTGTAAGCATTTCGGAAGCGCCTTCAGTTGCGGAGTATTCCATTCTGAATGCGGGCTTGCCGTTTGCTGATGTGTAATACTTGAGCTGACCGAGATAGAAGTTATCAAGCTTAGCTTCAGTAATCATATCAGTGATTTCAAGACCTGTTGCATCTTCTGCTACGCCTACGAGATAGAGAAGGTCAAGATTATCAAGGTTGATATCTTCTTCAGCTACGCCGAGTGCATCAGCAAGGAATTTTTCAAGGCTTATCTTGTCTTCTTCGGGAAGAACTGTATTTACTGTATCAAGAAGCTGAAGGATGCCGCCTGCAAGGTTGTTTACAACAGCAGATACACCGTTAGCGTTAATGAAGTAAAGAAGGTTGGGAAGAAGAGCAAGTGCTTCGTCAACAGGATTTGCGAGGATTGCTTCTACGCGAGCAAGGAGGTTGTTAGCGAATGAGTAGAAAAGGTCTTCTGTCTTATCGCCTTCCTTGATTGCGGGAAGAGCAACGCCGAGAGCTTCGAAGAGAGGTACAATAGCATAAGCATAGCCTGCACCGCCGGGAAGTGAAATGAGAGTTTCAATTCCGTCTTCTGTCTTCTTATCGAAGAATTCGATATCGTCTTCGAAGAGGAGCCAGTCGAGAATTCTGAAGATAGGTCTTACTACCTGATAAAGCCCATTTACGAATGATGCTCTGTCAGTGATCTGATCTTCAGTGAAGAGAGGCATATTGTTGTATGCTGAAAGGTCAACGTTGATAATTACGTTTACTAAGTCTGTAAGAGCACTGTCAAGTCCGCCTACAAGGTCAGTAACGAGAGTAATGATGCTGTTGAGGTTTTCAGCTGTGTAAAGGTCTTCGTTGAGTGAGAAGCTGTCAGAAAGGATTTCACCTACTGTTGTTGCTTCACTGCCTGTCATTGAAAGAACTGCAGAAATGATTTCATCTCTGTTCTGAACAATGTAGTCAACGGTTTCCTTATTCCAGAGGTTGTTACCGTTAAGGTAATCGCCTGTGATGTAGTTGATTGTTCTGTCGGGAAGATCAACTGTTGTTGTACCGGGTACAACTTCAAAGTTTTCACTGTCAATTGTATCATCGAAGTAGAACCAGTCGATGTCAACAGTTTTTACTGTGTAGCTTTCCTTAACAGCTGCAACGATTGCACTTACAAGACCGTCGTCAAGACCGAGGAGAGCTTCAAGCGCTGCTGCGTTACCGTCCCAGAGAACTACGTCAACAAGGAATGAAAGAAGGATTGTGATGAAGTCTGCAAAGTCTTCAGTTGATGAGAATCTCATCTTGTAAGCTACTTTTCCGCCTGCTGAAGCATAAGGAATGATTTCGCCCATGTGGAAGTACTGAAGCTTGTTGCCTACTACGTCTGTTACTTCAAGACCTGTGAGCATTTCAACGATCTCGAAGATGTATGCAAGGTTGATGTTGTCAAGTGCGAACTCAAATTCTTCGTTGTCAAGTGCATCTCTGAGGAGATCCTCAAGAAGAGCATCAACGTTGAGTGAGCTGTCGCCTGTGAGCTCTGCAAATGCATTAACGAGGTTAAGAGGTCCTGCTACGAGGTTACCAATAGATACCTGAAGACCGCCTGCGTTAATGAAGTAGAGAAGCTCGGGGATAAGGTTAATAAGTTGGTTTGCGGGATCGTTAAGAATGTTGTCAATTCTTGTGAAGAGAGCTGTCATAAGATCCTTAACAAAGAGTTCCATGTTAACGCTTGTAACGTTACCTTCAGCATCAACAGTCTTATACTTAGCCTCAAATCCGAGACCTGTGCATCCGAGTGCTTCAAGGAGAAGTGCAAGACCTTCCTTATAGCCGTTGGAGCCCTGAATTGTAATAAGAACGTCGTCTGCTGTAGCTTCGGTGTTACCGTTGAAGAATTCGTAGTCTTCACCGAAGAGGAGCCATGAGAGAAGTCTGTATGCGGGCTGGAAGAGAATTACTGAACCAGTGATAAATTCTTCTCTTGATGTAATAGCATAAGTCTTAACCTGTTCGCCGGTAGCAACTAATGTTACGTCACCGTTTTCGTCAGTAACTTCTTCCATAATGTCAACCATTCTGTACTGAAGTCCTGATTCTGCGTCAACAGTATAGGTTTCGCCTTCCTTGAGGCTTTCAAATGCATATTCGTTGTTCCACTGAGTAAGGTCAGCACCGAGAACAGCACCGATTACTTCGATAAGTGTCTGATTGAGAACTGCATCTTCGCCGAAGAGGAGAGGACTTACAAGGTCAAGAAGACTCTGAAGTGTTTCACCTGTGAATACTGATTCAAGGTTAAGCATTTCCTTGAGTGCGCTTGAAAGAGTTGCATTTTCATCAGCTGAGCCTGTCATCTTGAGAACAGCGAGGATAAGATCGCTGAAGCCTTCAGATGTCTTAGCTGCGCTCTGATATGTCCAGTCAGTTGTGTAGTTAAGGTACTGGAATGCATAGCCGGGAATGAGGAGCTTGCCGTCATCGTCGGGCTTGCTGAGATCGAAGTCTTCATCGAAGTAGTTCCAGTTGATATCCTTATAAATTACACTCTGAGGATCCTTGAGTACGCCTACGATGCTGCTTACGTAATCTGTAGCTTCTTCATCGTCGCCATTGATCATATCGTCAATAACCTGAGCGTTGTTGTAATATTCAATGTTGCCTTCATCATCAATGAATTCGCCTTCATCAGTAACGATTTCAAGGAGTAATGCAAGAAGAATAGTAATCATATCGTGACGTTCTTCAACTGCTGAGTAATCCATTGTGAACGCTGTCTGTCCGTTAGCTGATGTGTAAGCCTTGAGCTGACCTACATAGAGATCCTTGAGATATGTCTGAAGGTCGCCTCTGATTACAAGACCTGTAAGAGAGGAAATAAGTGAGAAGATAGCACCGAGGTCAAGGTGGAATGCGTCGATACCTTCAATATTTGTAAGGTCAATCTGCTGATCTTCATCAAGGAATGTGTTGATAATGTCAACAACACCGAGAAGTGAATCGAGAATGTTTGTTACTGATACTGAAAGACCGTCTGCATTAATGAAGTAGATAAGTCCGGGAAGTGAATCTACAAGCCAGAGAACGGGATCTTCTGCAAGTAAGTCGATAAAATCTGAAAGAATGTGTACGAAGTCGCTTACGAAGAGCTCTTCATTATAGAGCATATTTCCGTTAGCATCCTGACCTGCGTGATACTTTTCAGGCTTATATTCTGAAAGGTCAAGTCCGAGTGCCTCGAAAATGGGAACGATACCCTTTGCGTAAGCATTAAGACCGTTAATAACGAGGGTGTCATCACCGTAATGTGCTGAACCGGGGCCGTTATCAACTGAATGGAAGAGTCTGTAGTCTGTGCCGAGGAAGATTACACCGAGAAGCTTAGCTGCAGGTGTAAGCATCTCTGCGATTGCATCAAGGAATTCTTCCTTAGTATCAATGTAAGCTGCTGCTTCAGGATCTGAATACCAATCGAGGTCTGCTGCAACGAATTCATATTCACCTGTGCCTAAGCCTGTTTCTTCATCAATTATTTCTACATAATCAACGTAATCTGCCCACTTGATGAGGTTTACACCAAGTAAGGTGTCGATAACAGATATGATTTCAACAGGAATCATACCGAAGAGGTCAGCAATAAGACCAACGAGCATCTTAATTGTATCAGCTGAGAATACTTCTGTCATAAGAAGCTCTTCAACGAATACACCGAAGTCTGTTGCATCCTCGTCAATCATTGTAACCACGAAGTCAAGAACTGTGTTGAGAAGTTCGTCAGTAGCCTTAGCTGTGTCTTCTGTCCAGTCTGTGAGATACTGAAGGTTGTTGATTGAGTGATACATTGAAAGGTCTGAGTACTTCTGAAGTGCCTGATAGTCACCGTCAACCCATTCCTTAGCAATGTCGGTTTCGCCGTCAACGCCGAATACCATCTTGTTTTCAAGGAGATAGTCCCAGTTGGGCTGTTCACCCATGCTGTCTGCCTTATCACCGAGAATGGTTGCAAGTGTTTCAACTAAGCCGTCTGCAGTAATGCCTGAGGCAATACCGTCACCGTTTTCGCCGGGAACGATTTCGTTAACGAAGCCGAGAAGCTTGTCGAGTGCTGCAGCGTTGTTGCCGTGGAGAATAAGATCGAATATTGATGAGAACAGAACTGTAAGAATGTCTGCACCGTGATATTCAAGTGTATATGCTGTCTTTCCTGTCTTTGACTGGTATGCTTTAAGACCGTAGGTCACACCGTCACGTTCAACGGGAAGGCACATACCCTCAATAGCGTAGGAGAGAGGTGAAAGGTCAATACCGAACATTGTTTCTACAACGAAGTAGATTGATTCAAGGTCAAGCTTTTCAATTGAAAGTGCGAAGATACCGTCAACAAGGTCCTTATCCTTAGCAGCCTGTTCAGCTGTATATTCAGGTGTTTCACCGCCAAGATCGAGTGCTTCAAAGAGAAGGTCAACGATAGCTGATGAGGGATAGTTTGTTGTATCGGTCTTATCATATACAAGTCCGAGTGTGCTTGTAAGGAACTGATGAAGGAATGCATCAAGGTTCACGTCAACAAGAGGACGGATAGTATCAACAAGTGACCAGATAGGATGAAGAAGGTTCTTGAGAAGAGTTGAAATACCGCCGGACTGAATGAAGTAGAACAGCTGGGGAAGTATGTCAATAACCTTCTGAACGGGACCTAATTCAACCAAAGCGCCGTCAATCATAACGCTTTCGATTGTAAGAAGCTCTGTAACTCTGTCAAAGAGTCTGTTTACAAGATATTCAAAGCCTGCAGCAGAGTCGTTAAGATATGCTGCTTCATATTCTGCCTGAGTCTTGAGGTCATAGATACCGAGCATTTCAAGTACGGGGATAATAGCACCCTCGTAGCACTTAGCACCGTTAATAACGATAGCCTTATTGAAGAGCTCAAGGTCTGTACCTGTGAAGAGAAGACCGATGATGGGTGAGAAGGGCTTGAAGAGCTCACAGAAAATAGATGTGAATACTTCACGTGCATTTTCTGAGTCGTCTATAAGTGCTTCACCGTTAATTGACCAAGCGTATTCCTTAACTGTTTCGCCGTTTTCGTTAACTGTTTCCTTAACTTCAACTGAAAGTGCGGGGAATTCGTTTACGTAACCGGGATCAGTGGGCTTGAGAGGAGCGTATTCGTCAACGATAAGGTCGCCTGTTTCTTCGTCATACTTAGGAGTATAATCATAAGTAAGGTAACCGAAGGATCTGTACCAGGTAAGAAGGTCAACACCTGCGTCAGCACCGCCTGTTGAAAGCTGGTCCTTAACGAGATTAACGATCATTTCCTGATCCTTGAGTGCTTCACCGATGCCGACAACAAGGTTGATAACGTTCATAACACCCTGATTGTCGAACCAGCCGTTAACGAGAGCAAGAAGGTATTCGTTTACGTTGCCGTTATAATCAGCAAGCATATCGGGATCAATCATATTAACAATGGAGTTAGCCATTGAGTCAATATTATTGTAGAGGTAATCAGCCTTTTCTCTTGTCCAGTCGTTTGCATACTTGAGATATACAAAGTCTGCGGAGGAAAGCTGATATCTTGAGCCTTCACCGTTTGAAATATACCAGTGATAGTCTTCAAGTGAATAGTCCTGAGGTAAGAAGAGCTCAACGAGAGCTGCAACAGCGTCGTCAGCGTCGATACCTGCAAGAACTGCGTCAACTTCTTCGCCAAGGTCGCTCATACCAAAGGTTGAAAGAAGACCTGAAACGTTACCTTCACCGGCTGCGAATTCAAGGAGCCAGTTGATAACTGCATAAAGCATATCAGGCTTATCAGCCACGATTGTGTGACGCTGACCTGCGGAAAGTGTAGTATCGTTGAGGTTCTGTGTACGGATAGATGAAACTATCTGATGTGAACCCAGTGATGCCCACTGACCTGCGTTGATGGCGGGAATTGAAATCTGAGTAAAGTCGATTGTGGGTGACTGCTCACCTTCGTCGCCTTCAGCCTGAGCTGCAGGCTCGCCTTCGCCTTCTGCTTCTTCATCCTCTGCAGGAAGAAGGAAGTGGTCGATGATACCGTTGATATCGGAAAGGTCTTCAACACCTAAGAGCTCCTGAAGGTCAAGAAGCTCGCCGAGGTTAAGGTCGAAACTGAAATCAATGATACCGCTGAGAAGGTCACAAACTGTACCCTGAAGAAGGTCAATAAGCCAGGATGCGAAGTTACCGCTTGCTGAAAGGTCGTGAAGAGTAGCGGTAATACCGATGCTGGTCTGAAGAGCACCGAGAAGAGGCTGAACAAAGTCATAAGCAACTGACTGCATGAGATTGGGAATGATACTCATAACAGTGTCGATGGGCTTTTCAGCAACTTTATCTACAAGAGAAAGAAGAGGAGCAAAGAGTGCGTTAGCAAACTGAGCTGCTGTTGCACTGGCGCCTGATGTACCGAATGTTGTGGAAAGAGGTGTTTCTGCAGTAATCTGACCGATGCCGTAGCCGGAGGTTGTTGCTGTAACACCTAATGTTTCAAAGAGAGTACCCCAGATGTTGTTATAACCCTGAACACCGTTAAGAGCAAGGTGAAGGTCACCCCAGACAGTAACGTTTTCAGCAGTTGCGGAGATAATTTTCTTAACGTAAATAGAGTCTGATGTACCGTAGATAAGGTTTGTAGCGGTACAGTTATAAGTACGGTTAGTGAAAAGAACCTGAAGAAGAGGAAGAATTGATGAGAAAACGTCACCGATTGCAACACAGAAGGTATCGTAGTCAGTAACACCCCATGAATATGCTTCAAAGTCTTCTACAGTAAGCTCACCGTCAGCATTACCACCGTAAAGGTCCATATTATTCCAGTCTTCACCGGCTTTTTTGAGGTTAGTAATAAGAGCGTTATACTTACCTGCTTTACCGTTTGTTGACTTTTCAAGAACAGCAGCAAAGGTTACGGGATAGAAGGAAAGACCAAGCTCTGCAAATGCATTGTAAAGCTTTGCTGTACCCTTGTTACCGTCAAGATGAACGTTGATTTTACCTGTAAGATCGTCAACAGCATCAACATCAAGCTTTCCAAGGTCGATAGCACCGTCAGCACCTGCTGCGGGTGTTGCAAGCATACCTGTATCTGCAAGAGGTCCGTCAGGCTGGAAAAGTGTCCCGATAAGACCGCCGATAAGCTCTGTAAGCATGGGGAACAAAGCAGAAACTATAGTATTGATAAGTTCATCCTGGAAAAGTAAGTCATGAAGAAGATTTTCGATATACTCTGAAAGAGTGTGAACAGCAGGAAGCATCTTGCCTGTGGGATTTCCGTCCTCATCAAGCTCGGGCTCTTCTGTTTCACGATATACACCGAGAAGCTTTGTGAATGCTTCAGAAGTAATGAAGCCGTCAAGCTTACCGATAACAGCATTTATCTTTTCTTCTGTAACAACATAGTCGTCCTCGTCAAGATATTCTTCACGGACCATGTCGCCTACTTCTGCATATCTTGTGGTATAGTAACCGCTTCCTGCAGGAGTATCAAGCTGAACCTGTTTGAAAGCAGACCATGCCATAGCGATAACGTTAGCAGCTGCTGCTTCGTAATCGGGAATGTAGTTATGCCACTGAGCAATATAATCTCTTGTAGCACCTGAGCAGTTAGCAAGAACCCACTCATAAACCTCATTGTCAATTCCCTTTACAGCTCTCTTAACTGCAGAGAAGTTTGAGTTGTCAACTTCGTCAGCCTGTGTGCCGTCGAATGCACCTGTAACTGAATCGATATCACCTGCAACCTCAAGAAGAGCATAGTGCTGGTCATAAGATCTCTTTAAGAGGATATCATAAAGAGAGGCAATAAATGCATCAATTGTATCGGGATATGTGCCGTAAATCTGCTTTGCTCTCTCTTCACCGAAGGTAGCAACAGCATTGTTGTAAGATGCTCTGAGTGCCTGAGCCTTAGCGCCGGCAGTTTCAATAACATTTACAATTGACTTGAAAGAAACAAGGTTATATCTTTCGTGTCTTATAGCTTCAAAATAAGCATAATAGTCAACGTAGGTTACTTCGTGACCGCGGTAGCTTACTTCCTTGTTGAGCTCATCTCTCATATTCTGAGCATCAGCAAAAGTAATTTCACCGTTATTGTTTGCAGCAAATACCTGTTCAACGTTTTCAATGCTGTAGCTTTCCATAGCACCTACAACACCGTTGAAGTAGCCTGCTGCTGCTGCGAGCATTTCGTCGTCAACGGGACACTCTTCACCGTTTGATGTATAGGGATAGCTGAGATAGTTCTTAACACCCCAGAGTGAAGGATCGCCGTTATAACATTCTGTTTCGTCATGAGTCATACGGAAGACGAGAACGTCATACATATCGGTTGTTTCGTAAACCTCGAGATAACCGATAACAATGTTGAGATATTCAACGAACATTGCGTCTGTATAACCGTAAACGTTTGCGAAAGCGTCTTGTGTACCCTGATCGCAAGCCTGAAGGATAGCACGAAGAGTCATAGCATCATCAAGAAGAGCTTCAAGATATGCCTTGTGTTCGGGATTACGAACCTCTGTGTAGCCTTCATAGGAATCTCTGTCAAGATAACCGTCAAGGGATACGCCGTCTCTTATCCATTCAATGATAGGATAATATGTAGCAGCTGTAACAGCACCTGTACAGTAACCTGCATATTCATCGTAAAGGCCCTTCTGTGTTGAACCGATATATGTATCAATATACTTTGCGTCAACGCTTGCGAGAGCATCGCTGTAGGGCTTATAGTTAGGCTGAATAGCTTCGAGAACTTCAATATCCCAGCTGTAAACGATAGTGGGATTGCTTCTCCATGCAGTATAGCCTTCCTGGAAGCTTTCTGTATTTACGTAGTTAAGATAGCTTACGATAGCAGAAAGGTCAGGACAGTTAGTCTTAGTATAAGAAACTGAAGGCGCACCGGAGTTGGTGTACCAGCCCTTTGTCTTATAATAAGTGTCTGTAACGGTTGTGGACTTATCTTTTGAACCGTCTTTATAAGTAGAGGTCCAGCTGGATGTTGACGTACCGTTGTTAGCAGACTGAGGTGTAGCAGTAACAGAATACTTAAGAGTAGTATTAATACTGCCGGGTACGTCAGCAGCCGTAGCACAGTCCATAGCGATAGCAGCATCCAATGAACGTGTAATAGTAACAGTAACTGTAATATTACCGCTCAGGGGGTTAGCAGGGTATCCACCCTTGTTCCAACCTGTTGAAAGTGCGTCAGATGAACTACTGTATGTGTAGTTATCGGGACTGGGCAAAAGCTTATCAACGAAATCCTGCTGATAGCTGTTAAGGGAAAGCTTACCCTTAATATAAGCAGACATTCTTTCGTGATGAGTGTAGCTTGCATAATCAGATTGAACGATAGCATACAAAAGGTCAGCAATCTTATAAAGATGACCCTTTGAAGATGTGTCGTTAATCGTGTAACTTGTACCGCTCTTTGATGAAGCGGCATTTGCCCCTGTCAGGATACTGTCAAGCTCGGCAGCATCGAAGGCATTCTGAAGTGCAGTCCACTGTGCAGTTGTTGAAGCATCAGCAATAGGAGCGATGCCGGGCAACGCAACAGAGAAGCAGCTCAATGCCATGAGCAGGGAGAGAAACATACTAAGAACTTTCTTTGGTAACTTAGCTCTTGTTTCCATAAAAACACTCCTTCTCTTTAGATTAGTTTTGAGAAACTAATACAAATACTCCGAAATGCACCTAAGTTTAGGGGGCAACTTCGGGTATAATATATCATCAATATGATACCACAAGTAAAATATGTAAGTCAACATAACCTCTTACAATGAAGTGCATAAAAATCTGAGCAACAAATTAGTGATAATACACAATCACACCTTCGATTGTCGAATATTTATTTTATAATGATGAACAATTTATTAACAACAATATTCTTGACTGAAAAAACACCCCGATATATAATGTATATATATTTATTTTAATAAAAATAAAGGCAAAACGGAGAAATATAAATGAATATCCTTGCGAAGAAATTGAAAAATATGACCTCTGCAGATTTTACTGCCGTTGCGGTTATCGGCGGCATTTTCCTGTTTATGTGGATATTTTCCGTTTATGACGGCACGGTTTCAGACGAAGCGTTCTATTCCTCAATAGTCTTTCGCCTTATGAACGGTGACGGACTTTTTACGGACGAATGGCACCTCTCCCAGCTTTCCTCTGTTCTTTTATATATTCCCGTAAGGCTTTTCTATACCCTTACAGGCTCCTTTGCGGGACTTATGCTGTTTCTCAGAAGAATTTTCTGCCTTATGCAGCTTACGGGTGCCGTATGTATATATAAGGTTCTGAAAAAAACAGGCGCTCCCTCAATAATCTTCGCAGCAGGCTTTATGATAATTTCGGTTATCGGCATACGCTCACTCAGCTACAACACTATGGGACTTTTCCTTATTGTAATGCTTATTCTCACCGCATATTCTCTCTTGGAAAAGCCCTCTTACCCCAAAATGCTTCTTTCAGGCGCACTTATTGCTATGTTTATCCTCTGTCAGCCTGTAGCTGTCATTCTTTATGCCGTTTACTTCGTTTCCTTCCTTGTGATTTTCATTTCGTTCAGAACGAAGAAAAAGGAAGTACCCTTCCCCTTCACGATAAAAGCCTTTTCACTTACGGTTATAGGTATTCTTCCCGTGTTCATTTTCTTTTTATTTGTTCTTCTCAGCAACTCCGACATTGAAACCGTCATCCGCTGTATCCCAGGTGTTCTTACAGATATAGAACACATGCTGATTTCTGTCGAAACAGGCATTGAAACCTTCTCTGTGGTTCAGTATTTCAAGGATATGACGTCGGCTGCAGGCGTATTTCCTCTTATTCTCACGGCTCTCACTTTCCTTGCGGTACCTTTCGTAAAAAAATACAACAAAAACGTTGCCGTTATTTTCACTCTTTCAGTGTTTGCAATTTTCACATTTACTTATTTGTTCCGTTATCTGACGAGAGATGCCTCCTCTGACACAGACGATGCAAATTTCTTCTATCTGCCCTTAGCTTTATTCGGTCCGATGTTTTATATACTCTGTGACAGAAAAAATCACAGAGCCTTCATTCTTTTCTGGTGCACTGGAATGACGTACTCCGTTTTTATGACGGTAAGCTCAAACCTTATGCTTCACGCAAGTATTAACGGCTATATAGTTGCCGCCGCAGGAAGCCTTATTATTGCAAAAGACCTTCTTTCTGAGTTTAACCTTCAGGAAGAAAAGACAAAGTTTGTCAAAGCCGCCGGTATTCTCATTACCGTGCTCATTTTCGGCTTTACCGCCTTTAACTGCACACTTCATTTGGGAAATATGATTATTTCAAGAGCCTCTTCGAGAACGGCAACAATGTCAACGGGACTTTATGCAGGAATTAAGCTCCCCTCAGAAGAAGCCCTTCTTTGCACAAGAATTTATAACGATGCACAGAAAATAAAAGAGAAAACCGACGAAAACGACAGAATTTTCGTGCTTGAAAATATACCCCTTATGTATCTTGAAAGCGAGAGAAGCATAGGCTGTCCGTCAGGCTGGTTCTTTGCCGATCAGCTTTCCAATTATCTCGTAAGAAACCGCTACAGAGAATATTATGAAATATTCCCCGAAAATATGCCCGACTATATATACGTTCCTGCATATACCTACTCGGAGAACGGACTTATTGTTGAAGCCTCAGCCAAAGGAATGGCTGAATTTGCATATACCCTTTTTGAAGGCGAAGCCGAAGATATAGGAAGCGGATTATTAATAACGGTAACAGGATTTAAGAATGAAACTGAATAAGAATTTTTTACTGAAATTTAAATATGAATGCTCAGTTTTTGCCGCACTCTCACTGAATTTCCTGCTTTTCTTCACAAAAGATGAGCTGATGTCAAACGTGCTCTATCCCCTTCATCTTGTTGATACGAGGATAGGCTTTATTTCCCGTACCCTTGTGGGAAGCATAACGGGACTTATATGGGATAATCCTACGAAGAATAACGTAACTGTGCTTCATATAGTGATTATTGTGCTTTCTTTCTTCGTCACGGCTTTGGTTCTCGGAAGATACATAAAAAAAGCAGAAGGCGAAACACAGAATAATCTCTTTCTTTTAAGCCTTATCGTGTGCGTTTTTCCCTACGGCTTTATGACGTATATCAATCTCTTTGAGCTTCTTGATATCTATTGGCTTCTTACGGTAAGCCTTTGTATTCTTGCTTCTGAAAACAAATATACTGCTTTTTTAATTCCCGTATTCATTATTACGGGAATGTGGGTGCATTATTCCTTCCTTCTTGCCTTCGTTCCCGTAATATACGTGCTTTGCATAGATAAGGCACTGAACGGCAATTCACTTCACGGAAAAATACTGCTGACAGTGATGATAGCAGTAAGTGTTTCTGCCGCCGTTTATTTTAATACCACGTCAAGAGTTTTTGACGTTTTGTCCTTCGAGGATTTTCTCAACTATATCGTTGAAAAGGCAGGAGATCCCGTAACTGCTCTTGAAAGACACATAGGCGCAGGCTTCCGTCCTTATAATGAGCTGAAAAAAGTTTACAATATCGGTGAAAACATACCCGATAATATTCCTGAAATTCTGAAAAACCTTATAGGCTCCTTCCAGTTTGCACTGAGGGATACTACCCTTTCTTCCATTTTCGCAGACTTTATTCTCGCTTCTCCCATAGCACTCTTCTTCGGAAAAATCTGGAAGGAAGCAATAAAGAAGGCTGAAAGCAGCAAGGACAAATTTATATATTTCCTCTGTCTTATTACTCCCCTTGTTCAGCTCGTTGCCTGTTTCTTATCCTCAGACACGTCAAGATGGCTGTCGGATATGGTAATATCAGACCTTCTGCTTCTCATAATCTGTACTTCCGGAAAAAACTCAGCCGCGGCCCTCACAATGAACAAGCTTATGAAAAAGTTAAATGAGCATAAAGCAGCTCTCATTTTGTTAATTCTCTTCTATATGAATATCGTTTTCGTGTGGTGATAATATGAAAAAACAGAATACCTACGACAACAGAATACTTTCCCTCTCCCTTCCTCTTGCAGCTTTAGTTATTTATTTCCTTTATCTGTTTTTCGGCTTTAATAATTCTTCAGGCTCCTCTAACGTAAGCTACACTCATGCATATCCCTTTATTCTGTTTTTCGGATATACTTTCACGGTAATTCTTTGCTACATATATATAATAAAATGTAAAAAAGAAAGCACCCTTTTAATTTATACCTTGCCGTTGATGTTTTTTGCCTCACTGGGTATGATGAGAATTGACAGCGCGGTTGCTATTATCAGCACTCAGGCGGATTATTATCCCCCGATTATGTTTCTTGTTTTTTTCCTCTCTCTCATAATAATGGGATTTTCCTCACATACCCTGACAGGTGCCGTTTTCACGGTGGGAGCTTCGTTATTATGGCCCGTTTTTTCCCTTACCTTTGCTCCCTTTATCACCGCTTCCGTTTTCGTGCTCACAGATAAAAGCAAACGGGAAAAGCAGATCTCCGTCACGGTAAATTTACTCGCTCTTGTTTTATGCGCCGTGTATGCCATAATAAAGCTTACACCCTCAGAAGATATAGTCTTTCACAAGGAATATATCCCCGTAATTATTTTAGTTGCAATAAGCACCGCTTTATCGGTATTTTATAAAAAAATCAAGCTTATCCCCTTCGCTCTGCTTCCCCTTTTCCCCCTTATTTCAGGCATTTTCTTCAATGCCTTCCCGACTGAAATAATAACTCTTTCCGCCTGCGTTGCGGCTACGGTGATATTCACGGGAAACATAATTCTTACAAGCGGCAATAAAGAAATAAAGAGCCTTACAGAAAAGCTTCTGCAAAACCCTTTGATCTATATTGCAATTGCATATTTTATTCTTCACACCGCATTTTCGATGTTCTCTCTGCCGGGAATTTTCAGAAATTCCTTTGTTTATTAATCATATCGGAAATAAATTAAGATAAATTGTTATCTTTTGGGAACTCACCTCGGGATGTCGGTTTTTGCGAAAAAAATAAATCTTACGGCACAATGCTCTTCTTCAAAGGTAAAAAAAGATACCTCGAAGAGCAAGGTATTTAACTTAAAATCAAACAAGATAAGTTGTTATCTGTAGGGAACTCTCCTCGGGTTGTCGAGGCGCCAACCCCTACAAAAAAACATTTCTTTTCTGCCAAGAGGCACAATTTCTGCAACCTCCGACTTCCGACCTCCGACTTCCGACCTCCGACTTCCGACCTAACTTTGCCTCCGACCTATAACAATCCATACCGCTCCGATAATAATTGAAATCACACTGAACATCTGCCAGAAGCTCAGACCGAAAAACAAGGTCTTTTCCGCAGGGGAATAATATCTTAAATATTCAGCAAAAAATCTCATAACACCGTAAAGGATAAGTGCTGTCGGATACACCGTTCCTTTGCGGTGATTTTTTTTGTTCTGAAGCAAATAGGAAAATGCGGCTATCAGCAGACAAAAAGCACTTTCGAGAAGCTGAACGGGAAAAACCCTGTGGTCCTCAAATGGTGTAGTAACACCGTAAGTGAAGGGTATTCCGTAGCAGCAGCCATATACGGCACAGCCTATCTTGGAAATACCAAGCATTATAAAAGTGCCCGATGTGAAAATATCCGTAATTTTCCCGAAATCGCCGCCAATAAGCTTAGTTACAATAAGGAAAAACAGCGGCAAAAACAGCAGGGCGCCGAAAATACGAAGACGGCTTGGGTAAAAGGAAATTTCTGTCAGCGACATTATAAAATTCTGAAGCTGTCCCATAAGATAAGCACTGAGCACACCTGCCGTAATTCCGAAAATTATATAGGTTTTAAGCGTATCCTTTGAAAATCCGTTCTTTTTTCCTATATAAAAGTCAACAACGGCAGAAATAATTCCCCCAACTGCTATACAAAGATAGTAAATTATCAGCTTAATATCCATATCAGTCAATAAAGTCTGAATAAAAATCTGACTCTATGTAGTCAACGTTCATAAGTCTGCAAAGCTCCAGCTCGTGAGGCAGATTTGCAGTCCAAAGACCGACTTTAAGTCCTTTTTCGTGGAAACGGTCAACAAGGGATTTATAAATTCCCGAATGAGCCATATCAATATCGAAGCCAAGCTCAAGGCACTTATAAACGTCTTCATTGGGCTCACCGCAGGTAAGCATTATCTGTAAATCGGGAAATGCTTCGTGTGCGCGGATAAGATTATCAAGCTCGAAGGACTGAAGTGAGCACATTTTAAGGTCATAAACCTCATCTGCAAGAAGGAAGGCTTCCTTAATCTTTTCGTCGGGGAAATATCCCTTGAATTCAATGAAGCACACCATATTTCCGTCACGGCATATTTCAAGATAACGCCTGAAGGTGCAGATATAAATTTCCGTGTCGGTAAATTTGTTGAGAAGGGGCTTTCTCGTAAGCTCTTCAAAGGTGGCATCGCTTACAGTAAGCTCACTTCCGTCATTGAATACTGCAGTTTCGTTATGATTTACAACAAGCACACCGTCTTTTGTAATTCTTACGTCGGTTTCAATACCGCCTGAGCCGTGCTCGACTGCCTTGATAAAGGCTTCCTCTGTGTTCTGAAGATATTTTCCGCTGTAGCCTCTGTGGGCGATAAAACAAGGTTTCATATCAAATTATTCCTTTCAATCAATTCTCTTATTGCCTTATAAAAGGCGTAAAAGCCGATGTCATTGGGGTGACAACCGTCAACGGTGGCATTTCTCAGACCTATCTCACCGTAAATATCCTGACCGTCAATAAAATAAACGTTATTATCCCCCGAAGCCTTTGCATTTTCGTAGGTTCTTTTTATTATCTCCTTACGCTTTTCTATCTCGCTTTTTCCGAACACGCCGTCGGCAACGCTGAGCATTATGACGGGCACCGTAGGATTATGACTTCTGAAACGAAGGAAAAAGCTTTCGTGGGTTTCTCTTAAAAATTCCGAGGTGGGAGCATTATGGTCGTAATCGTAAACGAACAGCTTCATAGGAAGCTTTCCCATATAATCAGCCATAGGAAGTTCACCCTTACAGCTTCCCGAAAAGCCTAAGTTTATAAAATCACTGTCAAGCTCTCTTGAAAGCATAGCAGAATAAGCATTACCGGGGTGAGAGGCACAGCCGCCCTGAGTGATCGACGAGCCGTAAAACACAATGGGCAGAGGGTTCTTATATTCCTTTCCCTCATAAACCTCAGCATCCTCTTCAAGAGAAACGGTAACGCTTCTGACGTTATCGTATAAGGGGAAGAATATCACAATATCCTTTTCTCCTTCGGGCAAAATAAGCTCGCTTGTCCAAGTGCCCTTGAAATCCTCATAGGATCCACCTCTGAAAAGTCCTGAAAATTCACCGTTACAGTAAATACAGAAGGACGATGAGCCTGAAAGGGGCATATGAGTCATCAGATTTACCTGTAACATAGTTACGGTGAGAATTATCCGCTTTGAATTGGTAGCAAAACGAATTCTTCCGCCTGCGGTGTGGTAATTAAGACACTGCACTCCGTCATTTGCCTTTTGTGTAACCTCGGTATCCATTCGGTAATATCCGTTTTCGCCGTATTTAAGTCCGTATATCTTAAACGGCGGCTTACTGATATCATAAGCGGTCATTCCTTCAATATCAGTATTCTTTTTCTTAAAATTCTGATCAATATCTTCAAGCTTTTTCATTTTATTTTTCAACAAAAACTCTGTTTTCTCCTTCTTTAAGCTCAATAACCCTGTCCTTATAAGTAAAAACTGCAGGCTTGGGAAGTGTGATAATAAATTCAGCCGTATTTTCAGAATATTGCGCCTTTACGTAAACCTCGCCGTCGGGAATTGTCATTTTACCGCTGAAAGCTCCCACACAGTCAAGCTCCTTAGGTGAAATAGTGAGCCTTTCATAGCCGAAGCTGTCCGAGGGCTGTGAAATGCCGAGAATATATTCAAAAAGATACGCCGTTACCGCACCGAACATGGGGTGGGAATGAGAGCGTCTTCCTGTCCAGTATTCCCAGAGAGTTGTAGCACCCTGATTCATAATTTTACCGAAGGAATATTTACCCTCAGAGGAAAGAAGCTTTAATGAAAGTGCTCCTTCATTATTTCTGAAAAGAACTCTTGTGAGAATATCCGTTCCGAAAATGCCCGTATTGTAATAAAGATGCTTTTCGTCATATACCTTCAACATATTCTTAAAGGTTTTTTTCGTGCCGATACCGATATCAACGGCAAAGGCATTTGCTCCCTGAATATTCTTAGCAAAATCCCCTGTTTTACTGTTATAGTATTTATCCTTGATAGCCTTTACAAGCACCCTTCTCTTTTTATTGAGCTTCTTTACGTCAGCCTCTGAAAGTTCAATAGCATCCTTACACAGAAGTATTTCATCAATACACTTTATATAGAAATAGGTATTCACAAAGGGTTCGGGAATTTTTATTTTCGTGGGTGTGCACCAGTCGCCGAGGCACCATTCATCAGGCACGTCGGATACAACGAGGTTATTTTCCGAGTGTTCATCAAGAAAGCTGAAATAGTAAAGCATCTGTGGATAGAGCTTTTTCATAAATGAGCTGTCACCGAAATGCTTATAATACATAAACGGCACGTGAACTATGGCACCGCCCCAGCCGCCGGGACCGCCGCCTGAATGGGTATATGGTGCAGTATATTGAACGTGTCCCGTGTTTCTGTCCTGACAGTCGGAAATATCCTCGATCCATTTTCTGTAGAATTCCTTTGAGTCAAACACACTCATGACCGCATCGCACGTAAGCTCACCGTCACCTGTATAGCCTCTTCTTTCAAGGTGAGGACAGTCTGAGGGAATACCCGAATGTGTGTTTGAAAGCTGAGTTGTCACAAAGGCATCATATATCCAATTGAGAACGGGATAAGATGAATTAAACTGTGAATTCACCTTCATATCGGTGTTTATCACGTCAAAGCGAAGCACCTTTATATCGGAAGGCACCCTGAAATATCTTGCGGCGTGCCAGGTAAATTTAAGAGAGGCCTCTCTTTCAGAGCTTCCTGCAATAAATCTTGCCCACTGCCCTCTTACGTTATCGGGATCAATATCGCCGTCGGGAAGTCTTTCTTCACTGCAGACTATTTCAATTTCTCTGCCGTATTCTGCAGGAAGTAAAATAACAATATTACCGCTTATGTTCTTTCCTATGTCATATACCTTATATTCTCCGCCGTCCTTTATCACCTCGGGAATAATTTCCTGAAGAATTCTGTCAGGGGGACAAAGAGAAGTCATATATCTTGTTTCGGGGAAAACACATTCACTTGCATTTTTCCAGCCGTCAACACTGTTTTCGGGATAAAGCCAGTTATCAGAATAATCCCTGAAATCCTGACACTCACCTTCTGTCAGGTCATATTCCGTTATAAAGCCCTTGTTATAAAGAACTGATGAGTCGGAAACGAGCTCGGTTACCTTATTCTGTGCATCAGTCAGCACAAGCCGGAAGATAAGCTTCTTGGTTCCGAACATCTCCTGATGGGTACAGGCATACCAGCCGTTACCGAGCATAAAGCAAAGGCTGTTCAGTCCGTCTTTTATAAGTGAAGTAACGTCAAATTCACAGACGTAAATTCTGTGTGCGGTTTCTTCTGTGAAGGGACCTGATTTTCTCATAAGCTTTCTTTCGTGAAAATCCGTATTCAAGGGCAGAAATCTGTCCTCACTTATGAGCTTACCGTTTATATAGCCTTCAAAGAAGCCAAGTCCTATTACGAAAAGCCGTGCTTTTTTTACGTTACGGGCGGAAAAATCCTTTCTCGCCAGAACGCTTACGGGGTTTTCGGGAAATTCCACCCAGCTTGCCATTGAAAAATACTTATCCTGAGTCACAAAATCACCTCTTCAGTTGTTATACTGACATTATAACACCCATAAAAGAGCGTGTAAAGAAATTACTTTTAAAAAGGATGCAACACTGCGAAAATGACAAAAATAATCCGTTTTTTACTGCAATCATACTCCCCTGTGATTACTGTCAAAATAATACAAAATTGTTACACTTTTTTTCGGAAATTTTATTGACACCCTATTATAATTTATGTAAAATTACAGATGAAAGATTTTTCTTGCGGGAGGGCGTAAAAAATGAAGTTTTCACCTGTTAAAAAGTTCATTCTAAGTGCGGCTTGTGCCGTTTGTCTGCTGTTATATATCCCTCTTGCATCCGTAGTGGGCACAACTTCCTCAAATTCGGGGGATTATGCTCTTGCTGAAACAAAGCCCGCCTGTGAGATATGTGATTTTTCCGAAAATATATGTGAAAATTGCACTAATTTCGCAGAATAAAACTGTCATTTAGTTTAAATCATACAATTTAAAAATTTGAGTTGACAAAGGGTACGTTTTATAATATAATACGGTCTGTAAAGTTTAAGGCTTTACAGGCTTTTTATTTTCAGAAAAAAGGGAAAGGGGTGCTGAAAATGGCAAAAAATCTTGATATTACAATTCTTCTCGATTTTTACGGTGATATGCTCACACCCAAACAGCGCGAATTTCTCGAATACTATTATAATGAAGACCTTTCTCTTGCAGAGATTGCCGCAAACGTGGGAATTACCCGTCAGGGCGTGAGAGATGCTATCAAGAGAGCTGAATGTCAGCTTATTGAAATGGAAGAAAGACTCGGTCTTGTAAAGCGTTTCAAGGATATGCAAAGCGGTCTTGAGGAAATAATCGACTGTGCATCAAAAATCAGTCAGGAAAACAGAAATACGGGACTTTCCAGAGAGATAAACGATCTTTCAGTCAGAATAAAGTCCATAGCTATTTCTCTTTCAGAATAATTACAAAACCAATGTAAAGGAAGTGACTTAATGGCTTTTGAAGGTTTGTCCGATAAACTTGACTCTGCGTTTAAAAAACTGAAGAGCAAGGGTTCGCTTAATGAAAGCGACGTTAAAGAAGCCATGCGAGAAGTCCGTCTTGCCCTTCTTGAAGCTGACGTAAGCTACAAGGTCGCAAGAGATTTTACCGCCAGAGTAACTGAAAAGGCTATCGGTGCTAAGGTAATGGAAAGCCTTACCCCCGCACAGATGGTAATTAAGATAGTAAATGAAGAGCTTACTGCTCTTATGGGCGGAACTCAGTCAAGACTTGCAAATGCATCTCATCCCCCCACGGTTGTTATGATGTGCGGTCTTCAGGGTTCAGGTAAGACAACTCACAGTGCCAAGATATGTAAAAAGCTCAAGGCAGACGGTCACAGACCTCTCCTTGCCGCCTGTGACATTTACAGACCTGCCGCTATCAAGCAGCTTCAGGTCGTGGGTGAACAGGCAGGAGTTCCCGTTTTTGAAATGGGCACTGAAAATCCCGTAACTATTGCAAGAGAAGCAGTTAAGCTTGCAAAGGATAAGGGTTACGACTACGTATTCCTTGATACTGCAGGCCGTCTTCACATTGATGAACAGCTTATGCAGGAACTCAAGAATATAAAGGCTGAGGTAAAACCTCACGAAATTCTTCTCGTTGTTGACTCTATGACAGGTCAGGATGCAGTAAACGTTGCTTCTACCTTCAATGAGGCACTGGGAATTGACGGTCTTGTTCTTACTAAGCTTGACGGTGACACAAGAGGCGGTGCGGCTCTTTCCGCAAGAGCTGTTACAGGTAAGCCTATCAAGTTCGTCGGCGTAGGTGAAAAGCTTGACGATCTGGACGTTTTCCACCCCGACAGAATGGCTTCAAGAATTCTCGGTATGGGTGACGTGCTTTCTCTTATTGAAAAAGCAGAAACCACACTTGACGAAAAGAAAGCGGCAGAGCTTGAAAAGAAGCTTCAGCAGAATAAATTTGACCTCAATGACCTTCTTATGCAGATGGAAGAGATGAAAAAGATGGGCTCAATGAAGGATATCCTTTCTATGATTCCCGGCATCGGTAAAAAAATCAAGGATACCGATATTGATGAAAGCCGTCTTGACAAAACAAAGGCTATTATCCTTTCAATGACTCCCAAAGAAAGAGAAAAGCCTGAAATCATCAATCCCTCAAGAAAGAGAAGAATTGCGGCAGGCTGCGGTATGCAGGTAGAAGACGTCAACAGACTTCTTTCTCAGTATAAGCAGATGCAGAAAATGTTCAAGCAGCTCAGCGGCTCAAAGGGCGGCAGCAAAAAGAAAATGCGCCGTATGATGCCCGGCGGCTTCCCCGGAGGAATGGGCGGAGGAATGCCCGGCGGATTCCCCGGCTTTTAATCACGGATTAGACACTAAAGCCTTTAAGGCTTGATTGTTTAACATATAAAATTTTATTTATTGGAGGAAATTAAAAATGGCAGTTAAAATTCGTCTTCGTCGTATGGGTGCAAAGAAGGCTCCCTTCTATCGTATCGTTGTTGCTGATTCAAGATATCCCCGTGACGGCAGATTTATCGAAGAGATCGGTTACTACAATCCTATGACAGAGCCCAAGGTTATCAAGGTTGATGCTGACAAGGCTAAGCAGTGGATTGCTAACGGCGCACAGCCCACAGATACTGTTAAGGTTCTTCTCAAGAAGAACGGCGTTATCGACTGATAACATCACCGGAGGCTTATATAAATGAAAGATTTGCTTCTCGGCATCGCTAAAGGTCTTGTTGACGAGCCCGATGCAGTTTCAGTTACTGCTGACGAGGTCAATGAGGACGGCGTAACAGTATTCCATCTTCATGTTGCCGAAAACGATATCGGCAGAGTTATCGGCAAGCAGGGCAGAATAGCAAAAGCTATCCGCACAGTAATGCGCAGTGCCGCAAACAGAAACGATATGAAAATTCAGGTCGAAATCGACTAAGATTAAAAGAAATCAAAACCACCAGTTGAACTGGTGGTTTGCACTGCCCCTATAAGGGGCTATTACAGACTTCATCCCTGAAAGGGACTACTGAAGTTTGACACCGCATTACACTCACAAGCAGCCGCTCTCGTGCGGCTGTTTATTTTTGCTTATTTATTCTTGGCACCCGTGAACGGGTCTGTGTATTCCTTGAAACTTATCTGGTCC
>JAZNSP010000021.1:0-58117 GCA_045591285.1 Acutalibacteraceae bacterium
TACTCGGCTTCACCTTTACTCCCGACTGTGCCGAATACGGTCAGTACACAACAGGCACAGAAGCAAAGGGTATTACATTTGCAATCCAGACCTTTGCCGTTAAGCTTGCTGCAGCTATCTCGGGCTCATTAGGTCTTGCACTTCTCGGCTTCTTCGGCTTCAAGACCTTTGACGGTGTTGACAGCTTTGAGGGTCTCGCAGCTATTGATGCTATCAGCCAGCAGAGTCAGACGGCTCTTGACGGTCTGTGGTTTACATATAATATTGTGCCCATTTTCGGTTTGGTTATAGCTCTTGTTATCTGGTGCTTCTATAAGCTCAACGACAAAGATGTTCAGCTTATGGCAGACTACAATGTGGGT
The DNA here is from genome assembly GCA_045591285.1 of Acutalibacteraceae bacterium. Lineage (GTDB taxonomy): Bacteria > Bacillota > Clostridia > Oscillospirales > Acutalibacteraceae > RUG806. The sequence continues at coordinate 363 of JAZNSP010000021.1, forward strand.
AAAATTACAAGAGAAGAAGCTGAAAGTCAGCTTTCAAGAAAATATTGACAGTTTGCTGCTCATCTTTTGATAGGTGAGCAGCTTTATCATCAATGAAGTGTAAAGAAGATATTGACAAACTGCGAAAGATGTTCTATAATTAACATATCAAATTATCACTTGATACATTTATTATCGAAACGGAGGATAAATCCTATGAAAAAAACATTAGCTTTAATTCTTGCAATGCTTGTTGCCTTCTCAATGTTTTCAGTGGCAGCAGTTGCAGCAGATGATCTTGTAACAGTAAAGTTCGTTGACGGTGACAAGGTTCTTCGTTCATCTCAGGTTGCTAAGGGTTCAATCATCACTTCTTATGTTCCTGAAAATCCTGTTAAGGAAGACACAGACACAACAAAATATACCTTTGCAGGTTGGGAATCAAGCTTTGACGGTGAAGTTTATGCCCCCAATACAATCCCCGCTGCTGATTACGATGTTACATACACAGCTAAGTATGTTGAAGAAGAGATCAAAGCAGGTCAGACACTTTTACAGTTCTTCGCTTCAATTTTTGAGCGAATCAACCTTATTTTCCAGTATTTTGCAACAATCTTTAACTTCGACACATAATTAAAAAGTCAAAATTCTGAAAGGGACTGCTCGGCAGTCCCTTTTTTAAAACATTTTAAAAAGTTAACAATTTTATCACCTTTAGTACATTGACAAAGATGTCACTTTACTATAGAATAAATATATCTTAAAAAAAGAATTAACAATTTTAACACGGAGGTTTAAAATTATGAAAAAAATCATTTCACTCATTCTTGCTGTAATTATGATTTTTTCAGTAACAGCAATGGCTGTTTCTGCAGCAGATGAAACACAAAAGCCCATTAAGGTAACATTCAAGTATGATAAAGATGACGGCAAGGGTATAGCAATTCCTGCCGAAAAAGTAATTTATGTTGATTACAATGAGGATTTCACTAAGAAAGCTCCCCAGGAAACATATATTCAGGGCGGTTGGAAATTCTATATTGAAGGCTGGTCAACAGATGATTACGGCCCCGCAGGCAAGGTTTATACAAAACTTCCCACAATCCCCGAAAGCGACGGCATTACAGAAATAACCTTTACTGCACAGACAGGTGCAGAAGAAGTGACAGTCGGCGGCGTTATCGGTGATGCTGCTGATACAATCCTCGGTGAGGACACAGTTTCTTTCTTCACATACATTATCGAACAGATTAAGGTCTGGTTGGGCAAATTACTTCTTTTATTCGGCTCAATGATGTAATAATTAATTTCAGAGGCTTCGGAGATTTTTAATCCGAAACCTCTGTTTATTTTTATTTCACATACTTTTCACTTAAAAACGCCTTTTTGATTGAAATTTCACAGCATACACAGATACATTTTGTGAAATATGCTGTTTTATTATCTCCAATAATGAATTTTAATTTTTTTTGTTGAAAAATGGGTGTTTTTTTGCTATAATCTTCAATGTTAATACTTCATGGGAGGTTAATACATTTATGAAAAATTACAAGAAAATCGGTAAGCGTATTTGGCAAGGTCCCCCGGCAACAAAGAAATTTGATATGAACCAGGAGCCTCACGGTCAAGTGTGGTATCTTGTGTGGATAATCTGGATAGGTACAACTCTCAGAAAATGGATTCGTCGCGTAGATGTCAAAAAAACCAATATGAAAGGCGTAAAGCCCCCTTATATTCTTATTTGTAATCACAACTCATTCTATGATTTCTATATTATGAGTTCACTTATCAAGCCCCACAGAGGTCACTATCCCGGTGCTGTTGACGACTTTATCGGCAGAGAGTGGGTTTCAAGAAGAATCGGTATTATTCCCACAAGAAAGTTTGCTCCGGATATCAGCCTTATCCGTATCGGCCGTAAGGTTGTAAAGAAGGGTCAGTTGTACGGTCTTTATGCAGAGGCCCGTTATTCCCTTTGCGGTATTACGGAGGTTATACCTGAGTCTGTCAGCCAGCTTGTAAAGTTCCTCGGCGTACCTGTTGTAACAATCAAGATGAAGGGTCATCATATTTATAATCCCTATTGGAATATGAAGTCACATCGCTATCTTCTCAAGTCAGCTGCAGATATTACACAGCTTCTTACTGCAGAGGATATCAAGAAGATGTCAGCTCAGGAAATTCACGAGAAAATTGTGGAAGCTCTTGAGCACGATGATTGGAGATGGCAGAGCGAAAACAGAATCAAGCTTGCTCGCAAGGACCGTGCAGAGGGACTGAACAATGTTCTCTACAAATGTCCTGCCTGCGGATGTGAAACAAAGATGGGCTCAAAGGGCGCTCAGATTTTCTGTGAAGAATGCGGCAAGAGCTGGACACTTAATTATTACGGTGAGCTTGAGGCTGACAAGGGCGAAACCGAGTTCAAGTTCCCCTCAGATTGGTACAGATGGGAACGCGAGGAAGTTAAGAAGGAAGTTTATGCCGGTACATATAAGACAGAGTGCCATGTTAAGGTAAACGATCTTCCCAATGCAAAGGGCTTTATCTATATGGGTGAGGGTGAGCTTCTCCACACAGAAGAGGGCTTCAAGCTTCACGGCGTTCGTGAGTATGACGGCGAGGCCTTTTCAATGGAAATTCCCGCGCTCCAGCAGTATGCATGCCATATAGAGTATAAATACCGCTTCGGTTGGGATCGCGACTGTATCAACCTTAACACTATTGATGATACATGGTATATTTTCCCTGAGGATAAGGACATTAAGGTTACAAAGATTGCTCTTGCAACAGAAGAGATTTATAATAAGCTGATGAAAGAAAAGAAAGAAAAATTCGGCAAGTAATAATTAAAAGAGATATTGAAAGGAAAAGTATTATGAGCACCATTGAGCAGCTTAAAGAAATTTTCGTAGAATACACAGGTAAGGATGTTGAAGGCTTCAGTGAGGATTCGGTTTTTACCGTTGATATGGCTATGAACTCATTTGAAATTTTCGGTCTTATCTGCGAAGTTGAGGAACATTTTGATATTGAAATTCCCGACAGAGAGCTTATGAAGCTTGTAACCGTAAAGGATCTTGTGGAATATATAGACGAAAATGCATAATAAAAACGGAAGTGTCAACCGCGGCACTTCCGCTTTTTTTATTGACAAAGAAAATGCCTTGTGATACTATAAAAAATGCATTGATGTAAAAATTTGTCAAGCCGGCAGAAAGGTGCAAGTTCACTCATACCGTTACTATGATACCGGAACAACAGATTTTTGTCTGCTAATGACTGACGAGGCTTCGCTTTCCGTTACAAGGTGAATTCTGTTTTGAACAGTCGGCACAGAACCGACTGTATTTTTATTTCGGTGCAATAAAAATAAGAGGTGATAATTTTGAGACGACCACTCAGAGACCCCAACATTAAAGTCCCCGTTTTCAAAAACATAGCCTATGCTCTTAAAATTGTCTGGCAGTGCGACAAAAAGCTTTTAATAGGATATCTCATTAACGGCTTTTCCGCCCATATTTTCGGACTGTTTCTCCAGAACATACTTTTTCTCAAAGTTCTCTTAGGTATACTTGACAGTGATAAAGGCTTCGAGAGCTATCTCGGTACCCTTGCGGCGTTTTTGGCTGTTTCAGTTATATCCTTGGCGATAACCTGGTTTACAAGTTACATAGTCAGCGTATCTGCAAAGAATGTGCTCAAGCAACTCAACAATAAGATTTTCAACAAAGCAATCACCCTTGATGTGGAATGTTATGAGAATCCTGAGTTTTATGACAAATATCAGCGCGCCACCAATGTTCTTGCCTGGAGCTATTTTGATGCAGTCTGCTCATGTGTTGCAAGTATAATAAGCTGCAGTGTTTCTCTGTGTCTTGTTATCGGTACTGTTACAACAATCAATCCCGTATACCTGCTTTTCCTTTTGCCTGTGGCTTTGGTTTTTGTTATCGAAACCTTAAAAAGCAAGCTTGTATATAAGAGAGACCTTGAAATGACCACCAACAACAGACTCAAGGCTTATGTGCAAAGAACCGTTTTTCTTAAAGATTTCTCTAAGGATATGCGTACATCAAATATTTTTGCAGTGCTTATGAAGCGTTTCAAGGCTGCTATTGATTCAAATGTTGAAATACTCAGAAGCTATGGCTGTAAGCTCTTTATTTACAGTACCGTCAGCTCCCTTTTCAGTGAGTTTATTCCCATTATCGGCACCTATGCTTACGCGGCATATCAGTTTGTTTTTACAGGTGCTCTCACTGTGTCGGGCTTTTCGGTTGTTCTTTCTGCAATCAATGCAGTCAGAGAGTCCACTATGAATATTGCGAGAAACTTCGACGGCCTTGTAAGTATGGCTTTGTATTTCCAGAATCTGAAGGAGTTCTTTGAATATGAGCCTAAAATCACTTCGGGAGATAAGAACCCGGGCGAATTTGAAAGTCTGGAGTTCAAAAATGTTTCCTTTAAATATCCCGGCGGTGAAAAGTATGCAATAGAGAATGTTTCCTTTTGCATTGATAAAGGTGAGACCCTTGCTCTTGTAGGTGTCAACGGTGCAGGCAAATCAACCCTTGTGAAATTACTGCTTCGCTTTTATGATGTTACCGACGGTGAGATTCTTTATAACGGCATAAATATCAAGGAATACGACCTGAACAAATACAGAAATATTTTCGGAGCCGTATTCCAGGATTATAAAAACTTTGCCATATCTGTTTATGAAAATGTTATCTGTCACCAATGTAGTGATCAAGAAAAGCAGATTGCCCAAGAAGCACTCAGAAGAAGCGGTATCAGTGAAAAGATTTCAACTCTGCCCAAGGGCGGAGATACGGTTCTTACAAGAGAATTCGATAAAAACGGTGCAGGACTTTCCGGCGGTGAAAATCAAAAGGTTTCAGCCGCAAGACTTTTTGCTAAAGATTTTCAGTTTGCAGTTCTTGATGAACCATCGTCAGCTCTTGACCCCATTGCTGAATACAAGATGTATGAAAATCTTATAAAGGTTACGGAAAACAAAACAGTTCTCTATATATCTCACCGTCTGTCAAGTGCTGTGCTTTCAGACAGGATAATAGTTATAGGTGACGGCAGGGTACTTGAGCAGGGCTCACACGAAGAGCTTATGGCTAAAGGCGGAAAATATAATGAAATGTTCACTCTGCAGGCCTCAAGCTACAACAGGGAAAAGGAGGGTGATGACAATGAATAAAATAAAAGATAAGAAGCATCATTCGACTTTTTCAAATATATTTTATTTTGTAGGTCTGCTGTTTAAAATTTCTCCGACTCTGGTTTTAGGCGAATTTGTTATGGGCGTACTGACAACGCTACCGACGAGACTGATAAGTGTTGTGGGCCTGAAATATATAATTGATGTGGTAGAAGAGGGTGAAAACTTACAACGCATATTTTATGCAGTGGCACTTATTGCCGCCATACTTGTAGGCAGTAAGGTTTTTGCCTGGATATTCCAGGAGTTTTTCTGGAATATGGCTAAAGAAAAAGTATATTACGGTCTTAACAGTATTCTTTATGAAAAGGCCAGACAGCTTGATCTCGAGTCCTATGATGACCCGGAGTTTTACAACAGCTTTATTCTTACTATAGAGTCATCGTCAGATAATATCACAAATCTTCTGGGACTTGTGAGAAACTATGTGGGTAACCTTATTTCTTTTGTAACCATTGCAGGTGTGCTTCTGACTATTGACCCCATATGCCTTGTAATTATTCTTGTGTTTATCGGTGTATTTCTTCCTCTTAGCAGAAAAAGGGGAAGTCTGCAGATGGAAAGACGCAGAGATAACACGGAGTACCATAGACGAAGTGACTATTTTCAGCGTATATTTTATCTCCAGGATTATGCCAAAGAAGTGCGTATGAATGACATTCACCCGCTTCTTATGTCAAGATATAACGATGCGGCTGATGATGTAATAGCAAATCAGAAAAAATACTGGAAAAAAATAGCCGCCTTAGGATTTATTCAGGATGTGGGTATTCAGGACTTAGGATTTATGTTTGCCTTGCCCTTATATCTTGGTTACTGTGTGCTTGTTAAAGAAACGCTGGGAGCAGGAGATTTTGTTGCAGCTTTTAACGGTGCTTATTCTATAGCTGCATCTATAAATTTCCTTACAGTATGGGCAGTTGCCATTTTCTCCGAAAGAGGAAAGATGATTGAAAAGTACCGTGAATTTTTGAAGACGGACTTTAAGATTAAGGATGGCAATAAAAAAGCCAACTGCGGTGCTCCCGGAGAAATCAAGATTGAAAATATGTCTTTCACATATCCCGGCAATGATAAGCCGACTCTGAAAAATATCAGTCTTACTGTTAAGCCCTATGAAAAAATCGCTCTTGTGGGTTATAACGGTGCAGGCAAAACAACACTGACAAATCTTTTGTTGCGTCTTTATGATGTCAGTAGCGGCAGCATAAAAATTGACGGTGAAGATATAAGAGATGTTACTGTTGAATCTCACAGAGAAAGATTTTCTGCAGTGTTCCAGGACTTTCAGCTTTTTGCCTGTAATGCAGGTGAGAATGTTGCGCTCAGCGATAATTTTGAAGAAGAAAGAGTCAAGGAGGCTCTCGGTCACAGCGGCTTTAACAAAGAACTGAAAAAGGGTGTATTCACAGAGCTGCTCAGAGAGTTTGACGATGAGGGTAGAATGCTTTCCGGCGGTGAAAGTCAGAAGGTGGCAATTTCAAGAGCCTTCTATAAAAACTGTCCCTATATAATTCTTGATGAACCCTCAGCAAATCTTGACCCTATTGCAGAATATAATCTTAACCAGGCAATGATAGATGCCGCTGATAAGAAAACGGTTATCTTTATTTCTCACAGGCTTTCAACTACTGTCAATGCAGACAGAATTTATGTTATGGAAAACGGTGAGATTATTGAAAGCGGAAGCCACGAAGAGCTTATGAAAATGAAGGGAACATATGCTTATATGTTCAATCTTCAGGCTGAGAAATATAAAAAGCAATAATCAAAGGCAGGCGGTGACGCCTGCCTTTTAAGTTGGTCTGATGTAAAGGCGGGGGGGCTGACGGAAAATCGCAAAGGGATTTTCTGGGGACACCATAGGTGTCCCCTCGCCGTATACGGCGCGTCAGCCCCCCCTCACCCAAAGTGTCATCCGAAAAAAATTACAAAGCTGTAATTTGATGTTACAAAACTGTAACTTGACTTTTCACTATACCAAACATATACTAAAAGTGTAAAGGAGAGAATAAATACTTTATGGCAAAGGAGTTGAACTATAATGAAAACTATTAAAATCGACCGCAATATTAAAGAATCTGACATTGCTTTTATCGGTGTAATTGTGACTGTAATACTTTATGTTATGAATGTGTTGGGAACAGGTGTAATTGTTGGCGGAGATGTAGGTCGCATTAGTTCAGGCATACCTTTCTACGGTTTTATTGCACCCTTTATCTTCATTGCTTTCGCAGTCTTTATGGCTCGTATGACTAAAAAATATTCAATGACAAGGGCTTTCATTGCAACATATGTAACTATGCTGTTGCCCTTTGTTGCCTATCCTTTTACTTACTTTTTTAACGGTACACCGCTTATGATTTTACCTATGTATCTGTGTATGCCTGTGGGGTCTCTGTTTTATTATCTGCAGGACGGAATATGTGATCTTATGAATGTACCAAGCTATGAAGCGAATTGGCTGATTTTTGTTTTAATTGCTGTTTTACTCATTCCCGTTATAGCTGCACCCATTGTTTACAGACTCACAGTAAGTACAGAAAGCTAAAACTCAACTGCATATAAAAAAGACGGTCGAACGCCGACACCCCATAAGGAAGTATTTCTTTAAAAAGTGAAATAACTTCACAATAATGCGTTAAAAATCACCGATATGCGTCAGCATTATCGGTGATTTTCGTCTTTTCTTGCAAAGCTATTTCGCATTTTAAAGTGCTTCGCAGTTTCGTAAGAACTGAAAATTTCTTGTATTGAAGCCATAAAACGCAGCAAGGCTGCCGCCTTGCGAGACTTTTGGCAAAAATACAGGGAATTTTGTTCGAGAAACAAATACTGCCTTATGTGGTGTCGGCGAATCATCGACCGTCTTTTTTATAGCTTATTTCATCATTCTTCTGATTACAGCTTCGCAGTCTGCTTTGTCCATAATCTTGGGAACGGGATAAAGAGGATTACCCTCTTTGAGAGCTCTTTCAACAATAACGGGAATATCCTTTTCTTGAACCATATCAAATCCGTCGGGGATATTCATATTCTTATTGAGAGTTTTGATAGCCTCGATAAATGCTTCTGCCTTTTCTTTGTCTGAGCCTGTTGTCTTGATACCTGCGATTTCAGCGAGCTTTGCAAGACGCTTGTGAGCTGTTTCACCGTAGTACTCAAGAACATAGGGAAGAATAACAGCATTTGCAAGACCGTGAGGTACACCGTAGTGACCGCCGAGGTTATGAGCAATAGCGTGTACATAACCGACATAAGCTCTTGTGAAGGCCTGACCTGCATAGAAGGAAGCCTTGAGCATCTGCTCTCTTGCCTGAATATCCTTGCCGTTAGCGTAAGCCTTTTCGATGTTTTCGAAAATCATCTTTGTAGCTTTTTCTGCATATTCTTCTGTAGACTTAACATTGCTCTTACCGATATAAGCTTCAACTGCATGAGTAAGTGCATCCATACCTGTTGTTGAAGTGATGTGCTTGGGAAGACCAACCGTAAGCTCTGGATCTAAAACAGCCATCTTGGGAATAAGATGATTGTCGTTTATTGCGTTCTTTTCGTGGGTTATGGGGTTTGATACAACAGCGGCAACTGTTGTTTCTGAGCCTGTACCTGCAGTTGTGGGAACTGCGAAGAGGGGCGGTAATTTCTTCATAACTTTAAGAACGCCTCTCATCTGGGGAACAGTCTTATTGGGACGGGCAATTCTTGCGCCGCAGGCCTTTGCACAGTCCATAGGTGAGCCGCCGCCGAAGGCTATGATGCCTTCGCAGTTGTTTTCAATGTAAAGCTCAACGGCATCTTCAATATTGTCAATTGTGGGATTGGGCTGAACACCGTCAAATACGGTATATTTTATATCCGCATTGTTGAGCTCTTCAAAGAGGCTGTCAAGAAGATTGAGCGACATAAGGCCCTTATCCGTTACGATAAGAACATTCTTTACACCCTTATCTCTTATTGCCATAGGAAGCTGCTTTACAGCACCTGCGCCTTTGAGGAGTTCAGGCTGTGTCCAGTCAAGAAATGCTGAGCCTACATAGAGAACCTTCTGATAAACTCTGCAATAAGCATTGAAAAGTTTAGCCATTTTTTCTTCCTCCGTAATTTATTTTGGAAATATTATACACTATATGCTACGCATAATGCAAGAAAATTTATATTTTCGGAAAAATATTATGCGTAAAGATATTATATTTCATTTTGAGAAAAATCAATTCTTTTTCTGAAGTCTTATCATATTCCATGACATTGCTGAAAGCTTACATTTAAGGAGCTTTCCGTCAATTTCGGGAAGAGCCTTGCTGATGGGAGAAACCTTCTCTTCGTCCTTAGTGTTGATTGCCTCAGCGTCGTCATTTTCAAGGGCAATATGCTCAACGGGAACAAAGCCTTCAAAATCGCAGAGCTTTGTTTCAAGCACTATGCTGTCCTCAAGGTCACGGTTGATTGCAAAGATGACAAGCTCGTTTCCGTCTTCGGATAAAACAGCGTGTGAGTCAACGTGAGGAACGTCACTGTACCATTTCGTATCATACTTAGAGCCCTCTCTGATTCCCTGAAGAGAATAGCCTCTTGCATATTTTGAAGCATAGTAGAAGGGGTAGAAAATTGTCTGCTTCCAGGCCTTGCCGCCGTCCTCCGTCATAATGGGAGCGATAACGTTTACAAGCTGAGCAAGACAGGCAATTTTAACTCTGTCGGCACGGCGGAGTATGGAGTTGATCATAGTGCCTACAACGAGTGTATCAGCAAAGTTATAGATGTCCTCAAGAAGATGGGGAGCCTTTGACCATTTTTCAAATTCTGCACCGTTTGAATGATACCATACGTTCCATTCATCGAAGGAAACGTCAATTCTCTTCTTTGAGTGACGCTTGCCCTGAACATAGTCAAGGGCGGCAATTACGCTGTTGATAAAGGAGTCTGTTTCCACACCTTTAGCAAGATAATTTTCAAGGTAGTTATCGTTATTTCCGTGATACTGATGCATGGAAACGTAATCAACGTGGTCATAAGCAATATCAAGTGCGGTGGTTTCCCATTCACCGAAGGTTTTCATTCCCCAGCCTGAACTGCCGCAGAGAACGGTTTCTATTGAGGGATCAACCCACTTCATAAGCTTTGCGGCTTCGTAAGCGGTTCTTCCGTATTCGTAAGCGGTTTTACTGCCCATCTGCCAGGGACCGTCCATTTCGTTGCCAAGACACCAGAGCTTTACGTCATAGGGAAGCTCACTGCCGTATTTTTTTCTTAAATCACTGAGGTATGTACCGCCGGGATGATTGCAGTATTCAACAAGCTGTCTTGCTTCATCGGGACCTCTTGTGCCGAGATTTACCGCCATCATAGGCTTTGTATTAGCCTTTTTACACCATTTCATAAATTCGTCTGTTCCGAATTCGTTGGTTTCAAGCGTTCCCCAGGCAAGCTCAAGTCTTTTAGGTCTGTTTTCAACAGGGCCCACGCCGTCTTCCCAGTTATAGCCTGAAACAAAGTTTCCGCCGGGATAACGGACAATGGGGACGTTGAGCTCTTTAATAAGACCTAACGTATCTTTTCTGAAACCGTCTTCATCTGCTTCGGGGTGTCCGGGCTCGAAAATGCCGCCGTAAACACATCTTCCCAGATGCTCAACAAAAGAGCCGTAAACTCTTTCGTCAATTTTTCCTACCTTGTAGTCACTTGCAAGGGTAAGCTTTGCATACTTCATAGTTTTTCTCCTTTAACGGTCAATATAAAAATTCTTTAATTTTTTCTTTGTTCTGTTCAAAATCCACCATAAGCACTGACTGTGAATTTTTGGTTGCATCATACCACGTTCCGTCGAAAGGCACCGAAAGCTGTTCAATATCACCCAAAAGACAGGGAAGTGCCTTTATAAGAAGTGCCGCAAATTCGCTTTTATTTATACTGCATTCAATTGATGCGGCAATTTCCTGAGCAGTTTCAAACAGAACGGAGGGATCTGATGACAGAGCTTTTTTCAGAACAAGTGTTATAACCTCTCTTTGTCTTGATGTTCTGTAAAAATCGCTCTGCCCTTTTCTTATACGGCAGTACATAAGTGCTTCCGTTCCGTTCATGTGAACGTTCACTGCGGGGGCGGTGCCCAGAGCCAGCGCCTCTGCCTCATCGACCTCGGGAATTGTGACGCCGCCTACGGCATCAATGATTTTTACAAACATATCGTAGCCGACCTTAGCATAGTCGTCAATTCTTACACCAAAATTATATTCAATTGTATCACAGACAAGCTGCGGCCCGCCGTACTGACAGGCGGCATTGAGCTTTGCGCTTCCGTGGCCCGGAATAGTTACGTAGGAATCTCTGAGAAATGATGTAAGCTTCAGCTTCATACTGAGTGTATCTATTGATAACAGTATCATAGCATCGGAGCGTGAAGAGGATTGTGTATTTTCAGTATCAATTCCCATCAGAAGTATGTTATATACTGCAGCAGAATGCATAAGCTCTTTTTCTTCAACGTGAATGTTTTCTGAAAATTCAGAGCTTTCATAGTCCTTCAGAATAAAAGCGGACACACCGAAAACGAAGCTGCTCATAAGAATGATAAACGCAAGGACTGCCGACAAAGCGGCAGTAAGAATTTTTCTTCGTCTTACCTTCTTGGGATTTGCTTTCTTTTTCTGTCTGTTCTTCTGCTTGATGCTTTTTTCAGTATTATATACACCGTTTTCCGTGATTATTTTATTGAAGGAATATTCACCGGGTGTTTTCTGAAGCTGCTCAGTTGTGATTTTTTCGGTATATTTGTTTCCTTCAGGGGATTTTTGTCCTCCTGACGAAAAGGGAATGTCCTTATTTTTTTTGTTGAAATAGATATCTTCTGCCATAAGTCAGCCTTTCTTCCTCTGATTTACCTGCCGTGTAAGACATACCTCATATATTTTAACTTATTCAAATAAATAATACAACAATTTTTTGAAAAATACTTGAAAATTGTCCTCCCGTATAAAATCATTCTTCAATATTCAAAAAAAACTTGAAAATTCCTTCAGGGTTATATATAATAGTAAAAACTTGTATTTTGCGGAGTTAGAAAATGTTAGGAAAAACTGTCAGGGTAAAGGTGACAAAGCCCTGCAATTATTATGAACTCCGTACCGGAATAAGATATCTTATAAACTATGGTCTTGCTGAGGTGCAGAACGATAAAAGAAGTTTTGTGCTCGGTGCATATATACTTGGTGTAAATCATCCGGTACGCGTTTTTGAGGGGAAGATAATTGCGGTGTTGCACTACAACAACAGTAAAAAATCCGTGCTTGTTGTTGCACCGAAAAATATGCGAAGGATTGATTATGAAATAAGGGATGTTCTTGAATTTGCAGAGGACAGAGAGTCTTATTCTCTCGACTGCCTTTATGAACACTCCTGCGGTGCCGTGGTATTCCGCCGTATAAATGAAGAATACCGCTTCCTTCTGATTAAAAACAGAAGAAGCAATCATTGGGGCTTCCCGAAAGGACACATGGAAAAAGGGGAAACGAGAGAAGAAACCGCTAAAAGGGAGGTTCTTGAAGAAACAGGTATCCACATAGATATTATAGACGGCTTCTGCAGAGATTCTCAGTATAAGATAGGTTCAAAAATAGAAAAGCGTGTTGAGGTTTTTCTTGCTTCCACAAAGGATACGCAGACAATTATCCAGCGTGAAGAGATAGAGGACTATATATGGCTTCGTTATCCTGAGGCTCTCGATATGCTGAAATTTGAAAATGATAAGGAAATTCTTATGGCTGTCAGAGAATTTATGCTTGAACACGCAATTTGATTTATAAGGAGAATGTGTAATGACCGAACAGTTGACACAGTGGTTTGTGGGACTTTTCAATGATTCCGTAAGTCATGAGATTATAATTTTTCTTACGTCCCTTATGCCCATACTCGAATGCAGAGGCGGTATGATACTTGCTAAAGTTTTTGGGATCAATTTCTTCAAGGCATTTGCAATATGCTATGTGGGAAATATGATACCGATGCCGTTTATTATTCTCTTCATAAAAGAGATATTCAAGTTTATGAAGAAGCACAACATTCTTGTAGGCTTCATTGAAAAGCTTGAAGGAAAGACTGCGAAGAATGCTGATAAGGTGCTTAAATATAAGCAGTGGGGACTTCTTACGTTTATTGCTGTGCCCCTTCCCGGAACAGGCGGCTGGACCGGTTCGCTTTTCGCGGCTCTTCTCGGTATTGAGTTTAAAAAAGCTCTTCCCATAGTTGCGCTCGGTGTTTTTATTGCTGACCTTATTATGTCTGTTGTAACCTACGGAGCCGGTGCAATTTTCAATTTCTGAGAATAATTTTCTGAGGTGAAGCTGATGAGAAAAATTGAAATAGAGAAAGGGGAAAGCCTTCCTTTTCTCATTTTCAGTCTTGTAAACGGAATTTTTTATACCGTCTGGAATTTTGTATATATTCTGTGTCTTATTCTCAGAAATGATGCCTTTAATACGGCTCAGGTAAATATGGCACTTACAGGGCAGAGCACATATACGGTGGAGGTTACTTCACCATTTTTTGCCATTCTTAAATTTACGGCGATGGCTCTTCCGGTCATTCTTGCTGTATGGACCGCACTTCTGGTTGTCACTGACCGTAAGGGTAAAGAGCTTTGTGACAAAAAGATTATTCTGGCAGTTTTTGTCGCAGATCTTCTGTGCGGCGTGTTCTGTGTTCTCGATGTTTCTCTTCTGAGAATGATATTGGCATAAAAGCGGTTGACAAACTGATATTTTTATTGTAGAATAACAACCCGAAAAGGCATTGACGGGAAGAAGTAGCTTTTTGATGACTTCAAGAGAGCAGTCGGCAGGTGTAAGGCTGCAGTGCTGACAAGAGTGAATACATCCCCGAGCTTCACACCGAACAAGACTTATTCAGTAGGCTGTGACGGTTCCTTCCGTTATAAAGGCAGGCTTTTATTGAAGCCGTTAAGGGAAAGGCTGTGAGGTCTTTCTGAAAAAAGGTGGTAACACGGACTGTAGTCTGTCCTTTTGGGGCAGGGTGCAGTTTTTTTGTTTTATTTGAAAACTAACGTAAACTTTTGAAAGGACAGATATTATGAAAATCTATGAAGAACTCAAGGCAAGAGGACTTATAGCTCAGGTTACAAATGAAGAAGAAATAAGAGAGCTTGTAAATAACGGAAAGGCAGTTTTCTACATTGGCTTTGATCCTACTGCCGACTCACTTCACGTAGGTCATTTTATGGCTCTTTGTCTTATGAAGCGTCTTCAGATGGCAGGAAATAAGCCTATTGCTCTTATCGGCGGAGGTACGGCACATATAGGTGATCCCTCGGGCAGAACCGATATGCGTTCTATGATGACACCCGAAACAATTGCTCACAACAGCGAATGCTTCAAAAAGCAGATGGAACGCTTCATTGAATTCGGTGAAGGCAAGGCTATGATGGTAAACAATGCCGACTGGCTTCTTTCACTCAATTACGTTGAGCTTTTAAGAGAGGTAGGTGCCTGCTTCTCAGTTAACAATATGCTCCGTGCAGAGTGCTATAAGCAGAGAATGGAAAAGGGACTTTCATTCCTTGAATTCAACTATATGATAATGCAAAGCTACGACTTCCTTGAATTATACCGCCGTTTCGGCTGTAATCTTCAGTTCGGCGGTGATGACCAGTGGTCAAATATGTTAGGCGGCAGAGAGCTTATCAGAAGAAAGCTTGACAAGGACTCACATGCTATGACAATCACTCTTCTTCTTAATTCAGAAGGTAAGAAGATGGGTAAGACAGTAGGCGGTGCAGTATGGCTTGATCCCAATAAGACCAGCCCCTTCGATTTTTATCAGTATTGGAGAAACGTAGGCGATGCCGACGTTCTCAAGTGTATCCGTATGCTTACCTTCCTTCCTCTTGAAGAAATTGACAAGATGGACGAATGGGAAGGTGCACAGCTTAATACTGCAAAGGAAATTCTTGCATTTGAGCTTACAAAGCTTGTTCACGGCGAAGAAGAAGCAAACAAGGCTCAGGCTGCTGCAAGGGCACTTTTCTCTGCCGGCGGAAGTGATGCTCCCGAAGCACCTGTAAAGGACGAAAGCTTTACTGACGGTGCTATTGATATTCTTACAATGCTCACTGTATCAGGACTTGTTTCTTCCCGTTCCGAAGCCAGAAGAGCAGTTGAACAGGGCGGTGTTACCGTTGACGGTGAAAAGGTAACGGATATTAAAAAGTCCTACACAAAGGAAGATATCGGCGAAGGCCTTCTCCTTAAAAGAGGTAAGAAGAGCTTTAAGAAGATAGTAACCGAATAATTATGCACTTTAAGGCTGTCCCGATAATCAGGACAGCCTTTTATCATATTTTTTTTCAGACGGACGGAGTTATCATTCCTGTCCGTTTTTGTTTTCTTCCCGTCCGAGAATTACTTTTCCTATTCTTCTTATTGACGTTTTTGTCTGTATTTCACAGGAAATATCACTGCAGAAGCTTTCATTGTTCAGTACGTTTTTCTCATAAAAGCTGTTTTCTTCAAGGTGAAGTCTTCTTCCGAACTGAAAGATATCGCAATTATATGTGTAAAGAAATTTACTTAACACCTGCGACATTGAAGTACAGATTTTTTGTGCCGTTATTTCTGCAATTTCTTCGGTATCCTCTTTTGTGAGTGCCGAAAAATCGGCAGATTGGAACTCAGGTATATCACAGCGAATATCAGCATTGATGTCAAAAAACGGTCGGTTTTTTTTTATGCTTGTAACGGTTCTGACTTTACAACTGATTATTTCTATTGTACATATTCCGTTTTTGGTTTCAACAGTCAGGTCACCGTTTTCTATACTGTTCGTCAATATCATATATGCCAGTGTTTCATCTTCATTCAGAGCTATATATCCGCCGTTTTTTATGAAAACAGCAGTTCCTGTGAGATAAACCTCTTTTTTGTCAGAGAATGCATTATCCTTCACTGCTATTTTCGGGCATAAAGCACTGTCTGTAGGATTTATAAGGGAGCTCAGAAATCTGAACAGCGGCATATATATGCTTCTGCCAGTATATCTGTATGAGTCAAGGGTTGTTTCAAGAATTTTGCCCGCTGACATATTAGGACCGTAGTTTGCTGATATTACCTCCTGCGCCGTATTTTCGGCACAGGCAATAAGAATATCTGTTCTTGTAGTGTATTCACGCCTGAAAAAATCCAGTGCTTCACTGAGATGCTCTTTTGCCGTACTGTTGCCTAAAATCAGAACTCTTGCCTGAGAAAAAAGAGGGATCTGACCTGTAACGGTGCTTATGCTGTTCATAGCCATACCGATAGTTTCTCCTTCAAAACGGTAGCATTTGGTAATTCTCTCAGATGCTATGCTGTTTGAGTCGCTTCCTGCCGTGAGAGAATCAAGTCCTTCAACGGTTATGATATATTTACCGTTTTCAGTGTCAATCCCTATAGCCTCGATAATCAGTCTTTCATTCAGCTCTGCCGTTTCAATCTGAGAGCAGGCGGATAAAAAAACAGAAATCAGAATTACAGGCAGTGCCAATAGCATTTTTTTCATATTTTTCGCCTCTTTTTAAGAAAATTCAGAAATACGGACAGTATGGGCAGGAAAAGCGTAAAGCTGAAAAATACAATGTCCTGAAAGGGTGAGCTTGCAATTTCCGAAAAAAAGGTAACTGTTTTTGATGAGAGTATATAAACGGTGAATATTCCGACGGCCACTGCTGCCGATACGGGAACTTTTTTTATTTTTCCGAAGCCCTGTTCTATTGCCGTGACTGAAGAGAAAATCAGGAAGGATGACTGAATAAAACAGCAAAGCACCCATATTCCCGTCAGTACGTCGTCAAGTCTTTCAAAAATACCGAATTTTGCAATAACCGTAAGGGTATAAAGCTGAAAAATCTGGTCATCGCCGTATTCACCTGTAACTCCTGTAAGGATAAGCATTATGCCTACCGTAATTACCGCAAAAAGTCCTACCCATGAGTAAAGCATCTTTTTTCGGTTGCCTTTAATCTGAGGTGAAATTACATATAGGGTAATGATTTCCGATGTTCTCGTTGCGATATATAATGCAAATCTCATAACCGGTGCAATACCTTCGGTAAGTATTGGCTTGAGAAAAGTATATCTGAACTCTCCCAGCACCGTTAAAACAATGAAAACCGTGCTGACACACAGAAGAGTGAAAATTATTCCCGATGCTCTGCCTATGGCTTCAATTCCTTTGAGTGAAGCATAAAATGCGGCAACGATAAGAAGAATTGTCATAAAATAAAGCTCGGAGTTCGGAAACATTACCGTGCTTATAAACAGTTCAAAACGTGCTACTCCGAGACCTGCAAACCATACAAAACAGAAGGCATAGAGAATGCTGAGGATTTTTCCTAAGGTCCGGGAGGTATTTTTTGTAAGGGGTATCAGACCTTCATTGTGATTTTTTGAGAGTATTCTAATTATGATTGCCGAAAATATAAGCTCTGTTAATGCAACAAAAAGAGGAACTATTATTTTGTCGCCTGTATTGAGATATGATGCAGTTGGAAGCATGAAGGTAAAGAGATTGATTATTCTGCAAAGAAAAAGTATTGCAAACAGCTGAAAGGTGCTTATTTTCCCCATGTTTTTCATCAGAATTTCATCCTCTGTATAAGTTTTTGTGCAGATTTTCTTTTTGTCCAGCCGCTTCTTATGAGTGCATCGCTCTGTGCTCTTTTCACAAAGGGAGAAACAGGCGCGGAAAAGGGTATGCCGTAAGGTGAAACGGAGCAGATATCAATAAGCATTATTCCTACCCCCAGCATTATTCCGTAAAGACCTGTCAGTCCCCCTATAACAATGAAACCGAAGCGCATTATTGCAACAGGCTCATGAAGCTTCGCTATTACGGAAGAGGAAATTGCAGTAATTGCCACAATTATAAGCATCGGGGCGGCAATAAGACCTGCCGTAACGGCGGCATCACCTATAACGAGAGCACCTACAATGCTTACGGCGTGTCCTATGGAACGTGGCATTCTCAGTCCTGCTTCACGTACAATCTCATATATAAAGTGAATGGTAAGGGCTTCAACCATAATCGGAAAGGGAGTTTTACTTGTTGCGGCTGAAATACCGTACATAATATCCGAGGGCATTACCTCAGGATGAAAAATACATATTGCTACGAATACACCGGGGAGAAGACAGGCAGCCGCAAAGCAGGTAATCCTCAGAATTCTCATAAACAATGCATAATAGGTGCTTGAAAGATAGTCGTCAACTGCGTGAAAATAATCTATGAACAGATAGGGAACAATAAGAGCAAAGGGCGTTCCGTCAACAATAATTCCTATTCTTCCTTCAAGAAGCTTTGCCGCAAAGGTATCAGGTCTTTCTGTTATTCCCGTATCTGTAAATAAAGACGGATGTCTGTTGTCAAGAAACGGTCTTATATAGCCTGAACCAAGTATTGCTTCAAGGGAAATTTTATCAAGCCTTTTCATGACATCAGAAAGAAGCTTTCCGCTTACCTTATCGGAAAGATAACATAGCAGAACAGGGGTGTTGCTGGTTTTTCCCAGAGTAAGCTGTTTTATAACAAGCTCAGGCGTTCTCAGCCTTCTTCTCAGCAGTGTGACGTTATCCTTGAAATTATCCGTAAAGCCTTCCTTTGAGCCTCTTTCATTCTGTTCTGTTTCGGGAGGAGATGGCAGCTTTCTCGGAAAGCCCTGCATACCGAAGGATAATGCATTTCTTTCTCCCTCGGCTATTATGACAAGATTTCCCGAAATTATGTGATAAACCGCTTCGCTTACCGTGCTTACGGTGCTGACGTTTACGCCTTTGAAAATCCGGGTAAGCACGTCTTCGTTGAAGGAGCCTTTTGTTTCGTCGGTATGTTCGGCTGTTATAGGCTTTATGACAGCCTCGCTTATTTTAGTTTCATCACACATTCCGTCAATACTGAATACGTTTAATGTGACAGTGCCCGTAAACAGCCTTCTGTGCAATAAATCGTCAGTACCTGAAAAACGGCTGATAATTAAATCTGAATCCTTTTCCGTGTTTCCCGTAAAAAAATCATCTGTCTTACTGTTTTTCAAAGCTATCATCCTTTCATTGATTAGGTATTTCCTGAAAAATTCAGGTTATACTCTTTCTTGAAAAACTTGTGAAGGACTGATGAAAATTGCTGACGTCATATATCAGAACGGTAATACTGCTTATAATAATCGTGATAGCAGTAAGAGTAATGGGAAAACGTCAGATAGGACAGCTGCAGCCTGCTGAGCTTGTGGTTACCATTCTGCTGTCCGAAATTGCGGCAACACCGATGCAGGATAATGATATTCCAATGCTCAATACCGTAATTGCCATACTTCTTCTTGTAAGTATTGAAATATTTATGTCAGCGGCGGGAATGAAAAGTGCAAGACTCAGAAGTATTCTTCAGGGAAATTCACTTATTCTCATAAGAAACGGAATAATTGACCAGAAACAGATGAAAAGACTGCGATATACTGTTGACGATCTTCTTGAGGCATTAAGACAGAAGGATGTTTTTGATGTTAACGATGTGCAGTATGCAATAGCCGAAACCGACGGCTCATTGAGTGTTCTTCTGAAGCCTGAAAAGCAGGCAGTAACGGCAGAGAATATGAAAATATCGGCAGATGATACGGGGCTTTCCTGTGTGCTTGTGGCAGAAGGGGAGGTTATCAGGTCTGATTTCAAGGATTGCGGTATGAATGAAAACAAACTGAAGGCTCTTCTTGCTTCGCTGTCTGTAAAGCCTGAGGAAATATATCTTCTCACGGTGAATAAATGCGGAGAAGTAAATCTCATAAAAAAGGATGAATGATATGACCAAAAGAATTATAATTGCCTGCATTTTTCTGGCTTTTGCCACGCTTATAAGCATTTTTTCAGCGGTTTATGTTACTGCTGCAACGGAAAAAATGCTTATGAAAATAGACAGCTTTGAGGATAAAATTCTTTCAGATGACGAATATGATATATCTGAACTGACAGACTTATGGGGAAAATACAAAAACACCTTCGGAATTATACTGAAGCATCAGGATGCAGATGTTCTCGACAGGTACTTTCTTTTGCTTGATTCTCAGGATAATGAAGAGCTTCTTGAAACTATAAGAGAGTTAAGTGCTTTTCTGAAGGTTACTGCAGAAGGAGAAAAATTGAAAATTGAAAATATTTTTTAGTTTTCTCTTTACTTTTTTTAATATATTATATATAATTAACTGAATTATGTTTTTTAATATCGGGAACTATTCTTTAACGGAGGAGCTGCAGTGTCTTTACATGATAAAAATTCTTTTCTCGTTTCACCTGAGGAGATGAGAAAGCAAAGAGAATATACCGAGCTTGTAAGAGCAATTCTTTCAGCAAAGTATCCGACAAAAAAGCCTCTTGCTTTTGTTCATACATACGGCTGTCAGGGAAATGTGGCAGACTCTGAAAGAATAAAAGGGCAGCTTCGGGAAATGGGCTACGGCTTTACGGAAAATAAGGAAGAGGCAGATTTTGTTCTTTTCAATACCTGTGCAGTCCGTGAACACGCAGAGGACAGAGTTTTCGGAAATGTGGGGGCACTCAAGCCCATAAAAAATCAGAACAAGGATATGATAATTGCTCTTTGCGGCTGTATGATGCAGCAGAAGCACGTTTCCGAAAGAATAAAGAGGAGCTATCCTTACGTTAATATCGTTTTCGGTACCTTTGCAATTCACCGTGTGCCCGAGCTTGTTTATAAAAATCTCAGAAGCGGAAAAAGGGTTTTTGAAACCGAAGAAACAAAGGGCGAAATTGCAGAAGGACTTCCCGTAGTCCGTGACCGTGATTTTAAGATGTGGCTTCCCATTATGTACGGCTGTAACAATTTCTGCAGCTACTGTGTGGTGCCTTACGTAAGAGGCAGAGAAAGAAGCCGTAATCCCGAAGATGTAATAGCAGAAGCAAAAGAGCTTATCTCTCTCGGTGCAAGGGAAATTACTCTTCTCGGTCAGAATGTCAATTCCTACGGAAAAAACTGTTCTCATAATGTGACCTTCCCCAAGCTTCTCAGAATGATAAATGACCTTCCCGGAGATTTCAAAATCCGTTTTATGACATCTCATCCTAAGGATTGCACAAAGGAGCTGCTTGACACAATGGCAGGGTGTGAGAAGGTTGCAAGACATCTTCATCTTCCTTTCCAGTCAGGTAACAATGAAATTCTCAGAAGAATGAACAGAGGCTATACAAGAGAGGATTATATCGGTCTTATAGAGTATGCAAGAAGCGTTATGCCCGATATTTCCGTGACAAGTGACATAATAGTAGGCTTTCCCGGAGAAACCTACGAGCAGTTCCTTGATACACTTTCTCTTATAAGGGAAGTCAGGTTTACTTCTCTTTTTACCTTCATTTTTTCGGCAAGAGAGGGAACAAAGGCAAAGGATATGGATGATCCTGTACCTTACAGTGAAAAATCAAGGTGGTTTTCAGAGCTTCTCAAGCTTCAGGAGGAAATTGCCGCAGAGAGATGTAAGGGAATGCTGGGAAAAACCTATGAGGTGCTTGTAGAAGGCTTTACCAAGGAAGAGGACGGAAGGCTTACGGGCAGAACCGACGGAAACATAAACATAGACTTTGAAGGTGACGCTTCACTTATAGGCACCTATCAGAGCGTTAAGGTAACAAATGCACTCAACTGGATTCTTTCAGGGGAGAAGATTTAATAAATAAAAAACGAAACGGAGAAAAAAACAATGGATGTAATCACAGCAGTAAGAGCACTCGGTGCCGCAATACAGGAGGATGAAAGATATCTTGCCTTCACAGAAGCAAGACAGGCAAACGATAATGATATTGAGCTCAACGGTCTTATCGGTAAGCTTAATCTTATTCAGCTTTCTTATCAGAACGAATCAGCAAAGGAAGAGCCTGATACAAAGAAGCTTGAAGGTATGGATGCTGAGTTCAGAGAGATTTACGGACAGATTATGCTCAACGAAAGCATGAAGAAATATGAAGAAGCCAAGGCAGCAGTTGACGAAATGATGAATTACCTTATCGGTATTCTTACTCTTTCCGTAAACGGTGAGGATCCCATGACCTGCGATCCTGCTGCTGCAGCAGAAGAAGGCTGCGGTGGAAATTGCTCAACCTGCGGCGGCTGTAGCTGAGAATAAAGAAAAACAATAACAAGGAAGTTTTGACAGATGGCTGAATTTACCCCAATGATGCAACAGTATTTCAAGATAAAGAAGAACTATGAGGACGCAATAGTCTTTTACCGTCTTGGTGACTTTTACGAGATGTTCTTCGAGGATGCAAAAACTGCATCAAGAGAGCTTGAACTGGTGCTTACGGGCCGCGATTGCGGTCAGGAGGAGAGAGCCCCTATGTGCGGGGTTCCTTTCCATGCCGCTGAAAATTACATAGCACGTCTTGTTGCAAAGGGGTATAAGGTCGCAGTGTGCGAACAGACGGAAGATCCCTCTGCCGCAAAGGGAATTGTTACACGTGATGTTATAAGGGTTGTAACACCGGGTACTGTTACGGAAAGCATTATGCTTGACGAGGCAAAGAATAATTTCCTTTCCTGTGTGTATTATTCGGGCGAAGGGGCAGGGCTCAGCTTCTGTGATATTTCCACCGGTGAGCTTTATATCAGTGAGGTATCGGGAAGCTCGGTGCCTGACAAGATAATAAACACTCTGGCAAGATTTTCTCCAAGTGAACTTGTCACTAACGGAGAAGTACCTGCCAATAAGCTTTTAAGAACCTATATTTCGAGAAAAACGGATATTTTAGTATCCGTGAAGAATGAGGAAGCCTTCGACAGTGAAAGGTGCAGACAGACTGTAGAAAAGCATTTCGGAAAGGCACTTTCTGAGCTTGGTATAGACGGTATGCAGAATGCTCTGAAAGCCTTAGGCGGAATATTTTCATATCTTTACGATACTGAGAAAAACTCTCTTGGAAATATAACTGAACTGAAGATTTATAACGATGAAAAATATCTTTCTCTTTCTGCCGTTACAAGAAGAAATCTTGAGCTTACGGAAACGGAAAGAAGAAGAGAGAAAAGAGGCTCACTTCTCTGGGTTCTTGATAAGACGAAAACCGCAATGGGAAAAAGAACTCTCAGAAGCTGGGTAGAACAGCCTCTCACCAATATTTCGGGAATTATTCACAGACAGAATGCCGTAGAGGAGCTTTTTTCTCTGACTCAACTGAGAAATGAGCTTTCCGAAGGTCTTTCAGTGATGAATGACCTTGAAAGAATAACTACGAGAGTAGTTTATGCATCTGCTAACGCCAAGGAGCTGAGAAGTCTTTGTGCAACGGCATCGGTGCTTCCCGATATTAAGAAAAATCTTTCTGATGCTTCAAGCGGTATGCTGAAAGAGATATATTCCGATATTGATACTCTTGAGGATATAAGAAATCTGATAGACTCTGCAATTGTGGAGGAGCCTCCGTTTTCCGTAAGAGAAGGCGGAATGATAAAGGACGGATATTATCCTGAGCTTGACGAGCTTCGTTCAATCGTAAACGGAGGTAAAGAGTATCTTGCAAAAATTGCCCTTGAAGAGCAGGAAAAGACAGGAATAAAGAAGCTTAAAATCGGCTATAACCGTGTATTCGGTTACTATATCGAGGTTCTTAATTCCTTCAAGGAATTCGTTCCCGAGCACTACATAAGAAAACAGACTCTTTCAAACTGTGAAAGATATATAACTCCTGAGCTTAAAGAGCTTGAGTCTAAGGTTCTGGGTGCTCAGGAAAGAATTGCAAAGCTTGAATACGAGCTTTTCTGCGATGTGAGAAATACTGTTGCAGATGCTCAGGAACGGCTCAGAAGAACGGCTTCCGCAACAGGAAGACTTGAC
Organism: Acutalibacteraceae bacterium; assembly: GCA_045591285.1. Classification (GTDB taxonomy): domain Bacteria; phylum Bacillota; class Clostridia; order Oscillospirales; family Acutalibacteraceae; genus RUG806. The sequence goes on from JAZNSP010000021.1 coordinate 24,452, forward strand.
TCACTTTGTTCACTTGCAAGGGTGGCTCAGGAAAATAATTATGTGCGCCCCACAGTCGATATGTCCGACAGAATTGATATTAAGGACGGACGTCATCCCGTGGTTGAAAAATTTCTTGATGATGCTCCCTTTGTTCCCAATGACACATATCTTGACAGCACTGAGAATGTTGCGGCGATTATCACAGGTCCCAATATGGCAGGTAAGTCCACATATATGCGACAGACGGCAATAATTGTGCTTATGGCTCAGATGGGCTCCTTTGTACCTGCAAAAAGTGCATCTATAGGCGTGGTTGACAGCATATTTACACGTGTGGGTGCATCGGATGACCTTGTAGGCGGTCAGTCCACCTTTATGACGGAAATGAGTGAGGTTGCTTCAATTCTTGCTTCTGCAACAAATAAAAGTCTTATAATTCTTGACGAAATAGGAAGAGGTACATCTACCTATGACGGAATGAGCATAGCAAGAGCAGTGCTTGAGTATGTTTCAGACAGAAAGAAGCTTGGCGCAAAAACTCTTTTTGCAACACATTATCATGAGCTTACAGAGCTTGAAGGAAAACTCAGCGGTGTGAAGAACTACAACACCTCTGTAAAAAAACGCGGTGATGATATTACGTTCCTGCGCCGTATTGTAAGAGGCTGTGCCGACGGAAGCTACGGTATTGAGGTAGCAAAGCTTTCAGGTGTGCCCGTAAGTGTAGTAAACCGTGCAAAGATAATCCTCAGAGAGCTTGAGGAAAATGAAAATATAACTGCAGTCAGGAATATTTCTACGCAGAAAAAGGAAGAGCCTGAGGATTTACAGCTTCAGCTTTTCAGCGGTGTGAATAACGATATTCTTGATGAGATAAAGATGATTGACGTAAATACTCTTACTCCCATAGAGGCATTACAGAAGCTATACGATATCAAAAAGCGTCTGGTTTAATATTTAATGAAAGGCGGAAGAAAAGGAAATGGCAAAAATAAACGTTTTACCCAAATCCGTAGCCGAGCTTATAGCGGCAGGCGAAGTGGTTGAAAGACCTGCTTCCGCTGTAAAAGAGCTTATAGAAAATTCCATTGATGCGGGGGCAACGGCAATTACCGTCGAAATAAAAAACGGCGGTGTAAAATATATAAGAGTTACGGACAACGGCTGCGGTATTCACCGTGAAGATGTAAGAACTGCTTTTATAAGCCACGCTACAAGTAAAATAATGTCCGGGGAAGACCTTGACAGTATTTTTACATTGGGCTTCAGAGGAGAGGCACTTCCTTCAATTGCCGCTGTTTCAAAGCTTTCAATGCTTACTAAGACTAACGACGAGGACAACGGAACAGGTATTGAAATTGAAGGCGGTGAAGAGGTATTTTTCGATGATGCGGGCTGTCCTGACGGAACAACTGTCATTATCAAGGACCTTTTTTATAACACTCCTGCAAGAATGAAGTTTCTTAAAAAGGATATGACTGAGGGAACTTATGTGTCAGATATCGTGGCAAAAACCGCACTCAGTCACCCTGATATCCGTTTTACTATGATTAAAGACGGAAAACAGACTCTTTCAACCTCGGGAAGCGGAAAGCTTCTTGACACCGTTTATCAGGTATTCGGAAAGGAAATTTCCGAAAGCCTTATCCCTTGTGAATATACATATAAATCCGTTACCGTCAAGGGATATATTTCAAGACCTCTTAATAACAGGCCTAACAGAAATCTGCAGTATTATTATGTAAACGGAAGGTTTGTCCGTATTCCTGCGGCGGCGGCTGCCCTTGACGAAGCCTATAAAAACAGAATAATGGTGGGAAAATTCCCTGCCTGTTTTCTGTTCCTTTCAATTCCTGCAGACAAAATAGATGTGAATGTTCATCCTGCAAAAACGGAGGTCCGTTTTTCTGATGACAGCTCAATTTTTGAAACAGTTTTCTATGCCGCCCGTGCGGCACTTAATAAGGGTGATGATAAACGCCCTGATATTACACTTAAAACTAAAAGCGGTATTTTACAGAAGGCACCTGTTCAGAGTGTTCAGATGCGTTTTACTGAGGAAAATCTTCCCCGTGAAGAAAAGCCGGAGGAGAAAACAGTTCTCAGTATTAACGTACCGCAAAACCGTATTTACGGTGATAAAAAATGTTCTGCTTCGGACAAGCCCGATGAAGCTTCAGAAAATATACAGATTTTATCAGCTGTAAAAAAATCTGTTGAAGAAGCTGTTCAGGAGCATAACAGTGTAAAAGAGCATGAGGAAGAAAAAGTTCAAAAAATTCCTACGGTACCCATTACTGCGGTGTTCCGTGATACATCGGGTATATTCAACACGAAAAATATAAATAAGTCTGAAGATATTACTCCAAAAAGCACTGTGCTTACTTCTGCTTTCAGTGCTTCACGGGAGCAGGAAAGGGAAGAGAAAATAATACCGACACCTGAAAAGAATATTTCAGACGGAGAAAAATATATAGCTTCAGAGCTTGCTGACGGAAACAAAGAGGACAGTGTAATTGAAGAAAAAGCAGAGGCTTCGGTTTCATTTACGGTTCTCGGTGAGGTTTTCGGAACCTATATACTTACTGAATGTGAAAATAAGCTACTTATTATAGATAAACATGCCGCCCATGAGAGAATTATTTTTAATGAACTGACAAAACGGGGAATGGGAAGCTCTACTCAGCTGCTCCTTTCGCCTGTATCCGTTCATCTTTCAGGCAGAGAATATGCCGCTGTGCTTGAAAATCTCGATGTTTTCAACGAAGGCGGATTTGTGACCGAGGATTTCGGTTCGGGTACGGTTATTGTAAGCGGCTGTCCTGTTCTTTTACAGAATGAGGATATTGCTTCAATAATCACAGAAATGGCAGGGGAGCTTCTTAAAGGCAATATGAAGCCTGTGCCTGAAAAATTATCATGGCTTTACCATTCCGCTTCGTGCCGTGCCGCAGTTAAAGCAGGTGACGAAATGAAGAAGGAGGAAACAGCCGCACTTGTAAAACGGATTCTTACCGATGACAGCATAAAATACTGTCCTCACGGAAGACCGGTAATGTATGAGCTTACAAAGCACGAAATAGAAAGACAGTTCGGAAGAGTATAAATGAATACAGGAATTACCTATAAAATACCCGTTATAGTGGTGGTAGGTGCTACAGCCTCAGGAAAAACATCAATGGCTGTTGAGCTTGCAAAGATATTCGATGCCGAGGTAGTATCTGCAGACTCTATGCAGATATATAAGGGTATGGATATTGCTTCGGCAAAGCCCACAGCTGAAGAAATGCAGGGGATAAGACATCATCTTATTGATTTTCTTTCACCTTCGGAAAGCTACAGCGTTGCAAAATATATTGAAGATGCCACTGCCGCTATAAAGGATATCAGAGCAAGAAATAAAAATGTTGTGCTGTGCGGAGGCACGGGACTTTATATAGACTCTCTCATTGACAATATTTCCTTTGAGCAACAGCCTGACAATGCGGAAGTCAGAAGGCTTCTCAGAGAAAGAAGAGATAAAGAGGGAATAGAGGCTTTATTCTCTGAGCTTGAAGGTATTGATCCCGAAACTGCCCATAGCCTTCACATAAATAACGAGGGCAGAGTATTAAGAGCACTTGAAACGTATATTCTCACAGGAGAAAAGCCCTCTGAAATAAGACGGCGTTCAAGGCTTAATCCTTCACCCTATCTTCCCGTATTTATCGGAATGGATTATTCTGACAGAGAGCATCTTTATGACAGAATTAATCTCAGGGTGGAGATTATGGCTGAAAGAGGTCTTGTTGAAGAAGCAAGGGAATATTTCAGTGTTGACGGAAGTAAAACGGCTGCTCAGGCTATAGGTCATAAGGAAATGGTGCCTTACCTTCTCGGTGAAATAAGTCTTGATGAAGCCAAGGAAAATCTGAAAAAAGCAACAAGACATTATGCAAAAAGACAGATGACCTGGTTTCGCCGAAATGAAAGAATTAACAGCATTTACTGTGATAATTACGATAGCTTTGCGGAAGCTGTGACGGCGGCAAAGGAAATTATAGAAAAAACAGGATATTTTAAGGCAGGTGAAACCCTTTGAAAAATTTTCATATAAGAACGGATATTGACTTTGAAATAAATTCCCCTAAAGTGAAGAATATTCTCATAGCGGTTTTATTGCTGGTTTTACTGTTTTTTATTGTTTATCCCATAAGCGTTTTTCAGGAACAGAAAAGTGACATAAGAACAATTACTGCCGTGAAGCAGACGGTTTATAAAACAATTGACGTGGAAGCCTTCGCCGTAAGGCAGGAAACAGATATCAATAATACCTTCAGCGGAACTATAGTGCCGAGTGTTGCAAACGGAAACAAGGTTGCTATAGGCGACAGTGTGGCAGAGATTTATTCCGATTCCGGTGCGGCGGAAAATGCTCAGAGAATAAAAGAGCTTAAAGAGGAAATCGAATATTACCGTTCAATTGAAGCCACCTCGGGCGGACTTCTTCAGACGGATATAGATTTACATAAGGGTAATGTTGCAAATTCACTTTTTGCGCTTTCATCTGCAATAGAAGAGGACGAGCTTTCATCAGTTTATTCTCTTTCAAGACAGCTCAGAGAAGCAGTTACAAAAAAACAGATAGCTCTCGGAAATAAGGTTGATGTTTCGGGTATCCTCAATTCTCTTGTAAACGAGTATGAGGCGCTTAAGAATTCATCTGTTCCCAAGTCTGTTATTACAGCACAGAAGTCAGGCTATTATGTTAATACCTCTGACGGATATGAAAACACGGTTGATTTTTCCTCTGTAAAGGATTTGTGCTATGATGACGTTGAAAGAATTCTTTCTTCTGAGCCGTCAGCGGTATCGTCTGATAACGTAGGAAAGCTTATTACGGATTTCAACTGGTATCTTGTGTGTAATACAACTCTTGAGGCTTTAGGTGATATTTCTGCAGGCTCCTTTGTTAAGGTTACCTTTTCCAATTCTCCCGTAGATGAGCTTACTATGCAGGTTGAAAGAGTAAATCAGAAGGAACCGGGCGATCCCGTTACGCTTGTGCTTTTATGCAATATTATGGATGAGGATATCGCTTCTCTCAGAAAAGCATCAATCAAAATAAAGGTAGAATCATATACAGGACTTGCCGTAGAGCGTTCAGCTCTCAGAACCGTTGACGGTCAGAAGGGTGTATATGTCAAGGTTGGTAATATTGCAGAATTCAAAAAGATAAATATTATTTATTCCGATCAGAATTATGTTCTCACTGCAAATCCCGATAAGGAAAGAGGACATTTGGAGCTTTATGATGAAATTATATTAGAAGGGACTGAGCTTTATGATGAAAAGCTTCTCAACTGATGAGGATTTGTCCTATCTCAATGAAAATCTTCGTGAGATAAAGGAAAATATGGCTGAAGCCGCAATAAAATCGGGAAGACATCCTGAGGATATAACCTTAATGGCTGTTACAAAGACTGTGGCGCCCAAATATATCAACCATATAAATTCTCTCGGTGTAAGGCTTATCGGTGAAAATAAGGTTCAGGAGCTCCTTTCAAAAACAGAGTTTCTTGATACCGATAGTATCGAGATGCAGATAATAGGACATCTTCAGTCAAATAAGGTAAGAAAAATTATTGACGTAGTATCCATGATACAGTCTGTTGACAGTGTTTCTCTTGCAAAGGAAATATCACGTCAGGCTGTCAGTCACAATAAGAGTATGGATATTCTCATTGAAATAAATATCGGTGACGAGGAGTCAAAGACAGGTCTTCAGGTTGACCTGCTTAAAGAAACAGCCTGTGAAATTGCTGAAATGGAAGGAATAAGCATAAAAGGTCTTATGTGTGTTCCGCCCATTACCGACAGTGCAATTGAAGCGCGTCACTATTTTGAAAAGACAAGACTTCTTTATGAAGATACCAAGAGTCTTCTCAGGAATAAACAGGAGCTTTCCGTTTTATCCATGGGTATGTCCTCTGATTATGCCGATGCAATAACTGAGGGAGCAACTCTTGTAAGAGTCGGAAGTGCGCTTTTCGGAGCAAGACGTTACTGATGTATAAGCTATGACTATATAATGTATAAAGAATAAGAAAGGAAACAAAAAAATGGGAATTGGCGATAAATTTAAAAAGATACTCAATATAGAAGAAGGCTATTTTGATGAGGCTTACGGTGAGGACGTTGAATACGAGGCTTCATCTGAAGGGATAAAGAGAGCACCTGTTTCTTCCGCAAGTGCGGGAAGAATGCCTTCTGCTACCACATCACACGGAAAAGTTGTTGACATACATACAACAGCAAAGCTTCAGGTTGTTCTCAAAAAGCCTCAGAGCTTTGAGGAAGCAACAGGTATTGCTGATGAGCTTCTTGATAAGAGAACCGTAGTTCTTAATCTTGAAGCAACAGCAAAGGATGAAGCAGGCCGTCTGTTATGCTTTTTAAGCGGCGTTGCTTATGCAAACGGCGGAAAGCTCAAAAAGATTGCAAACAATACTTATATTATTACTCCCTATAATGTTGATGTTATGGGAGATTTGCTTGACGAACTTGAAAATAACGGAATGTTCTTTGTCTGATAAGAAAAATCTTCCCCTGTAATTCCCAATAAGGAAAGGATGCGATGGCTTTGCTTACACCTGCACAGCTTAAAAAGACAGAACTTAATAAACTTGAAAATGATTATTACTCAGCGGATGAGGTAGATAGACTTTTGTCTGAAGTCATTGGCGATTATGAACAGATTTTTGAAGAAAACGGAAATCTTATCAGAAAGCTCAGTGTTCTTGCTAAAAAGCTTGATGAGTACAGAAAGGACGAAAATGTCCTGAGAGATGTTCTTCTCAATGCTCAGAAGAGTGCAGATATGATAATATCGACGGCAAGAAGTCAGGCTGATGCTATGATAGTTGATGCCAATAAGACCGTAAGTGATATCGTTAAAGACGGAGAAGGCATAATTGATGAAGCCAATATAAAGGCTGATAAAATCATCAATACTGCCGAAGCCGAATATACGAGTATAATTCAGTCTGCTAAAATTATGGCGGACGGATATCTTGCTGCTGCAAGAGAGTCTGCGGCAACAGTTACAGCTGAGGTTGAAAAATCTGTCAATGAAATTCTCAGCGACAGCGATGAAAAGGCTACTGAGGTAATCGAAAAGGCAGAGCGACAGGCTTATGACATTTTAATCGAAGCAAGAAGGGAAGCAGAAGAAATCTCTTCCGATATGAAGGATGCTGTACGTGAAATGCTGACTAAGGCTAAAGAACAGGCAGAGGAAATCCGTCATAATGCAGAAGCTGATGCAAGAGATACTCTTTCAGTTGCAAAAAAAGAGGCTGAAGATATTCTTAATGAAGCAAATACCGAAGCCGGTGAAATAATAGATGCAGGTGTTTCAAAATCAAGTGAAATGCGCCTTGATGCACAGAATGAGTCTGAACGGCTTCTTTCTTCTGCAAAAGAAGAGGCCGACAGTCTTCTTACTTATGCAAAAACAGAAACAGAAAGACTTGTTTCTTCTGCTCAGACCGATTATGATCAGTTTATTTCACAGGCAAAAGAAATATCTGAAAATATGCTTTCCTCCGCAAAGGAAGAGTCTGAGGGTATGCTTTCTTCTGCAAGGGAAGAGTCTGAGGATATGCTTTCTTCTGCAAAAGAAGAGTCTGACAATCTTCTTGCTTCTGCAAAAAATATTGCAGATACTCTTCTTACTTCAGCAGAGGATGAGTCTGAGGAACTTCTCTCTTCCGCAAAAGAAGAAGCCGAAGTGCTTCTTACATCTGCAAAAAATGAAGCAGAGGAGCTTTCTTCTTCTGCCCGTGCTTACTCTGAGGAGCTTGTCAATGCCGCAAAGCAAGAGGCTGACAGTGTGCTTACTGATGCAACACAGCAGGCTGAAGGTATTGTAAGCGGTGCAAAAATCGGAGCAGACACATTACTTGCAAATTCAAGAACAGAAGCAGAGGAGCTTACTGCTTCATCTGTAAAGTATTCCTCAGATTTACTTGAAAGTGCGAGAACTGAGGCAGATGCTCTTCTTAGTGATGCTACCGAAAGAGCAGAAACTATGATAAATGAGGCTGAAAACGAATTTGCTCAGCTTCTCAACAAAGCAAAGACTCTTGCCGCAAGCATTGAAGAAGAAGCTACAGAAAAAGCCGGAATATTAAGGGAAGCAGCCGAAAAGGAATATGAAGAAAGGGTTACTTCCGCAACGAATGAAGCCGCAGAAATTTCCCAAAATGCAAGGCTTATGGCAGAAGAACTTGAAAATAATGCCGAGGACAGATATGCTCTTCTTGTAAGCAGTGCAAAGGAAGCGGCAGACAGTATAATTTCCGAAGCTGAAAATACAGCCAGAGTAAATGCTGAAAATATAATTTTACAGGCAGAAAATACTGCAAAAGAAACTGCTGACGGAATAATAAAGCAGGCTGAAATTATAGGAAACGATAGAATTGGAGAAATAACAAAGGAAGCGGCTGAAAAGCTGGCGGTGGCTGATGAAAAGCTTATTGCAGCTGAACAGAAGCTTGAAGATGCCGATTCAAAGTATGAGGAAATACTTTTCCTTGCAGAAAAGTATTCAAAGGATCTTGTTGAAAAAGCAAAGGCAAATGCAGAAGGAATTAAAACTCAGGCTGTTGAAGAAGCCGCTGTGCTTGTCAGAAACGCTGAAATTTCAGCAAATTCCGCAGATGCAAGAGCCTCGGAAATAATAAAAGAAGCCACTGAAAAGTTGTATATAGCAGATGAAAAGCTATTCTTTGCAACTGAAAAGGTTAAAGAAGTTGAAGAAAAGCAGAGAGAGGTTGATGCTAAATACGAGGAACTCTCATCTGTAGCTGAAAATGATTTTGCAAAGCTTGTTAGTGACGGTAAGGATCTTGCAGAAAGAATAGTTGCCGAAGCAAATGAAAATGCTCAGCAGATCAAGCTTGCCGCAGAGGGTTATTCTGCTCAGATAATAACCAAGGCAAAGGAAGATGCAGATACTCTTATGCTTGCCGCAAGAGAAGAAGTGCAGAATATGCTCAAAGAAGCAAATGAGAACCTTGAAACAGCAAAGGAAACATCTGATAAGCTTCTCAGTGATGCACAAAGCCGCTATGAAGCTCTTTCTCTTGAAGCAGAAACCAAGTCCTCTGAAGCATTGAAGCTTCTCACTGAGGCACAGAGCCGTTCAGAAAATATTGCTCTTGAAGCAGAGAAGAATGCTTCCGAAGCAGATACTGTTCTTGAAGAAGCAAGAATTAAAGCAGGTGAGCTTTCACTTTCAGCAGAAGCACAGTATGAAGAGCTTCTCGCTCTTGCAAGAACTGAAGCTGAAAAAATTATTGAAGAAGCAAAGCTTAAAGCTGATGAGCTTTCAGTTGCAGCGGAAAACTATTCTGCTGAGATTGTAAATTCTGCTAAGAAGGAAGCAGAAGAAATTATGCAGAAGACTGAGGAAGAGGTAACTCTGAAGGTCAATGAAGCTCAGGAAAATCTTGAAAAGGCAAAGCTTACATCAACTGAGCTTATTGACCGTGCCGAACAGCAGTCTGTTGAAATGATAGAAAAGGCTCAGCATCAGGCAGACGAGCTTGACAGGATTACAAGCCATAACTCCTTCCTTTATATTGAAGATGCAAAGTCAAAGGCTGTAAGCGAGGCACAGCTTATAAGAGATGAAGCCGCCGCAGAAGCAGAAGAAAGACGTCAGAAGGCAGAAAATATCCTTTCAGCAGCAAAGTCTATGAGTGATGATATTCATAATCAGACAGTGGCTCAGGCAGAACAGCTTCTCAATGCCGCAAAAAATAAGGCTGATGAAATGCTTTCTGTGGCAGAAGGCTCTGTACGGGAGCTTCTTGCCGATGCAGACAGCACAGTTGCAAAAATACTTGCTCAGGCAAGAGAACAGAGAAATTCTCTTCTTTCGGGTGCCGCAGGTGAGCTTCGCAGTAAGATTGATGCAGAGGATATGATAGAGCAGAATAAGCTCAGAGATGCTCTTCTTAACATTCCTGCTGACTCAAAGCACGATAAGCTGAGTGAATATGCAGTAAATCTTAAATATAATATTGCAAGTCTTGTCAGTGTGCTTGATAAAAACTACAGTATTGTGCAGTATCAGTCAGGTGTGCTCAGAGATAATCTTGAAAAGCAGCTGAAGGCAAGTGAGCAGATGATCTTTGCTCAGAGAAATGCATTGTCCTTATTCCCCACAGCAGAGCTTCCCGTTATTACTGATGTATGGCAGGAAAGTGAGAAAAACAGCGGAATAATGACAGCAAAGACCTCTGTCAATACAGATGCAATAATTGAAAATATTAAAAACAGTACGGCTGATAACAAAGAAAAGTCCGAAAAAATACAGGAAGCCTTTGATGTAGAAAAATTTATTTCAGATAACGACAGCATTGATGATTTTTCTGATAAGAAGATAGATTTTGATGTTTCTGTTGAAAAGAAAGAGCAGCCGGAAAACCCTTCAGCTGAAGCCGTAATGTCTGAAATGGCAGAAAAGGTAAATGAAGAAGCAACCGAAGAAACAGATAATGTCTTTGTTCCTTCAGATTTTTCTGCAATTGCAAGTGAAATTAGAAATGAGATTAATAAAATTGCAATTGAAGAAAATACAAGCAAAAAATCGGAAGAATTGACAGAGGAATATTCTGAAAAAATATCCGAAGAAGGCATTGAACAAATCTCAGAAGAAAATCTGGAAGTAACAGACTTTGACGATTTTGAAGATTTTCTGAATTCAGATATATTTGACGATGATTTTGATGAGTTTGATATTGCAACAAATGCATTTACTGCAGTTAAAGCAGAAAAGGCAGAAAAACAGCAGGAAAATGACAGAAAAATCAACGAAGTAGCCTCTGTTCTTTCAGAAAAGGCTGAATTTGCTGTAATAGATAATACTTCCGAAAAACAAGAGGGAAACTCAGAAGGCTTCCAGCTTGATTTCTCTGCATTTGAAGAAAAGAAAATGAGTTTCAGACGTAAAAAGAACAAGAACAGAAAGTAAGGCTCTGACGGAGGAAACAAATTGAACAAATACACAAAGAAGAAGGTTGTAACGGTACTTATACAGTATGCTGCTATAGCAGTGCTTGTTGCAACGGACTTGTTTATCAAAAAGATAGTCGTCGATAATATCGCTCTTTATGAAGAGGTAAAATTTATTGACGGAGTTTTAGGCTGGACTTACGTTCAGAATACAGGTATGGCGTGGAGCCTTTTTGACGGAAATCCTCAGCTTCTTTCGGTGATAACAGGAATAATAATTGCAGTTTTTCTTGTGGTTCTTGCTTTACCTATGAAAAGACCTTTAGCATACGATATCTGTATTCCTTTAATCCTTGCAGGCGGCTTGGGAAATATGGTTGACAGAATTACAAGAGGCTTTGTTGTCGATTACATAAGAACTCTTTACGTTGATTTTCCTGTATATAATTTTGCCGACTGTCTTGTCTGCATCGGTGCATTCGCTCTTATCTTCTATCTGATATATGAAATAATCCGAGATGAAAAGAAGGCAAAAGCACAGAAAATTGATGGTGAAAGCCGTGGATGATATATTTTTTGTTGCAGAAAAGGAAAATCAGGGTGAAAGACTTGATAAAATTATTTCCGAATATGCTGACAGTCTTTCAAGAAGTGCAGTACAAAAGCTTATTGACGATGGAAAGGTAACGGTAAACGGAAAAACAGTTACCAAAAGCCTGAAGGTAAAGCAGGGTGACGAAATATGTGTCATTGTGCCTGAACCCACAGAGCTTGAAGCCGTACCGCAGAATATACCTGTTGATATTGTTTATGAGGATGAACACCTTCTTGTTGTGAATAAGCCGAAAGGAATGGTTGTTCACCCCGCCGCAGGTAATCCTGACGGAACCCTTGTTAATGCACTGTTATACCATTGTAAAGGAAGGCTTTCATCAATAAACGGTGTTATCCGTCCCGGAATTGTTCACAGAATTGATAAGGATACAAGCGGACTTCTGATAGTTGCAAAAAATGACGAAGCCCACACGGGACTTGCTTTACAGATAAAGGAGCATTCCTTCAAAAGAGAGTACCGTGCGGTTGTTATAGGAAAGATGCCCGAAGAAAAGGGAACCGTTAGCGTTCCTTTGGGAAGAAGTAAAAATGACAGAAAAAAACAGGCCCCCAACGGATTAAATCCGAGAAATGCCGTAACTCACTACGAGGTGCTTGAACGTTATCCCGGCTATGATTTCTGTAAATTTACTCTTGAAACAGGCAGAACTCATCAGATAAGAGTTCACTGTGCATATCTCGGACATCCCGTGGCAGGGGACAGTGTTTACGGACCTGAAAAAAACAGTTTCGGACTCATAGGACAGTGTCTTCACGCCGCCGTAATAGGATTTATCCATCCTGTTACGAAGGAATATCTGGAATTTTCGGCGCCTTTGCCCGATTATTTTATAGATGTATTAAATAAGATAAATAAATAAAAGGAGAGCAATACTTATGGAACACGCAGAAAAAATACAGCTTAAAATAACAGCTGCCAAGGTAAGAAAAGGTATTATTGAAAGTACCTTCAATGCAAAAAGCGGTCATCCCGGCGGTTCACTTTCAATAGCTGATATTCTTACATATCTTTACTTCAAGGAAATGAAAATTGATACTGAAAATCCTAAATGGGAAAAGAGAGACAGACTTGTTCTTTCAAAAGGACATGCGGCTCCCGCACTCTATTCCGTACTTGCTCACAGAGGCTTTTTCCCTGTTGAAGACCTTAAAACTCTTCGTAAGTCAGATTCATATCTTCAGGGCCACCCCAATATGAATTATGTTCCCGGTGTTGATATGAGCACCGGCTCACTCGGTCAGGGAATTTCCGCTGCTGCAGGCTTTGCACTGGCTTCAAAAATTGAAGGTGATCCCTATAATGTATATGCTGTTTTAGGCGACGGTGAAATTGAAGAAGGTCAGGTATGGGAGGCTTGTATGTTTGCTGCGGCAAAGAAGCTTAATACACTTACCGTAATCGTGGATAATAATAATCTTCAGATTGACGGCAGTGTTGAGGAAGTAAACTCTCCCTATCCCATTCCCGAAAAGTTCATTTCTTTCGGCTTTAACGTAATCGAAATCTGCGGTCACTGCTTCAAGGAAATTGAAGAAGCAATCGAAAACGCAAAGGCTTGTAAGGATAAGCCCACTGCAATCATAATGAAAACCGTTAAGGGTAAGGGTGTTTCATTTATGGAAAATCAGGTATCCTGGCACGGTGCGGCTCCCAATGCAGAGCAGTATGAAATTGCTATGGCAGAGCTTGATTCCGCTATTGAAGAGTTAAGTAAATAAGGAGGAAAAGAAAATGGCTGACGTAATTAAAACTGCAACAAGAGATGCCTACGGTAAGGCTCTTGTTGAACTTGGTGAAAAGAATGAAAAGCTTATTGTTCTTGATGCAGACCTTGCCGCTGCAACAAAGACAGGTATGTTCAAGAAGGCTTTCCCCGAACGCTTCTATGACTGCGGTATCGCAGAAGGAAATATGATGGGTGTTGCCGCAGGTCTTGCCTGTTCAGGTTATACCGTATTTGCAAGCTCCTTTGCTATGTTCGCCGCAGGCAGAGCATTTGAACAGATAAGAAATACTATAGGTTATCCCCACATAAACGTAAAAATCGGTGCTACGCACGCAGGTATTTCCGTCGGCGAAGACGGTGCAAGCCATCAGTGCTGTGAGGATATTGCTCTTATGAGAACAATTCCCGGTATGACAATTATCAATCCTGCTGACGATATTGAAACAAGACTTGCAGTTCTTGCCGCCGCAGAGCACGACGGACCTGTTTATATGCGCTTCGGACGTCTTGCAGTACCGAGAGTTTTTGATGAAAACTACAAGTTTGAAATCGGTAAGGGTGTATATCTCAACGAAGGAACCGACGTTACAATTATTGCAACGGGACTTATGGTTGAAAGAGCAATTGCCGCAGTTGAGCTTCTTAAAAATGAAGGTATTTCTGCCGCACTTATCAATATGGCAACCATTAAGCCCATTGATAAGGATATTATTATTGATGCAGCAAAGAAAACAGGCTGTATCGTAACTGCAGAGGAGCACAACGTTATCGGCGGTCTCGGTTCTGCCGTATGTGAGGTTGTGGCTGAAAGCTGTCCCGTACCCGTAACAAAGGTTGGTGTAGAGGACGTATTCGGAAAATCAGGTCCTGCTCTTGAGCTTCTTGAAATTTACGGACTCAATGCCGAGAATATTGCAGAAAAAGCAAAAAAGGCAATGGCACTTAAAAAATAAGAGGTGGATAATATGTCATATATTTATGAAGAAGCAAAAAAGCTTTATGCTTCAATGGGTATAGATACTGATAAGGTTATTGAAGCTTTGTCCTCTGTTTCAATTTCAATGCACTGCTGGCAGGGCGATGACGTAGGCGGATTTGAGTCAACAGGAGAGCTTTCAGGCGGTATTCAGGCTACGGGTAATTATCCCGGCAAGGCAAGAAATATGGAAGAGCTTATGGCTGATATTGATAAAGCCTTGTCACTTATCCCCGGAAAGCACAGGATTAACCTTCACGCAATTTATGCCGATTATTCAGACGGGGTTGTTGAACGTGATAAGTTAGAGCCCAAGCATTTTGATAAGTGGATAGAATTTGCAAAGGAAAGAGGTCTTGGCATTGATATCAATCCCACTCTTTTCTCCCATCCTTTAGCTTCTGACGGACTTACTCTTTCACATCCCGATGAAAACGTACGTCGCTTCTGGATTGAGCACTGTAAGGCTATAAGAAAAATCGGTGCATATATCGGTGAAAAGCTGGGCACTCCCTGTCTTAACAATATATGGATTCCCGACGGATATAAGGAAACTCCTGCAGACAGAACCTCTCCAAGACTCCGTCTTAAAAATTCACTTGATGAAATTCTCAGCGTTAAATATAATTCAGAGTATCTTGTTGACAGCGTGGAGTCCAAGGTGTTCGGAATTGGCGTTGAGTCATATACCGTAGGCTCACACGAATTTTATATGAACTATGCCGCAAAGAACGGTGTTATGTGCCTTCTTGATAACGGTCATTATCATCCCACAGAAAGCGTTGCAGATAAAATTCCTTCAATGCTTCTTTTCTCAGATAAGGTTGCTTTGCACGTAACAAGAGGTGTGCGTTGGGACTCCGACCACGTAGTTGGTTATAATGATGAACTTAAAGAAATTGCTAAGGAAATAGTTATTGCAGGAACAGATAAGGTAATTATCGGACTTGACTATTTCGATGCAAGTATAAACAGAATTGCCGCTTGGGTAATGGGTATGAGAAATATGCAGAAGGCACTTTTAGGTGCTATGCTTACTCCTCACGAAACACTTGCCGAGTATCAGAATAAAGGCGACTTTACAGGAATGTTTGTTCTCGGAGAGGAAGTCAAAACCTATCCCGTAAATGCTGTATGGGATAAATTCTGTGAAATAAACGGTGTTTATCAGAATGAAAAATGGTATGATGCGGTAAAGGCTTACGAAAAAGAAGTATTAAGCGGAAGGAAATAATAATTATGAATAACGTACTTGACCTTAAAGCAGTTGCAAAATTTGTAGATACCTGCAATCAGTCATGGCTTAAAGGCTGGAATGAAAGAAACGGCGGAAATATGTCCTACAGAATGAAGGAAGAGGAGGTTGATGCCATAAAGCATCTGCTTGCTGATAAAAGTGACTGGAAGAGCATCGGTATCACAGTAAGCAACCTTGCAAACGAATATTTTACCGTAACAGGCAGCGGCAAGTTCTATATGAACGTTAAAAATGAGCCTGAAAACAATATTTGCATCGTAAAGATTGATGAAAAGGGTGAAAACTATAAAATTGTATGGGGACTTAACGAGGGCGGTGTGCCTACAAGCGAATTTCCCACACATCTTCTCAATCATTCAATCAAAAAGGAAAAGACTAACGGCCGTCACCGTGTGATTATGCACGCTCATCCTGCAAACATTATTGCTCTTACCTTCATTCTTCCTCTTGAAGATAAGGTATTTACAAGAGAAATATGGGAAATGATTACCGAATGTCCCATAGTTTTTCCTGCAGGTATCGGTGTTGTACCCTGGATGGTATGCGGAAGCTCTGATATTGCTGTAGCAACAGGTGAAAAGATAAAGCAGTATGATGCAGTTATCTGGTCACATCACGGTATTTTCTGCAGCGGTGATGATTTTGACGTAGCCTTCGGTCTTATGGATACAATTGAAAAGGCTGCAGAAATTCTTATAAAGGTAATGTCCTGCGGCGGAAAGAAGCAGTTCATTACTTCAGAGCAAATTCTTGCGCTTTCAGAACCCTATAATGTCAATATCGACAAAACAATGCTCGAATAATTTACAAAATATACAAATATTTTTTAGTCCTTGTATTATCAGTTTTTTTGTGATAGAATTAATTAATAGTAAAAGTAAATTAAGCATCAGGTTAGGTGATAATTATGGCAGAATTTTGTCCTAAATGTAACTATAAACTTCGTATCCGTGACTGGCGCCCCGAATGTCCCAAGTGCGGCGTAAACGTAATGTATTACGGTATTGAAGACAGACTTCGTGAAGAGGCAGATAAGGCTGAATATCAGCACGCAAAGAGTCAGCCTAAGTTTGACAGACTCAAGTTCTCTCTTATCGGTCATCCTCTTTCAATTGTAAGACTTGTTCTCGGTCTTTTACCCATCGTGGCAACTCTTCTTCCTATGGGTAAAATAGAATACGTTCTTCCTTATCTTGAGAAGAGTGTAAGTGTAAATCTTATTTCTATTGTTACCTTTATAATTGATAACGGTTTTGATGTAGATTTGCTTCTCAAACTTTTCGGCTCTGATTTAGTCGGAACGGGTATGATTTTCTGGGCAGTGGCTCTTGTAGCTCTTGTTCTTATGGTTGTTCTTACTCTTGTCGGCTTCTTCCTTCTTACTCTTTCATGTGCAAAACGCGGATTTGCAAGAAATATTGCTTTCCCCACAGTTGGCATTATTCTTGCTACAGTAGCTCAGATAGCTTACGTTCTTATGGTAAATAATCTCAAGGTTGCTCTTCCCGGTATTTTCACTGCAAGTGTAAATCCCTTGGCTTATATAGTTGCTGTTGTTATCTTTGTTGCTATGATTACAGTAAACGTAATCTACAAGAAGAAGAATATTCAGGTTAAGTATAAAGACGTTTCTGAATTCCTTCTTCCTTATAATGAAAGACCTTCAACTCTGGCAAAGAAGGCAGCAGAAGCAGAGGCTTAATTCAGTTTAAGTAAAAACCGCTATTCCTTGAAGGCAGGACTTCTGTCTTTCGGATAGCGGTTATTTTTTATTAATCGGAGGTTTAATATGGCTATTATTTTTGACAGTGAAAAGAAAATATTCAAGCTTGATACTCTTTCTTCAAGCTATATTTTCAGAATTTATCCTGAAAACTATCTTGTGCATTTATATTACGGTGCTAAAATTCCTGATTATAATTTACCCGCCTTTGAAGACAGAAGAATGTATGCTTCCTTCAGTGCTTCAAATCCCAATATGCTTCATTCTCCGTTTTCAGCAGACGTTTATCCCCTTGAAATAGGCTGTAACGGCTGCGGAGATATGAGAATTTCCTCACTTCAGATAAGAAACAGTGACGGAAACGCTTCAACTGATATGAGATATGTTTCTCATAAGATTTATGCAGGGAAGCCTGCACTCAAGGGACTTCCCGCCCTTTATGAAAATGAAGCTGGGGAATGTGAAACTCTTGAAATTCTTACAAGAGATAAGGTAACAGGAGCAGAAGCTATACTGTTATACACAGCATTTGAAAAATACAGTGCAATAACAAGAAGCGTGATTATAAGAAATGGTTCAGATAAACCCTTTACTATAGAAAAGGTAATGAGCTTCAATCTTGATTTGCCCGAAAAGAATTTTGACCTTATTACTCTTTACGGCAGACATAATAATGAAAGAAACTTTGAAAGACGTCCTCTTGCTCACGGCAGACAGGGAATAGGCTCAAGAAGAGGCTCTTCATCTGCTCAGCAAAATCCCTTTATGGCTCTGTTAAGACACGGTGCCACAGAAGAGCACGGTGATGCTTACGGCTTCAATCTTGTGTATTCCTGTAATCATCTTTGTGAAATTGAGGTTGATTTCAATAATTCTTCAAGAGTTATGATGGGTATCGATCCCTCCGATTTCGGCTGGCTTCTTTCTCCCGGTGAAGAATTCTATTCACCTGAAGCTGTTCTCGTTTATTCAGATGAAGGTCTTGGCGGAATGAGCCGTACCTTCCACAAGCTTTATAACAACAACCTTGTAAGAGGTGAGTGGAAGTACAAGAAGCGTCCTCTTCTTATAAACAACTGGGAAGGCACTTACTTTGATTTTGACAATGAAAAGCTCTTCAATATTGCTAAATGGGCAAAGGAAACAGGCATTGAAATGCTTGTTATGGATGACGGTTGGTTCGGTAAGAGAAACGACGATACCTGTGCACTCGGTGACTGGAACGTAAACGAAAATAAGCTTAAAGGCGGAATAGGAAAGCTTGTTTCAGACATAAAAGGTCTCGGTCTTAAATTCGGTATCTGGTATGAGCCTGAAATGATATCACCTGATTCTGACCTTTTTAGAGCACATCCCGACTGGTGCATTCACGTTCCGAACCGTGACAGATCTCAGGGCAGATGGCAGTATGTAATTGATATGTCAAGACAGGATGTAAGAGATTACCTTTTCAATAAAATGAGCGAGGTTCTTGCAAATAACGATATTGATTACGTCAAGTGGGACTTCAACCGTAATATCACTGAAGCAGGCTCGGCAATTCTTCCTCCCGAAAGACAGAAGGAATTTTTCCACCGCTTTATTCTCGGCACTTATGAGCTTATGGACAGACTTACAAAGACTTATCCTCATATTCTTCTTGAAAACTGCTCAGGCGGCGGAGGAAGATATGATCCCGGTATGATGTATTTCTCACCTCAGATATGGTGCAGTGATAATACAGATGCACTTTCAAGGGTTGATATTCAGTTCGGCTCCTCTCTTTGCTATCCCGCTTCCGTTCAGGGTGCTCACGTTTCTGCATCAAGCCGTTCGGGATACGACACGAAGCGACACGTTGCTATGTGGGGAAGCTTCGGTTATGAGCTTGATCCTGCGAAAATAAGCGAAGAAGCAAGAGCAGAAATTAAAACTCAGATAGCAGATTACCATAAATATTATGACCTTATTCATAAGGGTGACCTTTACAGAATTATTTCTCCTTGGGAGGATCCCTATAAGGTTGCATGGGAATTTGTAAGTGAAGATAAATCTCAGGCTATGCTTACCGTAGTTGTTAAATTCTTCAAGGAAGCAAGAAACTTCTATATTAAGCTTAAAGGACTTGATCCCGAAAAGATGTACAGATGCGACAGTGATAACGAAGTATATTCAGGTGCACTTCTTATGAATGCAGGTTTATCTATGTATCACTATCCCGTAGGTGACGGTGAAAGCTATACACTTCATTTTGAAGAGGTAAAATAAGCAAAAGAAAAGAGTCGGACAAAAATCCGGCTCTTTTTTGTTGTAATCTGAATTATTCTATAATAAGAGTTCTGTTTCCCGTAACACTGTCAAAGGAGATAAGAGAAGTTCGGCTTTCTTTATTATAGGAAATTTCAGCAGCATTACCGTCAATTTCTGCCTTTTGGGGAATGAAATCAAGCTTAATTCTGATATTTGCCCTGAAGGAAGATGCCCCCGAAATGCTGAGCACTAATTTTCCGTCTTCCTTTTTCATTGAATTTACTCTGACGGAAGTGCCGATTATTGCAATATCATCTTTTGTTTTTGAAAGATCGCACAGCATAGCCTTATCATTGGGATAAAGCACCTTGCTTGATATTATGCTGAAATCCTCTGTGAACATATCGGCAAATAAACCGTCAATAACAAGAGGCTCGTCATTGATGCTTTCATCCATAACGGCGGCAATGATATAAGGTGCTCTTTCAATAATGAGATGATTTGAAAATTCAGGTGAATGTCCTTTTCTCTTTGCATTTTCGAGGAAGAATTCTCGCAGTTCATCGGCATTTTCTTTTGAAAAAGATATTACGGAAGGATTAATCTGCCATAAGCCTACAGTACCCTTACCGCAGTTATATATTGCCTTCTTTTCTTCGGGTGTAATTCCGAGCAAAGAATAAAGGTGATGAGCAGGTGTGGAATATTTTCCTGTCCACCAGCTGTTTATTTCATTGAAGGGATCACTGCCGTCGCCTATATAAATCAGCTGTCCGCCTTCATTTACCCATGAAGCTATGGAATTATTTATATCGGGGTAATCAGGTTTCATATATTCATAGCTCATAAGAAGCATATCATAGTCATCAAGATAACCTACGTATCTTCTCATATTATCAAGAAGCACGGGACGTATTGCAATACCGTATTTAAGAAGGGGAAGAGCTATTGAGAAGAAAGCGGGGAAGGCATTAGATGACATAAATTTCAGCATAAGCTCCTTGTTGTCAGCCCCCTTGAACAGCTCATTTCTGAAGCGGTTAAGAAGCTCTTCGTCATCACTGAGAACCGTACCGACAACCTCTTTTACTTCCTCTGAGAAAAAGCTGTCGGGATATTCTCTCTGATAAAGCTCACAGTCACCTACAAGAATGCCCACTCTGAAGGAAGACTCTTTTGCTCCTTCAAGAGTTCCCAGTGTGTTGAAGGTGTTATTGAGAATTGTTGCATATTCAGGAGGAATAGGCTGTCCGTCAGGTGAATTTTTAGGATATTTATCCTCGAAAACTCTGTTGGGCCACGGACAGATTTCATAGGTGTTTACCTTAGGATGTAACAGGGAAGCCGCAACCGTGCAGAAATAATTTTTCCTGTAATCATCCCAGTCGAAAATCGGATTATCTTCAATAGGATCGTGTAAGAACCACATATTTCTGCCTGTACCCTTGACAAGCTCCTGCATAACTCCGTATTCAAGATATGCCGTTTCAAAGGTTCTCTCTTTCAGAACACCGTTGAACCAGTTTTTCTCTCTTGCCGTGCCTGTCCAGACCTGAGCAATACAGCCGTCAACTCCGGGAATATCTGCAAGCTTGCCTTCGGGACTGACGATTTTCCACTGAGTATAGTTTATAAGTGAATGAGTGGGAACGTAAAAACGAAGGTCTTTATTGTACTTTGTTTTTGCATATTCTTTAAGTGAAGATGAAAGTCTGTCAATGGTTCTTGTATAAAGATAAGCCTTTAATTTTCCGCACTTATACTTTGCATCAACACTTTCGTGTGGTGCCTTCCAGGGCTCACGGTAATAAAGCTCATATTCACGTCTGAAGGCAGGTGAATAACCGCCTCTGTCCCAGAATTCAGGCTCTTCTACGTGTATGGCTTCAACACCTGCATCAACAACTGCGCGTAATTTATCGCTTAGATAATCTGCAAAGGCAACTGTAGGAACCATATAAGGTACGTCTTTTCCGTGAACTATAAGATTGCCGAAGCGGTCCTGCTGTACTTCATCCCAATGGTTTATTCCGTCATATCTGCCGTAAAGATAATCCTGATACTGTCCCCAGGCTATACCTGTCATAAAATGAATTACGTAACCGGCTTTTTTGTGCTGTTCAATTCTCGTTACGGTATTTTCATCAAGCCGATACACCATAGCAAAGTCACATCTGCAGTCTATTGAGTCCAATAAAGGAGCTCCGTTCTGATAGCCTGTGCGTTCTTCTTTTTTATCTCTTATAAAAGCCATTAAATATACCTCCATAAAAAACAGATTAAATATATCTTACAGTAAACGATCTGAAAATGCTATCCTTTTTAAGAAAATCGGCAAAAATTTTTTTGTTTATTTAACAAAAAATGTAAAATGTAAAAAAATTTTTTAAGTAATTTGCATATAATGCTTGTTATTTCGGGTTTTATTTGGTATGATTTATATTAGTGTATTGCAAAAGGTTTTTGTGAAAAATTTTTTGGCGGTGAGTTATGTATAATAAGAATTTTACCGTTTCTTTTGTCCGTCACGCCGAGTCCTTAGGTAATATCGGAATTGCTTATACACCCGAATATCAGAAGGACGATCCGCCTTTAAGTGAAAGAGGACTTTTACAGGCAAAAAAGCTTGCAGAAAGCTCTGTTACGGACAGCGTTGACAGAATTTTTGCGGGAACGCTTATCAGAACTGTTCAGACGGCATATCCTACAGCCGAAAAGCTCGGAAAGAAAATTATTCTGCTTCCCGATCTTATGGAAATAGGAACTGAAATTGCAGGAACAGAGCTTTTCAGAATAGAAAGAGATTATCCTTTGGCTGTGCCTTGTCTTACGGAGCCCACACCCTGTAAAGGAACCCTTCTTTTAGGAGAGGAGGATACAGCTTCTTTGCAGATGAGAGCAAAGAGATGTATGGATTATTTTTGCAGTGAAGCAAACGAGGGTGAGCATTTTATGGTTGTCAGCCACGGTTCATTCTTTGGTTATCTTATGCGTGCCGCACTGGGAATAGAGCTTCCCGAAAGCTTTTGCTGGCAGGTTGATAATTGCTGTGTTACAAGGGTGATTTTCAGAGCAGATAACGTGCCGAAGCTTTCTTTTGCTAATTACACAGGTCATCTGACCGACTGAACGAGTTTTATTTTCAAGGAGGAATTAATATGAACAGATGTCCTAAATGTGACAAAAAACTGCGTATTACGGATATCAGCCAGTTTTGTCCCGGCTGCGGTGTAAATATGCGGTTTTTTAATTTTGAAGAGAATTTTTTAAGAGAAGCAAAGCTTGCCGAGCTTTCTCAGGCAGGACTTAAAGTGAAGGTAAGAAACCTGAAATATTCCTTTTCAGGCTCAAAATATATTACGGCAAAGCTTATTGTGATGCTTCTGCCGGTGCTGTCACTTCTCATTCCGTCGGGTAACATAAATATTTCGATGCCGTTTATGTCTTCTGAGGCACATTTCGGAATTTTAGGTATTGTGAATATCGTTACGGGCGGTTCTCTTTCATACATATTTGAAATGTGTGCGTCTTCAATAGACGGTGCTGCTTTTTCAGCACTCAGAAATGCTCTTATATGCTACGTGCTTGTGCTTCTTGCGGCTTTATTCTGTTTTGTTTTCTCTCTTTTTGGTTTTATCAGCATCAAAAATATGCAGAAGCTGACAACCGTAACAGCAGGAGTCGGTATTGCTTCAGCAATTGCTTCAATCGTGATGATAGCCCTTTTTTCATCAAAGACAAGTGATGCTCTTGTGCTTGAAGGCAGCTTCGGTTTCGGTCTTTTTGTTACACTCGTTATGTTTGCTGCCGTATTTTTCGTTAATCTTATGCTCTGGAAAAAGGGAATTCACCCTGTTTATGATGAGGGTATGATCGAAAGAGTTGAGATTTACAAAAAGGTCAAGGCAGGGGAGATCAATATAGATGAGCTTTCTCAGCCTGTTGTTGAAACTGAACAGACAAGAAAAATAGATGAAGCTATTGCCTTGGAAGAGGCAGCATTTATGGAAAAATTCAATTCCGCACAAAAGGAGGATGCTTGATATGAAGGAAAATAAATTCGACAAACAAAAGCTTCTTTCCACAGTTGTTACGGTAATTCTGATTATATTTTTCATAGGCGGCTTCGGCATCGGACTTGACAGAGTCCGTTCAATGGAAGGTACCTTCCCGCCCAACGATATAAAGGAAGGTCTTACGGAAGCTCCCGAAACAGTTGAAGAAGCCATAGAATTTCTCTCAGATGTTCTTGATAAAGCAGGAAGAGCTAATGTAAAAATTGATTATAGCGACAGCTTTTCTGTTGACAGCGATTCTATAGAAACTGACGGCAGTGAGCAGTTTAGGTCCAGCTTATTATTTGCAAAGGATAAGTTCGTTGACTATATTTCTTCCGTTGAAGATACAGAGGATAAAGTTACATCCGTTGACTTCAGTGCAGGTATAAAGGAACGTATGCGCTTAATGAGAATACCCTCTCTTGACAGCAGCGTTGTAAAAGAGGTTACCTGTAATTATATCTATTATTCTTGTCCTTCTTGCGGTGAAACAAGTGACGAGCCTCTTTCTTCCTGTGAGCCCTGCGGCTCTGAAAGAGAGTATTTCAAAAAGTACCGAAATGAATATGAAATAACTCTTGTGCTTGACAGTAATCTCAATGCAACCGATGTTGATTTATTCAACGATGCATTTATTCCCAGAACAAATACTGAAGCTTATGCACTTACAAAGGATGTAATTTCCGATATCGCTGAGATTACAAAAACAGACATCACATATAATGATTTCAGAATTTTCTTCAAGGTAAACAGACTTACCGACGAAATTACCTTCCTGAGATTTGAAAAGGGTATGGATATAAATGCTGATGTTTCATTTATGGGTGAATATTCTGAAGTCGGTAATAAGAATATTTCATTCCTTCTTAAAGAAAAGAATGACTATTCATTCACCTGGCCCTCATTGACTCTTAATAATGAAGAGCTTGTTATTGAACCCGGTGATTCAGATAATCTCCTTGCAACTCTTACCTGTGAAGATCCTCTTGCTATGACAGTTACCTGGACTTCGTCAGACGAATCGGTTGCAACCGTTGACAGTGCAGGTTATATTTCTACAACAAAGAATACCGGTGAAGTTGAAATTACGGCAACCTTTACTTATCTCGGAAAAACTTACTCTGACAGCTGTAAGGTTCTCGTAAGAGTTCCCGTTGAGTCAATGAAAATGTCAGCTAAATCACTTAAACTTGCCGTAGGTGAAGAAGCAACTCTTTCAACCAAGGTTTCTCCTGCAAAAGCTACTGTGCAGACTGTAACGTGGTACAGTGAGGATGAAAGCATCGCAGCGGTTGATGAAAACGGTGTTGTAACAGCAAAGGCTGCAGGTGTCGCAGTGGTTTATGCTCTTTCCGATGACGGATATTACAGATCTACTTGTGAGGTGACGGTCGAATGAGTGAAAACAATAACAATAACAATGTGAAGAATTTTGTTCAGGGAGTTTTTACTGCTGAGGATAATTCAGCTGCGAAGCTTCAGGATGAACAACGAATGAAATACAGCAAGCTTGCCATAAAAATGTTCCACACGGGAGTTCTTACTCCTAAGGAAATGTTCCTTCCCGCAATAGGCGAGTTTGCAACCAAGCTTCTCAAGGGTGTTGACGTATATAGAACTCTTTATTTCGTCAACGTTCTCAAAATTGATATGGTATATGTTACCGTAATATTATCTCTTATAGGCATATACGATATGCTTAATAACCCTCTTATGGGTATTATCTATGACAGAACCCGTACCCGTTGGGGTAAAGCAAGACCTTATATTGTTTTCGGTGCCATTCCGTATTTTGCAAGTACGTTCCTTTTGTATTCGGGAGCTCTTTTCCTCGGTGATACGGCAGGTGACGATCCTAAAAAGATTATTTTCGTATTTACGATGCTCTTTGTTCAGGAAACCTTCTCAACAATATATAACATTCCCAGAGGAAATCTGCTTTCATTACAGACTGCAAATCCTCAGGACAGAATAACAGTAGGTCTTCTTCAGACTTATATAGGCGAAGCCGCTTCTCAGGGTGTATATACAATATTCCCGCCCCTTATGGAGCTTAACAACAAGGGTTATATAAATCTTCCTATGTCTGTTGTTTTTGCGGCTCTTGCAACAATTTCCTGCAGTGTAGGTGCTGTAGGTAATATTGCTATGGCTGTAGGCTGTCAGGAAAGAATTGCTCTTCAGCCCAAACCTGCCCCCATTACAAAGACTATGTTCTACGTGCTTAAAAACAAGTACGCTCTTCGTAATTTCATCGCGAGATTTGTAACTTCCTGGTGGAGTGAAGGCGGTTATTCCTGGGACGTTGTTACTCAGCAGGAAATTTTCGGCGGTTCAATTCCTTCCTTCCTTGCATATTCGTTCTATAATGCTGTTGATATGCCCTCAGCCGCACTTATTCCTTCCTTCAGAAAGATGTTCAGGGATAATAACAAAAACGCTCTTATCGTTCTGAGATTCTGGGATATTTTTGCAGCGGTCGGAATGCTGCTTATCGGTCTTCCCGTAATCAAGAAATTTGAAAGTAAGTCAAAGTGGATAATGGTCGGTATATATTGGCTGTTCCACGGTCTTAACGGTATAAATAACGGACCTGCAAACGTGTTTGAGTCTGAAGTCAGCCGTGAAATCAACGACTATACTGAATACGTAACGGGTGAACGTCCTGACGGAACAATAAACATTCTTACAGACCTTATCACGAAGGTAACTGCTCCCATAAACGCAGTGTTTACTATTTTCCTCTTCAAGTGGTCAGGCTACGATCCCACAATTTCTATGCTTCCGTGGTCACAGGGAAGTGCCATTATTTATCAGAAGGTATTCTTCCTGTTTACAGGTATATCTCTGTTCCCCAAGGTAATTCAGGTAATTCCTTATTTCTTCTATGACCTTGTAGGTGAAAAGAGAGAAAAGATGTATATCGCTCTTAACGAAAGAAGAGCACTTCTTGCAAAAGAGCAGACTGTAAATGAGGATATTCTCGAAATGATGGAAAATCTTGAGGAAACGGTTGAGGTTTAATATTTATGGAACAATTCATTAAGGATCAGATTACTTCAGGTCTTAAATATCTGCCTTCCAATCTTCTGAAATCATTCTTTATAAAATCCTCTTCTGCCGAAACGAAATCAATAAGAGAAAAGGTCGGATTTATCAGAGGTGTATGTCACCCTACGGATAACTATGAACAGATAAAGGGTGCAAATATCGGTTGGATAAGATATGATATTCCTTTTCCCTTTGAAAAGGACGGAACTGTAAGACAGTGCTATATTGATTTCAAGGAAAGATGCCGTAAATTTCAGGAAAACGGTATTAAGGTTATGGCTGTAACGCCCAATCCTGCAGAATATATTGAATTCGATATAGATATAAGGAAACCTGAGGACCTTGAAAAAATCAAAGAGGTTGCAGTATTTCTTGCAACGGATATGCAGGGTACTGTTTCAGGTTTTCAGGTTGCAAATGAAATGGGAATTCCCCGCTTTACAATTCCCGTAACTCTCAAAGAAGCCGCATATTTCGTCGGTGAAACAATCAAAGCTATGCACCCTGTAAAAAAGGACATAATCGTAGGCTATAACAGTGCAGGACCTGAAGCCGGTTTCAATTCAATGATGCTTCCTTACATAAGCTACTGTGATTACGTCGGTATTGATATTTATATGGGTTGCTTTTTCAATGTGCCCGGCTTTATGTGGGTGTTTGAAGCGCTTTGCCGATATCTCTGGGCTATGACTGGTAAGCCTGTTTTAATTCAGGAATTCGGTTATCTCAGCGGCGGTGCTCCGAAAAGCAAGGCTGAGAAGAAGGCAATTTTACAGTCCTACGGAGCTTCTTCTGAAAAAGAGGCTAAGAATAATATAGTTAAGTTTGTGGATAATATGCCCTCGCATTTTGCTGAGCATATAAAATTTGTCTGCGGTAATGATCCTTCAAGATATTTCGGCTTCCTCTTCAAAAGTGATATGGTAAATCATTTCTACAGAGAGCTTCCGAAAATGACAAAAATTCCGGGGTATCCCCATACTCCCGAAGGTCAGGCAAAATTCTTTGAGGATTGTATTGAAAGACTTTACAATCTTGATTTTGTCTGCGGCTGTAATATTTACTGTTATAAGGATCCCGACCGTTGCTATTATTGCGGTCAGGATGACTGTCCCACAGAAACACGATGGGGACTTGTTGATGCCGATGAAAATGAAAAGCCGTCATACCGTTCCGTGAAAAAGGTTTTCGGCAGAATTAAATGGCTCGAAGCAGTAGAAAAGAAATAACTTTTGTTGCACAGACTGCTTTTACGGTCTGTGCAATTTTTCTGAAAGAAGGCAATTTTTATGAGCAATCCGCTTTTTGATGCTGTTCTCAAAGAAACCGATCCCATGTATGATGCCGCCGTTATTACAGATGACGGTATTGAATACTGGCACAACGAGAACTGCAATTATGCAAATAACGGACATTCCGTAACCAAATTCTTTATTTCATCAGCTATAGGTATCCTTGTTAGTGAAGGAAAAATAAGTGTTCACGATAAGGTAACAGACTTCTTTACTAAGGAAGAAACGGGTGATAATATAGACTCAGGCTGGTTTGATGTAACCGTTGAACACGCCCTTCAGCACAAAACGGGAATTATGCATATTCCTTACGGTGTAGATGAAGACGAGCATATTGCCCTTATAGGCGAAGATTTTCTTAAATATGTTTTTTCTCTGAAAATCGAGGCTGTTCCGGGTACTGAATATAAATACAGTGATGCCGCTTATTATCTTCTCGGAAGAATAATTGCAAAGGTATCGGGTATGACTGCTTACGAGTTTATCCGAGAAAAAATTGCAAAGCCTCTTGAGTTCAAGCAGTGGGGAATGTTACTTTGCCCTATGGGACACACAATTGGCGGCGGCGGTCTTTATACCAGAAGTGATGACAATGCAAAGCTGGGATTTTTATGGGCAGAAAAGGGTAAATGTAACGGAAAGGAAATTCTTTCCTATGATTATATCTGTTCTGCTATGGAAAATGATTATGCATCAACCTCGTTCAGAGGTACTGATGTATTTCTGAAAACAGGCTCAAAGGGACAGTGTGTTGCATATTCTATAAAAAGAAAAGCGGCAGCTGCCTGGCACGGCTATTCTTATGAAGACGGTAATGCGAGAAACGACAGGCTTTTATCAGCGTTTTGTCAGTTTCTTGATAATAAATTCGGAGAATTAAAGGAGTAAAGATATGAAATTCGGTGTTTGTGTAGGTATTGATAACAGAGAAAGAGTTAAAATTGCCGCAGAGTGCGGTTTTGATTATATAGAATGCGGTTTTCAGTTGTTTGCCAATGCAACTGAAGAACAGCTTTTCGAGTGGGAAAAAACATCACAGGAATTTAATATAAAATGTGAGTCAGTGAACTGCTTCCTTCCCAATACTCTTCCTGTTACGGGTGAAAACGTAGATTATGATGCGTTAAAGGAATTTGTTGCAAGAGGAATGAAGAACTGTGCGAGAATGGGCGTAAAGGTTGTTGTATTTGGCTCATCAGGTGCAAGAAATATTCCTGAAGGCTTTTCATTTGCAAAAGGCTTTTGGCAGATGGGATATTTCCTTCGTGAAATTGCTTCCCCCGAAGCAGAAAAATACGGTATTACCGTTGTAACGGAGCCCTTACAGAAGAAGGAAAGCAATATGATAAACACTGTCAAAGAGGGTGTTATGCTTGCTGTTCTTGCAGGTAAGGATAATATTAAGGGACTTGCAGACCTCTTCCACATGGAGCAGTGCGGTGATACTGCAGAGGATGTCAGAGCACTCAGCGGCTCAATTGCACACGGACATATTTCAAATCCTGTGGGAATAAACGGAAAGAAGAGGATTTATCCTGCAAGTATTGACGAGTTTGATTATAAAGCCTTTGTTGATGCTTTAAGAGATGGCGGCTGTGAAAGATGCTCAATTGAAGCAGATGTTATCGATTTTGCCGTAGATGCTCCCAAAGCAATAAAGCTTCTCAGAAGCCTTTAATTTAATATCTGAACGTAAAAGAGATAAGAGTTCTTGTTTTTCTTATCTCTTTTCTTGTTGCCGCAAAATGTAAAAATCACTTTTTAATATTGATTTATATTCATATATATTGTAAAATAACATCAAATGATTAAACGGAGGTTTTTGTGTTATGATGAAAATCGGTGTTATCCCTAACTCCTTTCAGGTTCCTTTTAAGGAAGCTGTAATTCTTGCAAGAGATATGGGTGTTAAAGGTCTTCAGCCTTATGTTACGGGCGGTGAGCTTTCTCCTGAAACATTAACAAAGGATGACAGACGTGATATTCTTAAATACGTAAAGGATAACGGTCTTGTTTTTTCTGCCTTATGTGCAGACTTCGGTCTTCATTTCAACGAAAAAGGCACAAACGAAGAAGGAATTCTTCGTACAATGGCTATGATGGATCTTGCTCTTGATTTTGATACAAGAGTAATTACAACTCACATAGGAAAGGTTCCCGACGATGAAAATTCAGAGGAATATTATAATATCGTAAAAACCATTGAAAGACTCGGTAAATACGGTGATGAGATAGGTGTATGCTTTGCAACCGAAACAGGTCCCGAAATGGCAATAAAGCTCAGAGGAATTCTTGAAAAGGCTGACACAAAGAGTGCAAAGGTAAATCTCGATCCTGCAAACTTTGTTATGTGTGCAGGTCAGGATCCCGTAGAGGCCGTACATATCCTTAAAGATTATATTGTTCATACTCACGCAAAGGACGGCGTAAAGCTTTCCGCTACAGATTATCAGGAATATCCTTTAGGTCAGGGTAACGTTCCGTTCCCCGAATATATTGCGGCTCTTAAAGAGGTAGGCTATGACGGATTCCTTACAATCGAAAGAGAAGCAGGCGCAACGCGTTTTCAGGATATCAAGAATGCAGTTGCTTTCTTAACTGATATTCTTCAGAAATTATATTAAAAAAAGGAGATAAATATGGCTCTTAAAATAGGTATTATAGGAAACGGCGGTATCGCAAATGCTCACATGGAAGGATATCTTGAGCTTGGCGATGCAGTTGAAATTGTTGCTTGTTGCGATATTAATTTTGAAAAGGCAAAATCTTATGCCGAAAAATACGGTATTAAGAATTATTATGACAACTGCTATGATATGCTGAAGGAAAATGAGCTTGATGCAGTAAGCGTATGCACATGGAACAATGCTCACGCTGAGTGTTCAATTGCGGCTCTTAATGCAGGCTGTCACGTTCTTTGCGAAAAGCCTATGGCTATGAATACAGAAGAAGCATTACAGATGAAGGAAGCTGCTGAAAAGAACGGCAAGCTTCTTATGATAGGCTTTGTAAGACGTCAGGGTAACGATGCCGCTGCTGCAATTGATTACATAGAAAAGGGATATCTTGGTGATATCTATTATGCAAAGGCATCATATCTTCGCCGTTGCGGTTTCCCCGGCGGCTGGTTCGGTGATAAGAGCCGTTCAGGCGGCGGTCCTCTTATTGACCTTGGTGTTCACGTAATTGACCTTTCAAGATATATTATGGGCAATCCCAAGCCTGTTACAGTTTTCGGTGCAACGTTTGATAAGATAGGTGCAAGAAGTCATATCACAGGTACTGAATGGCACAGTGAAACTGTTGCTGAAGAGCCTATTTTTACAGTAGAGGACCTTGCAACCGCTATGATCAGATTTGATAACGGTGCAGTGCTTCACGTTGAAGCAAGCTTCAATCTTAACACCAAGAGCAATTGCGGGGATATCCTTTTCTACGGAGATAAAGCAGGACTTTCACTCAGTCCCTTTGAGCTTTATACCGAATATAATAATCAGTTGGCAGATATCGTTCCTCACGGAAGTAATGATTTTGATTTCGCAAGAGATTTCAGAAGGGAAGTCAAAAACTTTACAGATGCAATAAACGGTAAAGCAAAATGCCTTGCAACTGCAGAAGACGGTGTTGAGCTTATGAGAATTCTTGATGCTGTATATCTTTCCGCAAAAACAGGAAAATCCGTTGATATTGAAAGATAATAAAAATTGCCGCAGAACAGATAAAACGCTGTTCTGCGGTAATTTTTTTTGAGTTACTTATTTATAATAATTCGGTTCTGAGGATTTTTTTGATTTTAAGAGAATTCAGAGGAATTTCCGTGTTGTTGGAGTGATAATATGCGATAAGAGTATAATCCTTGCCGTCAAAAATTGCCGGGTAGCAGTAGCCGTTTTCGGGATCGTCTTCAAGGAAGAAAATTCTGTCAAAGCTGTCACCGTCATTGTCGCTGACTGCGCAGATTAATGGAGTTCTGCCCCAAGCCTTTTCACCGTCACGGGTAGTGTAATTGGGTATCGGATTAAATACGGCAAGTGTCATACCGCAGGCTCTTTTCATAAGTAAAGGGGAGTCGGGTGATGAGAAAAAGCGGTGAGGGACAGGAGTAGTCCACGTCTTTCCGCTGTCATAGGAAAAGCATTCATATTGAAAAGCCATATCCGTTCTTGATAATGCTCTCAGAGTGCCGTCATTGTTCTCATAAATCATAGTTTCCTGAAGACCGGTTTCACTTCTGTCAGGGAATGGAATATCCTGTCTTTCGGCTGATTCATACCACGTTTTTCCGTCGTCATCAGAGCAGAAAACCACTTTAAGCCCATGCTCATTGTAATCCAATTCACTGCCTTTTTCATCAGTGTGATAATTAGCGGGAAGGACAATTCTTCCGTTTTTAAGAACAATTGCGTGGTCGTTTTCAAATACGTAATAATTTTCAAAATCATTAATACATCTGAACGGCTCAGAAAAGCTCTGACATTCATCATCTGAACGGCAGAACCAGGGAACTGCATTTATGCCGTCTTTCATCTTTTTCAGGAAAACAAGACCTACATCACCGTTGTTCATACGTATAAGCGAAGGACACATAAGATTTTTTGCCGTTTCATCGTGAGAAATAATAATTCTCGGCTCAACCCACGTTTCGCCTTCATCATAGGAAGTAAGACAGGCAATATCAGCCGCAGCTTCATCGTGCCACTCAGAGCCTGAGAATTTAGTATAAGCAAAAAGCACAGCCCCGTTTTTTAGTTTGATAAAGGTGCCCTCACCGTTTCTCGGAGTTTCTGAATTTGTATGTAAAAACAAAACCTCTCTGCCGATAAGTGTTTCCATAATTATACCTCTCCATAGTAAAATTCAACGCTTTCATTATAACTCATAAAAAAACATAAGTAAACACCGGAATATTGTACAGTTTACAGAAGATTATAAAAAATCAAAAAATTATCAAAAAAAATCAAAAAAACACTTGCAATTTATAAAAACTTATGTTATTATTCTATCTGTTCCAAACAACCGGGTGTGGCGCAGTTGGGAGCGCGCTTGACTGGGGGTCAAGAGGCCGTGAGTTCAAGTCTCGCCACTCGGACCAAAGAAAAACCGCTGAATCGTTGATATATAGCGATTCGGCGGTTTTTTTGTTTTCTGCAATTCTTTTATAAAATTGAGTGAAATTTTTTGCTATTGCTACTCTTACTGCTACTCTTAAATTTGGTCGGTTATTTTACGCAAGGAATCAATATCGGTATGGGTATAAAACGCTGTCATTTCAAATTTTGAATGACCTATAAGCTTTTGTTTATCGGTTGCAGGCGCATCTACATCTTTCATCAAAGTAGCAAATGTATGTCTGCACGAATGTGGCGGAAGCTCTCTAACTCCGATTTGCTTTAAGGCGGTATAATAGTATTTTTCACGATATAATTTATCGTTGCACCGTCCGCCGTTATGTTTAACAATATATTCGTTATCAGATGTCACCAGAGCTCGTACAAGCGGTGCAATCTTTGGGGAGAGTGTAACTACCCTATCCTTGCCTGCTTCCGTTTTAGAGCCGCCTGTGAGCGTTTCATTGATGGGATCGTACGCTGAACCTTTGAGAGAGAGAAACTCGTTTATGCGGAACCCTGTGTAAATCAAGATTAAGACGGTATCTGCATATGGTACAATGCCGACAGCTTCGGAGATTTTCTTAATCTCTTCAGCTGAAAAGTGCGGTTTTTCTTGCTTAATCTCTTTACCTATATAAAT
>JAZNSP010000022.1:0-160657 GCA_045591285.1 Acutalibacteraceae bacterium
CAAGGGCTTATGTTTCGTGAAAATGGCCGTCCCGGAATATCCCTTTTTTAGTGCGTAGCACCAATATTGATAATATCCGGGTAATTCAAGATCAATCTGTCCTTCTTGCAGCTTTGTTTCCTGAAGACAGAAAAAATCTGCCTGAAGAGAGTTGAAGGCTTCTGAAAATATACCTTTACCGTGAACGGCTCTGAGTCCGTTTACATTCCAAGAAACGAATTTAAGCATCGTGTTTTCTCCCGTTTTTAAATATATATACAGTTATTGTAGCATATTAAAAGATGAATATCAACATTTTTGGCTGAGTACAAAGCTTATTTTTCCACTTGAAAAAAATCGTATTTTATGATAAAATTACTCAGTTCCACTAAAAATCAGGAAAAAAGAAAAAAATCTTTCCTGAATACTGATTTCCATAAAAAAGGAGGCTTATGAATGAATTCAGCATTTAATATTTTTGATGAAATTTTTGAACTTCTGAGTTCCTTCGGAGCTTCTTATTTTCATATAATTTCGTCTTTATTCAATTCTGTTTTCGGGAAAACCCTTCGTTTTCTCGAAAGACTTATAAGAAGAGCTCTCAGAATGATTTTCAGATTTATTGTTGTTCTTACTCTGCCTTACGGTGAAGACTCAGAGCAGTACTGCGATGCAGTGACGAAAGCATTCAAGACCTGTATCAAGGTGCTTTTTTCCCATCCCGCTTCATTTTTTGCAGTAGCAGGGTACTATATAAGGAAGGCATTCGTAAAGTATGATTTCGGAATAAAGACGGTTTCCCTGTGGCTTATTCCTGTTTTCAGTGTAATACTTCTTTTTGTGGGATTTGATATTCTTGACAGCAAAAACGTGGCACTGAAAATAGAGGCTGACGGAGAGTTTATCGGTTTTTGCGAAAGTGAAGCCGCTTTTATTGCCGCTAAAAATTCAGCTCGGGAAATTCTTCTTATGTCAGGGGACAGTGAGGTTGTTTTACCTGAAGTTTCCTATTCCCTTGCTCTTATTGATCCTAATAAATTTACCGATACTGATTTAATGAGCAGAAGACTGTTGGAAAAAACCGAGAACGATCTGGTTGAAGCCTGTGCGGTATTTGCTGACGGTGAGCTTGTGGGCGTGATTAACAGCGAAAACGAAGCAAGACAGGTGCTTGAAGGTATTATTGCAGAAGCAAAAAGCAAGGAAGAAAACTATACGGTAGCCTTTGCGGAGAAAATTGAATTTGTGCAGGGACTTTATCCCGAAAATTCCATATCCTCAAAGACACAGCTTTATGATATTCTCACCAAAGGAAATGTGGAAGAATTTACTTATGAAGTAAAAAAGGGTGATACAACCGAAAGTATAGCTTCAAAGAACGGGCTTACAAAGGAAGATGTGCTCAGACTTAATCCTTCAATTGACGGAAATACTGCTCTTACGGCAGGAACCGTGCTCAGAATGGAAAAATATTCCTCTCTTCTTACCGTTAAGGAGGTAAGGACGGAGATAACGGCTGAGGCTGTGGAATACGGCAAAATAGAAATTCAGTCAAATGCACTTTACAGCGGCTCAACAAGAATTCTTTCATCGGGAAAGACGGGCTATGCTCAGGTTACAAATTTTGTTACTTATGTGGACGGAATAAAAACTTCATCAACTGAGGCTTCACGACTTACCGTGACAGAAGCAGTCCCTGAAAGAGTTCAGGTAGGAACAAAGCCTCTTGATGAAGCATATTCAAATTCAATGGGCGGAATTTTCCTCTGGCCCGTTGTGGGTGCTTACGGAATAAACTCCGACTACGGACAGCGTTGGGGTAAGCTTCACGCGGCACTTGATATCGGTATGGGTAATGAGCCGGGCACAAGTATGGGTAAGGAAATTATTGCCGTGGCTCAGGGCACCTGTGTTGTTGCAAGTGTTCATTCAAGCTACGGGTATTATGTAATTCTCGACCACGGAAACGGTCTGCAGACACTTTATGCACACTGCTATGAAAATTCACTTATGGTAGTTCCCGGACAGGTTGTTGTTGCAGGTCAGCCTATTGCAAGAGTCGGTTCAACAGGTTATTCCACAGGTCCTCACCTTCATTTTGAGGTGAGAGTGAACGGTAACAGAGTTAATCCAAGACCTTATCTCGGTATATAAATTTCAGGAGGCATTTATGGACGAAAATATGAGAGATTATAATCCTCTGATGAATAACGAGGCCTTACGGCAGAATATACTGGAAAGACAAAAAGAAGACAGGCGCCGTAATTTATCCTTTGTTTTTGGTATAGTTGTTGTTATTTTTTCAATAATAGGCTTTGCTGCGTGTGTTCTTTTTGCGGGATCTTTGATAACTGAAGGAAAAGAGAGCAAGGAAGCTTCACTGTATGCTTCATACAACGAATTTTTCGTTCCTCTTGCCGCAGTTGATCCTGAAACCTTTGACGATATTACAGCAGCACCTATGGAAACGCTTATTGAAATATCGGTATGGAGTATTATTGGCAGTGACCTCGATCCTGAAAAGTATGATTATTCATCCGGTGAGCTGAAAATTCCTGTTGCAGAAATTGAAGCACAGTATGTAAAATTCTTCGGAACTCAGCTTCCCGTTTCTCACTGTACCGTAACCGGTTACGGTTATGAGTTTTCTTACAGTGAGGATGACGGCGCATATTATATTCCCCTTACAACGATTGAGCCTTTATATACCCCCGATGTTACGGCAATAGAAATAAAGGGTGATACGGAAATAATAACTCTCGGTCTTGTAAATGTAAATTCATGGGCACAGGATGCAAAAACAGGTGATTTGTTGAAGCCTGAGCCGGATAAATATCTTAAAATTACCCTGAGAGAATACGGCGGAAGCACTTATATCAGCGCAATTCAGAGTACCGCACTTCCCGAAACGGCTGTAGTTAAATAACAAGCGGAAATCAATTTAAAACAACTGAAGCTCAGAATACCTTTGCGGTAAGCTGAGCTTCTTTTTTTTCTGTATTTTATTGAAACTGAATCTTATGACTGGAACATAATGAGCATAAAGCCTGCAGCAACGGCAGAGCCGATAACACCTGCAACATTGGGGCCCATTGCGTGCATAAGAAGGAAGTTTGTGGGATTATATTTTCTGCCCTCGTTCTGAGCAACTCTTGCAGCCATGGGAACAGCGGAAACACCTGCTGCACCGATAAGGGGATTGATCTTACCCTTTGTTACGTAGTAAAGAATCTTACCGATAAGCACACCGCCGACGGTGGAGAATACAAATGCAAGAAGACCGAGAACAACGATCTTGAGTGTTTCTGCTTTGAGGAAATCAAGACCGTTTGCCGTTGCACCTACACAGACACCGAGAAGAATTGTGATTGAATTCATAAGTGCATTCTGTACAGTATCGGAAAGTCTGTCCGTAACACCGCATTCCTTGAAGAGATTACCCAGCATCAGCATACCTAAAAGCGGTGCTGCTGAAGGAAGAATAAGAGCGACAACAATGAGAACAACTACGGGGAAGATAATCTTTTCTACCTTTGAAACCTTACGAAGCTGAGTCATTTTTACTTCTCTTTCCTTCTTTGTGGTGAGAAACTTCATAATGGGCGGCTGAATAATGGGGATAAGAGCCATATATGAATATGCGGCAAGTGCTATGGGGGCAAGTAAATGAGCCGCAAGCTTTGATGCTGTGAAAATAGCCGTAGGACCGTCTGCACCGCCGATAATCGCAATTGAAGCAGCTTCTGAGGGTTCAAAACCGAGAAGTATGGCAACAACAAAAGCAAAATAAATGCCGAACTGTGCCGCCGCACCGAGAATAAGAGAAACAGGGTTGGAGAGAAGAGGACCGAAGTCTGTCATAGCGCCGACGCCCATAAAAATAAGACAGGGGAAAATACTTGATTTAACACCGACATATAGAATTCTCAGAACACCTGAGTCAAACCAATGTGCACCTTCAACGGGTGCGGCACCTGAAAGGTCACCTAAAAGACCGCCTGTGGTGTCAAGCATCATATTAGCACCGGGAAGATTTGCAAGAATCATACCGAATGCAATGGGAACAAGAAGAAGCGGTTCAAATTTTTTCCAAATAGCAAGTACAAGGAAAACACCTGCAACCCCCAGCATAACAAGATTCTGCCACTGAAGTGTTGCAAAGCCCGATGTTTCCCAGATACCGCTGAGAACCTGAGATATAAGCTCCATCAGGATGCCTCCTTAAATAACAGCGAGAACAGCGTCTGTTTCAACGACTGAACCCTTTGATACAAGAACCTGCTTTACTGTACCGCTTACGGGAGCAACGATTTCGTTTTCCATTTTCATAGCTTCAAGGATAAACATAACGTCGCCTTCCTTAACTGTCTGTCCTGCTGTGTAATTAACGGCAAGAATGTTGCCGGGCATAGGAGAAACTACCTTTGTGCCGTCAGCAGCAGCTACGGGAGCAGCAGCGGGAGCAGCAGGAGCAGCGGGAGCAGCAGGAGCAGCAGGAGCAGCGGGAGCAGCGGGAGCAGCGGGAGCTGCCACAGGTGCAGCCACAGGAGCTGCGGGAGCTACAGAAGTGATTACTGCATCTGTTTCAGTAACATCAACTTCATAATTTTTTCCGTTAAGAGTAACTACGTATTTCATTATTTGTTATCCTCCAAGCATTTAATGGTATTGAATTTGAGTCTGTTAAGGGGAATTCCGCTTTTTGCACTGGTAATAGCCATAATAACGGCTGCCTGTTCTTCCGTGCAATTGATAAGAGTGAGATCGCCTATTGACTGATTTTCGGGAAGGGGAGTGCCTGTTGTGTTTACGGGAGCAGCAACTGCTTCATTAATAACGGGAGCAACTGCTTTTGCTTCCTTTTTCTTCTGTAAGGCATCAAAAACCTTACCCATACAAAATACGAAAACTGCGAGAAAGCCGAGTACAAGGAATACGACGCCGAAGCCGATTACTGAAATAAGAAGGGTTTGTCCCATATCCATTTCAGCGCCTGTACCGTAGATATTTTCAAAAACGCCTAAAACCTGCATAATCAATCCTCCTTAATAGCTGTGATGCTGTAAGTGAAGGTGTGCTTCTTGCGTTCTTCTCTTACCTCAAAGAATTTTTCAGCAATCTGAGGGAATGCGATGTATGAAAGAACATCTTCATCACAGGTTGCTTTTTCACCGAGCTCAGCCTTTGTTGCTTCAAAAGCAGGCTCAAGTGTGTCAGCAAAGCGGCATTCAATTGCCTTTTCGTCACCGAGAACAAGCTTCTTGAGTTCTTCGCTGATTTCACCGGGTGCTCTGCCGTATTCACCCTTTACATAGTTCTTGACTTCCTTTGAGATGTTCTTGTACTTGCCGTTGAGAACGTTTGAAGTAGCCTGAACACCGACCATCTGGCTCATAGGAGTAACAAGGGGAGGATAGCCGAGGTCTTTTCTTACTCTGGGAGTTTCTTCAAGAACCTCCTGAAGCTTGTCAAGCTTGCCCTGTGCTGTAAGCTGTGCTACAAGGTTTGAAAGCATACCGCCGGGAATCTGATATCCGAGAGCATCTGTATCAGTTGCCATAACAACGGGATTGAGAAGACCGCTTTTAAGGCATTCTGCTCTGTAGGGCTTGAAGAAATCGTTGATTTTCTTGAGCTGAGCAGTATCAAGTCCTGTTTCATAGCCGTACTGACGAAGAACATATTCCATAGTTTCTGTTGCAGGCTGAGCAGTACCGCCTGAGAAGCTTGAAATTGCTGTATCAATAACATCACAGCCTGCTTCAACAGCCTTGAGAAGTGTCATAAAGCCGAGTCCTGTTGTTGAATGTGTGTGAAGAACAACGGGCATTGCTGTTGCATCCTTGATAGCCTTTACCGTATCGTAAGCTTCCTTGGGGCTCATAATACCTGCCATATCCTTGATGCAGATGGACTGAACACCCATAGCTTTAAGGTCTTTTGCTGTTTTTACATAGCTTTCAAGATCGTGAATGGGGCTTAATGTATAGCAGATTGTTCCCTGAACCTCTGCACCGTTCTTGAGAGCTTCATCAACTGCAACCTCGATGTTGCGAAGGTCGTTGAGTGCGTCGAAAATTCTGATAACGTTAATACCGTTTTCAACACTCTTCTTTACGAACATTCTTACAACGTCATCGGGATAGTGCTTGTAGCCTAAAAGGTTTTGTCCTCTGAGAAGCATCTGAAGCTTTGTTTTGGGACAAGCCTTTCTGATTTTTCTCAGTCTTTCCCACGGATCTTCGTTGAGGTAACGAAGGCAGGAGTCGAAGGTTGCACCGCCCCAGCATTCCAGTGAATAATAGCCTGCATTATCGAGAGCCTCGAGAATGGGCTTAAATTCTTCAAAGGGCATTCTTGTTGCAATAAGTGACTGGTTTGCATCTCTGAGAATTGTTTCCGTGAATTTAATTTTCATTGCTTTTCTCCTTATCTGAAAAATCAAAACTCAAATTTTTTCCATTCTATACTTTATCATAAAAAATCTTTTTTAGCAATACCAAACTTGCAGTGTAAAAAAACAAAAATTTTGTGTATAATATGTAAACTTGACTAACAGGGGGAAAGGTAATATAATTGAGTCAGGAGATATTTTTCGGAGGATTTTATTATGCTTTGTCAGAATTGCAAGAGAAATGATGCTGAGGTGCATCTCAAAAGAATAATCAACGGTGAGAGTGCCGAAATACATCTTTGCACTGTTTGTGCAGGGCTTCTCGGAGTTACGGATACAGTGGCTTCTTTTTCGCCCTTCGGGGAAATTCTCGGCGGTATTCTTGCATCAAATGATACAAAAAATCTCAGTAACAAAATTCTTCGTTGCGAAACCTGCGGATTTACCTTTGACGATATTGCAAGAACGGGCCGTCCCGGCTGTCCCTCTTGCTACAGAGTATTTTCACGGAAGTTTATGCCTTCGGTGAGAAAGCTTCACGGCAGAGCCGTCTATAGAGGGAAAGTCCCTGCATTTTCCGATGAAAATTATGAAAACGGAAGGCTTGAAGAACTTAAAATCCGTCTTGATGAAGCTGTGGCTTCTCAGAATTTTGAACAGGCGGCAGTTTTAAGAGATGAAATCAGGGAGCTTTTGGCAAAGGAGGGTAAATAATGTCTGTGAATACTAACGATAACGGCACCAACAGATATCTTGATACGGTTCTTTCCACAAGAGTGCGTCTTGCAAGAAATATTGATGCCGTTCCTTTTCCTGTAAGACTTAATCTTCTGGAAAGACACAATCTCAATTCGCGGATATGCGACATTCTTGCGGATAGCGGAGATAATCTCAGAGTGATTGATATGAGCTCACTTTACCCTTACGAAGCCGTATCTCTTGCTGAAAGACATCTTATTACTCCTGAATTTGCTTCAGGCGGTGAGGGAAAGGTTCTTCTTTTATCCCAGGATGAAAAAGTGAGCATTATGCTGGGAGAAAAGGACCATATAAGAATTCAGGGCTTTGAAGAGGGACTTGATACGGAAAGTGCGTATAAAAGGGCTGAACGTTACGATGTAATTCTTAATAATGCTCTCAGATTTGCTTTTGACTCCAAGCTTGGTTATCTTAATCAGAATCCGCGTGATATCGGTACGGGAATGCGGGCTTCTGTAATGATGCATCTTCCTGCTCTTTCAAGAAACGGTGCTATGGCAAAGCTTTCTGCCACAGCAAGTAAAATGGGGTTTGTTATAAGAGGCTCTTACGGTGACGGCGCATCCGTAAAGGGTGATATTTTCCGTATAACGAACTATATCACAATGGGAATAAGTGAGGAGGAAGCTCTTTATAATCTCAAATCCTTTGCGCTTCAGCTTGCAACGAAGGAGCGCTCGGCGGCAGAGAAGCTCATTTCGGAAATAAACATAAAGGACAGAATAAACCGCAGTGCAGGACTTATAAAGAATGCAGTTTTACTGTCGTCCGATGAAATGATGGAGCTGCTTTCATGGATAAGACTCGGTGCTTTGTTTTCGGTTGTTCAGGCTGACGTTCAGCTTATCAATAAGCTTCTTGTCACAATGCAGCCTGCAACCGTAAATGTTCTGATGAAACAGCGTCTGAGTGAAACTCAGCAGGATGCCTTACGTGCAGAAGCGGTAAAGCAGATTTTTGCAGATTGAGAAGCAGTGTACTGCCCTTACTGAATTAAAAAGGTGAAAATAACATATACTTAAAGCAGGGCTTTCGGGCTCTGCTTTTTTCTTTAATCTTCGTCGGGAGGAATTTGATGTTTATTTTCAGCGGCTTTGCCGAAAAAGCAAATACTGCACTTAACAGTGCAATAAACTGTGCGGAGGATATGGGACACACTTATGTGGGAAGCGAACATATTCTGGCAGGACTTCTCAAAGACCCTTCAGGCGTTGCCGGGGTAATTCTCAACGGAAAAAAGGTGAATTACGCCAATTTTTATGATGTTATCAGAATGAATATCGGTGTAGGAATACCTACGAATCTTACCGAAAAGGATATTACACCCAAGGGACAGAATATTATAAAAAATGCGCTTCATTCGGCTTTGCAGAACGGTACAAAGCTTGCAGGAACAGAGCATATTCTTATGGCAATTCTCAGGGAAAGCGGTTGCTTTGCAAACAGAGCACTTGCAAAAATGGGTATAAATGCTGCAGAGCTTTACAGTGAAATGTCGAGAATTCTTCCTGATAATTCAGGCGAAAACAGATATCAGAAGCAGAAGGAAAAATTGACGGCTTCAAAGCTGTCTGTGTTGGAAAAATATTCAAGAAATCTTACCTTACAGGCACAGTCGGGAAAAATTGATGTGATTACGGGAAGGGGAAGGGAGATAGACAGGGTAATAAGAATTCTCTGCAGACGTACAAAAAATAACCCCTGTCTTCTCGGAGAGCCGGGAGTGGGAAAAACTGCTGTGGCAGAGGGACTTGCCCTGAGAATTGCATCGGGAGAAGTGCCTGAAATTCTCAGAAATTCAGAGATTTATTCACTTGAGCTGACTGCTATGGTTGCAGGAGCAAAGTATCGCGGTGACTTTGAAGAGAGAATAAGAAACGTAATGAATGAGGTTATAAATGCAGGGAATATTATCCTGTTTATTGACGAAATTCACAATCTTATAGGTGCAGGCTCGGCAGAGGGTGCAGTTGATGCGGCAAATATTCTGAAGCCTGCACTTGCAAGAGGCGAAATAAAGATAATCGGTGCCACTACCTATGAGGAATACAGAAAAAATATCGAAAAGGATCAGGCATTGGAAAGGCGCTTTCAGACAGTGAGCATAGAACAGCCCGACAGGGCAAAAACCCTTGAAATACTCAGGAATTTAAGGCCTTCCTATGAAGCGTTTCATTCCGTAAAAATCAGTGATGAGGCTCTGCTTGCAGCTGTGGATTTGTCTGTTCGGTATATTCCCGACCGTTTTCTTCCCGATAAGGCAATTGATCTTATTGATGAGGCCTCTGCAGGAGTGGGAATTGACAGAGAATACACTTCTCCCGAGATAAAAAGGCTTGAAAAAGAAGCTGAAAATGCAGGAAGAAATAAGATTTATGCCGTAAATTCTCAGAATTTTGAAGAGGCTGCCCGTTTTCGTGATGAGGAAAGAAGGCTTCTTGAAAGGATAAATGAAGAAAAGGCAAGGCTTAACGATTTTGCAAGGAGCTTACCTGTGGTAAAGGCATCTCATATTGCCGGCTGTGTAAGCGAATGGACAAAAATCCCCGCCGGTAAGCTTCAGGAAAGTGAAAAAAGCCGTCTTCGTAATCTTGAAAAGATAATTTCAAAAACCGTAATAGGTCAGGAACAGGCGGTTCATTCCGTAGCCTGTGCGGTGCGGCGTGCAGGGGCAGGACTTTCTGATCCGATGCGGCCTATGGGAACTTTTCTGTTCTGCGGTCCTACGGGAGTGGGAAAGACAGCACTTGCAAAGGCCTTGTGTGAGGCGCTTTTCGGAGATAAGGATGCGCTGATAAGAGTTGATATGTCTGAATATTCCGAAAAGCATTCCGTTTCAAGACTTATCGGTGCACCGCCCGGTTATCAGGGCTATGACGATGGCGGAAGTCTTGTTAAAAAAATTCGCAACCGTCCTTTCAGTGTAGTTTTATTTGATGAAATTGAAAAGGCTCATCCCGATATTTTTAACTTTCTTCTGCCGGTGCTTGAAGAAGGTATTCTTACTTCATCCGACGGAAAAAAAGCGGATTGCAGAAACTGCATTATTATTATGACTTCGAATGCAGGTGCAAGGGAAATAAACCGGGATGATAAAAATCTCGGCTTTTCCGGAGATGAAAATAACAATATTGGAATGAGCAACGTAAAAACGGCTGTGGAAAAGGAGCTGAAGAAAATTTTTCCGCCTGAGTTTTTAGGGAGAATTGACGAAACGGTGATTTTTTCGCCGCTTACAAAAGAAATTCTTTCTCAGATAGCAAAAAATACGGTGAGAGAAATGATAAAGCGGCTTGAAATCAACGGAATATGCCTTGATGTTTCTGAAGAAGTTTATGATTTTATTGCAGGAAAAGCCGAAGGAAAAATCTACGGAGCACGTCAGCTTAAACACATAATCACCGCAGAAATTGAAACACCGCTTTCAATAATTCTATACGGCAATGACGGTATAAGATCAGTCAGCTGCACGGTTAAAAATGATGAAATCAGCATATTTAACAACACGTAAACACAATTTGTAGAAATTTCCTATAATTTAATAAATATATTCTTACAAAATAACAAACAAAAAATTTTCTTGCTCATATTGAAATAATCCTTA
The DNA here is from genome assembly GCA_045591285.1 of Acutalibacteraceae bacterium. Classification (GTDB taxonomy): domain Bacteria; phylum Bacillota; class Clostridia; order Oscillospirales; family Acutalibacteraceae; genus RUG806. The sequence continues at coordinate 10,737 of JAZNSP010000022.1, forward strand.
AAAAGTATTATAATAACTCCGTAATACTATGCCTTTACGGTGTAAATTTCAGATAAGGAGTTGTTTGTTTATGAGTATCAGAAAAATACTCAGCGTTTTTCTTGCCGCTGTTATGATTTTCAGTGCGCTTTCTCTCGGTGTAACGGGCGTTGCAGCTGAAATCGATTACAATGCGCAGTATCGCTCACTCGCTAATCTGCTTAAAGACGAGCATGTTCGCGACCTTACAAACTACACAGTAACAAATACTACGCTTGATAACGGAAACGAAGGTTTCGATCAGGAGGCAAGAGGCTTTGCCTATGACCACAGAGTTATAGCAAAGGATAATGAAAATGCCTCAATCCTTCAGGCGTCCAACAGATTTTACTTTATTGCAGAATCTATTATCAGCACCACCTACGGTGTGGGCTGCTATGATGCAAATACGCTTGTTAAGCACATAAGTGACAAGCTCAAGCCCTACTTTGTATCAACCTCTGCGGAGGACGGCTCAGTTTTATATGAGGATTTTGACGGAAATCCTTACTATCCTACAGAGGAAGAGCTCAAAAAGTTTGAAGAGGCAATTTCCCTTATTGAAGCTACGGGTGCCGCTGTAACTAAGGAAGCTCTTGCTACATACGGTATCAATTTCACCGTAATGGATGACTGGGCATACTACAATGTTGATGCTGTTCTCAAGTATTTTGTGGGTAACGTTCTCAAGGTCAATTCAGGTAACTGGTTCCACAGATTTTCATTTATCGTTGAATCTTCCGTTAATGATATTCTTGAGGACTGTGACGGTGTTGATAATATCGGTCAGCCTACTCTTGCTATCAGAACAGCAGTTTATCAGTTTGAATATCAGAAGTTCTACAATGAAAGTGCATCTAAGGCATATTTCGCTTTTGCAGAGCCCTCTCTTGACAGAGTTTATGAAAATTATGCAGAAGAGTTTGATTTCAATAAAACCTCTGATGACCTTACAAAGCCTATAGGCCTGTGGCCCGGTATTCTCCGTGAAGGTCAGGCATCTGCATATATGATTAAGGTGTCATACGATGAAACAACTGTTCCTTATCTTCAGGAGGTTGCATTAAAGTTTGACTCTTACGTTGCCAAGCCCTATGATGCGGCAAATAATATAAAGTGGGACTCACAGTTCGTTTCCTGGTCAGATGCTACTGTAACAGGTCACGCTGATACTCCCATTATTCTCGGTTATGCCGCTCACCTTTCTTCCACATACAGCAATGACGCTCTTGTTGCTGCCTTCGGAAACAGACTGGGTAATATGGTAACACTTGCTTACCTTTTCAAGACATCAAGAAGTGCTCCTACAAGAACGGTAAGAGGCACTGCCACATATACTGCAACTCCTGAAAAACTCAATGAAATCATTTCTGACCTTGATGCTCTCGTATCACCCAATGAAGCGGAAGCCGATGATGTTAAGATTTCAAACCGTGTTGCAACTGTTGTATCAATGTTCCTTGACGTAGGTGATCTTTTAGGCGTTGAAACTGAAATTGACTATTCAACACTTGAAGACCTTATCGGTAAGCTTCTTTCAAGTCTTGTTTTCACTGACAGTATTATCAGTATGCTTGTTGAATTGCTTTATCCCATGATTGTTGACCTTCTTGTTGACAATCTCGGTTCTATTGACGTTATCGGTTCAACGGCTGTTGACCTTGTCGGTGACATTATTGACAATAACGGTCTTGCTATATATCCCAATAAGCTTGCAAATCTTCTCAGAAACTCAAAGTATCAGAACAAGTATGATATTGCCGCACAGATTCTTGCAAATGCAGGCGATAACTGGGAAAACGTAAACTTCGGCGGTATGGTATGGGGCGTTGATACAGCTCCCGTTGACAGTAAGCCTCAGGTTTTCCTTGATGCTCTTTGTGCTGCACTTGGCGGCTTTACCAACCTTCTTGTCTGCTTCCTTTGCGGTAATGCAGATTATCTTAACAAGAACCGTCAGGATATTTCCGGTGCAAAGTTCGGTAAGCTTTACGATATTGAGCTTGTTTCCGGTCTTGCATGGCTTCACTCACAGGGACTTTATACAAAGCTTTTCATTCCGCTTTACAGAGTTTTAGGTATTCCTTCATCCTTCTATCTCACTGACAGAGATTATGAAGCTGCAGTTGACAGAGATACCGGAAACTGTCTGAAGGAGGCAGTACGTCCCATTCTTGATTGGGTTACCGAATGTGTCGCAAAGAAGCCCTTCCAGACAATAATGGCCCTTGTTCCCAACCTTGTTCACTTCCTTTCAAGAGACGGTCTTGTTCCTCTTTCAAAAGAGGATGAATGGGCAAAGCCCAGCTTTGCAACCGACCAGGAGGGAAGCCACGAAGGCTTTGCAGATCTTCAGACCTATAATCTTCTTGATATTCTTGACCACGTTTATCTTTCAGTTGTCGGTAGTACACTTCTTTTCGGTGCAAACCTTTATACCACATCAATTGCAGGACTTATCGGTGACGGTACTCTCGGAATGTTAAGCTCTCTCGGCTCACTTCTTAACGAGTTCCTTTCCTTCACCTACGATACAGATGAGATCTACTCCGTAAACACAGCGTGTTATTCAAGTAACGCAGGTGTCATAGTTCTTCCCGACTCTACAGAGTATGCTCTTAATCCTTCAATGTATCCCAACGAGCACTGGGAATATTACTCAGATGCTTCAAACACAAAATTCAGTCTGACACAGGATGAAGAGCATCCCTTCAAGCACGAAAACATCACTTATGTTCAGAAGAATTTCTATATTCCCGCAATTCCCGAACAGAAGCTTATTTCCTGCGGTGAAATCAACACAACAACAAATACCGTAACGGTTGATAATCCCGGTCTTGTATTTCTCTTCCTGCTGAGATACGTTATGTCTGCACTTGGTTACAGATATGACCTTAACGAAGAAGGACTTCCTTCACTTATTGAGTGTCTTGGTATTGACCTCAGCGGTGAGTTATTTGCAGGTCTTTCTCTTGGCGATATCATAAACAACATTATGATACATCCTGACGAAGCTATCTGTGCTTTGCTTGAGCTTTTCTACTCAAACGAAACAGGTTACCGTCTTATTTATGACAAGGCAACAGGAAAGTACGTGAGTAAGCCCTATACATATCCCCTTGAAGATATTGAGTATCACGAGAATACTCTTCTCAGTAAGACTATCAATCCTACTCTTACATACGGTGCAGAAGTAAAGTATTCAAAGTACTGGACAAAAGAATATGCAAACGATTTCGTTGCAAATCTCGGGCCTCTTGTTGAAGATGTGCTTATAATGCTCGGTGTTGAAGGCATGGAAGACGGTCTCGGACCGTTCCTCAAGAATATGCTTAATGAAAATGTATTTAACAACGGTCTGATAAATACACTTTTCAACACTATCTATCAGCTCCTCGGCGGTCTTAACGACTCTCTCGGAATGGATATTGAAGGTATTCTTGATGCTGTGCTTGATGTATCCTTCACACCTTCCGATGTTTCAAAAGCACTTGAAAAGATAATCGGTCACGACACACCTGCTTCAAGAGCTATTTCAGAGGTTGATACCTGGACAGAGCTCTTCTACGGCGGTGTTGAGGTTGATCCCGTTACAGGTGAAGAAACAGTAATTATTCAGGACGTTGAGCTTGACTGGGGTATTGAAGAAGCAGAAGAACACGGACATTCACGTGCAGACTCCTTCCTCAAGACTGTTTCAGCTATTCTCTCTCCTGTATCCTTCCTTATCAAGTTCCTCTTTATGGACGAAGACCTCAATATCTTAGGTCTTATCAATATTCCCGCTTATGCAGGTTATCAGTACGCATTTATCGGACTTCTTGAAGCTCTTTCCTGTCCCAATATTCTCACTTATGAAGACTACTATAAGGCTTCTCTTGATCCCGAATGCGGTGATGCAAATACAATTTACAATCTCTTCGCACCCTTACTCGGACTTCTCGATAAGGTTTACGAGGATCCTGTAAATACTCTTCTCAGCATTATTCCCAACCTGCTGTTCTTTATCTCAATAGGCGGTCTTAACGGACTTGTGAATAACCTTATTCACTTTGCTTACGTTCTTCTTGATATCCTGAAGCCCATTATCAATGCTTATGACATTCTTGAAGGATTTATTTCCGACATTGAGATATCAGGTCTTACACTTAACCTTACGCTTCCTCTTGATATTGACTTCAACTGTCTTATAAGTGACCTTTTAGGTGCCCTTGTAGGTGACGTTCTTACAATTGAGGGTGTATCACTTTCTCTTCCCTATATTGACCTTTACACTCTTTGTGTAGGTACTCTTGAAAAGTTCACCTCAAAAGAAATGAGAAGCACTGTTTATCTTAATGCGGCAGGCGGCGGTGAGCTTCTTACAGCTCTTCTGAGAATAGTATTTGAAGTTCTCTTTATGGATGAAAACCATCAGGCTCTCAGCCAGATTATCGCTAATCTTGCAGGAGAAGGCAAGCTTGATGAATATGATGAACAAACTCTGTATCAGGTAATTGACGGCTTGTTCGCACTGTTAGAGGAAAATGAAATACTGGATATGGTAATATATGCAGTATATCTTCTGATTACAAAGGTTGCGCCTATTGCAGATATGATAGCTCCCAGATTTGCGGCAACGGGAATGACGATAACGGATCTTATTGATTCAACATCTGATATGGATACGTTTATGGCTAAGCTTTCACTTCTTCTTGAAGATCCCGAAAAGGAAGAGGTTCCCGGCGAAATTGATGATACGGGTGCTATGATGTCACTGCTTGACAGAATAAAGGCCTTCTTTGAAAAGATTAAGTTGTTCTTCCAGAACCTCTTTAAATTCTGATTTAACTGATATTTGCCGCTGTTGTTTCCTTGACAGCGGCAAATTCTGTATAAAGGTATTTTAAGTAGAAGAGAGGATATTTTTATGAAAAAGATAATTTCCGTAATTCTTGCAGTCATTATGCTTGTAAGTGTAAGCGTTCCTGTTTTTGCGGCAGAAAAAAAGTGTGACTGCGGTTTTAATCCTGTAATATACGTAGCGGCTCTTGGCAGTGCTACAATTTATGAAAATTACGGTACTGAAGAGCAGAGAGCTGTTTTCAGACCTGAAACAATGCCTCTTGTTGAAGAAGCAGTTTCTGTTATTCTTCCTACAATTCCTTCGCTTATGGCAGGGGATTATGAGCAGTTCGGTGAACAGCTTGTGGCATTCGTTAATTCCGCTTTCGGTGCACTTGAGCTTGACGGTGAAGGAAATTCAAAGGAAAATGTTTATGCAATTGAAGAGGTTCCCACAAGTGCTGCACACGGAATTGAACATTCCTTCTATTTCGGATATGATTTCCGTCTTGATCCTTATGAGCATGCTGACAGACTCTATGAGGTTATCCAGACCATGAAGGAGCTTACAGGACACGATAAGGTACAGCTCAAGGCATCAAGTATGGGCGGCGTTGTTACTATGGCATATCTTGAAAGATACGGAACTGATGATATTGAAACCGTAATTTTCCAGAACTGCCCCATAAAAGGTACTGCTGTTGCAGGTGAGCTTTACTGCGGTAAGGTTGAGATCAATAAAAATGCGCTTCTCGGATATGCTCTTGATGCAATTCCCAGTCTTGAACAGGATTTTCTTCAGGGATTTCTTTACTCACTTGCAACGTCACTTGACGATCTCGGTGTATGGACCTTCCTTGTTTCAATTGCTGATAAGCTTGTAGCAGAGCTTAAAGATAAAGTGTATGATGAGTGTCTTATTCCTATTTTCGGTTCTTTACCTGGAATATGGAGCTTTGTTCCCGATGAATACTATGAAGAAGCAAAGAGTATGATGGTTGATCCTGACACTCAGGCAGGACTTATTGAAAAGATAGATAATTATCACTATAACGTTCAGAACAGAGCAGAAGAAATTCTTCAGAAGGCAAATGAGAGCATTAAAATTTATATCGTAGCAGGCTATGATATTCAGAGAACTCCTCTCGTTTCTGCTTATAAGAACACATCAGACGGAACTGTTGATACAAAGTATGCTTCTGTCGGTGCTGTAACAGCGTTTATCAATGAAACTCTTCCCGAAGGTTATGTTCAGGCAATTGATGACGGACACAATCATATTTCTCCTGATTTTATGATTGACGCATCAACCTGTGCACTTCCTGATCAGACGTGGTTCGTAAAGGATATGCTTCACTGCACAACACATTCAGGACACGATGCATTATACAGGAAGATGCTCACATCAAAATCTCAGTTTACGGTATTTAAGTATGAACAGTATCCTCAGTTTATGCAGAATAATATCCCCGATGAAACATTTGATAAGGTAGAAAATCTTACAGCAACTGAAATTTTCCGAAATCAGCCTGATTTCACTAATTTTGTAAAGATGCTCAGAAGCTTTATTGATTTAATCAAAAATTTCTTTATCAGTCTTTTCTGATAGCTATATAATGAAAAAGAGATACCCTGAAAAGAGCTTGTTGCTCTTCTCAGGGTATCATTTTTTTTACCATCGGTTTTCCACGTATTCGCAGAAGCCGAATAAATCATTTATGTAAAGCCGTGTTCCGTCATCAAGGGTAACGTCACCGTTATATTTTCCGTAAATCTGATGACAGTTCATTCTGCCGACCTTGAAATCCACGTCTGAGTGGTTATCAAGACTCGGTGTAAGCGTCATATTGAATCTTCCGTCCTCAGAGATGAATTTCCACTCTTCGAGATATCTGTCTTTAGGGAAGTTTTCAACGTCAACTGCCCCGAATTTATGTACCTTCCCGTCATAGAAAATACAGGTTTCCGTAGCGTGACCTTCGTCACCTATTGCCCACGTTATTTCAAAACCGAAAAGATGCTTTCCGCCCTTTTCGTCATATATGTAATCGGAAGCGCTGCCCCAATACCAGACCATTTCGTGAACGGTATTTACTCTGCCCCAATCCATAGCACAGAAGGCTGTGTCCTTAGAAAATTTATAGAAAAAATCACCTAAGCGGAAATAACCCTGTGTTGCCATGCAGGCTTGCTTTGTTGTCATAAAATATTTTGTGTTATCCTCACTGAAGGGGAGAACGGTAGTTATATTTTCCATTCCTTCCGGAATATCCATTGAGATTTTAACTTCAACCGTAGTTTTCTTGTGAGGCTTTTTGAAATAAAGGGTTCTTTCATTTTTCTTTGTAAAAAAGTCAAATTCAGCTTTTCCGATTTTATCCTTAAATCTGCCCGGCTTATCTCCCTTTGACAAAGGAACATATCTGTTTCCGCCTATAAAGTAGGATATTGCATCACAGATAATTTCACCGGTACTAAGGTCAGTAAGCTTAGCACCCACATATCCGCCGATATTTATGTTTGCAAAGCTGATAAGAAGCTGAACCTTGCCGTCGGTTATTGTGTAAAAATCCCATTCTTTACGGGAAATAAGCCCCTTTTTGACAAGGCTTCTGTCATAGGTAAAAACATTTTTTCTTGCCCACCCCTTAGCATTGAGCGTACCGTCAGGATTTAGCAGAGGCGTTTCTTCTGTATATTCAGTCTGTAAAGATTTTTCCTTCCATTCAGTAAACGGAACATAAGTCTTTTTTAACTCACTCATAATTTTCACTCCGGTAAATTTTATTGTATGCTTCTTATGATTCTTGAATGCTTAATCTGTGTATCTGTTTTTTTATTGTTTGTTAAAATAGCTCCACTCTGCCGAGAAGAAAATCTATCAGGTTACAATGAAAAACTCCGTTGTCGTCATAGTAGTTATGTGAAATATCCATGCGAACAATGATCTTTTTAAAAAAGTCTTTTGTCAGCAATAAAGAAGCAAGTTCAGAACTTTCCTTTTTGTCTGTATCCATACGAAAGGCTGACTGAATATAGATTTTTATATCTGCATCGTTTACAACAAAGTCTATTTCCTTTTGGGTATTTGCACCGTGGGAACGGTCAGTTACGACACCAACATCTACAGAATATCCGCGACGCAAAAGCTCGTTGTAAATCATATTTTCCATAATGTGACCGGGATCGTATTGTCGATAGTTTAATCGGGCATTACGAAGACCGATATCTGTGTAGTAATATTTATTTGGATATTTGAAGTAGGTTTTTCCCTTTACATCATAACGCTTTGCCGTTGAAATGAGAAAAGAATCGATGATGTGCTGTACATAGTTAGATGCAAGAGTGGAATTTACCTTTTCATTTTTTATACCGGTTAATGCATTGGCAATATTTGTAGGGTTTGTCAGAGAACTGATTTTTGAAGCGAGAAAGTCTAAAATTTCATTCAGAATATCCTCACGCTCAATAGCGTTTCGCTCTACAATGTCTTTTATATACAATTCATTATACAGGGAGGAAAGGTAATTTTTTTTATCTCTTTCGTCACTCAACGATAATAGACGCGGCATGCCGCCGAAAAGCATATAAGTGTCCAGTGCTTTTTTCTCTTCGCCGCCCACATGTGAGTAAAACTCTTCAAAGGACAAAGGAAATACATGAAGTTGAGTTGCACGACCGCGAAATTCAGTGGCAATGTCTTTTGACAGACCTTTTGAGTTACTGCCTGTAACATATACATCTAAGTTTTTATATGCTTTTAGTTCATTCAGCATATCATAGACGGAAACCTCTATACTACCGTTTTCTTTATCAAGAATCTTTGTTGTAAGCTGAACCTCATCAATAAAAAGATAAAACTGTTCATCTTTTTTTTCAGAAATAAGCTCCTCAACATATTCACACAGCATAATAGGATTTCTGAACTTATAGTATCGTCTTTGGTCCAATTCGATTTTTATTATATGGTCTTCCTGAACATTCTGTGATAAAAGATACTCATAGAATAAATCAAACAGCAATACGGATTTTCCGCAACGGCGTATTCCCGTGATAACTTTGATCTCACCGTTCCACATGTGATGAATTATACGATTTAAATAAAAATCTCGCTTAAGCATTATTTCACCTTGTACTTGCGACGTTTGCGTCGTAACTTTCATGTATAGCATACCACGGATTTTCTGAATTATCAATAGTGTTACAAAAAGTTATGCTTTACTACTCGGAAATTACCTTTGACAGCAATACTACGCTTTCCGTTTGCGTTGTAACGCCAGTAATAGGCATTGGAGCCATTGTTTTTAACAAGCGTTGTTCTGCCCACGGAATCGTAAGAATATTCCTTGTAGTCGCCGTTGCCGTAGGTGCTCTTCTGCAAGGTACCGTTATTACTCTGATAGGTGTTTTTCATCAGAGTTGTGCCTGCGACCTTGGTGTTGAGCAGACCGCCAAAATCAAGGAACATTACTTTCATTTTAGCTTCTCCTTCTTCATCAGTAATCCGAAGGATTTAAAGAAGGTAAGCTTGTGTTCTTCCCGGCGCTCCTTTTCCGCACCTTCGTCTGCTTCAGGCTACTCTTTTACAGATAAAACGGAGTTTGTGTTTACGATAAGGTCGAGAACCGCATAAATTATTACGATTGTTCTCCAGACGGATGTACCGCCACCAAGCATACTTACTACCTGAATTGTAACGGCTTAAATAACAATCTTTGTAGCGAAGGCAAAGATGAAACGGAAAGAACCGAGCCGAACTCTTTCACTTGTGTTCTTTGTGATAAGGGCGGTAAGTGAAGCGTAGGCAATGTTTTTTACGTAAAGAATACTGCATTAATAAGGGTATATGCGATAAAGAAGAAAATGTACTGTGCTGTTTCGCCCCAGTTCATATGAATTGCAAAGCAAGCAACAAGTACAACTGAGCATCCTATGTAAGGTCACAGAGCATCCAGGGACGGCTTTACCCTTTTTTGTGTGGGTCTTGTCAATCATTCTGCCGAAGAAAAAGTCCGATACTCCGTCAAAATTTTTTTGAAACTGCAATCAAGGTGCTTACAACACCCATACTAAGTCCAACCGTGTCGTCAGATAAATCATCATAAATGCTGTTACGAGTGCATAAACGCAGTTACCTGCAACGTCGCCGGAGTCGGAGCCGACCTTGTAATACCATTTTAAATACTTTTTCTGTTTCATTGTTCTTTCTCCCTGTTTATTGTTTCATTTTCCAAGCTTTGTTTCGATTTCATTATACAAGCGTGCTGTTTTGTCTTCAACATATAAAATCAACCAATATATTCACAAAATCACTTTGTATATAGTTGAAAACAATGCTAATATGGTATACAATATAAACATAATCACACAAGGAAGGATTCCCTTGTATATTAACGTAGCATATGTTGATGATAAAACCCAACTTAGAGGACCTGAATGTTCCTTTTAGGATTAACAACTGCGTCCATTGCCGTGTTCATACTACTCCCGTATTTGAAACGCCTCACCCTGAGGGAAGAAACGATTATCAGCTTTTGTACGTTGCTGCAGGCAAAGGAGAGTTCTATTTCAAAGGCAGCAAAACTCCGACTGTAAATATGGGGCATGACGCCGAGCGAGTATAGGAAGAGAGGCAAGGGTTTAACCAAGAGTGGTGGGAAATGATTAATTAAATTTTCTTATCCAATATTTATTGAATTAGGTGAATTTTTTTGATATACTATATAAACCAATCGGCGAAAGATCAAAATTATGCTTTGTTATTATATATCCTATGCTGACAGACAATAAATAACTGACGGTATTTATCCTGAAAGTTGTAGTAAATATCTGCGTTTTTTCTCGAGACAAAGTGAAATTTAAAAAAAGGAGATAGTATTATGATTACATTCATTCAAAGAGTTCTCGGATTTTTTACAGCACTCACAACAGTTCTTTTAAGCTTTTTCGGTGTGAACAGCGGACTGATTAACAAAAAGGTTGACGATTTCAAGGTTACCACCTACATAAGAGGCGATGCTATTATGTACTGGGGCGGCGAGCTATACAAGGAGGATTTTGACATCGTTACGGATGCTATAATTTTTGAGTGTGCAACCTTTAATAACAAAGGCGAGGTTGAATACGACGAAGAGAAAATGGAAACCGTTTTGTCAAGAGTTCGAGAGGCAATTGGCGACAGAGACATACACCTTACACTCAATCTTCTCGGCCCCTGGGGTGAAACAGATTCTGATGTATATGAGGATCAGATGGAAGCTCAGAGTGATGAGCACAACAAGGCGTTTGAAAGCGGAGTTTTAGAGAATAACATTATTGACGTTCTTGAAAAATATGACTTTGACGGTGTACACTTTGACTATGAATATCCTCTTACTCTAAAGGCCTGGCATTATTACAATAAGTTCCTGGTTTCCCTTGACAAAAAGCTTGGCGAAAAGTACACTCTCGGTGTTGCCGGCAATGCCTGGAACATAAAATTCACCAATGCGGCTATTGAGGCTATTGATACATTTGAATTGATGAGCTATGACTTCATTGATGAACAGGGAAGACACGCTACCTATGAAGATACTCTTGAGCAAATCCGACAGCTTGGTCTCAGAGGTATGCCGGTTAACAAGGTCAATGTTGGTATACCCTTTTATTCAAGACCAACGGATATGTCGGGCTATTGGTACGGATATAACGGCTGTTACGACGGCATAGATGAAAACGGCTGGTATCATTGTAGCGACACGGACAAAGATTTTTGGTTCAATACTCCCGATGTTGTAGCTGAAAAGACAGATTACTGCATCAGAAACGGCTTTGGCGGTGTAATGATATGGCACTACAACTGTGACCTTCCCTCCAGTAGCGAAGGCTCATTGCTCAAAGCAATAGGTGAAACTGTCAATAAATACTATTAAAATTTACGAGGGGCTGTCACTCTTGCGTGCGACAGCCCCTCGTTCTTTTATACATATATCAACTCGTTGCAAACTATCTCTTGTGCTCTCTGCTGAATATTGCCCATTCTCTGTACCCATTCAAATTGGTCTTGCTCTTTAAGTTGTTCTTCAACCCCTTCTGCTTCTCTCATTTGTTCAACAAGGTTATCGAACATTTCACGAGCTTGCTCGTCTATGTCGGAAAGGCAAGAATGAAGTTTACCACTCATAAGCATTGAATCAAACACATATCTTTTGTTTTTCATAAGATATTCCTCGTGCATTCTCCCCCATCTGCCGATCGGTAGGTTGTCTTCAGGCTCGTCATCATCGCCTGCGATGAAATAATAGTCACATACCAATTCATATGTTATTCCTGTTCTTTCATCTGTAATGTACTTGGGTAAATTCATAGATAAAATCTCCTTGTAATTTGGTAATACCATTTTACAAGGAGGTCTTTAATTTGTCGAATGTATCAATTATTTTTAATTTTTATATCATCCTAAAATGCCTCAACGCATCCTTTATAGCATCTTCTTTTTCCTTAGGACGCTGTGGCACTCGACTTTTGCCTTCGCCCTTGTTATAACACTCTCTTTCAATAATACCACACTTAGCCTTAATCTGAGAAATATAAAGAGTTGAAACTTTAAGTCCAAACTTTTCAAACACATATCCCTTGATTTCCTGATATGTTGCCTTGGTTTCTGCAGCAGTAACATCAAGTTATGAGAGGTCAAGTTTTATGTCGATATGTGTGTCCGGTCTGCGTTGGGACAAAAGAACAACCGTCTCCACATGCACGGTTCTCGGGAATAAGTCAAAGGGCACTGCCTTTATTGTTTTATATCCCTTGCTTTCGAGTATTTCAAGATCTCTTGCAAGGGTTGCAGGGTCGCAGGATACATAGACAATTCTTTCGGGGGACATCACAGAAACAGTGTTCAGAAGTTCTTCGTCACAGCCCTTTCTCGGAGGGTCTAAAATTACGGTATCCGGCTTTATGCCTTCTTCGGCAAGAGTAGCCGCGGCTTTTTTTGCATCTGCACATATAAAGCGGGCATTTTTTATATTATTGAGCTTTGCATTGATTTCGGCATCCTCTATGGCTTCGGGAACAATTTCAACACCTATAAGCTTTTCTGCTTTGTCTGCCATTGTAAGCCCTATTGTTCCTGCACCGCAGTAAAGGTCAACAAGAGTCTTTGTGTTTTCGGTTATTGCAAATTCTGCCGCCTTTTGATAAAGTCTTTCTGCCTGTGCATGATTTACCTGATAGAAGGAAAGAGGAGAAATTCTGAAACGTTTTCCGCAGAGAACATCCTCAATATATCCCTTGCCGTATAAAACAGTCTGGGTTTTACCCATAATAACATTGGTATCTTCGGTATTGTGATTGAGAAGAACGGTTTTTATATTTTTATCGGTTTTTGTAAGGGCAGAAATAAGCTCGTCCTTCTTGAATATTCTGTCACCGTTTATAACAAGACAGATCATCAATTCTTCGGTAACAAAGCCTTTTCTTATATAGATGTGTCGGAGAAGGCCCTTTTTGGTCTTTTCGTCATAGGAGGGAATTTTATATTTTTCACTCCACCTTGCTACCGTTTTTATTATATGGGAGAATTCATCAGGCTGTAAAAGACAGCTTTTGCAGTCAATCACTCTGTGTGAGAAGGGTGCATAAAAGCCTGTAAGAAGCCTGCCGTTTACCGTCTGAACAGGGTACTGAGCTTTGTTGCGGTATCTGTCGGGATTTTCGGCGCCTACGGTATTTTCAGGTATAATATCGAGATGACCTATTCTCTGAAAAGCATCTCTTACCTTCTGAGTTTTTATCTCCATTTCAGCTTCGTATGAAATATGTCGGTACTGGCAGCCGCCACAGCTGGGGAAAACGGGACAGTCGGGAATAATCCGGTGGGAAGAAGCCTTTAATATATGACGGATTTTTCCTATTGCATAATTCTTCTTTGCCTTGATTATAATACAGCTTATTGTGTCACCCTTTGCCGCACCTGAAACAAATACTGCCTGACCTTCATAGTGGCCTACACCGCTGCCTTCAGAGGAAAAGCCGGTTATTTCTATTTCAATTATGTCGTTTTTCTTTAATACCATTTTTATTACCTCTAAAAAAAATCGGAATTCCGAACATAAGAATTCCGAATTTTAACTTATAACGTTTTTGCAAGCTCTTTAAGATATTCTCTGAAGCCTTCTCCGATTTCGGGGTGCTTTAATGCAACTTCACAGTTAGCCTGTACGATACCGAGCTTGTCGCCCATATCATAACGCTTGCCGTCAAAATCAACACCTAAAAGCTGACCGTTTTCAGCAAGTGCCGAAATTGCCTCTGAAAAATATACCTCACCGCTTTTTTCGTTGGGAGGAGTCTGTCTTATAAGGTCAAATACATCGGGAGTGACAACGTTTCTGCCGAGAATTGCAAAATTTGACATTATCTGTTCTCTTTCGGGCTTTTCAATAATTTTATGTACCTCGTATATGTTGTTACCAAGGTCACTTACGTCAAGGGAGCAGTATTTCATAACCTGCTCTGTAGGACATTCCTTTATACCCGTAACGCTTTTACCGTATTTTTCGTAAGCATCAATAAGCTGACCTATCACGGGACGGCCGTCTGAAATAATAACGTCATCACCGTATAGAATAGCAAAAGGCTCATTACCCACAAAGGCTTCAGCAGTAAGAATTGCGTGACCGAGTCCCTTGGTTTCCTTCTGTCTTATATAGTAAATATTCGCCTTATCCGCAACAGCGTGAACTTCATCGTATATCGCCTTTTTTGCAGGATTTTTTTTGAGATTTTCTTCAAGCTCAAATGAGTAATCGAAATGGTCCTCAATAACGCTCTTGCCTCTGTTGGTAATAATGAGTATGTCCGTGATACCTGCTTCGGCACATTCTTCGACAAGGTACTGAATTGCAGGCTTATCAACAATATTAAGCATTTCTTTGGGTACTGCCTTTGATGCAGGAAGAACTCTTGTACCTAGTCCTGCTGCCGGAATAATTGCTTTTGTTACTTTCATCGTTTTCTTCTCCTTTAGTTGATTAAATATAGAAATATAATGGGAGTAACGGTAATACTGAAGGGATAACGGTTAGAATTATGCCTATAATCATGGAGGAAAGGGAAACACCGCCTTTTTCTCTGAGAGAGTGTCGGTAGCTTTCCATATCTGAACATTCGTCACGGGTTTTTAATATATCTTTTATTATTTTTTTCTTGTAAAGTGTGTTTGCGGCAAAGCCCATCGCAAAAATGTTAAAGTAACTGAGGAAGGAGAACAATTCGCTTACGAGCAGCTTTGCCTCATCCTTTTCGCTGTACTGTGCTTCAGCAAGCTTCTGATTCATTTTGTCTATTTCTTCCTGTGCTTCGGCAAGATCAATTTCCCCGTTCTGTATCTGCTCATAAACAACGCTGAAATCCTTATACATCTGCTTTGCAGGCTCAGTAAGGCTCATAAACGTTACAACGCCTGAAATAATAAGGCTTATAAGGAAGAAAATAAGACCTTCCTTGTAAAGCTTTCTGTAGAAGAACCAGATGGGACCGAATAGTATTGCACATAAGGAAACAGTAAATTTTCTGCCGTACCTTTCCATATTTGCAAATTTTCTGATATATTTGCCTGAATTCTTTTCGCCGATATAATCACAGTATTCACTTGCAGGAATTGAAAAAACGGGAGTTTCGGGGTGAAGTCCTCCGAAGCGCTCATAATAGTCAAAAAGTCCGTTTTTATTTTCCTGTGAAGGCTCACCGTAGGATATATTTTCATTAACATTATGTTGAAGAGGCTTTCTGCATCTCATGCAAAGAGCATCATTTCCGTAGTTGATACCGCCGCAGTGAGGACAGATTACGGCATTTTCACCGTTTTTGAACTGAAAGCCTTCAGCCGCTTTAGGTTCTTTAGGCTTAGGCTCTTCAAATTTAGGTCTTAATTCTTCTGGCATTATCCAATTGAAGCCTTCTGAATGTCTGTGAGTGTTTGCACACTTACCCTCCTGAAGCCAACATTCTCTGTGATGAGGTGAGCCGCATTCGGGGCAGACAACCACATCGCTTGTTTCATCAAAAATATTATGACAGAAAACACATTGTGCACCTGTAAATTTCATTTCTTTTCTCTCCGAATCAAGTAAAATCTTTTTATTTGTATCTATTTTATACAATTAAACTTAAAAATTCAATAAAATTCGCAATATTCTTGTTTATTTATTTATTGAAAATATTTGACAAAGAGGCTTTATTACAATATAATTAAAAAGTATGTTCAGATTTATTATTATTTGAGGTGAAATATATGCTCCAGTTTGAAGAATTAAGACTTGCTTTACTTGAGCAGGAGACTCCTCTCAAGGAGCTCAAAGAGGCTTTGAGTATTGACAGTGTAAAGGAAGAAATTTCCACTCTTGAAGCACAGACCGCAGAGGAAGCATTCTGGAACGATGTTGCAAATTCCAATAAGGTTCTCCAGAAGCTTTCAGGACTTAAAAATAAGGTTAAAAAGTATGAGGATCTTGTTGCTGATTACGAGGACACTCTTACTCTTATTGAAATGAGTAATGAGGAAGAAGACGAAAGCATGCTTGAGGAATGTACTTCAAGTGTTGACAGAGTAAAAGAGGGTATTGAGAAGCAGACTCTTGAAACTCTCCTTTCAGGTCAGTATGATAACAATAATGCAATTCTTACCTTCCACGCAGGTGCGGGCGGTACAGAGGCTCAGGACTGGTGTCAGATGCTTTTCAGAATGTACGGTCAGTGGTCAACAAAGCACGGCTTCAAGTTCACAACTGTTGACTTCCTTGACGGTGACGAAGCAGGACTCAAGTCTGCTGTAGTTGTTATTGAAGGTGATAATGCTTACGGTTATCTCAAGAGTGAAATGGGTGTTCACAGACTTGTCCGTGTTTCTCCCTTTGACTCATCAGGCAGAAGACATACTTCCTTTGCTTCTCTTGAAGTTATGCCCGAAATTGACGATACAATTGAGGTTGAGATCAGAGAAGAAGACATCACAATGGAGGTTTACCGTGCATCAGGTGCCGGCGGACAGAAGGTTAATAAGACCTCATCTGCTGTTCGTCTTATTCATAACCCTACAGGTATTGTAGTTTCCTGTCAGGTTGAAAGAAGCCAGCATCAGAACCGTGAAGTCTGTATGCGAATGCTTAAATCAAAGCTTATCGAAATCAAGGAAAGAGAGCACCTTGAAAAAATTGAAGACATCAAGGGTGTTCAGAAGGAAATCGGTTGGGGCTCACAGATCCGTTCCTATGTATTTATGCCCTATACACTTGCAAAGGATCACAGAACAGGCTTTGAAAACGGTAATATAAACGCTGTTATGGACGGTGAAATTGACGGCTTTATCAACGCTTACCTCAAGCAGCAGTCACAGACAAATACAGAAGGATAAGCAATATTAAAAGTAATGTTTCTGAAATATTGTGATAATATTGCAGAATGTTAAAAATTTGGGGATAAAGTTTGCCGAATGTTCATTTTCTTGCATATTAAGTGTAAATACTTTATGCTAATATTTTCCTGCGGTGATAAATCGCATTATGAATTTGATTATTCCTTTTATTTATTTTCTCTTCCCCAAAAGGAAAAAACCGACTCAGGTCGGTTTTTTCCTTTTTTAAATCTATTTTTCCTAAAAGTAAACAAAATCAAGTTGAAAACTTAAAGAAATTATGGTAAAATATATACATAAAGTGTAGGAGGTGTTCCCTATGGGAAAGTATCTTTTAGTAAATGCCGATGATTTCGGTATGTGTCACAGTGCCAATGAGGCTGTTTTTGATTTGTTTAAATCGGGCAGACTTAAATCCGCTACGATAATGATGCCTTGCCCTACTGCAAAAGAGGCCGTTCAGTTTTCTATAGATAATCCCGAATATGCAATAGGCGTACATCTTACAATGACTTCCGAGTGGAAGGATTACCGCTGGAAGCCTCTCACTGACGGAAAATCCCTTGTTGATGAAGAGGGCTTTATGTGGCACAATTCAAAGCAGGTAGGAAAAAACTGTAAGTATGATGAGCTTGAAAGAGAAGCAAGAGCACAGATTGACCTTGCTCATAAGTGGGGTATGAAGCCTTCACACGTGGATAATCACATGGGTTCCCTCTACGGTCATCTTACGGGAAGATTTTCACTTCTCAAAATGACTCTCAGAGTCTGCGGTGATTACGGCTATGCATACAGAATGTTCCTTGAACATGATAAGCGTATATGTCCGAGAGGTGTTCCTTATTTTGCTTATGCCGCCTGTACTAAAATTTCTAAGCTCTGGGGTAAGAAATACGGTGTTATTATGCCTGATTATCTTTTATTCCCCGATTGGGGTGTAATGCCCAAGGACTCTTATGAAAGCTACAGAAAGAAAATTCTTGAAATATGGACGGATATTCCTGAGGGAATTACCGAAACCTTTGTTCACCCTGCCCTTGAAAGCGATGAGCTCAAGGGGATTACAGGTAACTGGTGGCAGAGAGTGTGGGAATATCAGCTGATGAAGGATCCCGAAACTGAAAAATACCTCAATGCCCACGGAGTTGAGCTTATTTCTTACAGAGATATTGTAAGAATGAAGGGCGGCAAAGTATAAAAGACATTAATAGCTTTTTACAGGAAAGGGTGTTTTTATGAGTGACAGCAGACTTCAGAACAGAAATTTAACTATAGACCGATTCAGAGGAATTGTTATTTTCTCTATGATTATTTTCCAGTTTATGGCAAATTTTTCAGGATTGGGGGGGGCTTCCACAATTAGTCACCATGCTCCTGATGAAAGTGCCTATTACATTCTTCCTAATCTTGCAATTGCCGATATCGTTGCACCTATGTTTATCCTTGCCATAGGCCTTACGTATCTTCCTTCCCTTCGCAGAAGAATTGAAAAAGACGGTATGAAAAAAGCAGTTCTTCATTTTGTGAAGAGAAACCTGATGATAGTAGGTATCGGCGTTACTATGAACGGTATAAACGATATACTTGACGGTAATATGGAGGGCTTCAATCTCACCTTTGTAATCCCTACAGCCGTAATTCTTGTCATTTCAATTCTTTGTCTTATTTTTAAGGCTGTGAAGCTTAAAAAGATTTCCGTACCTCTCGGTAAATTCTTAGGTCTTTTTGTGACAGCCTTCGGTGTTTACGGTATTATAGTTGCCCTCGTTAATTTCATAATGCTTGTAAGCGGAAAAACAGCAGACTCTCTCGGTCACTGGCTTGTATTACATCATATAGGCTTTGCCGGACTTGTAGCCTTACCCTTTGCACTTATCAAGGGTAAATACGATAATATTATAAGGCTTCTCGGCGGCTTTGCTCTTTTAGGTGTTTTCGGACTTTTCCATTCAGGTGACCTTAATAATGACCTTTTCGGCAGTAACCGTGAGCTTGTTGACTGCGTTGCAGACGGTGGCTTCATAGGCGGTCTCAGCTGGGGTGCTATGCTTGTTATCTTCCTTGCTTTTTCTGATATGTATATGAAGAATAAGAAGAATTTCTTCATAGCTTCTGCAATATATACAGTACCTGTTGCCGCTGTAGTTGCAGGAATTTTCGCAACTCTTCCCGAAGGCTCAGGCTGGATAGGTGCAAACTCAACGTTTATGGCAATAAATAAGGGAAGCGTAAGTCCCTCCTTTGTTCTTGTCAGTGTATTCATTTCTCTTCTTGCATTCATTATCGTTGAGCTTTTCTCCTTCTACAAAAGCGAATTTGATCCTTTTATGTGGTGGGGAAGAAATCCCATACTTATGTACTGCCTTGAATTCGGACTTGTGGGCGGTATAACAGTTGCAGGCGGTGACTTTTTCAAGAATGCATCAATGCCTGTTGCAATATTGATCGTTGCGGCTATGGCAGTGCTTCTTACGGCAATCGCTTTTGTCTGTAACAAAAAGAAGATCATTATTAAAATCTGATTTATACATAAACATATTGAGAGTCGGGGAGCCTTCTTCCCGACTTTTTTCTCTTGTAATTTATAAAATAAAGATATATAATTAAAACAAGTTAATTTTTGAAAGGCGGTAAATTTATGAATGATATAAATGCTCTTTATTCCCGTTGGTGTGAAAAGGTAACAGAGAAGGAAGTTCTTGATGAACTGGTTTCCGTCAAGGGTGACGAAAAGGAAATTCTCGACCGCTTCTGGCAGAACCTTGCCTTCGGTACAGGTGGACTCAGAGGTGTTATCGGAGCGGGTACCAACAGAATGAATGTATATACCGTTTCACAGGCAACTCAGGGACTTGCAAATTATCTTAATGAAGCATTTAATGAGCCTTCTGTTGCTGTTGGTTATGATTCAAGAATAAATTCCGATAAATTTGCAAAAGCAGCAGCATCTGTTCTTGCCGCTAACGGCATCAAGGTATATATTTTCAAGGAGCTTATGCCCACTCCCATAGTTGCTTATGCTGTAAAGGAGCTTAAATGCTCATCAGGTATAGTTATTACCGCAAGCCATAATCCTTCAAAATATAACGGCTATAAGTGTTATGATGAAAGAGGCTATCAGATGACTGATGAAGCCGCTGAAAGAACTCTTCAGTATATCAATAAGTGTGACATTTTTGATGACGTAAAGACTGTTGATTTTGAAAAGGCTGTTGAAGAAGGAAAAATTCAGTATATTGAAGACAGCTTCCTTGATAAATATTTCTCACTTGTTCTTTCAAGAAGCATCAATCCCGAAATAGCAGCACAGACTGATTTTTCTGTTATTTATACTCCTCTTAACGGTGCAGGTAACAAGCCCGTAAGAAAAATTCTTTCTATGATGGGAATAAAGGATGTTACCGTTGTTCCTTCTCAGGAAAATCCCGACGGCAGATTTCCTACCTGCTCTTATCCCAATCCTGAGATAAGAGATGCATTTAACGAAGCCATTAAGGTTTCGGAAAATAAAAAGGCAGACCTTCTTCTTGCAACGGATCCCGACTGTGACCGTGTAGGTATTGCAGTGCTTACAAACGGAGAGTATAAGCTTCTCACAGGTAACGACGTAGGCTGTCTTCTCGTTGACTATATTCTTTCTCAGAAGAAGGAAAAGGGTACTCTCAGTGAAAATCCCATTATTATAAAATCTATAGTTTCCTCTGATTTGTCAACTGCAATTGCCGAAAGCTACGGTGCTGAAATGAGAAACGTTCTCACAGGCTTCAAGTATATCGGAGAGCTTATGACTCTTCTTCAGGAAAAGGGTGAGGAAAACCGTTTTGAATTAGGCTTTGAAGAAAGCTACGGATATCTCTCAGGTATGCACACAAAGGATAAGGACGCTGTCAATGCATCAATGCTTATCTGTGAAATGGCGGCATACTATAAATCAAAGGGCAAGACTCTTGTTGATGTAATGAAGGAGCTTCACGACCGCTTCGGCTTCTGGAACAATGCACTTTTCAACTTCGCATTTGAAGGTGCAGACGGTATGAAAACTATGCTCGGAATGATGGACTCACTTCGCAGTAACGCTCCTGCAGCTCTCGGCTCAAAGAATATCGTAAGAGTTGAAGATTATAAGACAGGTAATGCACTTGATGTAAACACAGGTGCAACGGAGGTTCTCGATTATCCCTCATCAAACGTAATCATTCTTGTTGCCGAAAACAAGGATAAGGTTATTATCCGTCCTTCAGGCACAGAGCCCAAGATTAAGATATATGCTATGGTTCAGGGTGAAAATGAAGAAAAGGCAAAGGCTCAGACAGAAGAATACAAAAAGGACATTATGAAGGTTCTCGGAATAGGTGAATAAAATGAAAAAGAATATGACAAGAATTATTGCAATTGCTCTTGCTGTGCTTATGGCAGGAAGCGTTTGCACAGCCGCACTTGTGGCATTTTTTCAGTGATATAAAATAACGCAAAAAAAGACGGAAGCTATGAAACTTCCGTCTTTTTTTATGCCTTATAATTTTTTACGAATTTCTTATAGAATTCAACTGCTTCCTTTATGCACGAAGCATCAAGGTTTTCGTTGGGACAGTGAACGGCGTTCACCTGGTCATTTGTAACTTTAAGGGGAGTAAAACGAAGATTGCAAGGGCATATTTCTCTGAAATTCCTTACGTCCGTACCGCCTGAGGGGAGAAGATAGGGTACAACGGGACAGTCGGGAAAAATTTCCTCAATACATTTTTTCAAGTATGCATATTGAGGTACGGAGATATCTGCAGGCTCAAAGTAACAGCTTTGCTGTCCTTTTTCTACAGTGATGCCGTATTCCTTTGCAAGTTCGGTAAAGGCTTCAATATCCTTTTTGAAATCTTCACCTGATACAGGCTGGAAATATGCGGTAGCAGTGCATATTCTGTCAACACTGCTTCCCTCAATTTTTGTGAAATTACAGGTGGTGCTGATAAGTCCTTTTGCAAGGGGATTAAGCTTCGGCATAATTTTTTTGATGATACCGCCGAAAAGTCCCATATTTGAAAAAACAAATTTAAGGGGAAAGCTCAGGTGAGGCGCAATAGCTGTGAACATATCTGTTACCTGCTTGTTAAGACGTATGATAAAAATGTCACTGCTTTCAACAGCACCTATAAATGCCGCCATACGCTCAACGGGATTTTTCTGCCGTGCTTTCATAAGGCTCTGATATTTACTGTCAGAGCTTGCCGTGCAGGTGTATGTAAAGCGTCCCTTTTCATGCACACCCACCATTGAGCATTTGCCTGACATTATGCCCTGTACGGGCGGCTCGGTTATAGCACCGCCCTCGTCGAGAACTATTTCAAAGCTTATTCCCTGCTCCTTGAAATATTTTACCGCCTCGGGAATACCGTCACCGAAAATCTCTTCATTGTGGGAAGAGCCGAGATAAAGATTGCATTCAGGTGTGAAGCCATCCTCTAAAAGCTCTTCAGTTGCCTGAAAGAAGGCGAAAAGGGAAGCCTTTGTATCAAAAACACCTCTGCCCCAGAGCTTACCGTCATGCTCTTCACAGGCGAAGGGTGGGTGTTTCCAGTCACCGTCAGCCTCCACAACGTCGTGGTGTGACATAATCATTATGTTTTTAGCGGTATCCTTACCCTCGATTTTATAAATCCAGCAGTCATCGGAGAAAATCTGAAGCTCAGCTTTTTCGTGAACAAGGGGGAAAAGCTCCTTCATAACCTGACGAAGCTTCATAAATTCGTCGGGAGTAAATGAATCCTTGTTGGATATGGTTTTACATTCAACTATTTTACGAAAACGGGGAATATAGTAGTCATTATTGAATTTCGGCATAATTATTCACCTTTCTTTGCATTTCTGATAACAGAAAGAACTTCCTTTTCTTTATATACGATGAAGATAACTACTGCAACAACAGTGAAAAGACCGCCTACGACTGCAGTGAGAAGAAGACCAGTTTTTCCTACGCTTTCACCTGTAATTGCACCGATAGCAACGAGAGAGGGAACGATCATAGTAGCAATTGATGTACCCATTTTTGTTACAAAGCTCTTAGCGGCGGCAAAGGTGCCTTCCTGATTTACACCCGTAACAACGGTATCATACTGAATAACGTCTGCCATCATAGAGCCGGGAAGAATGTTGAGAACGGCAAAGGGGAAGGATACGAAGAGTGCAAAAACTATAGCAGTTGCCATTTTGTGATCCTTGGGGAAGATATCAACAAAGCAGATCGTAAATTCAGCAATTGCAAAAACGATACAGCCAATAACAAGGGGAAGTCTTTTGCCCTTTGCCTTTGACCATTTGTTGACGATGGGATAAAGAACAAGGGAGCCTACAATTGATGTTGCCATAATTATAATCGACTGCTCTTCGGGAATTTCCATAAGCTCTGTTATGTAGTACATAATACAAGCCTGGAAGAAGCTCATACCCGTGCCTTCAAAAAGCTGTCCGAGAGTTACAATTCTGAAATGCTTATTCTGAAAAGCGTGTTTAAGCGAAGCTGAAAGGGGAGTTGTGGGAAGAACGGAATTTACGTAATCCTTTTCCTTAATTGTAAATGCGGGAACAAGAAGAAGTATAACGCCTATTACCGTGAAAACAAGGAAGGTAAGCCGCCATGCCATAATGGGTTCAAGAGAAAAAGCCTTTTTCATAAGGGCAACTATTGCTGTGGTTGCATAGCCTAACATACTGCCCACAACAAAGAACAGTGAGCTCCATGTATATGCGTCAAGTCTTCTGTTTTCATTAGTTATCATTTCGGGAAGAAGTGCATTGTGGGGAATCATATAAAGAGTATAGAAAATATAGTAACCCCAGATAAATACTGCAAGCCAGA
The DNA here is from genome assembly GCA_045591285.1 of Acutalibacteraceae bacterium. Classification (GTDB taxonomy): domain Bacteria; phylum Bacillota; class Clostridia; order Oscillospirales; family Acutalibacteraceae; genus RUG806. The sequence goes on from JAZNSP010000022.1 coordinate 34,823, forward strand.
TATTATTGAATACGGGATTTGTTGATGGTGACCAGAAAATAAGAAGGGCAGACAGTGCAAAGGGCACGGCATAGTATTTCATAAAGGGAATTCTTCTGCCGTTTTTGTTTTTGCTCTTATCACTGAGTCCTGCAATAACAGGATCTGATACGGCATCAACAACATGACCTACTGCTTTTATAAGGCCTATTACGGTGAGAATACCGAAAACCACATATCCCTGTGAAATAAGGGTGGGAAGACCTGAGGCGGTAGTTGGCTGATAAAAATAAATAAGATAGTTATTGAGCATTGTGGTGAAAAGTCCTACTGCAAACTGAGGCAGACAGAATTTTATTACAGTGCTTTTTGTTACTTCTTTCATAATCATTCTCCTTTGTCATTACTTAATAAAAAGGGAATATACCTTATAGAATCCGTTATTATATGGGGAAGCAGGGTGCTTTCGTCAATTTTATGTCCGCTTCTTACCAGCACGGTTTTTCCCACACCTGCTTTAAGACCGGCTTTTATGTCTGAAAGCTTATCTCCTACAAGAATACTGTTTTCAATATCGGCAGTAATTCCTTTTTCTTTAAGGTCAGAAATTGCTTTTTGTATCATACCGTCATCGGGCTTTCTGTCCGGTGAAGCCTTTTTATATTCGGAAATAACGGCATCTTCGTGATAAGGACAGTAGTAAATTGCATCTATATGGCTTTTATCACCGATTTCTTTTATCATAAATTCGTGAAGCCTGTTTACATCGTCTTCGGTGTAAAGTCCTTTTGCTACGCCTGCCTGATTTGTGATAATTATAATAAGATATCCCATTTCACGAAGCTGTTCAATCGCATCCAATGCACCGTCAATGAATTCAAAATCCTCTGTTTTATAAAGATGATGCTTTTCCTTGCAGATTACACCGTCACGGTCAAGAAAGGCAACTCTGAATTTGTTTTTTCCGAAAAGCAGAGGTATTTCCGTGTTAGCCCTGAAATATGCTTCGGGAATTCCCATATCAATAAAATAATCGGTGGATTTAACGGCAAAAAGCCCATCTTTTTCCTTTTCAAGAATTTCTTTTTCAAAGGAAAATTTTTCGTCTGCAATATCTGAAAAGATATTTCTGTTGATTATATAAACACCGCCGTTTATATAGCCGTTTTTTTCTTCCTTTTTTTCCTGAAAATCAAGAATTCTTCCGTTTTCTGCAATTTTAAGGGTGCTGTGTCTTGTGCAGTCGGGCATTAATTTTGCCGCAAGGGTAATTTTTGCCCTTCTTTCTCTGTGAAGAGAAAACAGAGCATTTATATCAACGTTAAAAAACGTATCACCGTTGAATACTGCTACTTCATTACACTCAGTTTCATTGAGAGCCTTTTTTATGGCACCGCCTGTGCCTAAGGGCACTTCTTCAACAGAATAGGAAAGTGCCATGCCCTTGTAATTATCACCGAAATATTCTTTTATCTGCTCATACTTATAAGATACGGCAAGAACGGTTTTTGTAAAGCCGGTATTCACTAATTTTTCAAGAACAAATGCTAAAAAAGGACAGCCGCCGACAGGAGCCATCACTTTTTGTCTGTTTTCAACTGTACCTCTGAGCCTTGTTCCGAGACCGCCTGCTAAAATTATTGCTTCTTTCATACTTCTTCGTCGGGGATTATATCCTTTGTTCCGTCTTCGTTTTCCACGGGATTTGTGTAAAGCCCTACAAGATAGGTGTCTTCAAGGTATAAAAATGTATGGCGTACATTTTCATTGACTAAGAACATATCACCGTCTGAAAACGTATATTCCTCTGTTTTTCCTTCATATTTTGCAGTAAAAGCGATTTTACCTTTTATAATGAAAAACAGCTCTTTTGTATTTTTATGATAATGAAAATTTCCTCTTACCGCACCTTTTTTAGTAAAAACGGAATTTACCTGAGTATAGCCGCCGCTTACTATCTGAGTAAGTGTACCTCTTTCATCGGTAAATGTAAAATCGGGGGTAAGAATTTCAATGAACTTCATATTCTCACACATTTCCGTAAATGTTATTTTTAATAATGGAATAAGCCTTTATAAGCTCTTCAATTCCGTCGTCTATTGTGTATTTCGGTTTCCAGCCCATACTCTCAAGACGCGCGTTAGAAACAAGATAGTTTCTTTTATCGGGATCCGTGCCTATGGGTGCTTCGATATACATAAATGAGGGAAGATGCTGTTTTATTTTTTCGCAAAGCTCTATTTTTGATAAGTTGGCATCGCTGAGTCCGCAGTTATACTGTCTGCCCTTCATTTTTTCAAAGTTTTCCATAGAAAAAATGAAAGCACCTGCTGCATCTCTTACGTGAAGGTAATTTCTCATAAACGAGCCTTCAAAAACAATAAGAGAACGGTCAAAAACCGCACGGTAAACAAAATCGTTTACAAGAAGGTCAGTTCTCATTCTGGGAGAAGCACCGAAAAGTGTTGCAAAACGGAAGGTGAGAGAATTTCCTGCTTCAAGCACCGCTTTTTCTGCCGCCATTTTTGTTTTTCCGTAAAGGGAAATAGGTTCAATTGGGGAGTCTTCGGTGCAGTATTCCTGTCCCTGACCGAGTCCGTAGCCGCTGTTTGTGCAGGGGAAAATAATCTTGGTTTCAGGGCAACGAAGCCTGATTATTGATTTTACTGCCTCAAGATTTGTAGTTTGGGCGGCAACAGTGTCCTTATCACATACGGGAAAACCTACGAGGGCTGCAAGGGGGAACACAAAATCCTTACCGATAAGGTGCTTTTTAAGAACCTCTTCATTTCTTGCATCTGCATTTACAATAGTAAAATTACTGTTTGTGCAGCATTCGAGCAGTGATGACTGCTTATAAATAAAGGAGTCGATTACCGTAACCTTATGTCCAAGACTTAAAAGCTGGGGAACAAGCACAGAGCCTATATATCCTGCACCGCCGGTGATTAAAATTTCAGCCAAAGAGAACACTCCTTATTTTTTAGAATAAATTATTTTACTGCCTTCGTTTTCAAAGCTGAAGGGAACATACATATAGTTATCAAGAGCATTTCTGACTCTTACCTGATTTTTTTCGGGAACGTACAAAAGAATAAAACCGCCGCCTCCCGCACCGAGAAGCTTTCCGCCTACTGCACCGTTTTTCAGTGCTTTTTCATAAATACAGTTAATTTCATCGGTAGATATATTACTTGCAAGAGAGGACTTCATCTTCCACGACTGATGCAGCAATTCACCGAATTGAGCGAGGGAACGGTTGCTTTTCAGAATTTCTTCCCCTTCATCAACAAGACCTTTCATTTTGTTGAGGGTTTCGGTATTTTCGGGAAGTCTTTTTGTCTGTTCCTTTGCAATTTCCCCCGAAATACGGCTTTGCCCTGAAAAGAACAGCATAAGATTACTGTTTAATTCGTGAAGTCTTGTTTCGCTTATTTCTATATGCTTTACGTTAAAACCGTTTTTGTCAAATGTAATCTTATTAAATCCGCCGTAGGAAGCGGCTATCTGATCCTGAATACCGCCGTATTCCTTGCACATAGTTCTTTCAAGATAAATTGCTTCCTCTGCAAGAAGCTTAGGATTTGTGTATTTGCCGCGTAAGGTATGAATACTGTTAAGAAGTCCTACTGCAAAGGAGGAGCTTGAGCCTATACCCGTTCTTGCAGGCAAATCAGCATCGTAGCTTATCTGAATTGCATTTTCGTGAAGATATTTAAGCGTTTCCCTCACAAGAGGATGAGTAACCTCATCAGGCGTATCAAAGCGTTCAATTTTTGAATATGTAAACTGATTTTTATGCTCAAAGAATGGCGGAAAATCTCTTACCGTAACAAAGCAATACTTATCAAAGGTGGCAGATAAAACACTGCCGCCGTATTTCTCATAGTATTCACTGAAATCGGTTCCGCCTCCGAAAAATGACATTCTGAAGGGAGTTTTTGAAATTACCATAAATTACCTCAGAAACAAAGCTCAATATTACCTGTATTACAAAGAGCCTTCATTTTAGCATTTGAGAGTATTATGTCATCGGCTCTTTTTTCCGTGAAAATTCCCAATTCCTCTTTTTTACAGGGAATTACCAGTGCTTTGTCTGCACCGACAAATTCAGCTATTTTAAGCCCGATATCATACTTTGACGTGGGAGTATCACTGCATATATTAAGAATTTCCTCTGTATTATCCTGTAAAAGAAAATTATATGTTATTTCAGCGGCAGTTTTATAGCTGAGAGCAGAGCGCACCCAGTCTGTAAGCATAAACACCTGCTCACCTCTTGAAAGGGTAGAGGCTATTTCGTCAAAAAAGTGCTTTTTTCTTCCTGTAAGAGAGGGAGAAGTCATATAGGAGTAACGTGCAACTGAAAAACCGTATTTTCTTGTGATGTTTTCGGCAGCGAGCTTCTGCTCACCGTAAATATTTATGGGAGAAGGCGTATCATTTTCTGTAAAAACATAACCGTTTTTACTTTCTCCGTAAACCGTATCCGAAGAAGAGTAAATAAGCTTTTTTACGTCAAGGTCTTTTATTGCCTCAAGAAAACGCTCATAGCATACCGTATTTATATATTTTGCACCCTCAGGATTTTTTTTTACCGCATCGGGATTATGCCGTGAAGCAAGAAAAAGGATTTTTATATCTTCATATCGGGAAAGCACATCTGCAGCTCTTTTTATAGAGTCATTATCCCATAATTCAAGTTGGGTATCAGTTTTATTATCTGCCTCAGGGAAAACAGACGTGGTGTGATTAAAAGCAAGTATATGCTCATGGGAGGGTAAAGAAAGAATATGCTTCTGAAGATATGTGCCGAAAAAACCGTCAGCACCCACAATGCACAGCATAAATCTTTCCCTCCTTTAAAATTTCAGGTTATATATAGTTTATTATATATTAATTAACTATATAAGTCAAATTATAATTTTGAGTATATATGTATAAACAAAAAAATCAGGAATACACCTTTGGCGTATTCCTGAAAAAGCTATTTATCAGAATGCGGAATTGAAGAAGAAATAATTCTCCTGAGAAAAGTCTGCATCTATGGTAATTGTAAGAGTGGGCTTTTCCTGTCTGTTTCCGTCATCATCAAAGAAGAGATTTAATAATGTAGTCATATCTGCTGAGCTGTTATACTTTGCTGCAACAACCTTATGGGTATTCATCGTAAAGTAGTAATCTACCGTACAGGTGCTTGTTGCCAGCATATCAGAGGACATAAACTGTGACAGTGCGGAATTATCTCCTGAAAGATTTGAGAAGTTAAGCTCATTGCTGAACTTTTTGATTTCATTACTGAGATTAGCGTAAGCAATTCTTGAAGCGGGAGAAGTGTCTGACGGGGGATTAGCAATTGTTGAATTTTCAGGCAGAACCTCTACACGTACCTTGATAACATCGCCCACGGCTGTATTCTTAATTGATGTAAGGTTAACAACCTCTCCGTTAACTGCAGTGTAGCTGTTCGGAAGACTGTTAAGAAAATCAGTTTTCAGGTCAACCACACTTGTTGTTATATTGTTGATGTCTGTATCTTTAAGTGCGCTTACAATGTCGCTTCCAATAAGGGGGTAATTTTTGGATGTTACAGGTCTGAATTGAGGAGAAAGTGCAGTATATTCAGTTGTATCGGTAGCGGGAACCTCCTTTTCAAGCATAGAACTGAAAGCAAGTGCCATTCCTTCATAAACCCAGCTTCCCGCCTTTATATCAGCCTTGCTTGATTTTTCTTGAGATTTACGGAAGGTTTTGAATCTGAGGGTATTTGATGATTTGATATCATTGACAAGTGTGTTAAATGAGGGAATAAGCTCAGTCTGACACGTGATACAGGTGATACCTGCTTCAGCTGTTATTGTTTTACTGCTGAGTGTATGACCTTCGTGTGTTGCAGAATATTTTGTTGTGAATGAATAACCGCAGACCGTACAGGTAAGCTTTTTTGAACCGAGTGCGGCTCCGGAAGCAGTTGCTGTTATTGTTTCATCGTAGCTGTGGTCAGCTTTCTTAGTAGCCTGCTGTACCTTTAAAATGGTTTCACAGCTATTGCATTTAAGTCCGTCTGTCAGACCGGTTGAGGAACAGGTTGCTGCCTTGCCGGGAAGCACTGACGTGTTTCTGTGTCCGAGAACAGCCATAGGTTCAATTATTGAATTTCCGCAGGCGCAGAAAAATTCTCTTTCACCTTCACTTGTGCAAGTAGGAGCATTTACAATTTTAACAGTTGTGTAGTTACAGGTCGTGTGAACGGGAGCCGCTTCCAATTCAACGGAAACTCTGAGAATGAGTCTTGCATCAACTGCTGAAATTTTGCCTTTCGGTTCAGCACAGTCAGCAGAGAAGAACTGCTGTTCATCGGGAGTTTCAAGCTCAACTGAGTAGCGAAGAGCTTTTCTTGCATCTGCCGCCGTGATTTTGCCGTCGTTGTTTACATCGCAAAGAGAATACTTTGATGCGGCAGTTACAGTAGATAGAGGAATTATTGTCAGAAGCATTAATGATGCAATAAGTATCGAAATAATGCGTTTTGTCATAAAAATTATCCTTTCTTAAAATAAAATCGGGAGGTGGATAGCCTCCCGATTTTGTATTATGAAATATTATCAGGAGAAATATTTCGGGAAGAGGAATGCAGTGCTTGAGCTTGACTTGATAGTGGGATCCATTTCACCGTTGATAGAAACACCGAATTTAAGCTTCATATCAATTTCCTGCTGCATTTCAAGCTGAATGTTATAAACGGAAAGAATAGGATCATAAGTCTTTGCATCGAAGTAGAAAATAACCTCGCCGTCAGTTGAAATTTCTTTAAGCAGCATAGTCATTGTTACTTCATAGCCGTCACCTGAGCCGCCGTCTGTTTCTGTTTTTACGAAGCTTTGCGTTGTTTCATTATAGAATTCTTTTGCTTCTTCTCTGACATCTGCATCATAAATCTTTTCAAGTGATGTTGTAAGAGAAGTATTTAACTTGTCGGGAAGTGTTGACCACTGTTCATTCTTAACGTTTACAGTTACCTTGATAACCTCGCTGTCAATAACCCTGTTTTTGAAGCTTGTTATATCGTAACTGTCATTTCCTACCTGGAAGGTATTGTTGAAGCCTGAAAGGGCATCGGAAACCTTGAGGCCTGAAAGCTTTTCAACCTTGATAAAGTCGATATCAGAGTAGGTAAGCTCAGAAATCTTGTTCTTATAAAGAAGAGGAAGTCTGTTTTTTATGCTTGTATAAGAACGTACACGTGTGTAGTCGTCTTCTGTTGCCGCCATTTCTTCTTCGAACATAGGCTTTACAAGTGAGGTGTACAAACCGAAGTCGAAATGGGTGTAGGTTGTGTTCATGGATGTTTTTGAGAAGGTTGTGAAGGAAAGATTACGCTTTGTGAAATAATCTCCCTTGATGCTGTTTGCTACATAGTTGAAGGTATCAAGAGCATCAGCATCAGTCTTAACCTTACCGCAACGGTGACAGCTGAAGCCGTCAAATGCCTCACCGAAGGCGGAAAGCTCTGCGGCTACTGAATAATCGTGACCGAGAGGTTTTTTGTCATAATCATTACATCCGTGTCTTGTGCACTTAACACCTGTTTCACAGGTTGCAAATTCGTTAGCATCAGAAATGTGTCCCTTTGCTTTAAGAGTTATTGTTGTTTCTTCTGTGTATTCGGCACCGCAACCTTCGTTTGTACAAACTGAACCTGCACTGTATGTGCATTCACCGGGAGTTGTACATGTTGCAGGTGTAATGGCTGATGGCAAGAAGCTATGACCGGTTGCTTCTTCTGACAGAGTTCTGTGAGAATAGGAACAGTATCTGCATTCAGATACCAAATATGTGTCTTCTGTACATTTGTTTGCAGGTGCGATTGTGTTTCCTTTTTTAAGCTTGTGTGCTACTGCAGATGTTTCTTCAAAAAGTACTTCATCACAAACAGAGCATTTGAAAGTCATTTTACAAGAGGTGTTCTCATCCCCCTGAGTGGTTATTATGTGCTCATCATCACTCAATTCAGGAATAGTATGCTCTGTCATGGGGATATCTCTTTCGACAGTATAATCACAGCCTTTTCTGTTGCAAGTTACCGTTTCCTTACCTGACTTGGAGCAGGTAGCAACCTCTGTGACAATAATGTTTGGGTCGTGATTTAATGCAGGATTATTTTCATCATAACGCTTTTCTTCGTAATCACAGCGCTTTTCTACATAATCATCAAGCTCTTCATCATAAACACGGAATGTATTTGTACAGCCGTAGATAAAGTAAGATGCTTCTGTGCAGGTAGCCCCAATTGTATCTATTACAAAGGTTATATCATGACCGATTGCTGTGTCTTCATCAATAACAATACTGTCAGTATCTATAGCTTTACAAACTGTACAGATCTTTGCAGAATATCTGTCACTTGTGCAGGTTTCGGGAACCAATCTGTTTTCGAAGCTATGCTCTTCTTTTGCTGAGTCCGGCTTTTCAGTTTTGCTGTCATCATTTTCATATCCGCAAGCCTTACAGATATCTATGTAGTAATCGTTAATAAGACAGTCTGTTGTTTTAAGAACATTTTCGTAATCGTGCTCTGCAAATTTTTCCTGCTTTGTTGAATAGCTGCAACGGCTACAAGCTTCATAAGCATCCCAACCCGCTTCATCACATTTTGCTTCTTTTGCTTCGTGATTTTCCAAATTGTGACCGAGAGCATCTATTGTTTTCTTTTCGGTTTCATAATAGTCACAGCCTTCAATACCGCAAGCCTTGTATGCTTCCCAACCGTCTTCCGTACAAGAGGGAGCCTGATAATAATATGTCTTTATTGTATGAGTATCGGTTTTTTCACCAACCGTGAAAATCTTTTCCTCATCAATAGCTTCAGCAGATATTTCACAATGCTCACAGGACTTATAATAAACAGCCGCTGACTGACAGTTTGCTATGCTGCGCATATATATATCATCAGTGACTTCAGCAGTGAAGGAGTGGGCATTGGGTGTGGCTACTTCAAACGTTGCTGTTTCATCAATATTCTTTGCGGAAGCTGAGCATACCTCACAGGACTTATAATAAACAGCATTATTTACGCAAGTGCCTTCACTCTTCAGGTGGTTTTTGCCTTTTATTTCTTGTGTGAAGCTGTGAGCCGACATTTCAATTTCTTCGTGACCTGAAATCCATGTTTCACAGTCGTTACAGAATGTACCGGCAGTATAGCCTGTATTAGTGCAGGTGGCTTCCTGCTCTTCAAAGCTTTCAGTATTTCTGTGACCGAGAGCATCTACAATTTCCTGTGCAACGAGAACCTCGTTACATGTTGAACAGTGCTTACCTTCTGTAAGACCTGTGTTTGTGCAATCAGGTTCTACTGCTTTATCAATTGCATCTGTATGATTATGTACAGTTTCTACGGTATAGGGGCTGAAAGCCTTTGAAGTGATAATTACGTATTTACCTTCTTCTGTGGAGCCGAGAATTTCAAATTTGCCAAGGAACTCGTCTTCGTGATACACGTAAGCTTCATTAGCATCTGTCAGGCTGTCAACAGGCAGACGGAAGGTGATTTCCTTTTCAAGCTCGATTTTCTGATCACCAAGCTTAGGAGTAACGTCAAAGACGATTCTGGTTGCCTGTGTTTCTGTAACAGACATCTCGGTGATAACAATGTGCAGTTCAGGGGTTTCGTCCTGAAGCTCAGGGTTATTTGCCTTCATTGAGGCAATGACAGCCTGATTTTCCTCGGCTTCAAAGTTGGCAACAATGCTTATCTCATCATTTGTCTGCTCAAAACGATCGAGAATGTTTTCGAGCTCTTCAGGTGAGATATCATCGCCCTGAATGTTGTCCTGATTAAGATTATCGGTATTTAACGAAGGAGGAACGATCAGGTCTTCCGTCTTAGTTTCACCGCAATTACACGTATATAAGATATATGCATTTTTGGTGTTGGTTGCAGGAATTACTTCGCCTTCGTTCCAGCTATGACCGGTTACGTTTTCTTTTCCGCAGACATCACAGTTATGATCTGTGTCATTTTCTGTATCAGAGCATTCTTCAAGAGTTGCACCGCAACCATGGTCGCATACATGGTCATTATCTGTTGCAGAATCTTTATGTTCACCAATTGCATTCTGACAGCCGTAGTCACAGTTATGGTCTTTATTAGTGTCTGCGTGAGTTCCGAATGATTTACCGCAGCCGTAATCACAGTAATGGTTTTTGTCACTGTCAGCACAAGCACCAAGTCTTACAGGACAGCCGTAGTCGCAGTTATGGTCACGGTTGCTGTCGGCATGAGTACCCTGATATACTCCGCAGCTATTGTCACATGCATGGTTTTTGTCTTTATCCTTGTGACCTGTTGCAGCGGTATAGTCTGCTTTATAAGAATCATTACAGGTACTGCAGGTGTATGTTGTATAACCGCCTGCTGTGCAAGAGGGGGAAGTTATGATTGCATAATAGCTGTGTCCCTTTGCACTGCCTTCGGTGGTACCGCAAGCGGTACAGGTCTTTGCGGAAGTACAGGTAGCATCCTTCCAGCTATGTGCAATTTTAGGAAGAGCTTCTGTTTGTTCTTCATCACAGCCTGTGCAGGAAAGCACCTTCAAGCCATCTGCCGTGCAGGTAGCGGCTATGGATTTTGCTGTGTTTTCCACGAATTCACATTCGTGAAGAACTTCAAGCTCAACTGATGCTCTTAAAATTCTTCGTGCATCAGCAGCGGTAAGCTTACCGTTTTTGTCGATGTCGAGAGCCTTTAATTGCTCTTCAGACGGTGTTTCAAGTTCAACTGAACAGCGAAGCGTAAATCTTGCGTCTGCCGCAGTCCATTTCCCGTCACCGTTGGCATCGCCCATCATAAGTGCGGACGCTGATGCAGGGGCTATTGCAAGAATAAGCAACACCGAAAGCATCAGAAATAAAATGCGTTTTTTCATCTGTTTTACCTCCTGAGGTAGTTAATGGTGATAAAAATAGGACAAAAGTCCACTTATACTGAATTATACACTAAGTAAGCCGTTATATCAATATAAAATAATAAAAAAGAGCCTTGAACTTTTTACCAAAGTTAAGGCTCTTAATATGTGAACAATTTATGAATTTAAGGCTTTTATTTCAATTTGTCTTGTCGAAAGACAGTTTAAGGAATATTCATCGTGGGTTATAAGCAGAACGGTTTTATCCTTTGTTTCTTCCTTTATCAGTGTGGCAACCGACTTCAGAGTTTCATCATCAAGCTCTCTTAACGGTTCATCAAGAAAATAAATATCACCGCCGTAGGAGAGTGCTCTTGCTATTGCAAGTCTTCTTTTCATACCGCCGCTGAGCTCTCCCGCTTTTTTATTCTTATGAGGTAAGAGTCCGCATCTGTCGAGGAAATACAAGGCTCTTTCCTTGTCGGACTTTACGCTGAGAATGTTTTCAAGAACGCTTTTTTGCTCAAGAAGTCTGTTTTCCTGAAAAACGTAGGTCAGCTTTGCCGATTTATTAATTATGACGTTGCCCTTATCTGCCTTTTCCAAGCCTGAAATTATTCTCATAAGAGTGGTTTTTCCTGCACCGGAGGGACCTGTCAATGCAACCTTTTCACCTTTTTCCACGTGAAAGCTTACGTTTTCAAGCACGGCTTTTCCGTCATAAGACTTGAATACATTATTAACCTTAATCATTTCAGTCCTCCGTATTTTTTCAGTATAAATTCAAGCATTTTTTCTAAAATTACACTGAGAATTATTACAGTAAGAGTCCAGGCAAAAAGTGAAGGAGTTTCAAGATATATTTTTGCATTATATATTCCTGCACCTATGGTTTCCTTGGGAGTGCAGATTACTTCAGCAGCAATAGCCGCCTTCCAGGAAAGTCCCATTGAGGTTTTTGCCGCCGCAGAAAAATATGGGAGAACGGCAGGAAAATATATATCCCTGATTTTTCTTGTTTTTTTCATTCTGAAAAAGTCAGCCATTTCAAGAAGCTTTTTATCGGGAGAAGAAATACCCTCTGAAACGTTTGCCCACGCAACAGGCACACTGATGAGTGCACAGGTGAAAACAGGCACCTGATTTGTGGACATAAGCACAAGAAAAAGCACTATAAAGGAGGCTACGGGAGTTGCCTTGATTATATGAAGCATAGGCTCAAAGAACGACTTCAGAAGTGTGCTTAAGCTTGTGAGAATACCGAGAAGTGTTCCTGCAATAATTCCAAGCCCCCAGCCGAGAATAACTTTATAAAGGGAGCTTATGCAGGACAGATAAAAGCTCTTTTGCATCAGAAGCTCTTTCAATGCGCCGAAAACAGCAACAGGGGAAGGAAAAAGTATTTCCATACCCACTGCCTGCGAGATGCAAAACCACACAAGCAGCCAGATAATAAGAACTGCGGGTGTTTTTACATACCGTAAAATTGTATAAAAGCTTTTAGCATTAATTTTCATTATTCAGCCGAAAAATAGAAATCGTCACCGGGAAGCTCTCCGCCTACTGCCGTGGGATTTGCGGAATAAAGAACAGCGAGATAATCTGAAACGTTAGTCTTCATTTCTTCCCCTGTCATAACGGTGATATTGCAATTGGGAATTGCCTGAGATGCAATAGCGGCTTTTGCGATATCAAACTTTTCAATCACAGCACCTGCTTCAGCGGGATTTTCAACTACACTGTTGACGGAAGCGGTGTAATCAGCAAGAAATGCACTGACAGCTTCGGGATTTTCCTCAATGAAAGCCTTTCTTACGGCAATACAGCCCATTGTAAGCTCACTTGTGCCGAGTGCCTTCCATTCTTTTGTAAGGTCAATTACAACATTGAAGCCCATATCCTTAGCCTTCATCTGTGTTACGAAGGGCTCGGGAAGAAGAACCACGTCATAACCGTCCTGTGCGGCTCTTGTTATAACCTCAGCGTGTTCACTTGCATAATCAACCGTAACGTCGGTAAGAGAATTCTCTGAGAGAATGTAATTGAGAACATATTCCGTTGTTGTGCCCTTACCTGCAGAGAGGATAGTTTTACCCGCAAGGTCGCTTATTGTGCTGATGCTTTCATCATTACTCATAAGATAAATAACGCCGAGGGTATTTACTGCAAGTATCTGAATTTGTCCTTCTGTCTTTTTGTTAAGAACAGCCGCAACGTTTGTGGGAAGAGCCGCAATATCAAGCTCTTTGTTTATAAGACCGCTCTGAAGCACGTCGGGAGCACCTGCAAGAGTGAGATTATACTGTGCCTTTGCCGTGCCGTTTTCGTTTGCTTCAAGAAGCATTGCAGCACCCATACCCGTAGGGCCCTTGAGAAGTCCTATGTTGATAACAGCCTTTTCTTCGGTTGCGGTTGTTTCTTCTGCAGTTGTTGTTTCATCTGCAACTGTTGTTTCATCTGTTACGTTGCCGCAAGAAGTGAAAATAAGGGCAAGGCAGAGTAAAAGAGATAATGCTGAGATAAGTTTTTTCATTTTGTTTCGTTCCTTTCGGTAAGTGTTATTATCTTTCCGTTTTTTTGGAGAAAGCCTTCTTCCGTAAGCTCGTCAAAGGCACGGTAGAGAGATGTTCTTCCGATGCCCAGAGCCGTTGAAAGCACAAGAAATGAAACGGGAAGTGTAAATGAATTTGTTCCGAGCTTTTCTGCGGTTTCACTGAGATAATTTTTAAGTGAAGCCGTAGCACCCGAAGAAGAAAGCCTTTCGATTTTTTTATTGAGAAAATGTATTTTACGGCTGAGAATGTTAAGATAATTTTCCGTAAGCTCAGGGTAGCTGATAAAAAGCTCCTTTAACTGCTGTTTAGTTATAAAAAGAACTCTCATCTGCTCTTTTGCTTTTACCGTTGTGGGAAAATCCTCTGAAACACCGAAAAGCACCGACATTCCGAAAACGTCTGATACATTAAGTGTGCTCATAAACAGTGTTCCCTTATCGGTATTCTTTGAAACCTCTGCGCTTCCTTTCAGTATTACTGCAAGGCTTTTTACAGAATATTCAGGTGAAAAAACAGCTTCCCCCTTTAAGTATGTTTTAATTTCATAACTATTATCAGTAAGAAGGGTTGTTATAAGCTCTATGCTGACACCCGATAAAAAACTGCAATTTTTCAAGGCTTCAATATCGGTTTTTCTCAATGTAAAATCACTCCGTAATAAAAATTATCAAAAAGTGTTCCTTATGGAACATTATATGAGAAAAAGTAAACTTTGTCAATACTTTAACAAAGTTTATACGGCATAATCGAAGCATTATTTTGTTTATTACGGTAAAAACTGCCACTTTTAAAAAGAACTTGAATTATTATTCTTTATAATGTATAATCTTCTTGTAAAATGCCTTTTTCTTTAATTTTAGGGAGGTTCCCGTATGAAAAATACTGTAAAAAGAATAACAGCACTGCTTATGAGTATGTTGCTTATAATATCTGTCCCTATGGGGGTGGCTGCAGCTGATTTATCTGCAGTTCCGGTTATATATATCGGTGAGATGTCTGATAATCCGCTTTACAGAAACCCGGAAACACTTACGTCAGAAACTGTATTCGATATAAATTCCTCTGATTTTCTCGGAGATATGACAAGTGTTGCAACAAGTGTATTGCTTGCTGATACGGCAGGCGGTGCCTCAGCAGGTGCAGTTTCTACAATAAATGCCATAACTGAGCTTATGAAGCCTATTCTTTGCGATGAAGACGGAAATTCTCTTGATGAGAACGTCGGCGTCTGGCACTATAACAATTCCGTTGGCTCTTACGGTGATGAGCTTACGGCATCAAGAGAGAAAATAGGCTATTTCCTTGCAGCCTCAAACATACCTATCACAGCAAACGATATGTATTATTTCTCGTATGACTGGCGTCTTGATCCTCTTGAAACAGCAGAATCCTTCAAGGACTTCGTTGACCATGTGGAAAATATGACCGGTAAAAATAAGGTTGCGGTTCTTGCCTTCGGCTACGGCGGTATAATCGTAAATTCATATTTCTATAAATATGAAAAACACGCCGCAGATAATATTTACTCAACTGTATTCTATAACTGTCCTCTTTTGGGAAACGCAATTATCGGTGACTTTATGAAGGGCAGAGTTACAAGAAAGAGATCTGACGAAGACGATTTCTTTGCAACTATCGGTAATATCACAGGTGAAAAACGCGGTAACGCTCTTTTCAGCTTTGTTCAGGACGACTCAATGGGTTTGGTAAGCGATGTTATTACACATCTTTTGGGTGACAGCAGAATTTCAAAGCTTTTCGGCGGTATTCTGATACAGTTTATTCCTGAAATTCTCAAGTCCTTTGACCTTCATAAAGACATGGGTAAGATGTACGATAATTTTGCCGCCAATGCAGACACTGTTATCTATAATACTGTTCTCAAAGAATATCTGAGAAATATGCCGGGACTCTGGGCGCTTGTTCCCGAAAAGGATTTCGGCGAGGCTATGAACTTCCTTTATAAAAGTGAGTATATAGGCAGTGAGCTTGCCGATAAGATTTATGCTTACCGTAATGTTCTTGAAAACACTGCAGATACACTTATCACGGCACAGGAAAACGGTATAAACGTAACTGTTGTTGCAGGTCACGGACTTCAGCTTCTTCCCGTAACTATAAGCATTTATGATTTGTCCGACAGCTTCGAGTCCGTTCAGTATGCTTCTGCAGGTGCTGTGACAACCTCTAACAGCAAGAACAATCAGCAGTTCAAATATTGCACTCTGGAGTTACACGACCACACCTATTCCAACAGCGACGGTGAAGTAACGATAGATGCTTCATACTGCTTCCTTCCCGAAAATACCTGGTTTATTGAAGGAATACAGCACGGTAATATTTCAGAGCCTACCGTTGCAGAATTTATAGTATGGCTTCTTTTCAGTGATACACAAAGAAATATAAGAGAAAACAAAGCTTATCCTCAGTACCTCAAAAAGAACAACTACAGTAAGCTTGGTGTCGATCCTCTCGGAAATGCAAATAAGCAAAAAAGTGACTATATGTACGGCGACGTTACCTTGGACGGAAAGATAACAGCGGCAGATGCAAGAAAGGTTTTAAGAATTTCCGTAGAGCTTGATAAGGCAGACAGCATAACAAGAGTTATTGCCGACGTAAACGGAAACAAGAAGGTAGATTCAGGTGATGCAAGAGAAATTCTTCGTTACTCGGTAGGTCTGATATTCAAGTTTTCAATAGAAGATATTCAATAAATTATGAGGGCACCGTTCAGTGTGAGAACGGTGCCCGATTTTTTATGTTAATTATTCTGTGAACATATCTGCTTCAAGTGCGGCACATAAAGCGTGATATACGGGAAGTGTAAGCTCCTGAATTTCATAAGTAACGGTTGACGGAAGTCTGATTGTTGCATCTGAAAGAAGGGAAAGCTTACTTTCCTTTTCTCCCGTTATTGAAACGGATTTTATTCCTGCCGCCTTTGCCGCCTTTACGGCATTTACTATATTAAGAGAATTGCCTGAGGTTGAAAGTGCAATAAGCACGTCGTTTTCACCTGATGCATAAGCATAAACCTGCTGAGCATAAACGAGAGAGGGATCAATGTCGTTTGCAAATGCGGATATAACGCCCGACTGACTTACAAGGGAAATGCATTTAATTCCCTTCTGAAGCTTATTACCTATATCCTCACCGCCTTCAATAAGGCTGAAGCGCTGTTTTTCTTCTGCGGAAAGAGGTCTTTTAAGGATAAAGCCCTTCATAAGCTCACCTGTGATATGCTCACTGTCAGCGGCTGAACCGCCGTTTCCGCAGACGTAAACATAAGCATTTTTCTTAGCACAGTTAAGAAGAAGAGAATAAACCTTTTCTATATCTTCCTTTACCTCTGTAAGAACAGGGTAGTCCTTATAGAGCTTATTGAATATCATTTCTGAGCTGTTCATATTTTTTTCCTCCTTAAAAACTCAGTCCCAGTGCGGCATAGTCACCTATGCTGTCGCCGAGAGAGGCAGGTAAGATTTTACATACATTACGGGAATAGGAAAGAGCTTCCTTTTCAATTACCTTATAAATTGTGTCATCAAAAAGTTCATGGGATCTTGAATATATGCTTCCTATAACTATAGCCTCGGGATTTAATATATCAATTAAAATACTAAGGCCCATACCTAATTTTTCGGCACAGGTATCATATATCCTTTTTGCCAGAGTATCACCGTTTTTTGCGGCAATTGCCACGGTTTTTGCGGAAATTTCTTCTTCTGCGAAAAGAACACTGTCTTCGCCCTCTTCTTTGGCTTTTTTAATCATCATTTCTGAAAGCCTTGCAATTCCTCCGCCTGAACAGAAGCCTTCAAAGGAGCCCTTTTTGCCGTAGCCTTCAGGGCCTTCGCCGCTGAGTCTTATGTGACCTACCTCTCCTGCCATATCGTTTGTGCCTGAATAGAGCTTTCCGTCAAGAATAAGACCTGCCCCCATACCTGTTCCGAAGGTGAGGAAAACCATATTTTCCGTTCCCTTTCCCGAACCGAATTTCCATTCAGCAACGGCACAGGCATTGGCATCATTCTGTAAATTCGGTCTTATGCCGAAATGCTCACGGAAAATATCACATATAGGCACGTTATCCCAGTCGGGAAGATTGGGAGGGCAGTTGATAGTTCCCTTTTTACTGTCAAGAGGACCGCCGCAGCTTATTCCTATACCTATAAGCTCTTTTTCGGGGGACTTGATGTTGTTTCTTCTGAGAATTTCATCAGCAGAAGAGAGCATTTCCTCTAAAATTGCCTTATAGCCTCTTTTAACGTTAGTGGGGAAGGCGATTTTATCAATAATAAGCTCATTGATATTTTCACTTTGCTCCCCTTTGCCTAAAATTACGGCACATTTTGTGCCGCCAATATCAAAACCGAGTGAATACATAAAAGTCCTCCTAATACATCAAAGGCAATATACCGCCGATATCAATAATTTTTTCTTTAGTGAGTTCTTTTAACTTTACGCCGTGCTTATTAAGAAAACCAAGAATTTTTTCTTCATCTCTATGGTATTTAAGCTCGCCTGTAATTGCAAGAGTATTTTTATCAATTTTTCCCGTACTGCCGCCGAAAAATCCGTAATGGCTTTCAGAAAGGTAAATATCACCCTTTGAAATTAAAAGAACGTCAATGCTGTTTTCAGTGAGTATCTGTGCAATTGCGCTGTCTTCTGTTATAACGGCGTTTTCATTTACGAAGCAGACGGAGCATTTTGTGTAGCCCTGATTTACGTGAATACACCTTTTGTCTGATTTTATAAGTGCCTCATAAAGAGAAGCATCAACCGTTTTTTTGTTACAGATGAAAAAATCCTTCGATATTGCGGCATTCAGTTTTACGTCAAACGGATAAGCACTTCCAAGTCTTTGAGAATAATTTACGGTGAAGCCTTTATTTTCGAGCACTTCTTTATCCTGCATAGGCTCAATAAAGATATTCTCGCCGCCTGAGTGACATAAAAGCATATCCTGATGCCGTGAAATTTCTTGGGTAAGAGAATTGTTTATGAAGGATACTGTTTCAATTCCCTCTTGTAAGAGGGCGTTTTTTATTTCAGGGTAATTTCCTACAGCCGCAAGGCTTATTCTGTTTTCGGGTAAATTCGGGTATGTAATAAACTGATTTTTCATTACTGTATGAATTTTTTCCACGGCTTAATTGCGGCAAAGCAGCACACGGAGCCGAAGAGGGCAACAACACACCATGAAATGATAACGGTGTTCCAGCCGAAGTTGTCGCTTATTGCACCAAAGCCGTAGGTTGCCGCCGCAGAGCCTACGTAAGTAAGGGAATTTATAATGCCTGACATTGTTGAAACGGCATTATATTTTTCAAATCTCGCAGGAACAATGCAGATAAGGAAATAGTTTACGCCGTGCATAATTGCAGTAATGAGAGAAGCGAGGAAAAGGGTGATATACTGATTTTCCTTGTATATGAACATAAGAAGGACACAGCCGACAAAGCCTGAGAAAAATGTGATTGCCGCCGCCTTTACCTCGTCCTTTACATATTTTCCGTTAATAACACCAACTGCTTTAAGGCTTATTACACCGAAAACGGGAATAAGAACGCTTTTAAGTATGGCACTTGAGCTTTCAAGTGAGAAGGTGTTTATTATAAATGTGGGAACCCAGTCCGTTATACCGTCCCTTAATGCTCCCTGTGCGATAATTGCGAGGGCAATAAGTAAAAAGCCTGATAAAAGAAGCTTTTTTGCGCTGAGACTGTTTTCCTTACCGTCTGAGGAAGCTTTTTTGTTTTTGCTGAAAAGTTTTTTATCAGAAAGTGCTTTTTTAGAGCCCATAAGCCATATTACAAGAATTACGGCACTTACAAGACCTGAGGAATAGAAAACATATTTCCAGTTGAAATATTTGATCCATATTGCAGAAGAAGAAATATACAAAAGTATGGTTCCCGAAATACCCGCAATATTTACATTTGTGCAGACCTTATTGTATGTTCCGTGATCCATTGTTGCCGCCATAATGCGAACAAGAGGCGGCCAGAGCATTGACTGAGCAAAGCCGTTTATGAACCATATTATGCTTCTCAGTGTAATATCATCGGTGAGAGGCATCATAAAATTCATAAGCGTGGTAAGAGAAAGTCCGCAGACAATAATATTCTGAGGCTTGAATTTATCACCTAAAATACCGCTTATTATCTGACCTGCACCGTATGAAATAAGCGAAAGGGTAGCCGCAAGAGACGCGTCGGCATTGGAAATACCTTCACTTATAATGATATCCGCCATGACGATAGAATAATTTTTTCTTGTCATATAGCTTGCAAAGTAAATGAGCGGACACAGAAAGCTCAGCAGCTTTACCGTAGTATTTCCTTTGTCCGCAGAAAGTGATTTCGTCATTTTATCACCTGACTATTTCTGATTTCATTGTGAGAACCCCATTAAATACCACGCTGAATTTAATGGGGCTCAAAATAAATTTTTGTTTTATCTGCCTGTAGAACCGAAGCCGCCCACTCCTCTTTCTGTGTCTGAAAGCTCGTCAGCGGTCATAAAATCTGCCTTTAAGAAGGGAGTAATTACAAGCTGAGCAATTCTTTCATCGGGCTCAACGGTTTGTGAAATGCCTGACTGATTGTAGAGGGCAACCATAACTTCCCCTCTGTAGTCAGCGTCAATTACGCCGACCTTATTTGCAGGAGCAAGACCTCTTTTTGAGGCGAGTCCGCTTCTGGCATAAATAAGACCTGCAAAGCCTTCGGGAATTTCAATTGAAAGTCCCGTGTGAATAAGAACGGTTTTTCCAGCTTCTATAGTAACGGGGGCGTCTTCACAGGCGTAAAGATCGGCACCCGCACTGAAAGGCGAGCCGTATGTGGGAACGGTCGCCTTATCGTTTAATTTTTTGATTTTTACCTGACAATCCATATTCATGTCCTTATTTGACAAATTCGCCGTAGATGGCTTCAATTGTCTTCTGGTAGTCCTTTTCTTCAACAGCAACAATGATGTTGATTTCACTTGAGCCCTGATCAATCATTCTTATATTGACCTTTGCATTAGCGAGTGCTGTGAAAATTCTTGCGGCAGTACCTTCTGTGTTTACCATACCTCTGCCTACAACAGCAATAAGGCAAAGACCTTCAACAAGTGTGATTGAATCGGGATTTACCTTCTTAACGATATCAGCAGTAATTGAGCCCTTGTGTGAGCCTAATGCGTCAGCGGAAACGAGAACGCTCATGGTGTCAATACCTGAAGGAAGATGCTCGAAGGAAACACCGTGGTTTTCGAGTACCTCAAGAACCTTTCTTCCGAAGCCTAATTCTGAGTTCATCATGTCCTTTTCAACATGAATTGCTGTGATGCCCTTTCTGCCTGCAATGCCTGTGATAACGGTAGGAACATTGTTGCTTGAAGCCTTGTGCACAATCATTGTGCCGGGAGCCTCAGGACAGTTTGTGTTTCTGATGTTTATCGGAATTCTTGCTTTTCTTACGGGGAAAATTGCCTCGTCATGAAGAACGGTAGCACCCATATAAGAAAGCTCACGAAGCTCTCTGTATGTAATTTCAGGAATGGGCTGGGGATTTTCAATGCATCTGGGGTCAGCCATAAGCATACCTGAAACGTCTGTCCAGTTTTCATAAATGTCAGCATTAGCCGCACGTGCAACAATTGAGCCTGTAACGTCAGAGCCGCCTCTTGAGAAGGTCTTTATCATGCCGTTGGGTGTTGCACCGTAGAAGCCGGGAATAACAGCATATTCATGATAGGAGAGAAGTCTGCCAAGCTCCTTATCTGTCTTTTCAATGTCAAGAAGACCCTTTTCGTCAAAGAAAATACCTTCTTCAGCATCAATGAAGGGGAAGCCTAAGAAGCTTGCGAGAATTTTTGAGTTGAGATATTCACCGCGGCTTGCAATATAGTCCTGGCTTGCGTGGTGAAGAATAGCAACCTTGATACCCTTTAAGTCCTCTTCAAGTGAGAAGTCAATACCAAGATCGTTGATAATGCCGTTATATCTTTCTGTAATCTTATCAAAGGTTTCGTCAATGCTCTTCTTATCTCTTACGAGTCTGAAGCACTGTAAAAGAAGATCTGTAACCTTAACGTCGTGAGTATTTCTCTTTCCGGGAGCAGATGCAACAACGTATCTTCTGTTTGCATCACTCTTGATAATTTCCGCAACCTTGCGGAACTGATTAGCATCGGCAAGTGAAGAACCGCCGAATTTTACAACTTTGAGCATAAAATGCACCCCACATAAAAATATTGATAATATATTATATTAGAAAGCGCCCCATTTTGCAATACCAAATTTATTGAATACAAAAAGCAGTTATGAAGCAGTTTCATGCAGGTATGTTCTGTTTTTAGGAAAATCTAAAATAGACTTTAGATTTTCCTGAAAATGCAAGGTTTTTTTTGTCAGATATAGTATAGGATAAATTTTATGAAAACATTAGTGCTCATTTGAAAAATAACCTCAGAACAAGAAAAGAACCTGAATTCTGTTTTTTTTGAATTCAGGTTCTTGTGAAAATTTATCAGTAATTTTTAAGCCAGGTGCCGAAGTCTTCCAATTCAACAGAGGCACGAAGGATAAATCTTGCATCTTTTGCTGTGATTTTGCTGTTTTCTTTGTCGGCGTTGGCGGCTGAAGTCTGCCAATCGTTGAGGCTTTCAAGCTCAACGGAAGCTCTCAGCGCCATTCTTGCATCCTTGGCATTTACCTTACCGTCAGATTCAACGTCACCGGGAACAACAACGGTAATCTCGTCAACTACCGCACCGCTTTTATCTGTGAGCTGGATTTTAAGACCGCTTCTGATAACAGCATCCTTTTGCACAACGTTACCTTTTTCATCAATAATACGTGCACCCTCGTTTACGTTTTTAAGAACGTCTTCAATCTTAGCACCCGAATTAGTCATAACAGAAGTATCGTCAGTCTTTTTGAAGGAGTCTGTGGGAGTGTATTCGATTTTAGGCGGGGTAATATCTTCAGGCTTAGTTGTGGTTTCGGGAGTTGGTTTTGTTGTGGTTTCGGGAGTTGGTTTTGTTGTAGGTTCGGGAGTGGGCTTTGTTGTAGGTTCTTCCTCTGTTTCTTTTATTTCAACAAACTTGTTACCGTATTCTAATGCATAGGCTTCTGCTGTTGAGCCTTTATAACCGTGAATTTCAATATTAGTGGAAATTGCCTTTTCTATATAATAATGACCGGAACCGGTATAGACCTTTTGCGAGAGAATTTCAGTGTCAGGATTAAGGAAGGTCAGCTTTTTAAGAGAACCGGAAGAAAAGGTATTGTAATCAATTACTTCAACACTTTCAGGAATGATAACTTCGTCAAAATCTGTTGCCATAAAAGACTGAGTTGCTACGTACTTCGTACCGTTTTTGATTGTATATTTACCGTCGGGAGCTGTCGCGCCTTCATAGTATTCGTTATTCTCAGCTGCAAATCCCTTGACGACGTCAACAAGAGCATTTCCTATATAGAGAACACCGTTATCCCAGTATTCAGCATTTTTGTAAATGGGAGTGTTGTAGAAAACAACGTAATCAAGTCTTACAACGGAATCAGGTAATTTAACTTCAGCAAGAGAACTGCAGTTTGCAAAAGCCTGATATTCCAATTTTGTTACACTTGAAGGGATTGTTATTTCAGATATGCCTGTTCCTGAGAATGAGTACATACCTATCTTTGTTGTACCGTCAGGAATTGTTACGGCTGTCATTTCATTCTGACCTGAATAAACACCATCAAGAATAAGTTTTGTACCTTCTCTTATTTCATGAGTTCCTGAAATTTTCTCGTTTTTATGCATAACAAGGTGATTTGAAATGTAATAATCGCCGTTAACCCAATTTGAGTCATCGTTATAGTGGGCAGTACCGATAAAGGAGCTTGTTTCCAAATCCTTGAGAGTATCGGGAAGGTTAATTGTTTTGAGAGAAGTACAATACGAGAATACTTCGTGTGATATATATTCTACACTTTTCGGAATTGAAATTGCTTCAATAGAAATACAATCACAAAATGCGGCAACGTCTAAATACTGAAGACCTTCGTTGAAGGTAACGTCTTTAAGTTTTGAGCAACTTAAAAAAGCTCCAACATCAATTATTTTTACGCTTGAAGGAATATTTGCAGATAATAGCTCCGAACAGCATTCAAATGCATATTCTGCAATACGTTCAAGGTTGTTGTTAAATGCAACCGATGCCAGCTTTGTGCAGTTCCTGAATGCAAAAGAATTAATTAGCTCTACCTTTTCAGGTATTGTTATAGCTTCAAGAGAAGAACAATTGTCGAAAAGCTGTATTGAAATTTCAGGAATATTATTTGAGAGAGTTGCTGATTTAAGATTTTTGCAATTTATAAATGCAAGTGAGCCGATAGAGGTTACGGAATCGGGAATTTTTACGCTTTCAAGAGATGTGCAACCGCCGAAAGCATAAGAACCGATAGATTTAACTTCGGAAGGAACTGTAACGCTGCTGAGTGATGTGCATCCTGCAAAAGCGGCATATTCGATTTTTGTTATTGACGTAGGAATTGAAAAGCTCTGAAGGGAAGTGCAGTTTTCAAAAGCCTTTTCACCGATTTCCTTAACGCCGTCTGCCGATATGCTTTTAAGAGTAGCGGCACCGTAAAATGCACTGTCAGCAATTTTTTCTACAGAAGAAGGAACTGTGTATGCTGTTTCTTTGCCTAAATAAGCAACAAGAGTTTTCTTATCCTTTGAGAAAATTACAGAGTTTTCTAATACGATATCTGTGTTATTGCCGAGAGTAATTTCAGAGCATTTGTCGCAAAGGTAATCTTTGTTTAAATCAGTATGCGTACAAGCGGAAGGTGCTGTGATAACAAGCGGCTGAGAAGTTACTGCTGTATTACTGTCACTTGCAAGTGTGATTTCAGTTTCGGTGAAATCGTCTATAAGCTTAAATCTTACTGTGCAAAATTCAATTTCATCATGGTACAATTCAATGGAAGAAAAAAAGAATACAACTTTAGCCTGTCCGTTTTTGTATGCAACGTTATCCATATATTCATACTCGTTGTTATATTCTGTTTTTACATCATAGGATAATTTTGTTGAAACACAGTTGAGAACAGTATTGTCATAATTTACAAGTAAATCAAGCGAATAAAGACCTGCACAGTCCTTGAACGTCAATGTAACGTCAACGTAATCACCGTCAATTGCATAGTCCATTATAAAATTAGCGGGAGGACTTCCGGCATTTACCGCAGGTGAAACGGGAATTGCTCCCAGTACCATAACTAATGCGAGTATAAGAGAAATCGCATTTTTAACTGATTTTTTCATAGTTACCTCCAAAATTAATTTGTCAGACAAAGCACCTGATTTGTGTCCGATGAATTTATAATATTACTTCTGTATTAAATAGTCAATATATTACGTGCTATAAAATTTTTGCATAATTTTCGTATAAAAAAGCTCCGTATCTGCTTTTTTTGCAAATACGGAGTATATGTTTTAAGCTTTATCAGGTTTTGGCATCGTCGGGCTTTGCATCGGTAAGCTTCATAAAGTCAATCTTTTCCATTCTTGTTCTGGGAAGAGCTTCAAGAACCTTGATGTCCTTGGGAATTGAGAACGTACCGAGAGTTGCACATTCGTCTGTGATGATCTTCTTATATTCATCAAGCTTTGAAGCATCTGCTTCGGGAGAAAGCACTATGTAAAGACGGACGATAGGCTTCTTGTCCTCGTCATAACCCTGAACTGCACAGCATTCTGTGAGGAAGGGAAGAGTTTCAAGACGGTTTTCAATGTCAGCAGGGAATACGTTGTAGCCTGAAATGATGATAACTCTCTTCTTTCTTGCTACGAAGGTAATATATCTGTCTTCGTCCATCTTTCCGAGGTCACCTGTGAGAACCCATTTTGTGCCATTCTTATCAGTATAAAGACCTTCACCGAGTCTGCCGTCGGGCATAAGATAACCCTTCATAAGAGTGTTACCTGTAAATGCAATTTCACCTACTGTTCCGAAGGGAACCTCGTTCTGCTCGTCATCGAAAATAGCGGCATGAACAGTTTTAAGGGGAACACCTACTGTGCCGGGCTTTGTAAGCCAGGGCATATTGATGCAGTCAACAGCACCAACCTCAGTAAGACCGTAGCCGGGCATAAGAGTGCAGGTTGAACCGCAGTCTGCCATAACCTTGTTATATTCAGCGAGGAAATCAGTGGGAACATAGTCACCGCCTGCAAATGCATATTTTACAGTCTTGAGGTGAGCACCCTTGAATTCGGGATGAGAAATAAGCTTACGGTGCATATTGGGAACACCGATAATTTCATAGCATTCGTTTCTCTTGAGAATTTCAATAAATTCGTCAGCATCGAAACGAGCCATAGGAATAGACTTGTTTCCTGAATACATACAGCAAAGAAGACCGCCGCAAAGTCCGTATGCGTGGAAGAAGGGAAGTGCAAGGGGCTTTGAGTATTTACCGGGCTTGTGGTCTGCGGGAGCTGTAACGGGAACAAGAGCGTTCTTAGCAACAGCATTGAGGGCAATAGAGGAGAGCATAATTGTTCTGCTGACACCCGTTGTGCCGCCGCCGTTCATATAAACAGCTGTAAGGTCACCGCTTCTGTAGAGGCCTTCAGTAACCTGACCTGAATATTTCTTGAGAATGTCGCCGTAGAACTTATATTCAAACTTACCGACAGAAGCCTTCATAAGCTCTTCATCAGGACGGATAAAGCCCTTCATTTCTACGGGAGCTGCATATATTTTGGGAGATGTGATGATAATGTCTTTGCCTTCTGCATATAATGCCGCAAGAGCATCAGCATGTCCGGGTACGAACATATCATAGAGCATAACACCCTTTGATTTTGTATATTCAACTGTGCCCTTCATAGCATCGGGAGTGAAAAGGGGATGAATAAGGTTTGCGATACAACCGATTTTGTTAAGTGCGAAAAGCATAACAATTTCTTCAATTGTATTGGGAGTGAAAAGTGAATATGCATCACCAACCTGCATTCCGAGCTCTTCCTTGAAATAAACAGCCATAGCCTCTACGTCGTGGAAGAATTCACTCTTCATACGGTCAGTGAATTTGAACTGGAACATAGGGTAGTCCTCTTTATAGGGGAAAAGACAGGCATGAAGATATTCATACATATTCATATCCGCATAATCGGGCACTACATCCTGTGAAGTAAGCATAGGTTTCTTTAACATAACACGCCTCCGTAATATTTCTAATTTGCAATAACAACAAAATTTTACAGTAATTTTCAATAACTGTCAACGAACAGATTTTGGCATATTAACGAATTGTCAACAAATAACCGACAGATTGTCGGCAAAAAGACAAATTGTGATAAAATTAACGTTATGTTTTTTGGCAAATAAAAAGGAACGGCACGAACCGTTCCTTGGGTTGAAATTTTAATGATGAGCAATACCGCATTCACATACGGGGAGCACTGAAGAGCTTAATGAAAGTTTGATTATTTTCATATAAATGTTAGAATAAAAATCGCAGTCCTTCTGATGACAGAAAAGACTGCGATTGATTTATTTATTCCGGTTGGTTTTGGCGGTGTTGATGGATGAAATGAGCATACGACGGATAGAGCCGCAGTCATGCAGAAGACTATCTGCAGAAGCGTCCTTTAATATTTCAGCTCTTTGCATTAATTCAAGCCAATATTCCGTTTCGTGACATTCCTTTAATGATATCTGAAGCTTTGAAATAAAATCAGCTGTACTATGTGCATATTTTGCTTCCCTCAAATTTGCACCGATACTTGTTGCACTTCTTTCAAGCTGATTTACTAATGAATAATGGCCTTTTATGGTATCACAGACTTTAAGTATGTTTACCGCAAAGTCCATAGATTGATTTAACAGCTTACTTTCGGACATTTCAAAAAAACTCCTCATTCGCAATAGTGAAATCGTTCGCTTTGCTCACGGCGAAATCCGAAACTTTTTCGGGCGAAATCTTCAGCCTACGGCTTCAGGCGAAATTAAATCCACCCACCGCCGCAGCGATTTCTCCCGAGCGAAGCGAGGATTTCTCCGCACAGCGATTTATCCCACCCGATTAGGGTGGATTTAGTTAAAAAAAGCACTTCTTACGAAGTGCTTTTTTTCTGGTGACCCGGACGAGAATCGAACTCGTGTTACCGCCGTGAAAGGGCGGTGTCTTGACCGCTTGACCACCGGGCCATATTTGGTAGCGGGAGTAGGATTTGAACCAACGACACCCCGGGTATGAACCGAGTGCTCTAGCCAACTGAGCTATCCCGCCAACTACTTTCCCGCCGACTTTTTAAGTTGTCTTATTGGTCGGGCAACGTAGGTTATTATATGCGATAGAAATCAATTTGTCAACACTTTTTTTGAATTTTTTTTGATTTTTTTCATTTTTTTTGATTTTACTTGTTAATTTCTGCAAAATACTGCTCCGTAGCCCTGATATCACTTGCAATCTGGGCCTTTAAGCTGTCTGCATCGGGAAATTTTTTTTCTTTTCGGATAAATTTATAAAGCTCCACCTCTACATTTTTTCCGTAAAGGTTGCCTGAATATCCTATTATGTACGTTTCACTTCGCACACTTACACCGTCGAAGGTGGGGCGTGAACCCACGTTTGCCACTCCGATATATTCGTTTCCGTCAAAAAATACCTTTGCGGCATATACACCGAAGGAGGGAATAATGAGTCCTTCGGGCAGAAACTGATTTATTGTAGGTGCACCGAGAAGTCTTCCTCTTCTGTCACCCGTAAAAATTTCAGAGGAGAACACGAAGGGGAATCCCAACATTTTATTGGCTTTTTCTATCTCTCCGTTTTCCACCGCTTTTCTGATTTTAGTGGAATTTACCTCTTCTCCGTCAAGAAGCACTTCGGAAACAATGCTTACTTCAATCCCATTTTTCTCGCAGATCTCTTTGAGAAGCTTAGCATCGCCTCTGCCGTTTTTGCCGAAGCGGTAGTTAAAGCCGCAGGAAACAGCACCTGCACCGAGCTTTTCAATGAGTATATGTGATACAAATTCTTCGGGAGAAAGCTCCTTGATATGGGCAAACGACAGATATAATGGCCTGACACCGTTTTCTGTGAGCATTCTTTCTCTTATATCCTTCTGGAGAAGAAAAGGCACGTTTTTACCTGAGATTACTTTTTTCGGATGCTCGTCAAAAAGGAGCACAGCGGGACATAAGCCGTTTTCTGCTTTTTCTTTTGCGGCAGAAATTACAGCCTTATGCCCTATATGAAGTCCGTCAAAATAACCTAATGCTACGGAATATTCGGTTTTTGATGAATTATTTATCATTTCCAACTATCCTTTTTGCCCAAAGTGTTGACTTATCTTCTCTTACCTCGCCCAGACCTAAAAAGGTTTTATCGGGGGAATAAACTCTGTAAAGTGATACAATTAAATTTCTATGCAATCTTTCGGCTGATAATTCACCGCCATTGGAAAACCTTTTTGCCTGTGCCTCACTTACTGTTATTTCAGGGAAAGACATAAAGGGAAAATCAATCCCCAATAATGCTTTTTCACCTGAAGCCTCTATTTCTTCAACAGTTCTTGCTTCTTCTATTGAAAAGCCGTTTGAACACGTTCTTTTAAGCGCAGTCATCACTGCACCCACGCCTAATTCATCACCTATATCGGAAATCAGTGAACGGATATATGTGCCCTGTGAGCATCTGACGTTGATCTCAAACTCACCGTCATTTTCATAATCCGTAAGCGTAAGCTCTGATATAACGACCTTTCTCAGCTCTCTTTCGACTTCAATTCCCTTTCTTGCAAGCTCGTAAAGTCTTACGCCGTCCTTTGATAAAGCTGAATACATAGGCGGAAGCTGCATTATTTCACCGCGGAATTTACCGAGAACCGAAAGCAGTTCTTCTCTTGAAACAGAACAAGGCTTTTCTTCCAGAACAGTGCCTGTAATATCGAGAGTGTCTGTTTTTATGCCGAAACGGAATTTTGCGGTATATGCTTTTTCTGATGAAGGCAGAAAATCAATAAAACGGGTAGCCTTTCCGAGAGCCACGGGCAGAACACCCGTAGCCATAGGATCAAGAGTGCCCGTATGACCTGTTTTCTTTTCATTATATATACGGCGCATAATTGCCGCCGCCCTGAAAGATGTTACACCTTCACCTTTATTCAGTACAACAAATCCGTTCATATTTCTTCAATTGCTTCTCCTACAGCCTTCAAAACAGCGTTTACTACCTCGCTCTGTCTTCCTGAAATATCACAGCCTGCGGCAAGTCTGTGACCGCCTCCGCCGAATACACCGCAGATTTCAGCGGCATTAAGGGGAGGATTTGTGCGGACTGAAATCTTAAAGCCTCCGTCCTTCTTTTCCTTTACAACAACACCGGCAAGAACACCTTCGATTTGCCTTGGAAGAGCCGCAATACTGTGGGTGTCTGCTTCAGTGGTGCCTGTTTTCTTATACATATCCTGAGTTATCACAAGCAGTGCACATTTTCCGTCAAAATACGTTTTAAGAGAATTCATAGCTAAGGTTTCAAATCTCACGTATTCTCTTGACTTGGTTTCAAAAACAATTCTGTTTATTTCACCATTGTCAACACCGCTTTCAATAAGCTTTGAAGCCGCATAAAACGTATGTGCCGTTGCGTTAGGATAGCGGAAGCAGCCTGTATCCGTTGCAATACCGAGATACATAGCTCTTGCGGCATCGGAAGAATACTGAACACCCGTTTCATTGAGCATATCAAAAATAACCTCACAAGCAGCAGCTGCCTTATAGTCAAGAAGAAGATGCTCTGCAAAGGGCTTATTTACTTCGTGGTGGTCAATTGCAAGATAAACCTTATCACCGTATTTTGCTTCCGTGTCTTCTGTAAGAAGCTTTTTATCTGCCACGTCAACCGTTACAACGTATTGGGGCTCAAATTCCTTATAAGCTTCCTCGCAAACAGGAAAGGAAAGTGAATCCGATATGGTATCACTTATGCATCTTACATTCTTACCCATATCACGAAGGGTATAATAAAGAGCAAACATACTACCCACCGCATCTCCGTCAGGATTGCGGTGAGTGAGTATAAGAATATTATCAATTTTACTGAGAAGGCTGAACGCCTCTTTGTGAGTTACGTTCATTCCTCGTCCTTCCTTTTGACAGAATTGAGCACCTTGAACATTTCAATTCCCTTTTCAATGGAATTGTCGGGTATAAAACGGATATCGGGAGTTTTTCTCAGAGAAAGCCTGAGTCCGATTTCCTTTCTGATGTACCCCTTGGCGTTACCGTTAAGAGCCTTACAGGCTTCAGTAGCCTCATTTATTCCGCCAAGTGAGCTTACATAAACCTTTGCATAGGAAAGGTCGTGAGCCACCTCAACTCTTACAACAGTAAGGATAAGGGATGTTATTCTGGGATCTTTAAGCTCCCTTACGAGAGCTGTAATTTCCCTCTTTATATCTTCGGCAGTACGGTCGGATTTATATCCCATTTATGCTGCCTCCTTTCAATATCAGTCGCGGTATTCCTCAACAAGATATGCCTCGAGAATATCGCCTTCCTTGATGTCGTTGTACTTATCAAGACCGATACCGCATTCATAGCCTGACATAACTTCCTTAGCATCGTCCTTTTCACGTTTAAGAGAAGCTATAGAGTCATCGGCAATAACGATACCGTCACGTACAACTCTTATCTTGCAGTTTCTTGAAACTTTACCGTTAAGGATATATGAACCTGCAATTGTACCTGCAGATGAAAGCTTAAATACTCTTCTTACTTCTGCACGGCCAAGCTCAACATCTCTGAACTTGGGAGCAAGCATACCCTTGATAGCAGCCTGAACGTCCTCAATGCAGTCATAGATAATTGAGTACATTCGCATTTCAACGTGATCTCTTTCAGCGTGTGCTGTAGCAGTGGGATCGGGACGTACGTGGAAGCCTACGATAATAGCATTTGATGCATTTGCAAGCATAACGTCAGACTCAACGATAGCACCTACGCCGCCGTGGATAACGTTAACTCTTACCTCTTCATTTGAAAGCTTTTCAAGGTTCTGCTTGAGAGCTTCAACTGAGCCCTGAACGTCAGCCTTAACGATAATATTAAGGTCTTTAAGCTCACCAGCTTCAAGAGTAGAGAAGAGGGTATCAAGAGTAACCTTCTTATATGCATTGAACTGTTCGTCCTTAATCTTCTGCTTTCTCTGTTCAACAAGCTCACGTGCAAGCTTTTCGTCTGAAACAGCGTCAAACATATCACCTGCACCGGGAACTTCTGCAAGGCCCATAACCTCAACAGGAACTGAAGGTCCTGCTTCCTTTACTCTTCTGCCCTTATAGTCGGTCATAACTCTGATACGGCCTACTGCTGTACCTGCAACAACGATATCACCGTTATTGAGAGTACCGTTCTGAACGAGAAGTGTAGCAACGGGGCCCTTACCCTTATCAAGTCTTGCTTCAATAACAACACCCTTAGCGGCACGGTTGGGATTAGCCTTGAGCTCCTTCATTTCTGCAACAAGAAGTATTGACTCAAGAAGCTTATCTATATTCATACGGGTTTTTGCGGAAACGGGTACACAGATTGTTTCACCGCCCCATTCTTCAGGAACAAGGCCGTATTCTGTGAGCTGCTGAAGAACCTTATCAGGCTGTGCGGCAGGCTTATCCATCTTATTGATAGCTACGATAATGCCTACATCAGCGGCTTTTGCGTGGTTGATAGCTTCAATTGTCTGGGGCATAATACCGTCGTCAGCGGCAACAACAAGAACTGCAATATCAGTAGCCTTTGCACCTCTTGCTCTCATTTCCGTGAAAGCGGCGTGACCGGGGGTGTCAAGGAAGGTAATATCGTTACCGTCAAGATTTACTCTGTAAGCACCGATGTGCTGAGTAATACCGCCGGATTCTGTTGATGTAACGGATGTATCTCTGATAGCATCAAGAATAGAAGTCTTACCGTGGTCAACGTGTCCCATAACAACAACAACGGGGCTTCTGGGCTCAAGAAGGCTGTCATCGTCCTCTGAAGCGTCAATAATTCTGTCTTCAATTGTAACAACAACTTCCTTTTCAACCTTTGCACCAAGCTCGGTTGCTACGATTTCAGCTGTATCATAGTCAATTGTTTCGTTGATACCTGCCATAATGCCGTAAGCGAAGAGCTTCTTGATAACCTCGGAAGCAGTAAGCTTCAGCTGTGAAGCAAGCTCACCTACAGTAATTTCATCACCGATAGTAACAACAATGGAGCGCTTTGCTCTTTCTTCTGCAATTCTCTTGAGTCTTTCCTGCTCAGTTTCCTTGCGGTGAGCACGTGTGCCCTGCTTTTTGTTGTACTGCTGTGACTTCTGTTTGATTTTCTGCTTACGTGTATCAGTATCTCTTTCATTTACTGAATTAGATGAAAGTCTGTCATACTTTTCGTTGTACTTATCAAGGTCAACGTCTTCTGCACGGGTGTTGACAGTTTTTCTGTCACCCTTGGTTCTTGACTGAACGAAGGTGTTGTCCTTATCCTTGTTTTCCTTTTTCTTGAAGGGTGCGTTATTAGCCTGAGTGTTATTAGCCTTGTTGGCATTCTTTTCAGACCTTTCGCCCTTGTCATTTTTCTTGTTATCCTTATCGGAAGGCTTATCAGCCTTTTTATCGGCTTTCTTATCGCTCTTCTTTTCTTCCTTCTGTGCAGAAGCTTCTTCCTTTACCTCTGCCTTTTCTTCCTTGGCTTCAACCTTTTCAACAGGCTTCTTAGCCGCAAAATAAGCATCAAAATTCTCCACACCGTATTCTGTGGTGAGCTGATCAAATACTATATCAAGTTCATCTGAAGTAAGTGAAGTCTGTGACTTTTTCGGTGTTTCATCAAACTTTTTAAGAAGGTCTATAACAACATTACTCTTGACATCAAGGTCCTTTGCGAGTTCGTGTACTTTATACTTTACAACCATCCTCTGAAATCCTCCTCTGAAGTGTTTTGTCTATTGCTTTTGAAAAGCCTGCATCCTCAAGAGCAAAAATACAGCTTTTTTTACCGAGGGCAAAGCCCGCTTCTTCCATTGTTACGGGAAGGGTAACTATATCATTGCCGAAGCCTGCGGCTTCAAGTTCTCTTGTATGTCTTGCTGAAGCATCTGAAGTGAGAATTACCTTAATTGCTCTGTTGTTTCTTACACTGAGCATAACCGCATCGTGTCCGATAATGAGTTTTCCTGCTCTTCTTGCAAGGCCCATTACTGAAAGCGTATTATTCATTCTCCATTTCTCCTTCGAGTCTTTCGTAAACCTCTTCGGGAATTGAACATTCAAATGCTCTTTCAAGTCTTTTTGCCTTTTTTGCTGCTGCAAGACACTTGCTGTCCTTGCAGATATATGCGCCTCTGCCCGATTTTTTGCCTGTAAGGTCAACGCTTATATCACCCTCGGGTGATCTTACTATTCTTACAAGCTCCTTCTTAGGCTTCATTTCGTTACATCCCGTGCATTTACGCATGGGGATTTTTCTTTGCTGCATACTGCCCACTCCTTACAGCTGAATCATGGGCTGATAGTCACCGTAGAGAGGCTTGATATCAATCTTCCAGCCTGTAAGTCTTGCGGCAAGACGTGCATTCTGTCCCTTGTTACCGATAGCAAGTGAAAGCTGTGCTTCGGGAACTGTTACTCTGCAGCTTCTTGCAGCCTCGTCGAGAATTTCAACACTTACGATTTCTGCGGGAGCAAGTGCGGCACCTACGTATTCAGCAGGATTTTCACTGTACTTGACAATATCGATCTTTTCTCCGCCGAGAAGCTCAATTACCTTGTTTACACGTGAACCCTTGGGGCCTATGCAGGAGCCGATAGCGTCAACGTTTTCATCCTTGCTATATACGGCAATCTTTGTTCTTGAGCCTGCTTCTCTTGAAACGGACTTGATCTCAACGCTTCCGTCGTAGATTTCGGGAACTTCCTGTTCAAAGAGTCTTTTTACAAGACCTGTGTGAATACGTGAAACCATAATCTTAGGTCCCTTTTCCGTATCTCTTACGTCAACGATGTAAATCTTTATAAGGTCACCCACGTTGAGCTTTTCTCCGGGAAGCTGTTCCTTCTTGGGAAGAAGAGTTTCGCTCTTTGCAATTGAAACTGTTGCATCGCCTGTTACGGGATCAACGTTTACAACCTTTGCTGTAACAATTTCTCTGTTCTTGCTCTGGAATTCCTTGAGAACCTGCTCATGCTCGATTTCTCTTACGCCCTGACGTACTGTGTGCTTAACTGTCTGAGCTGCAATTCTTCCGAGATTTTCCAATTTAAGAGGTACTACAACGTCATCGTCAAATACTGCACCGGGCTTATACTGCTGTGCATCCTCAACAGTAATTTCGATAGCAGGATCAAAAACCTCTTCGCATACTGTCTTATGAATGAATATTTTAAGTTCGTAAGTTTTAGGATCTATTTCACAGAATACTCCTTCCTTAACTCCGAACTCTTTTCTTGCGGCAACTGCAACCGCATTACAGATCTTTTCGCAGAGAAGCTCCTCTGAAATACCTTTTTCCTTCTGGAAAAGTGCTATTGCTTCCTTAAAATCCTTGTTTGTCTTTCCCTTAGCCATTTTTTTATAATCATCCTTTCCGTAAAATACAAGTTTAATCAGAAATTATCATCAAAATCGTCAAGCTTAATGCTTGATGTATCCTTCTTGTCGAAGGTTCTTTCTTCTCCGTCATCAAAAAGGAAGGTGACGTTTCCTTCGTTATAATCCTTCAGCACACACTTGTGGAGCTTTACACCCTCAACTGCGCTTCTGAATTTAACAATAACCT
The DNA here is from genome assembly GCA_045591285.1 of Acutalibacteraceae bacterium. Lineage (GTDB taxonomy): Bacteria > Bacillota > Clostridia > Oscillospirales > Acutalibacteraceae > RUG806. Next base: position 70,093 of record JAZNSP010000022.1, read on the forward strand.
TTTCTCCCATATATGCGGTGAAATGAAAATCCCTCACAAGCTCTCTTTCAATTCCGGGTGAAGATATCTGAAGATTATAGCTCTGTTCAATAGGGTCCGCTTCATCAAGGGGAATATCAAGGGCATCGTTCATAGCAACACAGTCATCAATTGACACGCCCTCGGCTTTATCAATGATTATTCTGAGATACCAGTTTGTGCCTTCCTTCTGAAATTTAACATCCCAGAGAATAAGTCCCAATTCTTCCGCTATCGGAGCGGCAATTTCCCACACGGCATTTACAACGTTTCCGCCTTTTCTTTTTTCGGGCAATTTAATTCCTCCTATTGAATAAATTCCAAGTAAAAACCGAGCGGAGTGTTCTCCGCTCGGTCTTTTGCTACTTAACAAGGCAATATTAACATAAAGATAAATTAAAATCAAGTGGTTTGTAAAAAAATTCTGCACTTTTTTAGCTATTTTTACTGAAATAAATATCAGAACGTCTGAAACGTAAAGCTTTCGATCACTGCGACACTGAAACCGCACATATATAATTGTATTAATAATTATAGCAAACCAAAAATCCCGTTATCAATGCTTACAAAAAACCTTATGATTTTTCTTCAAAAAGGTATTGACAAGTCACTTTTTTATGTGTATAATTAATTCCGTTGCAAATGGCCCGGTAGTTCAGTTGGTTAGAACGCTAGCCTGTCACGCTAGAGGTCGACGGTTCGAGCCCGTTCCGGGTCGCCATTAATTGAAGTAAGAAGTAAGAGTGAAAAGTGAATAAGTAACTCTTACTTTTTGTTTATATATCATTCAGATATTCGCTGATATAGCTCAGTAGGTAGAGTGCATCCTTGGTAAGGATGAGGTCACCGGTTCAAATCCGGTTATCAGCTCCAAAAAGAAAAGCAAGTCGGAAGACTTGCTTTTCTTTTTGGAAATGAAGCGTGCTTTCGCACATGAAAAATGAAGCAGGGCTTCGCCCTATGAAGCACACCTTCGGTGCACGGATTTTTTTCGCACGCTTTGCTTCATATTGAGCGTCAGCTCAATGCTTCATGTTTGCGCAGCAAACGCTTCATGCAAACAACGTTTGCGCTTCATTCTCAACGTCGGCACAGAACAAATTAAAATGAAGCGTGCTTTCGCACATGAAAAATGAAGCGTGCTTTCGCACATGAAAAATGAAGCGTGCTTCATTGACAAAACTTAAAAATACAGCTACAATAAAATTGAAAGCCGGTGAATTCTATGACAAACGATAAACTCGCAGAATTATCAATGGATTTTGCAGTAAACATTATAAATCTTGTAAGACAATTGAAGGAAAATCGTGAATCAATTATTTCCAATCAGATCGGAAGAAGCGGAACCTCCATAGGTGCAAATATCCGTGAAGCAAAATACGCACACGGCTTGGCTGATTTTATCGCTAAGCTACAAATTGCTTTGAAGGAGGCAAATGAAACAGGTTATTGGCTTGAACTTTTGTATAAAACAAACTATATTAGTCTTGAGCAATACACATTCCTTGAAAATAAATGTAAATCTTTACGTGCTATGCTCATTTCATCCATAAACACCGCCAAAACCAACCGGAATAAATAAATCAATCGCAGTCTTTTCTGTCATCAGAAGGACTGCGATTTTTCATTTTAAGCCAAGGATAAAATCTGCTGATACATTATAGTATTTACAAAGAGCAATTATATGCCTTACGGGGATTTCATTTTCACCTTTTTCATAACGGGAATAAACCTGCTGTGTGGTGCCGAGATACTCCGCAACTTCCTTTTGTGTTTTATCGTTATCCTCCCGTAAGTCACGTATAATTTCAATGTAATCCTTCATAACTATCTCCTTGTACTTGATAGTTAAATCTTACAATACACCATATGTGATGTATTGACTTTACACTAAATGTGGTGTATTATTGTGTTTAGTATATGATATTTATACTGTTTCAACCGAAGCTTGCGATTTTCAATATATATTCTTCGGTTGATGCACTTTTTATTTTGTGTGATAAAAAATGCCGCACTGTTCAAAATTAAAATCAAACCACAAAATTTCATATGAAAGGAATTTAGAAATGAAAAAATTTTTATGCACAGTACTTATGGCCGCAATGTTTCTGACATGCGCTCCGTTGCATGAATTTGTAAACGCAACTGACAACATCAATGAAATTTCAGGCGAAACGACAGTCACGATAGTCGGAACCGGAAAATGTGGAGCGACGGAAAATGATGATGTCACATGGACTCTCTACGATAACGGTGAGCTTGTTATCAGCGGAACCGGACGAATATATTACTATGATGACAGTACAATTGTTCCGTCATACGCCCCATGGCCAACAAAAGCAGTTAAAACAGTCAGAATTGAAGACGGCGTTACATCTACAACTCACTTTGAATACCATGATAATTTAGAGCGTGTTTTTCTTGCTGACAGCGTTACATCTATTGCGAATTATGCATTTTCAGGTCGTACAAAGCTCACTGAGATAACCATGTCTGAAAATATTGAACGCATCGGCGATTCTGCTTTCAGCGATTGCGCCATCGAAAAAATATATTTACCCTCAAAAGTATCATATATCGGAAGAAATGTATTCAACGATTGCGACAAGCTTTCATCCATTGATGTCAGTGAAAATAACAATTATTTTTCGAGCATAGACGGAGTCTTGTTCAATAAAAGCAAAACCGCTATATTAAAATATCCTTACGGAAAAACAGCCTTAAGCTACACAATTCCGGATACAGTTCAAACTATAGGCGGTTTTGCTATTGACAATGAGAATCTGGAAAAGATAACAATACCTCAAGGAGTTAAAACAATCGGTGAATACTCAATGTATTTACCAAGTGTCAAAGCTATATATCTGCCGTACGGTTTAACTGAAATACATAAATATGCATTTAGAAACTGCAGCAATCTTGTTGAAATTACCATTCCTGCAACTGTTACAAAAATTGACGGACATGCCTTTGATGACTGTAAAAAGCTTAAAGATGTGTATTATTCCGACACAGAGGAACAATGGAATAAAATTGATTTCTCTTCACCGGGTAGCAATAATTATGCCGATTTATACTTACAAAATGCACTAAAACATTATGAAGCAAATCCCCAATTTGCAAAAGGCTACGATTTTTACAAAGACAGTTATAGTTTTGAAAATATTGATGAAAACATATCATGGAGTTATTACAAAGACACATTCGGCATTATAAAGGGCACACAGATATACAATAGTGAGGAAAAGTCATCCCATGGTCACTGCTTTGGAATGTCGCTTTCTACAAGCCTGATGCTCAAGAATATGCCTAACCCTAATTCTTTTTCCGGAAAAACAAACATAAACGATTTATCTGTCACTGACTATAGTAATGAACTTAAATTAGATTTAAAAAAATACATAAAATACTCTCACATTTATCAATACAGTGCTTATGTCAGCGATATGCGTGATTCAAACAAGGGATTCTCTGCTGTATATAATGCTGTAAAAAATTATGTAGAGAACGGCAGTCAACCGGTTCTGATTGATTTATGGTCTGATTCTGCAAATCATACCGTATGCGGTATAGGAATCAACGGCAACAATATTATTGTCAGCGACTCAAATGTTCCGAATCGAAAACTCGAAATTATAAGAAATGAAAACGGGTGGATTTATACAGCCGCCGGTTTGGCGTGGAACAGCCTCTCAGGTTCAAAAATCAATTATGTCATTCCGACTGAAGAGGCATATCAGTATGTAAAATTAAGCAATTATCTGTCCTTCAATAATTTACTTGTTACCGGTAGTACAAACCTGTCATATTCGACAGCATCTAAAATACATGAAGTTTTAAATACATCTGCCAACGATAATAATGAAAACAAAGATACTTGCTATTGGCTTGACGAAGGAGTAAAGTCAATCACCGTTTCAAATCCGACGGAGATTAACGAAAATATAATTGTATCAAGTACCAATTTAAGTTTTGAAACAGAATTACAAAATGCTGATTCCGCTTCTTTTACAATAAATGAAGGCACCGGAAGCGAACTTCTGATTTCAAACAACTCAGGTGATAACAGCTATATAACTGCAAAAACAGCTTCTGATGACAATGAGATTATATCAGTTACTATCAGCGGCACTACTTCTTCAGAAACACTTAAAGCCACACAGACTGAAGCAGGTTTTATTGTTACCGGCTTCTCCAATGTTAATGTTACTTTAACTGTTGATAATGAAGTAATTGATACAGAAAACATTCAAAATGCTGAAAACATAGAAATCAACTACAACAAAAACGGAAATAGTGATTTAGAAATAAAAAATCATTCACATTCTTATTCCTCAGTAACAAAAACAGCTCCCACTTGTACAGAACAGGGCTACACCACCTATACTTGTGCTTGCGGTGACAGTTATGTTTCGGATTATGTCGATGTGATTGATCATGTTGACGGTGACCGCAATGCATCATGTGATTACTGCGGTGAACTTATTGATTCTACCGACAGTAGTAATAATTGCTCACACATCTGCCATAAGTCAGGCTTTATGGGCTTTATCTGGAAGATAATTAACTTCTTCAGCAAGCTCTTCGGTGCAAACCCCATATGTGAATGCGGCATGGCTCATTATTAATTAAACATTCAGCACTCTGCTTTTGCAGGGTGCTGTTTTTCTATGGGACAATAAATAACGGGAATTGTAGGTTTTATACAATTAGGTATGGTAAAAATCTACATGTGGCGGAAAAAGTTCGGTTTACTTGTTGCATTGTGTATGTTAAAATTACATAAAAGAATATTAACAGGGGGATTTTTGTTATGAGAAAAATTACAAGCTTATTACTTTCCGTGATTATGATTTTGCTTGTGCTTCCCGTTGGTGTAAGTGCAAGTGAAGAGGGTGTAAAATTAAGCGGTGCGCTTATTGTAATTCCCGAAAATGCGGAGATTACCGAAAAATATGCCGCTGAAAGACTTGAATATTATCTTGAAAAGGTAACTCTTTCCGATATCCGTGTTGCAGTCGAAGGGGAAGAGGCTGACGGAGTGGTGATTGCTGTCGGAAATACCTCTTACAGTAATGAAAGCTTTGACGGCAAAAAGGACGGAAGCTATAAAATCACATCGGAAGAAAGTCTTATCGTAATAAACGGTGCAGGAAATAAGGGCACAATAAACGGTGTTTATGCCTTCCTTGAAAAGTTCTGCGGCTGTCATTGGTATGAGGATGAAGTAATTGTTATTCCCGAAAATACTGAAATCACGGTTGACGGGGATATCAATGTGGATTACACTCCTTTCTTTGAGTATAGCGAAACCGACACAAAGAGTGCATATGATCCCGAATTTTCCGTAGCAAACGGTCTTACGGGCGGTATATATAAAAATCTTACAGCTGAACAGGGCGGAGATGTTTCTTATATCGGACCTTCAAGCCATACTCTTGTAAATTATTATTGTAAGCCTGAAACATATTTCAGTGAGCATCCCGAATATTATGCTCTTCGTGACGGTGTCCGCACAGGGACACAGCTTTGTCTTACCAATGAAGCTGTAAAGGATATTGTGACAGCACAGGTGCTTGAAACTATCAGAGAAAAGCATGAGCCTTCAGCTCCTTTGCAGATTGTTTCAATTACTCAGGCTGATAACGAAGAATACTGTCAGTGTGAAAATTGTGCGGCACTTGATAATCTCAACGGCTCACAGGCAGGCACGATGCTTACCTTTGTAAACGAAATTGCAAGGCGTGTAACAGAGGTTACGGATTACGACAATATCGCATTTGATACCTTTGCTTATCAATATACGAGAAAGGCTCCCTCTGATGTGGTTCCCCGTGAGGATGTAATAGTCCGTCTTTGCTCTATTGAATGCTGCTTCGGTCATCCCCTTGATGATGAGGACTGTAAAGATAATGCGGCTTTTATGAACGATCTTCGTGAGTGGCGTGAAATCTGCGACAGACTTTATATCTGGGACTATGTTCTCAATTGCTATGAAAGTATAGTTATTCACCCCAATTTCGGTGTTTTGCAGAGAAATATTCAGATTTTCTATGAGCACGGAGTAAAGGGTATATACGAGCAGGGTGTTTACTATATCACTAATTCTGACGGTGAATTCTCTGAAATGAGAACCTACCTTCTTTCAAAGCTTATGCAGAACCCCTATCTTGATTATGATGAGTGTATGCTGGGCTATCTCAATGCCGTTTACGGCTCAGCAGGAGTATATCTCAAGGAATTTATTGATATAATTTCAGATTTTGCACTTAATTCAATGGCACATATTCATATCGATCAGGAATCTTACCTTACCTTCCTTACATTCCCCGATAACAGAGTGAAGGAATGTGACGCGCTCTGGGAAAAAGCAAAGGCTGCCGAAAAGACTGAGGCTCAGGCTGAGCAGTTAAGACGCTCCGAAATCAGCTGGAGATATTGGAAATGTGCCCATTACCGTTCTGAATTTTCTATTTTCCAGCATCCGTATTTATGGATGAAGGCAAGAAACGATCTTTATGAGGATATGGTTGATATGGGTATCACACGTATGGGTGAAAGAGCACAGCACGACCTTTCCCATAATGCCTGTCTTCGCCTTTTCCGTTCAATTACCACGTGGATAACTCTCTATGATGAACCCGCCTGGGATACACTTGAGCCTGTAGCACTTTTTATTTATAAGATGGCAGAGATATCATATAATTTCTTTAATATATTCGGTGTATGAGAAATTGTGAACTTATATAATAATATTACCTGAAAATTGTGCAACAATGTAAAAATCATCTTCGAGCAAATGCTATGAAAAATGAAGAAAAACGGAGAAAACAAGAGCTTTTGAGTTGCTAATTTAAATTCATTAAAAAAAGTGTTGACTTTGGTTTTCTCTTGTGGTAATATCATCACTGTTGAAATTATGAAAAAATTCGCAGGAGGTTCAATTATGTCAACTTATATGGCTAATCCCCAGAATGTTGAACGCAATTGGTACGTTCTTGATGCAGAAGGCAAGACTCTCGGTAAGCTCGCTGTAGAGGCTGCAGTTCTTCTTCGCGGCAAGCATAAGGTAACTTTCACTCCTCATGTTGATTGCGGCGATAACGTTATCATCATCAACGCTTCCAAGGTCGTTCTTACAGGTAAGAAGCTTGATCAGAAGATGTATTATCATCACACAGGTTATATCGGCAATATGAAGAAGGTTAAGTACAGCACACTTATTAAGTCCAAGCCTTGCTTCATCGTAGAAAAGGCTGTTAAGGGTATGCTTAACTCCAATTCTATCGGCAGAGCTGCTATGAACCGTTTACACGTATATGCAGGCGCAGAGCATCCCCATGCTGCTCAGAAGCCCGTTGCAAGAGAATTTTAAGAAAGGGAGGAAATAGACAATGTACGAAGGAAATCCTTATTTCTACGGCACAGGTAGAAGAAAGAAATCAGTTGCTCGTGTAAGAGTTTATCCCGGCACAGGCAAAATCATCATCAATGACAGAGAAATAGACAACTATTTCGGTCTTGAAACACTCAAGCTCCTTGTTCGTCAGCCTCTCGTTCTCACAGAAACAGCAGAAAAGTTCGATGTTATCTGTAAGGTTCAGGGTGGCGGTGTTACAGGCCAGGCTGGTGCTATCCGTCACGGTCTTTCCAGAGCTCTTCTTCAGCATGACGAAAATCTTCGTCCTCTTCTCAAGAAGGCAGGTTTCTTAACAAGAGATCCCAGAATGAAGGAAAGAAAGAAGTACGGTCTCAAAGGCGCTCGTCGTGCACCTCAGTTCTCAAAGAGATAAATTGTTATCTGTACAAAAATCCTCGGAAGTATTTGTAGAAATGTTCTTAGCGAACATTTCTACAGTTCTATTCGCCTACGGCGAGTGATATTGCTACGCAGTGATATTCGGCTTTCAGCCGAGTGTTATTTGCTTCGCAAGTTTATGGCGAATAGAATATCACTAAGTCCGAAGGACTTAATATCACTTTCGCAAAGCGAAAATATCACGCTGACTTTAGTCAGCATATAACTTAACAGACAAAAAGAAAGAGAAGACTCGTTGCAAAAAACGAATCTTCTCTTTTCTGTTGTTAGTGGGTTTGGGCTACTGCCCAAGTGCATTTGTACATACAAATGCGTTGCTGGTTCTGTCCCGATATATTATTCTATGCTAAAACAAAAACTTCGCTAACGACATTACGCGTTTGCTTCCGAGGTGTTTTTTTACCACTGAGGTGTCCTCGCAGTACAGCTGCTGCGGTCGCAGCTAAAAACAGTCCGCCGGACTGTTTCCTTGACGCCACGACAGTTCTCAAAGAGATAAGCAGTATTATTTCAATAATAACAAAAAGGTGCTGCATCAACAACATCTGCTTTCAATGTTTTGATACAGCACCTTTTTTTTGTTTGTTTATTTTGTCAGATAAAAAATCTCTGAAAATGCCAAAAAACTTGTTTGCACAACTTGAACAAACAAGTTTTTTGTTGTATAATTGGTTTTGCCGAAGGAGATGATAGATATGATTAAGGTTGATTGTGGCTACAATATAAAAGAAGATATAGGTTTTTTATTGGAATCGGAAAAAATTAATGATTCTGAGTTTTCCGAAAAAACAAAAGTGTCAAGAACAACATTAGCCTCAATAGCAAAAAATGGTAATGCAAGGGATGAAGTGTGTGAAAAAATATATGCGTATGCCTATAAGAATAAGTACAGAATTAACTCGGTGAAAGAAGAGTTATTAAAAGAAAAATATTGTGACGTATTGTTTCATTGTTCAAAAGATGGTTTATCAGAGGTTACAATTTCAGGATCAAGGGAAGGTTGTGATTTCGGCAAAGGATTTTATCTTGGAGAAACATATAATCAATCACTGTCGTTTGTGTGCGAAAATGAAAAATCATGTGTATATGCATTCAGATATTCTCTTGAAGGGTTAAAGATAAAGAAATTTGAGTGTGATTTGGATTGGATGCTTGCTATTTGCTATTATCGCGGAACTTTAGAGGATTTCAGAGCCAATTCGCTGGTCCGAAAAATAGTAGCTGACATAGAATCGGCAGATGTAATAATTGCTCCTATAGCTGATAATAAAATGTTTTATGTGATGGCGCAGTTTACCGAGGGAGAAATAAATGCTGACGTTGCACTTCATTCGTTGTCTGCATCAAGGTTAGGATTGCAGTTTGTATTCAGGACAGAAAAAGCATTGCAGAATTTAGTTCCGCTTGAAAAATTATATCTGTCTGAGCCGGAGCGAAAAGACTGTAGGAGAGTTTTAAATGAGCGAAGTTATGAAATTGATACGAAACTGAAGCTTGCAAAAAGAGAGTTCAAAGCAGGTTTATATATTGAGGAGATATTGAAATGAAACAATTTGATCATAATGGTTTGTTGCTTGCTGAGTATCAAGGGAAACTATTTGAACAATCAAATGAAATGAATTGTGCCACGGGAGTATATATCAGACGATTTTTGCATTCTGATCTGCTGAAAAAGCTTGATTCCAATAATCCGGCATCTTTATCACTTGATGTAATCGAGGGTAATAACAGTATTTTGGAACAATTCGGAGATTCTGACTACGGTAAAGAGAAATATTCAAAAAGTGCACTGTTCTGGATGGGGTATATGTATAGGTATATTTCATATACAAGAGAGCAATCCACAAAATTTATTATGAAGATATTTAGTTACAGGCAAATGAATGATTTGTATTATACGTTTCATACACAAGATCCGGAATGGTGTATTCAAAATCTGTTAGAGATAAATAATCTTACTGAAAGTATATTTGATAATAACGACAGACTAAAACAGATAATGAAGGAAAAAGGGAATTATTAACTTGTTTTTTTATGAGTAAAAAATAAAGTTTGGTGCAGAGAATAAAGCAATGTCGAAAAACGCTTCTGAAGTATTTTGCTTCCGAGGTGTTTTTTTGTGTAAATCTGAAAAAACATTTGAATTAAATCTATGGTGTGATATAATCGTTTTATTGAAAAAAGGAGGGGTTTGTTTGTCTTCTGTCCGTAGTTCATTAACTGAAGGTTCTATTTGGAAATCAATGCTGTTATTTGCCCTTCCGGTGTTTCTCAGTAATGTTTTTCAACAGCTTTACAATACCTTTGATGCCTGGTGTGTGGGCAATTTTATAGATGACAATGCATTGGCGGCAGTAAGTTCATCAGGTAGCCTTATTTTTATGATGGTAAGCTTCTTCAACGGTGTTGCCATGGGGGCAGGTGTCATTATTGCCCGTTCCTTCGGTGCTATGGATTACAAAGAAATGTCAAAAACTATTCACACTGCTATAGCTTTCGGTATGATTACAGGTATTTTTCTCACTTTTGCAGGTGTGCTGCTTACCCCCTTCATTCTTACTGCCATGGGAACTCCCGAAGAGGTTCTGCCCCAGTCTGTTGAATATTTCCGCTATTATTTTATGGGTGCCATATTCATTGTAATGTATAATATTTTCGTAGGTATTTTACACGCTGTCGGTGACAGCAGACATCCTCTTTATTATCTGATATTTTCAACTGTAGTAAATGTAGTCCTCGATATGCTTTTTGTTGCATATCTTGGTCTGGGTGTGGGCTCGGCGGCAATTGCAACTACTATTTCACAGGGAATAAGTGCTCTGCTTTGCTTTTTACTGCTTATCCGCAGTGATTGTCCTTATCGGGTTGAAATAAAGAAAATACGCTTTCATAAGAAAAATCTTGTTGAAATTCTCCGATACGGAATTCCTTCAGGTGTTCAGAACAGTGTTATTGCTATTGCTAATGTATTTGTGCAGACAAATATCAACAGCTTCGGTAAAGCCGCTATGGCAGGCTGTGGCTCGTATTCAAAGCTTGAAGGCTTTGCTTTTCTGCCTGTTACCTGTTTTACACAGGCACTTTCAACCTTTGTCGGTCAGAATCTCGGTGCGAAAAAATATGCCCGTGTAAAAAAAGGTGTTGTTTTCGGAGTTATCTGCAGTTGCAGTATGGCTGAACTGATAGGAGTTATCAGTTATATTTCTGCGCCTTATCTTATCGGCTTTTTCAGTGATTCTGAGGAAGCTATACTTGCAGGAACAGAGCATATGCGGACAATTTGTCTTTTTTACTGTCTGCTCGCTTTTTCTCACTGCATTGCAGGAGTGCTTCGCGGTGCAGGAAAAGCAACAGTGCCTATGTACACAATGCTAAGCTGCTGGTGTTTGTTCCGTGTGAGCTATATTTATACGGCACTTAAGTTTATAAATCAACTTACCACTGTTTCGTGGGCATATCCGATTACCTGGACTCTCAGCAGTATTGTATTTTTGATATACTTCCTGAAAGTCGATTGGATGCATAATTTTGATAAAGAAAACAAAAAAAGCTGATTGTTTTGCGGAGTGTTCATGAGGATGCTCCGCAATTTTATATGAGTTAACATGATGATTATTTAGTCAGCTGTGTGTTTTTCGTTGACATTTATATGTGTGAGATTTATAATAGATATATCATTATTGTATTGTAAGACGAATATATTTTATTGATTAAATTCGTCGGAGGATATATGTCAGAATTTTTTGGTAAAAAGGTGCTTGTTTTAGGACTTGCAAGAAGCGGTATGGCGGCTGTGAAGCTTCTTCATAAGCTTGGTGCGGAAATTACCGTTTCCGAGTCAAAGGCACTTCCGGATATAAAAGAGCTCCCTGAACTTCAGAAAATGGGTGTCAGGGTAGTAAATCAGGATAAGGAAATTTTTGAAGAGGATTTCTATATTGCCGTTAAAAATCCCGGAATAAACGGAAACCTTTGGTTTGTAAAAAGACTTCGTGAAAGAGGTATTTCTGTTATTACGGAAATTGAGCTTGCCTTTAAGGTAAGTGCTCCTCAGCACTATATTGCAATTACAGGCTCAAACGGTAAAACCACCACCTCAACTCTTTGCTATGAGATTATAAGGACACAGCACCCCGATAAGACCCTTCTTTGCGGAAATATCGGTATTGCGCTTTGCGAAATGGTGCTTCAGTATGATCTTATAAATAACGGCGGTTTCTATATTGTGCTTGAAATTTCAAATTTCCAGCTTGTTGATATCGTTGATTTCTGTCCCGAAACGGCAGTTATTATTAATCTTGCGGCTGACCATCTTGATTTTATGGGCACAGAGGATGCTTATTTCCGTTCAAAGCTTCGTGTTTATGAAAATATGAAGAATGATGAGCTGTTCCTTTATAATCTTGACGATGAACTTATAAAGAGCTACACGAAAGAGGTTCCCGTGATGTGTGACTCTCTTTCATACAGCCTCATTGACAGCTCTGCTGACCTTTTTGCTGATGATGAATATGTATATTTCAAGGGGGAAAGGCTTTTCCCTGTCAGCGATATAAAGGTGGTAGGCCGTCATAACGTGCAGAATGTTCTTGTCGGTGTGGGTGCCGCACTGAAATGCGGAGTGACGGTAGAAAATATTAAAAATGCCGTATCTGCCTTCAAGGGCGTTGAACACAGAATTGAATTTGTCCGTGAAAAAGACGGTGTAAGATATTATAACGACTCAAAGGGAACAAATGTTGATGCTACGGTGATTGCCCTGAGAGCCTTCACTTCCCCCGTAATTCTTCTTGCGGGCGGTCACGAAAAGGGGCTCGACCTTTCACCGCTGAAGCCCTTGCTTAAAGGTGTAAAAGAGGTTATTGCTTACGGTGAATGCGGTGAGCGTATTTTCAATGAACTGACCGACGGTAAGGGAACATTGAAAAATGACCTTAATGAAGCACTTTCCCGTGCTGTTGAAATTGCCCAAAGGGGAGATGTTGTTCTTCTTTCACCCACAACAAGCTCCTACGATCAGTATTCGTGCTTTGAAGAAAGAGGAGAGCATTTCAAAAAACTTGTAAATTCACTTTAAGGAGAGGCCGTAAGTGTCACTTAATGAAAAACCAATAGGCATATTTGACTCAGGACTGGGCGGTCTTACTGTTGTGAAAGCCGTGCTCAGAAATATGCCCTATGAAAATATAGTATATCTCGGCGACTCCCTTAATGTTCCTTACGGTGACAAGACTTCGGGGCAGATAACGGAATTTGCCTTTAAGAATATGGAATTTCTGCTGAAAAACAATGTAAAAGCAATTGCAATTGCCTGTAATACAGCAGATGCCACATCACGTAGAGAGCTTCAGGAGTGTTACAGTGATATTCCCATTGTAGGTGTTGTTTCACCTGCCAGTGAAAAGGCGGCAAGTCTTACAAGAAATAAAAAAGTAGGTGTACTTGCTACGGCAACTGCGGTAAAAAGCGGTGCTTATGAAAGAGCCGTTAAAAGCTATCTTTCAGACTGTGAGGTGTTTTCTGTTCCGGCTCCCTTGCTTGTTCCCTTGGTTGAAGCGGGAAAGATTCATAAAACTGACAGTGAAATTGTCGAGACACTTGAAATGTATCTTGAACCGCTGAGGAAAGCTGAAATTGATACCTTAATTCTCGGTTGCACCCATTATCCCTTGTTTTATGACCTTGTAAAAGAAATGGTGCCCGAAATGAAAATTGTTTGTTCAGGTGAAAGCTCACTTGACCGACTTTATAACCTTCTGAAAAAAGAAAATCTTCTCAACACCTCCGGAAAAAAGGGCGAAGCGGAATTTTTTGTTACGGGTGAGCCCTTGTATTTTGAGAAAAACGGAGGATTGTTCCTGGGAACATCAATAGAAGGAAAAGTAAAAAAGGCTGTTATTTAATTAAATAGATAGCAAAAAATGTGAAGGAGAAAATCAAATGAAACGTTTAATCCCCCTTATTTTAGTTCTTTGTCTTATGCTTTGTGCCTGTAATTCTTCCGTTGAAGAAGAAACCACAATTCCTGCAGAAGAAACTACAGCAGAAGCAAATGAAGTATCACTCATAAATCCCCTTACAGGTGAATATCTCGGAAGCGAATATAACGGCAGAGTTTTTGCTGTAACTATAAATAACGTAAGCGTTGCCCTTCCGCACAGAGGTGTAGCAGATGCAGATGTCTATTTTGAACTTCTTGTAAATGACTATTGCACAAGAGGTCTTGCTCTGTTCTCAGACGTAAGCAAAATTTCAGACGTAGGTTCTATCCGTTCAACAAGATATAACTTTACTGATATTGCTCAGAGCTTTGATGCTGTTCTTGTTCATGCAAACTGCAGTGATGTGGTTCGTCAGGATATGAATGCATCAGGTATTGATGAATTCTCAGCAGATAGTGAAGTAGGCTACAGAGATTCAGACAGACGTGCTTCAGGCTATTCGTATGAACATACTCTTTTTGTAACAGGTGAGTCAATGCTCAATCATGCAAACGAAAGCGGAATAAGACTTACAACAGAGAAGGAGTACGGCTTTAAGTTTGCAACAGAAGGCACTCCCGTAAACGGTGAGGATGCGGCTGAAATCGAAATCTGCTTCACTCTTTCAGGACAGACAAAGAAAACTGTTATGAAGTATGATGCAACAACTGATTTATACGTTTATAATCAGTACGGCAAGGAAATGGCTGATGACAAAACAGGTGAAAAAGAAGGCTTCAAGAACGTATTTGTAATTCACGCTCCCACAGAAAATCAGGGTGTATATCATGTTGCAAATCTTATCGGTAGCGGTGACGGTTATTTTGCTTGCGGCGGAAAGATTATTCCTATGAAGTGGATACATGCGGCAGAAACCGACAGCTTTACGTTCACTCTCACAGACGGCACACCTCTTTATCAGGAAGCTGGCTCATCCTACATAGCAATCGCCCCCACAGGAAGTGCTGTAAATTATTAATAAATATCAGGCGTTGTGTTACGGCACAACGCTTTTTTTGTTTGCAGATTATTCTTTGTTATAGCGCACAAAGGATAGTCCGCATTTTGTATGACTATTTGTTTTTGAGTAATTGACAGTAATTTATACAGGTGATAATATATAAATATCGAATAAATATTCATTATATTGTTTGATGAAAATTTATTTTTGGAGGTATTTATGAAAAAGACTGTAAAAAAAGCTCTTGCCATTGCTTTTGCTCTTATTATGGTGTTTGGGTTAATTCCCTTGGCTCCCGTAGTAAAAGCCGCAAGTCCCCCTGTAAATTTCGTAATGAACTATGAAATTGACGGTGATTATGTTGATGTCACATTGACATTCAAAGACTGTGCAGGGCTTTATGCTCTTGACATGCAAGCAATTTATGACGAATCTGAACTCATCTGTGATTCTGTAACACCGTCATACGATTTTTCTTACTCTTATTTATGGAGAAATTATGCTAACTTTGCTTTCAACACTTCCTATGCAGGACAGATATTAATGGGTATTGCATTCTTGGATGAATTAAAAGAAACTGAGCTCGAATTCTGCACAATAAGATTTCAGATTATAGGCGATTTTACTGAAACTGTCATTCGACTTGAACAGCGCGACAATTTACCAACACTTTTAAATTCTCTTGTTATCACAAAGCCTTCCGAGTCCACTGTTTGTAAGCATGAGGATTTAAACAAAGACTACCTTTGTGATAATTGCTCTGAAATCGTACTCGGTGACGATACAGATATCGTATTGGAAAATTCCGTAATTTTTTCAAAGGACAAGAAAACACTTGTTGCTTATTTAGGAAAAGATACAGAATATACAGTTCCCTCTACTGTAGAAAAAATTGCTGACAGCGCATTTTATGGTGCCGCTTCTCTTGAAAAGATATCAGCAGACAGTGTAAAAGAAATTGGCGAAAAGGCTTTTGAAAACTGTAGTTCACTTCAGAACTTTTCAATTCCTTCCACAGTAACAAGTGTTGCTTATGCCACTTTTGCAGGCTGCACATCGCTGAATAGTATTGCTATTCCTTCAAGTGTTACGTCCATAGACTCTTTTGCTTTTGGTGATTGTACTTCTCTCGGAAATGTTACAATTCCTGATTCTGTAACAAAAATCGGTGCATACGCATTTTCCGGTTGTAAGACTCTTGCTACAGCAACCCTTTCCAAAAGTCTTACCGAAATTGCATTCGGACTTTTTTATAATTGTTCAGAACTTGAAACAATAACGATACCTGAGAAAGTTTCTTTGATTGATACTTCAGCTTTTAGAAGATGCACAGGACTTACACATGTAGTATTAAATAAAAATCTTGAACGTATTGCAGATTATGCATTTGAAGCTTGTTCAGGTTTGTTGTCTGTAAATATCCCTTCAAGTGTTAAAATAATTGCTCTTTGCGCATTTTCTGATTGTTCAGCACTTGAAGAGGTGATTTTCAATGAAGGCTTGCAGTATCTGAGTGTGGCTGCATTTGAGAATTGTACTTCACTTAAGGCAGTTTCAATTCCGACAACTGTAGAATATATAGCACACTATGTGTTTGATAATTGTTCATCACTTGAAGAAATTAATCTTCCTGACTCTCTTATGGATATGGAAACAGACTCATTTATCGGTACTGCTCACTATAATGATAAAGCCAATTGGGTGAACGGTGAATACTATATCTGCAACCATCTCGTAAAGCTTAGTGAGGACAAGAAGATAAATGGTGCTTATGAAGTTCGAGAAGGTACAAAGCTTATTCTTGATGATGTCTATTCAGGACAGGAAAATATGACCGCCGTTACTCTTCCCGAAGGAACAACAAAGCTCGGTATGTACTCCTTCTATAATACAGGTATATCTGAAATAACAATACCTTCAAGTGTAACAAAATTGGAATACAAGGCTTTTGCCGATTGCAGCTCTCTTACGGAAATTGAATTACCTGATTCCGTTGTAAGACTTGCTTACTGCACATTCTACAACACTCCTTTCTATAAAGATGCGGCAAATTGGGAGAACGGTGTACTTTATATTGGCAATTCTCTCGTTGATGCCGTTAAGCCATACCCTGCATCAAGAGGAGAATACTATAAGGATGCACAACCCGTTTCAGGTGTGTATGAAATCAAAGACGGCACAAAGTATGTTGCAACAAGTGCATTTTCAGATACTCTTGTTACAGAAATTAGTGTACCCCGAAGCGTTGAATTAGTTGATGTAAATGCATTTTATAGTGATAGCCTCGAAAAAATAATCTTTTATAATCCAGAAACTGTGATTATGCAGAATAATGAGTATGATCGTGATTTAATGGCAATGGATCCCTATTCAAAAAGTATTGATATTAAAACTGTAATTTACGGATATAAAAATTCAACAGCAGAAAAATATGCAAAAGAATACGGAAATCCATTTGTAGATATGGGCACAGCACCAAGTGATCATATAACCGAGCACGACTATAGCAGTAGCATAGTTTCTCCCACCTGTAGCGAAAAAGGCTATACTATCTATTTCTGCACGTGTGGTGATTACTATAAGTCTGATTACACCGAGATAATTCCACATGAGGACATTGACGGTGATGGCACATGTGATATGTGTCTGAACGATATGAGTTCTGAAAGTACAACAAACAGTTGTTCTCATATGTGTCACAAGTCAGGCTTTATGGGCTTTGTCTGGAAACTTCTAAACTTCTTCTCAAAGCTATTTCGTGTAAATCCCGTATGTGAATGCGGTATGGCTCATTATTAACAGATAATAAAAACAACAGCGGCAGGCCAAATCCTACCGCTGTTGTTTTTTTGTGCTTATTTTTCTGTGAGGATTTTTTCAAAGTCAAGGACTTCTATGCCTTCGTAGATTTTTTCTGCTTCATCGAAAGCGAAGAGAAGGCAGTCTTTATGGTGGCAGTCTGAGGTCATTATGAAGGTGCCTCCGTTTTCTTTTATGAAATCTGCAATTTCTCTTCTGGGGTAGGGAGTCCGTCTTGCTCCTCTGGGAATTGCGCCTGTGTTGATTTCAAAGGGAATTCCCATCTTTATAAGATGTAAAGCCGCATCCTGCCATGCTTTGACATATCTCGGATCCTTTTCATCAAAAAGCTCATAATTTTCATTGAACTTTGTAACAAGGTCAAAGTGAGCGATAAAGCCCACTTCCTTCATGTCGGCAATTTTCTTTGTCATTTCGTAATAAGCCTCTGCATAAGAGAGCATATCGCCGTCGAAATACTTTTCTGCATCTGAAAGCTGTTCCTTTGCACTGCCGTCAACGGTAAGAAGAGTGCCGTCAACATCTATATAATGAACTGCACCGAGAAAATAGTCAAAGCCATCACGGTCCATATCGGAAATGACATCAAGCTCACTTCCGCAGTAAATATTTATTCTATCCTTATACTTTTCCTTAAGAGCATTTATTTCTTTTTTATAGGCTTCAATTTTTTCTTTTCTTATGCAGTAAGAAAGATCTCTTGATGTATAAGAATGTGTTGAAAAGCCGAGAGCGTGCATATTATTTTCAATTGCTGAAAGCACCATTTCTTCGGGACTGTGCTTGCCGTCGCAGTAATGTGTATGAGTATGGAAGTTTGAACGAATCATAATCTGTCCTCTGTTTCTTTATTTTCAAGGTAATTATAGTATCTCATCTGTCATTAGTCAACAACTTCTTGTTTTATGATGATAATTATGATAGTATTATAAAAAACGGAAAGAAGGGGAAATATGAGCAAAAGAAACGACAAGGTAAAAAATATGATACTTATCGCACTGTTTTCAACAATGATGTGCCTTGGCGCGTGGCTTCATTTTCCCTCTGTTATACCTGCAACAATGCAGACCTTTGTTGTTTTTTGTTCTCTGGGAATTCTCGGCAGCAAAAGCACATTTTTCGTTCTTGTTATCTATACAATGCTGGGCTCTGTGGGGCTTCCCGTTTTTTCGGGCTTTACGGGCGGTGTCGGTGCACTTATCGGTCCTACTGCCGGTTTTCTGTGGGGATTTTTCCTTGGTGTCCCTGCTTTTTATCTTACAGAAAAATATCTTAAAAATAAAAAATACGGCTTATATATAGGATATATTATATATATTATATTACATTATATACCGGGTGCATTGTGGTACTGTTATTTTACTCTCGGTGAGCTAAATATTTCAGGCATTTTGTCTTCTTCTGCAGTTACTGTTCTGCCGTTTATAGTTCCCGATACGGTAAAAATGCTTCTTGCGGTATTCACAGTGAAGCGGCTTGGAAAAATTTTTAAATAATTAACGCTTTAATGTGATAAAATGTCTTGACATCTTGAATTTTATCTGTTATTATAACGGCATACTTTATTACGGTAAAGTGCTAAAAAGATAAAACGAAAGAGGTAAACACAATGAAAAAGACATTATCCGTAATTCTTGCCGTACTTATGGCTCTCGGTTGCGTTCTCATGTTCGCATCCTGCGGCGGCACAACAACAGAAGAAACAACTGCTGCTGATGAAACAACTGCTGCTGACGAAACAACTGCTGCTGAAAGCGATCTTGATTACATCAAGGCTAACGGCAAAATGATTATCGGTTACACAGAATTTGCTCCCATGAACTACATTGATGCAGACGGCAACTTTGTAGGCTTTGAAACAGAATTTGCTAAGGCTGTTTGCGAAGAACTTGGTGTTGAAGCTCAGTTCCAGCTTATCGACTGGTCAGCAAAGGAAACAGAGCTTGCAGGTAAGACAATTGACTGTATCTGGAACGGTATGACAATCACAGAAGAAAGACTTGAAACTATGTCAATTTCTACTCCCTACATGGCTAACAAGCAGGTAGTTGTTGTTAAGGCTGAAAATGCTGACAAGTACACAAAGGCTGAAGATTTCGACGGTGCAAACGTTGTTGCTGAAATCGAATCTGCAGGTGAAGAGGTTGCAAAGACAGACGCAACTTTCGCAAATGCAAACTACACAGCTGTTGACACACAGGCAAAGACTCTTATGGAAGTAAAGTCAGGCGTTGCTGATTGCGCAGTTGTTGACTATGTTCTTTCAATTGGTATGATCGGTGAAGGCACAGACTATGAAGATCTCGTAGTTGTTGATGCTCTCGCATTTGCTGATGAAGAATACGGTATCGCTTTCCGTAAGGGCAGTGACGTTACAGAAGCTGTTAATGCTGCTATCACAGCACTCGTTGCTAACGGCAAGCTTGCTGAAATCGCAAACACTTATAAGCTCGGTGAACAGCTTATTGCTGAATAATCAAACCTTAACAGAAATGCCGTCTTAATTGGCGGCATTTTTTTCACTTTATACTGATAGAGGTTTTTATATGAACTTTAGTGTTGTAAACTCAGAGCTTTTCAGTGGGTTTCTTGAAAATATAGAATTATTCGTAATAACACTTCTTTTTGCGTTGCCGTTAGGACTTTTGATTTCTTTCGGCTCAATGTCCCGATTTTTTATTCCGAGAGTTATTACAAAGGCATTCGTATGGATAATAAGAGGCACTCCTCTTATGCTTCAGCTTTTTATTGTTATGTATATGCCAGGTCTTGTGTTCGGTTGGCAGATCCCCGGCAATAATCCCCGTATGACTGCGGCGGCAATTGCCTTTGTTATTAACTACGCCTGTTATTTCTCGGAAATTTTTCGAGGCGGAATTGAAAGCATTCCAAAAGGGCAGTATGAGGCAGGTCAGGTGCTTGGTATGACAAGAGTGCAGACCTTCTTCAAGGTTGTTCTTTTACAGGTTATCAAACGTATAGTTCCTCCCATAAGTAATGAAATTATGACTCTTATAAAGGATACATCTCTTGCAAGAGTTATAGGTGTGCTTGATATAATTATGGTTGCAGGCTCATTCTCTGCAAAGGGCATAATCTGGCCCTTGTTCTATACAGGCGTATTCTTCCTCGTATTCTGCGGTGCGTTCACAATTATTTTCAATAAGCTCGAAAAGAAGCTTGATTATTTTAAGGCGTAAGGAGGGGAAATATGTCTATTCTTGAAGTTACAAATCTCAAAAAGAGCTTCGGTAAAAATGAAGTTCTCAAAAATATTTCCCTTACCCTTGAAGAAGGTCAGGTAATGTCAATTATCGGCTCCTCAGGCAGCGGCAAGACCACGCTTCTTCGCTGTATAAATTTTCTTGAAACTGCAGACAGCGGTAAGATTTTAGTTGATAATGACGTGATTTTCGACGGTGAGGACCAAAGTAAGCACAAGGCTAAGGAAACAAGAGAAAAACAGCTTAAAATCGGTCTTGTTTTTCAACAGTTCAATCTTTTCCCTCAGTATAACGTTTTTGATAACGTTACCCTTGCTGTTAAGCTTAAAGCAAAGGAAAGACCTGATTATAAGGAAAACAGGAAGCAGATATTGAAGGAAATTGACGAAAAGGCAACGAAAATTCTTACGGATATGGGACTTATTGATAAGGTGAATTCATATCCTTGGCAGCTTTCGGGCGGTCAGCAGCAGCGTGTTGCAATTGCAAGAGCACTTGCTCTTGAACCAAAAATTCTGTTCTTTGATGAACCCACATCCGCACTTGATCCTGAACTGACAATTGAGGTTCTGAAGGTTATCAAGGAGCTTCGTAATATGGGCAGAACAATGGTTGTTGTTACACATGAAATGGAGTTTGCAAGAAATGTTTCGGATAAGATAATTTTTATGTCAGACGGTGTTATTGAAGAGGAAGGCTCTCCGGAGGATGTCTTCTGTAATCCCAAATCTCCCAAAACTGCCGCCTTTCTTGCCAAGTCCTACGAATAATATGAAATTCTGTATGGGGAAAGAAATTTTTCCTTGTACGGAATTTTTTTCTATTTTCCGTAATATACTAAATATGGGTTTTGTATGGTCAAAATGCTCAACTGATAGCGTAAAAATTAAACAAAATACACATAGAAATAGTTACAGATTGTAACTATTAAAAGCTGAAGTGTTATTTTTGTCAGTTTTCACAAAAAACAAAGGGGTAAAAAATTCCAAAAACAAAAAAATAAGTCGTTTTTTCAGACTTTGCTTTTTTTTGTTTAAGGAATGTTGTGCAACTTAGACAAAATCAAAAAAGTTTTGGATTTGACATTTGAAATTTCTTTGAATATAATGTGCAAAGCCTCAACCCCCAAAGTGTATCGGGCGTTAAATCACCTGTTTTCAGAGTGAAAATTTTACCCGGTATAATTAAGGATAGGAGTATGATTATGGATATTCACAGTAAAAGGAAAGGGCATAAATTTCTTGAAGATATCAAGAACTTTTCTTTTAAGGACCACGGTATTTCTTCTTATCACGCAGCTCCCGCTGTAATGATGGTTGCCGCAGGTATTGCACTTTCCGCTGTTATCAGTGATGTTCCCCCCGAATTTAACAAGGTATTTGCTTCTTCTGTTCAGATAACTGCAGAAGAAAACGGAAACTTCACTCAGGACTTTGACTCTCAGGTAAACGAGCTTCTTTTTGACAGCATTGATCCTTCTGAATTAGCTGAAGCTGAAACAATGAAGGATACCGGAAGTCAGGTCGGCTATGTACCTTCTTTAGCTGCTGACATCTGCACAATGAAGAAGAGAGAAGACGGTAATGATTATAATTTCTCTTCACATCTTACTGTAATCACCGAAGAAGCTGCAGAGCAGAAGCTTGCAGAGGTTATTTTTGCCGATAGAATGAGAGAGCTTGAAGAAGCTAAAGGACAGTCAGTCGCAAGCTCAAACAGAAATCTCTATCTTGATACTTACAGATATCAGAGCGGTTTTTCAAACATTCCTTTAACGGAAGAATATAACGGCTTTAACTATGACGGTGCACCCATATCACAGTTCCAGCAGCCTTCTACGCTGACATTTGATGAGAACGGTGTTCCCGAAAATTATCTTTATTGTATAGAGGGTATGGCAACTGCTTATACGGGCGGCGGCCGCAATTCAACAGGAACATGGGCCCGTCCCGGTGCTGTTGCAGTTGACCCGAGAAATATTCCTTACGGAACAGAAATGTGGATTGTGTCTGCTGACGGTGAATATGTTTACGGTTATGCCAGAGCAGAAGACACGGGAGGATTTATTTATTTCAGAAACGGCGCAGTTGTTGACCTTTATATGAACACAGAATGGGAATGCAGCGCTTGGGGCTGGAGAGGCGTAAAAATATATGTCCTTCCCACATATTACAAATAAAATCAAAACGTCTTCCTTCTGAACGGGGAAGACGTTTTTTTCTGCAGCTTTAATATCTGTAAACCGCTTCACAGGCAGTTTCATTATTATGTAATATTTGTTATTCCTCTGAATACTTCTTTTGCATCAGTGATAATAATGCAGTTTGTAGGTGAAATGGGGAAAATATGAGCAATATCATTCTTGTGTTTTACGCTTATTTCTTTGCCCCATAAAGAATTATCTGTAAGACAGGCGGCAATTGCCGTTGCACCGAATGCGGCAATGGTAGGTCGGCTGTTTCCCGTTTTGTTTTCATAAAAATCAATATCATAAATGTTGTCACTTGTTTTTTCGGCAAGAATGAGATTTGCTCTTTTTCTGAATAAAGAGTTATGTGACAGATATTTGCCTAAATATTGAAGATTAAGCTTTTCTTTGTTTTCTGAAAAATGAACGGCAAATATATCGTGAAGGGAAATAACTGTCAGAGTAAGAATTCTGTTTCCTAACTCTGTGCGCCGTAAAATAAACGAATAGTTTTCTTCGTTTTTAAGTTCTTTTATCTCGCAGGTTATCCGGGGTGAAAAGGACTTGTAATCATAAAAAAAGGTGAAAATTTCACTGTTTTTAAAAGAAAATCGGCATTCGTTGACAGATGTTGTTAAAAATGCCGTTAAAGCAGTGCAAATTGAAGCCGAAGAGTAATCATGCGGTAATTTGCCGTTTGAGAGAAAGCCTTTAATTTGGCTGTTTTTAGCAGAGTTTTGATAAAAAGTGAAAATCCCCTCTGCACCTATCCCGTAATGACGGTCGCACAGCAGTTTTTTGTCCATATTATCTATTTCAGAAAATGAACTGTTGCCGTGTAAACAGATATAATCTTTTCCTGCTGTCACACATTTTATAAAATCCATATAAAAACCTGCCTTTCTCAGATATCTTATGAATAAATTCAAGGAAAATGACATAAATCGCAGAAAATTTAAATTTAACAGTTGACTTTTCTTTTTGTTGGTGATAATATATATAGGCATTGGGAAACCAATGTATAAATATAAGCGCCGGTAGCTCAGTTGGATAGAGTGACTGGCTACGAACCAGTAGGTCAGGGGTTCGAGTCCCTTCCGGCGCGCCATGCAAAAAACCTCTTTTGTTATTAACAAAAGAGGTTTTTTGCAATGATATCCGTTTCTGTTGAAACGGGTGATATATCTTCGATATGATATCCACCTCCGGTGGATGATATATGCCTTCGGCATATGGAGAAACGGATATTATATCATACTTGCGGAGCAAGTATATCATACGGCAATAGCCGTATATCATATCGCGAAGCGATATATCATTAAAGGGTTTATTTTGATTTTAAGTTACGTTAAAGAGTAATTTTTGCAATGATATCCGTTTCTGTTGAAACGGGTGATATATCTTCGATATGATATCCACCACCGGTGGATGATATATGCCTTCGGCATATGGAGAAACGGATATTATATCATACTTGCGGAGTAAGTATATCATACGGCAATAGCCGTATATCATATCGCGAAGCGATATATCATTTATTTCAGGTAGGTGTTTTTGTGTCTGAAAACAAATTGCTTGATTTGTCTTTCGAGTTTGCTGTGGTTATTGTTAATCTCGTTGACAGTGTGACATCTCCCAAAAGCTCATATATGACAGATCAATTGGCGAGAGCAGGTACATCGGTCGGAGCAAATATATATGAAGCACAGTATGCACAGAGTAAAAGGGATTTTATAGCTAAAATGGAAATTGCATTAAAAGAGTCCAATGAAACGAGTTATTGGCTTAAACTGATGCATGAAACAAAGAGAATTGACAGCTCAACATATCAGTATGCTGAAAAATTATGCGGAAATATTCGCAGATTATTGATTGCCTCCTGTAAAACGGCAAAATCTTAATTATTATCTAATAAAAGAGAGTATATTATGTCCGAATTTTTTATAACCAATCAGAATTTAATAGCTCAGATATTAGGCTTTATAGCTATGGGGATTGCAATAGCTATGTATCAGTTCAGGAAGCACAGGACCATACTTATTCTTATGTCGCTTTGCTCGTTGGTGTGGAGTCTGCATTTTGCGGCATTGGGACTTTTTACACCTGTGGGAATGAATATGATAAACGTTCTCAGAGGGATTGTTTATTCCTTCCGTGATAAAAAATGGGCGCAGAATAATATCATACCTGCTGTGTTTATTGTGCTCAATGCAGGAAGTGTAATTCTTACCTGGGAAAGTGCATGGAGTATCTTGCCTTTTATTGCGGCAATATTTGCAACTATAGCAAATTGGCAGAAAAATACAAGGCTTCTGAAATACTTGTCAATTCCCGTATGTGTATGCTGGTTTGTATATAATATTGCAAACGGCTCTGTTGCTGGAACGCTCAACGAAGCCTTTGCGCTTACTTCAATTGCAATATATCTTATAAGAACAAGAAAGGATAAAAATACAGCGTCAATATAAGGCTGTTAAGGAGAAAATATGGGTATTCTGTTAAAGCTTGCAGGTTGGTTAATAGTTATTGCAGTTTTATTTTTCGGTATTACGGCGGCGGCTTATATGCCGCGTGTTTTAAGACAGGCAAAAAAGACCTACCGTGACGATTGTGATTATCTTATGATATTAGGCGGAGATATTATTGGCGCTGACACTCCGAGCCCACAGCTTTTTGAGAGAATGAAGGCGGCGGCAATTTATCTTAAAGAAAACAGAGATTGTATCATTGTTCCCTGCGGCGGATGCTTCAGAGAAGGTCAGAAGAAATCGGAAGCCGAAATAATTGCTTCTTATCTTATACAAGAGGGAATAGACGGTGACAGAATTATCCTTGAGGATAGATCAACCACAACCTTTGAAAATTTTCTTTTTGCTGCTGAAATAATAAAAAATCACTCAAAGAAAAATATTAATGATGCGAATATTGCTTTTCTGTCATCAACCTACCATATTTACCGTTCCTCTGTAATTGCGAAGGCTTGCGGAATTGAAAATGTGGGTAAGGTCAGCTGTGTAACTCCGGGAGATGCATATAAAAGATTTATCCGTGAGTATTTTGTAGGCTATGACCTTTTATACAGGCTTATAACAAAAAAATATTCAGATAATATGAGTAAATAATTTATAGGGTTTGTTTTATTTCGGAAAACTATAATTACATAAAAAACAAAGGTGCCAACCTCTTTCGAGGCTGACACCTTATTTTATTTACCCTGTTCTATGCCGTTTGCTTATTCAGCATCGGGAGCATAAAGAGCCTTGAGTCTGAGAAGGTGGTTGTATCTTTCAACTGACTTCTTCTCTGCATCTGCAAAGAGTTCTTCTGCTCTTTCGGGGAATGAGCGTGTAAGTGAAGAATAACGTGCTTCGTTGAGAAGGAATGCCTTGAAGTCTTCGCTCTTTCCGGGCTTGGAGTCGATTGTGAAGGGATTTTCGCCCTTTTCCTTAAGTGCGGGGTTGTAACGGAACATATTCCAGTAACCGCATTCAACAGCCTTCTGCATTTCGTTCTGGCAGTTAACCATACCGCCCTTGATTGAATGCATTTCGCAAGGAGCGTAAGCGATGATGATTGAAGGTCCGTTATATGCTTCAGCTTCAGCAATTGCCTTGATTGTCTGGTTCATATCTGCACCCATAGCAATCTGAGCAACATATACGTAGCCGTAGCTCATAGCGATTTCAGAAAGGCTCTTCTTAGCAATCTGCTTACCTGCAGCAGCAAACTGAGCAACCTGACCGATCTGAGAAGCCTTGGAAGCCTGTCCGCCTGTGTTTGAGTAAACTTCTGTATCGAATACCATGATGTTTACGTCTTCACCTGCAGCAAGAACGTGGTCAACACCGCCGAAGCCGATGTCATAAGCCCAACCGTCGCCGCCGAAGATCCATACGGACTTCTTAGCAAGGTATTCCTTGTTCTTGAGGATAGATGCGCAGTGGTCACAGCAGCATGCTACCTTTTCGAGTTCAGCTACGAGAGCTTCTGTAGCAGCAGTGTTCTTTGCACCGTCATTAACAGTTGCAAGGTATTCAGCAGCAGCAGCCTTGAGTTCTGCACTTGCCTTGTCGTTTGTTGTGATTTCTTCTACCTTTGCGATAAGAGAATTACGGATAGCGTTCTGTCCGAGGAACATACCGAAGCCGTGTTCTGCGTTATCTTCAAAGAGTGAGTTAGCCCAAGCAGGACCGTGACCTGCCTTATTTACTGTGTAGGGTGATGTAGCAGCAGGACCGCCCCAGATTGAAGAACAACCTGTTGCATTGGAGATGTACATTCTGTCACCGAACATCTGAGTGATAAGACGTGCATAAGCTGTTTCTGCACAACCTGCACAGGAGCCTGAGAACTCGAGGAGAGGAGTCTTGAACTGGCTTGCCTTAACAGAAACGCCTGCTGTCATATCAGCCTTTTCTGTTACGTTAGCTACACAGTAGTCGAATGAAGCCTGCTGTGCATCCTGGCTTTCTCTTGACTTCATTGTAAGAGAAGCAGTGGGACATACGCCGATACAAACTCCACAGCCCATACAGTCCATGGGAGATACAGCGAGAGTATAAACGTATTCTGTCTTCTTGATTTCCTTTGTCTTTGTAACCTCGGGAGCGTTAGCAGCTTCGTCAGCAGTCATAGCAAAGGGACGGATTGTAGCGTGAGGACAAACGTAAGCACAACGGTTACACTGTACACACTTTGTGGGATCCCATTCGGGAACCATAACAGCAACGCCTCTCTTTTCGTAAGCGGAAGCACCCTGTTCAAATGTACCGTCAGCGTGATCAACGAAAGCAGAAACAGGAAGTGAGTCACCGTCCATACGGCCAACGGGAAGCATGATGTTGTTAACCATCTTTTCAAGCTTTGTCTGTGTGCCTTCCTGAGCACAAGCACAAGCATCTTCTGCATTTGCCCAATCAGCAGGAACTTCGATCTTTGTGAAAGCGGAAACACCTGCATCAATAGCATCGTGGTTGCACTTTACAACTTCGGGGCCCTTCTTTGAGTAGGACTTAGTTGCAGCGTCCTTCATATACTGAACTGCTTCTTCGATGGGAAGAACCTTTGCAAGTGCAAAGAAAGCAGCCTGAAGAACTGTATTGGTTCTCTTGCCCATACCAACCTTCTGAGCAAGGTCAATAGCATTAACAGTGTAAAGCTGAACGTTGTTGTTAGCGATGTAACGCTTTGTTTCAGCGTTAAGCTTTTCAGCAAGCTCTGCTTCGTTCCACTGGCAGTTGATAAGGAATACACCGCCGGGCTTTACGTCGTTAACCATCTTATATCCTTTTTCAACATAAGAGGGGTTATGACATGCAACGAAGTCAGCCTTGTTGATATAGTAGGGGGATTTGATGGGGCTGTCACCGAAACGAAGGTGAGAAATAGTGATACCGCCGGTCTTCTTTGAGTCATACTGGAAATATGCCTGAACGTACTTATCTGTATGGTCACCGATGATCTTGATGGAGTTCTTGTTAGCACCAACAGTACCGTCGCCGCCGAGTCCCCAGAACTTACATTCGATTGTGCCTGCTGCAGCTGTGTTGGGAGCGGGCTTTTCTTCGAGTGAAAGGTTTGTAACGTCGTCAGTGATACCGAGAGTGAACTGAGCCTTGGGAGCATCCTTCTTGAGCTCATCAAATACAGCGAATACGCTTGAGGGAGGAGTATCCTTTGAACCGAGACCGTATCTGCCGCCTACAACTGTAGCCTGAACGCCCTTTGTAGCAAGAGCAGTAACAACGTCAAGGTAAAGGGGTTCACCGAGTGAGCCGGGTTCCTTTGTTCTGTCAAGAACAGCAATCTTCTTTGCTGTTGCGGGGATAGCTTCGATGAGCTTTTCAGCTGAGAAAGGTCTGTAAAGACGAACCTTAACAAGACCAACCTTTTCGCCCTGAGCTGTAAGATAGTCAATAACTTCTTCAGCAACGTCGCAGATTGAACCCATAGCAACGATAACTCTTTCAGCATCCTCTGCACCGTAGTAGTTGAAGAGCTTGTAGTTAGTGCCGAGCTTAGCATTAACCTTGTCCATATATTCTTCAACGATAGCGGGAACTGCATCATAGTATTCGTTACATGCTTCTCTGTGCTGGAAGAAGATGTCGCCGTTTTCGTGAGAACCTCTCATTACGGGATGCTCGGGATTAAGAGCACGCTTACGGAATGCATCAACTGCATCCATATCGCACATTTCCTTGAGGTCTTCGTAGTCCCAGATTTCAATCTTCTGGATTTCGTGAGATGTACGGAAACCGTCGAAGAAGTTAAGGAAGGGAACTCTTGACTTGATTGTAGCAAGGTGAGCTACAGCACCGAGGTCCATAACTTCCTGAGTGTTTGTTTCTGCGAGCATAGCAAAGCCTGTCTGACGGCATGCATATACGTCGGAATGGTCACCGAAAATGTTGAGGGCGTGAGAAGCAACACAACGTGCAGATACGTGGAAAACTGAGGGAAGAAGTTCACCTGCGATCTTATACATGTTGGGGATCATAAGGAGAAGTCCCTGAGATGCTGTATAAGTTGTTGTGAGAGCACCGGCTGCAAGAGAGCCGTGTACTGTACCTGCAGCACCTGCTTCTGACTGCATTTCTGCAACCTTAACAGTTGTGCCGAAGATGTTCTTGAGTCCCTGTGCGGACCACTGGTCAACATAGTCTGCCATGGGGCTTGAAGGAGTAATAGGATAAATACCTGCTACTTCTGTAAAAGCATAGGAAACGTATGCGGCTGCATTGTTACCGTCCATGGACTTTTTCATTCTTGCCATAATATATCCTCCTAATTTATAATACATTATTAGTGGTGATACACCAAACATCATTTTATCACTTAATACACAAAAAGTAAACAACATTTTTTTATGAATGAAGTAGAAAATTATTGTATTTTGGTGTAAGTTTTGTATATCTTATACACTGAGGGGCGCAAAAACTCAGGTTTTATCCCTGAAAAAGCATATTTCTGTGATTTCAGTAAAAAAATATGGCAAAAAAATACTTTACATTTCAAAAAAGGTGTGCTAAAATGCATTTTGTCCGATTTCTCGGAGATGGGGTTTAATTACCGCACGTCTGCGGTGCTTTCACCTTTGCCCTCTCTGGGATATCAGGAGAAATATTTTTATGAGGTGAAAAAATTATGACACAGGCAGAAAAGCAGGCTATAATGGCCGAATACGCTACTCATGAAGGCGACACAGGTTCTCCCGAAGTACAGATTGCTGTTCTTACAAAGAGAATCAACGACCTTAACGAACATCTTAAAGTTCACAAGAAGGACCACCACTCAAGACGCGGTCTTCTTAAAATGGTTGGTCACAGAAGAAACCTTCTTGCTTATCTTCAGAAGAACGATATCGAAAGATACCGTGCTGTTGTTGCAAAGCTTGGTCTTCGTAAATAATGTAGTGTCATGGGCGGCGGAGATTTTCTTTGTCGCCCGAATGTCTTTTTTTGCGGCATCAGAAAACTGAAAAGTGCTGTGTTCCTGAAGAGAGGAAATGTTAATGTATAATGTACAATTCAGAGTTTATAGGTTCTATAAATTGTGAATTGTACATTGACAGTAACCCACAGCCTTCAGTAACAAAAAAACAAAGGAGTAGAAAAAATGTTTAACGAGTTCAGAAAATTTGAAACAACACTCGCAGGCCGTCCTCTTGTTGTTGAAACAGGTAAGATGGCTCAGCTCGCAGGCGGCTCTTGTCTTATCCGCTACGGCGAAACAGAAGTTCTTTGTACAGCTACAATGGCTGACAAGCCCCGTGAAGGCGTTGACTTTTTCCCCATGTCTGTTGACTTTGAGGAAAAGCTTTATTCAGTAGGTAAAATTCCCGGTTCATTCCAGAGAAGAGAAGGAAAGGCATCAGAAAAGGCAACTCTTTGCTCAAGAGTTATTGACAGACCTGTCCGTCCTCTTTTCCCCAAGGATATGAGAAACGACGTAGGCGTTGTTGCAACTGTTATGTCAGTTGATCCCGACTGCCTTCCCGAAATCACCGCTATGATCGGTGTATCAATTGCTCTTTCAATTTCACCTATTCCGTGGGCAGGTCCCATTTCAGGTGTTTCAGTAGGACTTGTTGAGGGTAAGTTTGTTATCAACCCCACAGCAGAAGAAAGAGAAAAGTCCGAAATGGCAGCTACAGTTGCTTCAACAGCAGACCTTGTTGCTATGATTGAAGCAGGTGCTAACGAGGTTCCCAATGACATTATGTATGACGCTATTATGTTTGCTCATGCAGAAAATCAGAAGATCGTTGAATTCATAAAAGGCATTCAGGCAGAAATCGGTAAGGAAAAGATCGTTGTTCCTTCAACTGATCCCGCACCCGAAATGTTTGAAGCTATCAAGGAATTTGCAATCGAAGACGTTAAGGTTGCTCTTGATACTGATGACAAGAGAATCCGTGATGAAAGACTTCTTCCCATTTACGATGCAGTTCATGCAAAGTTTGACGAGGTTTATCCTGAAGAAATTTCCAAGATTGACGAATGTCTTTATAAGCTTCAGAAATATATCGTTCGCCGTTGGCTTCTTGATGACGGTAAGCGTGTTGACGGCAGAGGCATTAACGATATGCGTCCTCTTGATGCTCAGATTGACCTTCTTTCACGTGTTCACGGCTCAGGTATGTTCACAAGAGGTCAGACTCAGGTTCTCACAGTTACCACTCTCGGTACTGTAGGTGAGGCTCAGGCTCTTGACGGTATTGATGAAGAAGAGTCAAAGAGATATATCCACCACTATAATTTCCCCTCATATTCCGTAGGTGAAACAAAGCCCTCAAGAGGCCCCGGCAGAAGAGAAATCGGTCACGGTGCTCTTGCTGAAAGAGCTCTTGTTCCCGTTATTCCTTCAGTTGAGGAATTCCCCTATACAATAAGACTTGTTTCCGAAGTTCTTTCTTCAAACGGTTCAACATCTCAGGCATCTATCTGCGGTTCAACACTTTCTCTTATGGCTGCAGGTGTTCCCATCAAGGCCCCCGTTGCAGGTATCTCCTGCGGTCTTGTAACTGATGGCGACAGATTTATGACAATGGTTGATATTCAGGGACTTGAAGACTTCTTCGGTGATATGGACTTCAAGGTAGCAGGTACTAAGGAAGGTATCACAGCTATTCAGATGGACCTCAAGGTTCACGGTCTTACTCCCGCTATTATCCGTGAGGCTCTTGATAAGACTTATGAAGCAAGATGCAAGATTCTTGATGAGGTTATGCTTCCCTGTATCGCAGAGCCCAGAGCAGAGCTTTCAAAGTATGCACCCAAGATGCTCTCCACAAAGATTGATCCCGAAAAGATCGGTGATGTTATCGGTAAGCAGGGTAAGGTTATCCAGAAGATCTGCGCAGAATGCAACTGTAAGATCGATATCGAAGAAGACGGAAGCGTATTTATTTCATCTACTGATATTGATGATGCAAACAGAGCTCTCAATATGATTGAAACAATCGTTAAGGATCCCGAAGAAGGCTCAATATATAAGGGTGTTGTTACAAGACTCATGAGCTTCGGTGCATTCGTTGAAATCGCTCCCGGCAGAGAAGGTATGGTTCATATCAGCCACCTCGACGTTAAGAGAACCGAAAAGGTTGAAGACGTTGTAAATGTTGGTGATGAGATTATCGTTCAGGTTCTTCCCACTGACGATCAGGGCAGACTCAATCTTTCAAGAAGAAATGCTCTTATCGCAGTTGAAGGTCTTACACCCGAAAACGAGCTTGACGACACACCCAGAAAGCCCAGAAGAGATTTCGGCAAGGGCCCCCGTCGCGACAAGAGAAACTAAGACGCTTACTAACTCCGAAGGAATTCCTTCGGAGTTTAATTTTTTGACCTTGACCGTGTTTTTTATGCAACGAAGCAAGAAGCCTGACAGTAAAAAACGGATTTGTCATAATATGTATGAAATGATATATGAATAGGGAAGTAGATTCCAATGTTCTTTTGTTGATAGTTGTTGATGATTTATGCTTACTTTATCGCTTATTCCGTAAAAATTAAGCAAAGCGTAAATTAACTTCTGAAATTTACAAAAAAATGTTTTATATTATTGATTTCTTTTAGTTTAATCATCGTTTCTGTTTTTAATGTTAATGCTGATTCTTCAGTGAAAGCAACACGTGTTGAAAAAAATACTAAAAACGTAGAATGTTTTTTATCTGATATAGAAGTTAATATTGAATTCTCCCCGCAAGAATTTTTGTGTGTTACAGAAATTTTGAATGAGAAAACTGTATATTATGGCGGACTCCCAAATGTTTTGTGTGCAGGAAGGAAAAAGTTATAAGGATGTAGTAAAAAATACTGCTTTCGTTTCTAATGATAGTTATTATTCTGCTGATATGTATATGGGAACAGTATCTAATGCTTATGAACTAAGAAGTGCATTGTATTCGAATAATTATTTGTTTAATGAAGGATTATGGTTTTCTTCTGCGGTTGGTGATGATATTAAGGTTTTGGTAAATAATCCGTATCCTTTGCTGTTGGTAATAAATACAAGCAGTATTGATTTTACAGCACAAATTGGTTCATTGTATATAATTCGCCTATTGCTTACTGAATGACGCAAGCTTATTGAATAAGAAACACCTACAGCCCCCCCACCTCAAGATTGTGGGTAGGACGTTGATAAAGCGTAAGATTTTTTCTTATTTTTTATGAATTTTCTTGTTGTTAATTTGAGATTACTTTTTGTTATGGCATTTTATGGCAGAATATACATCGTGATGTATATTCCGACTGTAAAGATGCTTCACTTTACGCTGTTGAAAACCTCTGTTTAATGTTGATGATTATTGAAAAAATGTTGAAAACTCGGTGCAAACTGTTGAAAACTTACCTCAGAATTATTAATCTGAAGACAAAAGTGTAAAATAATTCACTTTCGTTTAACAAAGTTTTCAACATTTTTCTTTTTTGAGGCAATTTTTTATACATAAGAAAAATTTATGATAATTTCAGAAAAAAGAGTTTTCTTAATTGAAAAAAAGTGATAAAATAGGCTTACAGTGAATATAAATATTGCTTATGAAAGGCTGTATTTTATGGAAATCAGATTAAAGGCTTATGCAAAAATAAATCTTACACTTGATCTTACGGGAATTCTTCCCAATAAATATCACGGAATTTTTACCTGTATGCAGTCTGTAGGACTTTATGACAGTGTTACAATAAAAACAGGGGTAAAAGGACTTACTCTTCGTTGCTCGGAAAGATATATTCCCTGTGATGACAGAAACACTGCTTTCAAGGCGGCAAGGCTTTTCTATGAAAAAGCAGGTATGGAAAGTGAATGTGAAATCTACATAAAGAAGGTAATTCCTTCAGGTGCAGGACTTGCAGGGGGAAGTGCCGATGCGGCGGCTGTTCTTAAAGGTCTTAATACCGCTTATCCTGATAAGCTTTCACATAAGGAAATTATGAAAATTGCTCTTGAAGTGGGTGCTGACGTGCCCTTCTGTTATATGGGCGGTACAAGGCTTTGTCAGAATATAGGTGAAGTAATGTCTGCTCTTCCGCCTTTGTTTACGGACGTTCTTATTGTAAAGCCTTATGAAAGAGTTTCCACAAAGGATGCATATATGCGCTTTGATACAGCAGAAAATATTTCTCATCCTGATAATGACAGCTTTCTTTTTTATGCGGCTAAAGGTGAATACCGTGAAGCCGTAAAATTTGCCGAAAATATGTTTGAAACACTTTCAGACGTTGAAAGCGGTGAGTTTATAAAGGATACTATGAATTCTTCGGGGGCATGGTTCTCGTCTATGTCAGGCTCAGGCTCTGCTTATTACGGACTGTTTTCTTCAAAAGAGGATATAAGAAAATGTGCCGACCTTCTCAACGGCAGAGTTGAAAACATCTTTATGTGCACAACAAAAAACAGAGGCGTTGAATAATTTTTTTGTTTCTACCAAGACTTTCCTTCAGAAAGGAAGGTCTTTTTTTATGAAAACATATTATAACAGTAAGCACATTGAAATTATTTCTGCACTAATTCTTACGTTCAGTCTTTTTATTTCTGTTGTGGCAGACGGCTTTATGGCAGCTGCAACCGTCAGACAGGAGTGTTTAAGGCTTCATATTCTTGCAGACAGTGATGCTGAAGAAGCACAGAGTGTAAAGCTTCTTGTAAGGGATAGGCTTCTTGAAAGCAGTGAAGAGATTTTTACGGGAAATGAAAGCAGTGAAGAGGCGGCAGAAAAAATTCTCAGAAACAAGGAAAAGCTTGAAGAGATAGCAAATGAGGTTTTAAGAGAAAACGGTTTTTTTTATACTGCAAGTATATCCGTTGAGGATGAATATTTTGAAACAAGACAGTATGATAATATGACTCTTCCTGCAGGAACGTATAAGGCGTGTAAGGTAATTCTCGGAAGCGGAGAAGGGAAAAACTGGTGGTGTGTAATGTTTCCGCCCCTTTGCATTCCTGCGGCAGTAAAGAATAATGAAGATGAGGTATATGCCGTATTCGGTGAAGACGGCGGTGACCTTGTGACCGAAAAAAACGGCTACGTTATACGCTTCAGAGTAGTTGAATTATTTGAGGAAGCGCTTGAAAAAATCAGAAGCCGCAAAAAATAAAAGAGGGTATTTGTATATTTTTTCCTTTCAGGACATATTGTTTAACAGTTGTATGAAAGGGAGTTCGTTATGAAAATCGTCAGAATAAAAACAAAAAAGACAACGGATAAAAAGGATATGTTCGCCGTTTTGTGTCTTCTGCAATCGCTTTTTGCGGTGGCTGTGGTGGTGTTGATTTTTGTTGTATCAAAAGTCGATAGCGATAAATTTATTCAGATAAAAAGCGATATAGAAAAAATATTCAAAGAGGATTTTGATATCGGGGGATATTTTACTCCCTTTGAAAGTAAGAAAGACGGCGGAGAATTATATGATGCCAAGCAGGTTGCTTTTGTAAGCACAGAAGTAAAGCCTGAATATCAGAGTAAATACGAATTTACCGTTAAAGAAGACACTTTAAGTGAATTTTATTACTCTGAAGCTGTGATGCCTGTGTCTTCGGGAATCGTTACTTCTTCATACGGAAGCAGAATGCATCCTGTTTATTCAGTTGAGAGCTTTCATTCGGGAATCGATATTGCGGCAAGTGAAGGCAGTAAGATTTATGCTGTGCTTGACGGTACGGTAACTGATGCGGGGTATGCTGATACGGCGGGGTATTACGTGAGAATAGAACACGAAAACGACAAGGTGACCTTGTACTGCCATTGCAGTGAGCTTTTTGTCGAAAAGGGTATTAACGTAAGAAAGGGTGACGTTATTGCGGCAGTCGGGCAGACGGGACTTGCCACGGGACCTCACCTTCATTTAGAATATTATGAAAACGGCAAAACGGTAGATCCACAGACACTTCTTGATAAGGCGCAGAATGTGTATTGAATTATTCGGAATTAAAATTCATATAACTGCCGCATTTGCCGTATTTTTTGCAGTTACCTCAAATTTATATGACGGCAAAATGTATTTTCTGTCATTTATATTTTCATTTGTTCACGAAGCCGTACATATATTATTTATGCGTTTTTACGGTTGTGACAACATCGTATTAAGGCTTTCACCCGGCGGTGTAAGACTTATTGCAGACGGCTTTATGACGTTATCTCATAAAAAATCATTTGTCTGTGCAATTTCAGCCCCTTTGAACAATTTGTTTTTATCAGCCTCATTTTTCTTTTTTTATAAATGTCACGGCAGCAGTCTGCTTTTTGATTGCTGTACGGTAAATCTTATTCTCGGAGCTTCCAATTTGTTGCCTCTTTCGTTTCTTGACGGCGGAAGGGCAGTTTTTTGTATATTGTCACTTGCCGTAGATGAAAGAAAGGCCCTTATAATTTCCGATGTCTTAGGTGTATTGACACTGATTTTTCTTTTTGTTTTTTGTTTGCTCTCCGTCATTAAAGGCAGTTATCCGATATTTTTGCTGTTTTTCTTTTTCTATTGCATAATAGGCTCTGTCAGTGATAAATCAAGATAATCACTGACTTGAAAAAATCGCAGAAAGGTGTTATATTATTTATATAAAAATGTACGGACGGTTTAATTTATGGACAGAAAGCTTGAAAAGATATTACCCTTGGTTCAGAAGCCTGCAAGATATACGGGCGGAGAGCTTAACAGTGTTATAAAGGATAAGGAAAAGGTTGACGTAAGATTTGCCTTCTGCTTTCCCGACTCCTATGAAATAGGTATGTCGCATCTCGGTATGAAAATTCTGTATTCTTCAGCAAATGCGAGAGAGGATACGTGGTGTGAGCGTGTTTTTGCACCGTGGGATGATATGGAAGAGGAAATGAGAAAAAACAGTATTCCTCTTTATGCTCTTGAAAGCGGAGATGCTATAAAGGATTTTGATATATTGGGCTTTACGTTACAGTATGAGCTTTGTTATACCAACGTTATAAATATGCTTGACCTTGCAGGACTTCCCATAAAAGCAAGTGAAAGAAAAGGTCTTTCGCCTATTGTAATGGGCGGAGGTCCCTGTGCGTGTAATCCTGAGCCTGTTGCTGAATTTTTTGATATTTTCAGCCTCGGTGAAGGTGAAGAAGTGAATGATGAAATTATCAGTCTTTATAAAGAGCATAAAAAAAGAGGCTCAACAAAAGAAGAATTTCTTATTGAAGCCGCAAAAATTGAAGGTGTTTACGTTCCTTCTCTTTATGATATTACATATAACGGTGACGGCACAATAAACAGCATCACCGCAAAAAACGGTGCACCCGAAAAGGTTACCAAAAGAATAATAAAGGACCTTGATAACGTCTTTTATCCCGATAATTTCGTAGTTCCCTTTATTGACGTTGTTCACGACAGGGTTACACATGAGATTTTCAGAGGCTGTATAAGAGGCTGCCGTTTTTGTCAGGCAGGCTTCCTTTACAGGCCCATAAGAGAAAAAAGTCCCGACGTAATCAATGAGCAGTGTAAGGCTCTTTGTAAGAATACGGGATATGATGAAATATCCCTTTGCTCTCTTTCAAGCAGTGACTATACAAAAATAGAAGAGCTGCTGGAAAAGCTTCTTGACTGGACAGGAAAAGAAAAGGTGAATATTGCTCTCCCTTCTCTGAGAGTTGATAATTTCTCCGAGTCACTTGTTAAAAAGCTTACGGGTGTAAGAAGAAGCGGTCTTACCTTTGCACCTGAAGCGGGCACTCAGAGAATGAGGGACGTAATAAATAAAAACGTAACTGAAGAAGAGCTTCTTGAAACTGCCTCAATTGCTTTCAAAAACGGCTACTGTGCAGTAAAGCTTTACTTTATGCTCGGTCTTCCTACCGAAACTATGGAGGACGTTGAGGGTATAGGTATTCTTGCAAAAAAGGTTGTTGATGAATTTTATAATAATCCCGATAAGCCTAAGGGCAGAGGGGTTAACGTAGGTGTCAGTGCATCATCCTTTGTGCCCAAACCCTTTACTCCCTTCCAGTGGGAGCCGCAGGCAACTCCCGATGAGCTTCTTATGAAGCAGGAGCATCTTAAAAACAATCTTCCTTCAAAGAAAATCAACGTAAGCTTTCATCATATTCCCACGTCTTTCCTTGAGGGCGTGTTTGCAAGAGGCGACAGAAGACTTTCTGTAGTTATTGAAGCAGCTTGGAAAAAGGGCTGTAAGTTTGACGGCTGGGGAGATAAATTCCTCTTTGAAAGCTGGCTTGAAAGCTTTAAGGAATGTGAAATTTCACCTGAATTCTATGCTAACAGAAGAAGAGAATATGAAGAAGTGCTTCCCTGGGATCATCTTGATTTCGGTGTCAGCAAGGCATTCCTTATTAATGAAAGCAAGAAGGCAACAGAGGGAAAAACCACACCTCACTGCCGTGTAAAGTGTGCAGGCTGTTCGGCAAATAAGCTTAACGGAGGAAAATGCGATGTATGATTTAAGGTTGTATATATCTAAAAAGGGCAGAATTAAGTTCGTATCCCATCTTGATATGTTCCGTCTTATGCAAAGGGCAGTAAGAAGAGCAGAAATTCCTCTGTGGTACACTGAAGGCTTCAATCCTCATCCGTATATTTCATTTTTACTTGCCTTATCTCTTGGTGTTGAAAGTGAGGGGGAGCCTGTAGATCTCAGAATTGTGGGGGATATGTCGCCTGAAGAGGTAAAGACGGCTCTTAATAAATGTATGCCCGAAGGACTTTTTGTGGAAAAGGCTGTAAAGCCCTTTAATAAGAGTGCAGAAATAGCCTTCGGTGAGTATTACGTTCTGTACGATAAGAAGGATATAAGTGAAGGCGAGCTTTTTGATGCCCTTTCAAGCGGTAAGCTTACCTGTGAAAAAAGCGGCAAATCAGGCAAGAAGAAGGTTATGAAAACAGTTGACGTGTCTGCTCATATAAAAAATTTTTCTCTCGGAGCAGAAGAAGAATTCATAAGACTTGACGTTACTCTTCCTGCAGGAAGCACGTTTAATCTTAATCCCATACAGCTTTCCTCTGCCGTATCTCAGTATCTCGGCAAGGAAGTTCTTCCCGTAAAGGTTATGAGAACATCACTTTTATGCTCTGACCTTACACGGTTCAACTGAGTTTTTCCGACTGTTTTAATAAAGGGCGGTGGATTTTGTGGAAAATAAAAAGGCTATAGTTTTTGCAGGCGGCGGCTCAAAGGGTGCTTATCAGTTAGGCGTATGGAAGGCACTCAACGAGCTTGGCGAAAGTTTTCAGATCGCAACAGGAACGTCTATAGGTGCTATCAATGCGGCGTTTTACGTTCAGGGTGATTACACTCAGGCTGAAAAAATGTGGAATGAGATAACTGCCGGAGATATAATGGCTAACGGAATAAATTTTGACGTTTCTTTTGAAAGCATTATATCCCAAAGGGACAATCTGCTGCCTTTTATAAAAAATTATTTCAATACAAAAAGTGCCGATAATACGCCGTTTATTAATTTATTGCAGAATTATTTTGATGCTGACCATTTTTTTTCATCCCCTGTTGATTACGCTCTTATGACGGTTCAATATAAGGGCTTTTCACCGCAGGACCTTATTCCCGTGGAAATTAAAAAATCGGATATGGCAGAAAAACCCCTTGAGGCTTGGAAATGGATACAGGCATCAGCTTCGTGTTATCCTGTTTTTCCTCCTGCAGAAATTGAGTCTGAGCTTTATATCGACGGCGGATTTTATGATAATATTCCTATAGCCTCTGCATTTAAACTCGGTGCTCAGAGTGTTGTTGCAGTTGATCTGAATACGGAGAATAACCACGAAGGATATATAAGACATCCTCTTGTTACGTACATAAAGCCTTCAAAGGATCTTGGCAATTTTATGAATTTCGGAAGAAACGTTCTTGACCGATCCGTCATATTGGGTTATAACGATACTATGAAGGTTTACGGAAAGTATCTCGGCTATAAATTCACCTTTGTTCCCGAAGCGGAAAATGAGGAAAAGCTCAGCAGTGCCGCACATATCTTTCTTAATGTGCTTGATGAAATGGAAGCCAATTTCGATTTTTCTCAGAAGGTGCGTTATCATAGAGTGAACAAGCTTGAAGGCTGTACTACGATACTCGGAAGATACTGTGAAAAATATTTCCCCACAGAAAAAGAGATTTTTATATCTGCTTTTGAGCTTCTTTTAAGGGCATTAAGCTATGATGACGAAAAGGTTTACGATATAGACGAGCTGCTTTACTATCTTAAAAATGAGGCAGACAGAAT
This sequence comes from Acutalibacteraceae bacterium, assembly GCA_045591285.1. Taxonomy (GTDB): domain Bacteria; phylum Bacillota; class Clostridia; order Oscillospirales; family Acutalibacteraceae; genus RUG806. The sequence continues at coordinate 110,823 of JAZNSP010000022.1, forward strand.
TTATCCTCTTCTTGAATTCGATACGGCTTCGGCTTTCAGTAAAGCAAGGGAATTTATAAGTAAATTTTCGACTGTAAAAAATACCGATTTTAAAAAATATGACGAAGACAGACTTATGCTTATTTATACAAGTATGCTGAAAGCTCTTCAGCGAATGAAAATATAAAAAGGAGGAAACAAAATGAATTGTGTAAGATGTAATGCACCTCTTGAAGAGGGAGCACAGTTTTGTTCTGAATGCGGAGAAAGAGTTGCGGTTCAGGTAAACAGGAGCGCTCCTTCAGATTTCAGCTCCTCGGCTCAGCCTGATTTTGCAGCTAATGAAAACGGAAATGCTTATTACGGTGCAAATAACGGAAATTATCAGAGTAATGTAAATAACGGAAGCTATTCACAGTATTCCGATGCAGGCAGTGCTTACGGCAATAATGCATATCAGCAATATCCGAATTATTCTTCTTCCCCCTACGGATATCCGACGGAAAATAATAAAGCACCTGAAGTGAAGGATTATCTCAAATGGATGCTTCTGTATCCGCTTCTTAACTTCATTCCCGGTATCGGTTTTATTATCTACGTTGTAATCTGCATAAAACACGCATTTGATAATCAGAACAAGGGCAGAAGTAATTTCTTCAAGGCAATTCTTGTTTCTATGATAGCTTCTATTGTGGTTATGGCTGTGGTTATGATAGTAATTTTCGGTGTTCTCGGTGTGGCTGTCGGAACAGGACTTGAATATTTTGAAGAGATGTATCCTGAGGTGTTCAGTGAATTTGAAGCCGCAGGCGGTTATTATCCTCACATATAAATAAGAAAAGCTCCGATTTGCAGAAAATCGGGGCTCTTTTCATTATATCAGCTTTTATATGAGGGATAAAAATTCCTTCCACGCAGGTTCCTTATAAAATCTGTGACCGCCGTCGCCCTTTACGTGAATTGCATTTTCGGGGCAGGAGGAATTTTTATAATAAATCTCTTTTAATCTGCTGAATTCATATTCGGCTGTATCCAAGGGGAAAATACCATCCTCCTTGCCTGAAACGATAACGAGAGGTCTTGGTGCGATAAGTCCTGCAATATCAGCCATATCAAAATACTTTGTGATTGACGGAATATAATTACAGGAACAATGGTACATAGCGCCTATTGAGCCCTTGAAGGTAGCAAAAGCACAGGAGGGTATAGCACCCTTTATTCTCTTATCGAGGGCAGTGGCGTAGAAGGTTGCCGTGCCTCCGCCTGAATTTCCCATGCAGTAAATCTTTTCCGTATCAATCACGTCACTGAAAAATTCAGTGAGTGTGTCAATAAGGCGCATTATATCAAGCACTCTTCCGCCTATAACCGTTCTGCCTGAAAGAAGAGCCGTCATAGCAACGGGATAACAGTCAGGCTCAGGTTTTCCGCCTCTCTCACCGAAGGCACGTTGCTCAAGTGCCACACAGGCAAAGCCGTTTTCTATGCATTGACGCATAAAATCTCTGTCGCCGCTTTTTACGCTTTTTTCGTCATCCTCTGATTTCGGTCTTCCCATAGAAATGTGCATGCCCGTAGAATGTCCCTGAAGGCATATCATAACGGGAGGCTTTTCGGAAAAGCTCTTTTTCGGAATCCACAGATGGCAGGGAACAAATTCTTCCGTTTCGCTCTGAAAGGTGAAGCGTATTTCTCTGAAATTTTCAAAATCCTTTTTATAAATTTCAGAAAACAGAAGAGGACAGCGCTCGTCTGAAAGGCAGATAAGAGCACTCAGCTTTTCAGAAGCCTTTTTCTGCCATTCCTCAAGCGTTTCCTTGTTGCAGTCATATACCATAGAAGGCTTTGATGCCTTGAGTACACTGAATTCTTTGAATTTTGAATGAGAAATTTCCATTGAAAAAGTCACCCCGTATCAATAACAGCTGCATGAGCCGTGAGAAGAAAAATTCAAGCCGTTTTTTCTGCCCCAGTCGGCAACTGCTCTTTTTGCCGCCATAACAGCCATAGCACCGAGATAAAGCTTGTTTCTCGGTATTTCATTGGCTGTGTTATAAAAAACAACGTTATTGGTAACCTGCATAATATCTTCTGCAGTGTGATATTTTATCATTCGGCAGATGGTTTCGCCGCAGTCCCTCAGAACCTCATCGTCGGAACAGGAAAAGAAAGCAGCTGTAACCTCACCGTCAGAAAATTCCACGGTGATTTCTATAAATTCATCGGTGTCACCGGGAGCGATTTTACCGAAGCCCTTGTTATTCATAATCAAACGTTAAATCTGAAGAGAACGATGTCGCCGTCCTGCATCACATATTCCTTTCCTTCGCTTCTTACAAGGCCTTTTTCCTTTGCGGCTGCCATAGAGCCGTTTGCCATAAGTTCATCGAAGGATATAACTTCAGCACGGATAAAGCCTCGTTCAAAGTCGGAATGGATTTTGCCTGCCGCCTGAGGAGCCTTTGTGCCCTTTTTGATAGTCCAGGCTCTTACCTCAGGCTTACCTGCGGTAAGATAAGACATAAGACCGAGAAGGTCATAGCTTTTCTGTATAAGAAGGTCAAGACCGCCCTTTTCAACACCGATTTCAGCGAGGAACATTTCCTTTTCTTCGCCTGAAAGCTCTGCTATCTGAGCTTCAAGCTCAGCACAGATAGGAAGAACCTCACTGCCTTCAGCGGCGGCAATTTCCTTTACCTTAGAGAAATATTTGTTATCACTGAGATCACCTGCAAAATCCTCTTCGCTCATATTGCAGGCATAAATTACGGGCTTTGAAGAAAGAAGTGCAACAGAAGCCATAAGCTCTCTTTGGTCATCAGTCATTTCAACTGCACGTGCATTTACAGCATTGTCGAGCTGCTCTTTAAGGTAATTGAAGAACTGAACGTCACCTGCAAGTGATTTGTCACCCTTCATAGCCTTTGTGTCACGGTCAATTCTTCTCTGAAGAACCTCTGTGTCTGACAAAATAAGCTCGAGGTTAATAGTTTCAATATCTCTGACAGGATCAACCTCACCGTCAACGTGCATAATGTCATCGTTTTCAAAGCAACGCACAACATGGATAATGGCATCAACCTCTCTTATATGTGAAAGGAATTTATTGCCCAGACCTTCGCCCTTTGATGCACCCTTTACAAGACCTGCAATATCAACGAATTCGATAGTTGCGGGAGTGATTTTATCGGGTGAATACATCTGGGCAAGCTTATCTATTCTGTAATCGGGAACAGAAACAACGCCCACATTTGGCTCTATTGTGCAGAAGGCATAGTTTGCAGCCTGTGCTCCTGCATTTGTAAGTGCATTAAAAAGTGTGCTTTTACCCACATTGGGTAAGCCTACGATACCGAGTTTCATATTTTTTTCTCCTTAATAAATTCGATGCTATTTTATCATACTGTTACAGATAAATCAACAAATAAAAACATAAGTATAAAGACATAATCTGTGATATAAAGTGTTGCGATATTTCATTTTCTTGAAATAGTTTGTTAACAATTTGTCGGGATAAGATTATAAATATGGCACATATCGGACAAAAATCAGTTGATTTGTTTGTGTTTAAGTCTGATAGAATGATGAAAGTTTGCAACTTTTTGTTATAAATGTAAATATTGTAACAAAGCTGAAAAAATACTTGAATTTTCTTTTTACTTTTGGTAATATATTGCTGTAAGATATCCAAATAGGGTTATTACACAATTTTATAGTGAAAGTGAGGTTAGGACTAATGAATCTCGGTGCACTTGCTGAATACCTTGGCGCATGGCTCAAGGAACTCATTAAGACAATCTTAGAAGCTATGGATTGGCTTGACATCAACTTCGGTGCTGAAGAAGAAACTTCTGCAGAAGCATAAGTTGAAAACTATTTAATTAAAAAAACATTTTAATTTGAAAAGAGGTGCAACATAAATGGAACTTTCATTAGCTAATTTCGATGCTATCACAAAGATCATCGACGATATCGTAGCTTTCATCAAGTCCGCTACTGCTAACCTTAAGAAGTTTATCGCTGGTTTAGGTAAGGATTATGAACTCAACATGCCTGAAGAAGAATAATTAAATTATTTATCGGGCTTTATTTATTCTATATAAAGTGAGGTGCAACACGATGACAGCTGTAGAATTTCTCGATTGGGTAAACGCTTGGTTTGCTAAGCTCGTTGAGCTTTTTGAATCAATGGGTGCTTGGAAAGAGCATTTCTTCCCCGCAGAAGAAGAAACATCTGCTGAAGCATAATTTTGCTTTATAAATATTTCTAAATTTTTTATCGAAAAGAGGTGCACAAGATAATGGAACTTAATTTCGACATCAAGGAATTCATCAATTCTATCATTGAATGGCTTCAGGTTATCATCGAAAACGTTCAGAAGGCTATCACAGTTTCTAACGGTTACGAAAAGGAAGAAAACTATCCTGATAACTTCCCCAAGGCTGAATAATTTCAGTTTCGGAATATAATTTTTTTATAAAAATTATGCATAATTAAAAAAGGGCTCCTGATTGAAGGGGCTCTTTTTTGCATTTAAATGTGTAAAAGGTTGATAGTTTTTATTTTTATGCTACAATAATAAAAAACACATCAGGAAGTAAATCTATGAAAGCTGATATCTGGGAAAAGCTGAAGGAAGAAAAAAGGCCCGTTGTTCTTTACGGAACGGGAAACGGTGCAGACAGAATAATTGATATTCTTGAAAGGGAAAATATAAAAATCAGCGGTATTTTTTCAAGTGCCGCTTTTGTCCGTGAACGCTTTTTCAGGGGATATAGGGTTACGGATTATGAAAGCTGTAAAAAGGAATTTCCCGATATGCTTGTGCTTATGTGCTTCGGAAGTGCAAGACAAGAGGTTATTGATAACGTAAATAAAATTGCAGCTGAAAATGAAATCCTTGCTCCCGACGTGCCTGTTTTCGGGGATAATATTTTTAATTTTGCTTTTTATAACGAAAACAAAGCAAGTCTTGATGCCGTAAGAAAAAGACTTTGCGATAATAAGAGTAAGGAAACCTTTGATAAATTAGTTGAGTTTAAGCTTACGGGAAAAACCGGAAATCTTTTTTCCTGTGAATATGATAACAGCGGAATTTTTAATATTGCTGAAAATTCCGTATATCTTGATCTCGGTGCATATAACGGTGATACGGCGCTGTCATTTTATAATACTTATAATAACAGCAGAATTATTGCCGTTGAGCCTGACAGCCGTAATTTCAGAAAGCTCAGAGAAAATACTTCTTTTATAAATAATATATCATATTATAACGGTCTTATTTCGGATTTTGACGGGGAATCATATTTTGATAAGAATAAGGGCAGGGGAGCCCACGAAGCCGAAAAGGGCAGAATGAAAATAAACAGCTTCACCGTTGACGAAATTATAAAAAAAGAAAAGCTGTCCGAAAACGAACAGCTTGTCATAAAATTTGACGTGGAAGGAAATGAACTGAAGGCGCTTCAGGGTGCAAGAAATACAATAGAAAAGCATAAGCCTCTGATGTTTATATCCTGCTATCACCGAAGTGAAGATTATTTTACGCTTCCTCTTAAAGTTTTTAGTATCAATAATAATTACAGACTTTATATGCGCCACTATAAAGGCATACCTGCCTGGGAAACGGAATTTATTTTCGTTCCGCAAGAGCATTGATAATTTGTTATAACAATTCAGCAGAGTATATAGCTCTTTCTCCGCCGATGAATTTTGCTCTTGTTCTTGCTCCGAGAACTGTGGCTTCTCCGATTTTATTGTTCTGAAGTCTTACGGGAACGGCAACTTCCTTCAAGTGCATTCCTATAAGTGTAAAGCCGATATCAATACCTGCATCTGCTCTTATATGCTCAACGGCAACAGGATTATTAAAGTAAGAATAAGCATTTGTTGCAAAGGAGCCGCCTGCCTTTGGCTGAGGAACGACGTTACAGAAATCGCTGTTTCCTATAGCTTCTTTTTCGATAATTATAGCTCTGTTCAGATGCTCACAGCACTGGGCGGCAATGAAAATGCCCTTTTCATCACAAACCTTTGCGATGCCGAGATAAATGGCCTTTGCCGTTTCAAAATTTGAGTCGGTACCGATTTTAGAACCCATAACCTCACTTGTTGAACAGCCTACGACAAGAATATTCCCCTTTTTGAGCTTTGCAATTTCAATAATTTCTGCAGCAGTTTTTTCTGCAGCAGTCTGAATTTCAGAAAAAATATCCATAATTAACCTCATCTGTTAAAATTAAAAATATGCGGAAGTAATCGTTAATTCTCCGTTATTATATATCTCAAATCTTTGCAAGTCAATAATCTTGACTTATTAATAAGTATTTGCTAAAATAAAAATTTGTAAATGCAAGGAGGATAAGTTTTATGATAAATACAGAAAAAACAATGGAAAAAATCGTAACTCTCTGTAAGGGCAGAGGCTTCGTTTTTGCAGGCAGTGAAATTTACGGCGGACTTTCAAACACCTGGGATTACGGTCCTCTCGGTGTTGAGCTTAAAAATAATATCAAAAAGGCATGGCTGAAGAAATTCGTTCAGGAAAATCCTTACAACGTTGGTCTTGACTCAGCTATTCTTATGAATCCTCAGACTTGGGTTGCATCAGGCCATCTCGGCGGTTTCTCTGATCCTCTTATGGACTGTAAGGAATGTAAGACAAGACACAGAGCCGACAATCTTATTGAGGATTTTGACGGCACAAACGTTGCAGGCTGGACAAATCAGCAGATGACAGACTATATTAAGGAAAAGAATATTCCCTGTCCCGATTGCGGAAAGCATAACTTTACGGATATAAGACAGTTCAATCTTATGTTCAAGACCTTCCAGGGTGTAACTGAGGACAGCAAGAATGAAATTTATCTTCGTCCCGAAACTGCTCAGGGTATTTTTGTAAATTTTGCAAATATTCAGAGAACCACAAGAAGAAAGGTGCCCTTCGGTGTTGCGCAGATAGGTAAATCCTTCCGTAATGAAATTACTCCCGGCAACTTCATTTTCCGTGTACGTGAATTTGAGCAGATGGAGCTTGAATTCTTCTGTAAGCCGGGCACAGACCTTGAATGGTTCAATTACTGGAGAGCATACTGCCGCGACTGGCTTTATTCTCTCGGTATGAAGGCTGAAAATCTCAGACTCCGTGACCATGATGCAGATGAGCTCTGCTTCTATTCAAAGGCTACAACTGACTTTGAATATCTCTTCCCGTTCGGATGGGGTGAGCTCTGGGGGGTTGCAGACAGAACAGACTATGACCTTACTCAGCATATCAACACTTCAGGTAAAACACTTGATTATTTCGATCCCACAACAAATGAAAGATACATCCCCTACGTTATCGAGCCTTCTCTCGGTGTAGAGCGTCTTTTCCTTGCTCTTATGACTGAGGCTTATGACGAAGAGGTTGTTGATGCAGAAAAGAATGACACAAGAGTTGTGCTTCATTTCCATCCCGCACTTGCACCTTATAAGTGTGCTGTTCTTCCTCTTTCAAAGAAGCTGAATGAGGGCGCCGAAAAGGTATTCCATTCTCTTCAGAAGAAGTTTATGTGTGAATTTGACGATGCCGGTTCAATCGGTAAGCGTTACAGAAGACAGGACGAAATCGGTACTCCCTTCTGTGTAACCTATGACTTTGACTCTGAAACGGACGGCTGTGTAACAGTCCGTGACAGAGATACCATGGAACAGGTAAGACTTCCCATAGCAGAGCTTGAGGATTATATCTCAAAGAAGCTTGAATTCTGATAAATGAAAACAAAAACTGCGTTCTTGTAAATCAAGAGCGCAGATTTTTTTACCAATATATAATATTTTTTATTCCGGAATTAAGGGTATAGTCTTTGACTTCATTGAGTGAATTGTCAACAACTGCTAAACATAAAGCGTTTTCATTTGATTCTTTAAGACTGCTTATTGCAATACTTCCTGCATCGAGAATAAATGCAAGGGGCATTTCTTCAATGAAGTTGAAAAGCTCTGTGTTACTCAGTTGATCCTTATACTGCTTTTCTTCACGGAAATCTACAGCGTAATAAATACAGGCAGTATCAGTAAGAGTGCCGCCGTATTTTTCATTTGGCATTTCAGAAAGCCGGGTAAAGCCTGAAATGTCACAGAGGGTGATAATTTTGTTTTCACCGACCTCACTACAGGCTTCATTGATGAAATTAAGAAGAACGGTATTTTTATCTGTTGATTTATCATCGGAAGGATAAACGGGTGCTGCCACGGAATAAACATTGGGGAAGGAAACATTATCAAGAATAATATAAGTAAAGCCGCCGTCTGCCGCCTTTTTTATTATATCGAGCAGATACTGTCTTGCTGATGAAGAAAACGGATCAAGCCAGTAATTATCAGTGCCGTCAATGAAGAGATTGCCTGAAGAGGTTCTTACCTCCATACCCGACAGTGCACCTGCGGCGGCTGTATCCTTAAAACAGCTTATGTATGCCGCACATTCAATGCCCATATCTGTAAGAGCCGTTATTTTATCCCAGGCATCAGAAATTTTTTTGTCGGCAGATGCACCGAGAAATGTATTTACATCGAAATATATGTATCCGTACTCGTTTTTGAATTCAAAAACAGCAAGGTTGCAGCCGGCATCCTGAAGTTGAAGCTTTATTTCATCAGCGGAAAGCTCTGACAATTCTTCAGGAGTGAAATGTAAGCCTTCTATTGCCGCTTTTGTATCGTCTGTCACTGACTCATAAAGCTCAGGTGCATCTTTTGATGAAAGCTCAAGACATACGCAGATGCCTATAAAGCTGACAACAAAAACGAGCAGTACGCCTATACTCAGAAGTATTTTTCCTCTGACGGTAAATTTCTGTTTGTTTTCCGTGTTTTCTCTGAAGCCGTCAGGGTTGACAACGGAAGGGTAGTCTTTTGAGAAACGGTAATAGGCTTTTGTTCTCAGTGTTCTGGGAGCTTTTTTGTCGGAAGATGTTCTTACCATCCGCCTGAAAAGATCGTTTTTGTTTTTTTCTTTTTTCTGTTGAATATCAGTTCTGTTATGACGGCGGCGGATATTACTGCTGTCAGATACTATTGTATCAAAAAAAGCCTGTCCGTTATTTTCGGTTTTATTTTTTTTCATAATTATCTGTCACCTTGAAAGAGCAGAAAAAACAGTCACTCTTTCCATTTATTTTGCATTGCGAACATCCTTCCGTATGAATACAATAGTAAGAGATAAATCATTCGGAGGAGTGTCTTATGAATCTGACCGTAAGAAATGAATACAGGATAGAGGCAGTGCTGTCCTCAGATGAGCTTAAATCCTACGGCATTACTTATGAAGAAATAGATTATAAAAATATAGAAACAAGAAGAGTTCTGTGGACCTTGCTTGACGATATCAGGAAAAACTACGGTGTTTCTGTTTGTTTTTCGGGAAAAATGCTTATTGAGGTAATAAAAGAAAGCCGTGAAAAGTGCAGAATTTGTTTTACTGTACTGCCACCTCACGATGAAGATGTGAAATCTGTAAAGCAGCTTGTCAAGAGTGAAACTCAGCCGCTGATAATCCAGTTTCGGGATTTTGAAGAATTGTTGTCGGCAATAAACGGCATTGACGGTATTGACAGAAGTGCTCTGTATGAACTGAACGGAAAATACCGCCTGATTTTTTTTGATGTGCATAGCCGAAAATCACAGCTTATAAATCAATTGTGTGAATACGGAGATGAACTCAAAGAACCGTTTCTCTCACTCGCAAAATGCAGAGAGTGCTGGAATGAAATTGAAGGTGAAAGAGCAATTGAAAAGCTCAGGAAAGCCTTTTCAGTGAGTCAATTGCCGCTTTCTTGTCCCCCTTGAATACATAGGAGCCCGCAACAAGCACGTTAGCACCGGCTTCAATAACTGAAGGGGCGGTTTTATCCGTAATCCCTCCGTCAACCTGAATATCGGTATCAAGACCTCTTTTTATGCATTCTTTACGGATGGCAGATATTTTTCCGAGCTGATTTTCCATAAAGCTCTGACCGCCAAAGCCCGGCTCCACTGTCATAACAAGTACCATATCAATGCTGTCAAGATATGGAAAGCAGGCTTCGGCAGGAGTTGAGGGCTTGAGTACAATACCTGCCTTTTTGCCTGAATTTTTTATCAGGTCAATTGCATTTCCGGCATCGACGTCACTTTCAATATGGAAAGTAATCATATCAGCCCCTGCTTTTATAAAATCGGGAATATATTTTTCGGGCTCGCTTATCATAAGATGAACGTCAAAAATAAGCTCAGTGCATTTCCTGAGAGATGCGATAATCGGAGCCCCTAAGGTTATATTCGGTACAAAATGACCGTCCATTACATCAATGTGGAGCATATCGGCTCCTGCTTTTTCACAGGCCTTTGCTTCTTCTCCGAGCTTTGAAAAGTCACTTGCAAGTATTGAGGGAGATATTTTTATCATAATTATTTACCTTCTGCCTTTATTCTTACTGAAAAGTATATCACAACCGTTTCAGCTTTGCAATATAACCTTTAAGACAGATTTAAGGGATCTGTGGTTAATTTATAGAAGAAAATCAGGTTTCAATATAATTTTGCTTGATTTTTATTTCTTTATATGATATAATTATTCGACAATGTCCGTTTTTTTGACGGCATATTCGGATAATTCCAGAAGGGAAAGTTACAATGAAGAAAATGTATCTCGCTTTATTTTTAATCGTTTTGGTTGTATTTGTTTTTGCAGGCTGTCTGAGCTTTTCAGGTGCTATTGATACTACAACTCAGTATTATGAGGATGAGAATTATCAGGGAGAAAATTATACCAATGCTCCGGTATCTGACAGTGTTATTCCCGAACAGACAACAGGTGCTGTTAGTTCTGAACAGACAACTGCTGTCAGCGGTAGTCAGGAAAGCACAACAGCAGGTGGCAATTCAGGTGCTGCAGAGGCTACAACATCAGCTTCTGTATCTTCAATTCCCAATCCTTCAATACCTACAGGTACCACAGAGTATGATATTCTCAAAAGCGGTACCTTCCATATGACAGGTAAAATGACCGATTCATCAGGTATGGATGCACCTATGGAGATTGCTATCACAGATAACTCTATTTATATGCTCTCCGATTTCAGCGGAGCTTCTATGGGTATGCTTATATCCAACGATAAGGTATATATGATTTATCCCGATAAGTCTGCTTATCTTGAGCTTTCAGACAGTATTATGAGTATGGCAGGTCTTGATATCGACGAGCTTGTAAATTCAGACAGCATCAATTTCTCCACCTACGGGAACCTTACAGATGCAAAATCTGTGACAAATGAGGTTGCAAACGGAAGAAACTGCACTGTTTATCATTTCACTGTTGAGGACGGCGGCGAAACAAGAGTTTATATGGAAGGCACAAAGCTTGTAAGACTTGCATCATACAATTCAAGCGGCAAGTTCCTTACATCTACCGATGTTGATGCTATTTCAGGTACGGTGCCTTCAAATAAGTCTGCACCTCCTTCAAATTACAAGGCTTATAAGGGTATGACAGGTATGTTCTCCTTCATGACACTGCTTGAAGGCGTAATGGAATAATATGAATAAGGTTGCATTGGTAACAGGCGGCGCAAAGGGAATAGGTGAGGCAATTGTCAGAAGACTTTGCTTTGACGGTTTTTCTGTTGCGGTAAATTACAGCAGCTCAGAATTGAAGGCGAAGGCTCTTTGTGAAGAGCTGAATTCCCAAGGCTTTTGTGCCGTGTCTGTCAAATGTGATGTTTCCGATGCTTCTCAGGTAAAAGAAATGTTCTCTTTTGTAAATGAACAGCTGGGAAGTGTTGATGTCCTTGTTAATAATGCAGGTGTTTCACTCTGGGGACTTTTTGATCTTGTGACTGACAGCCAATGGGAAGACACTGTTTCAGTAAATCTCAAAGGAGCATTCAACTGCTCAAGAGAGGCTCTTCCTTTTATGGTTAAGAGGAAATACGGAAGAATTATAAATATTTCGTCTGTCTGGGGACAGTGCGGTGCTTCCTGTGAGGCTGTGTATTCTGCAACCAAGGCAGGTATTATCGGATTGACAAAGGCTCTTGCCAAGGAATATGCATTAAGCTCAATTACGGTGAACTGCGTTTCCCCCGGTGTTATTGATACCGATATGATGAGCAGATTTACCGATGAGGAAAAGGCACTTATTGCAGAGGATATTCCGATGGGAAGAATGGGCTCACCGAGAGATGTTGCCGAGGCTGTTGCGTTTTTTGCAGGTGCCCGTTCAGGCTATATAACAGGTCAGATTTTAGGTGTAAACGGCGGAACCGTATAAGCGGTTCCGTTTTTTCTTTTCTGAAACTTAAATATAAGCTGAAATACGCTTAATTGCTTGACTGAAACGATATATTGATGTATAATAAATCGGTATATTTTTATATGGAGGAAATATTATGTTTGACTTTGCTGACTTCAAAGAAAGTCCTTTGATGCTCGGTATGGCGGCGCTTATTGTAGGCTTCGTTATTATCGAATCTCTTTTCTTTATGTTAAAGGCTTGGCGAAGAGGAAAGGAAATAGGTATGACAACCGAACAGCTTAAAAATACGGTTGTTTCAAGTGCTCTGTTTTCCTTTGCTCCCGCTATTTCAATTCTTGCTACCGTTGTTGTTCTCGCTTCATCACTGGGTATTGTTCTCCCCTGGATTAGACTCAGCGTTGTAGGTAACCTTCTTTATGAAACAACTGCAGCTGAAACTATGCTTGACGTGCTCGGCAGTAATATCAATACCGAGGTTACAAAAGAGGCGGATTTTGCGGCTATTGCATGGGTAATGACAACAGGTATCTGCTTCGGTCTTGTTCTTGTTACGGTAATCGGTAAGTTCATTATCAAGAAAATCAGTAATGTTACCAAAAAGAGCGAAAAGAGCTCAAATATTGCAGACGTAATTTCTGCATCTGCCTTCATCGGTATTATTTCTGCTTTTGTGGCTCAGGCTGTTGCAGGTAAGTCCTCAGACGGCTCAAGCGATGCAGGCTTTATGTCCGTAGTAACTCTTGTAAGTGCAATTGTTATCTATCTTGTTTTTGAAACTATCTGTCAGAAGCTTAAACTTTCAAAGCTTGAGCTTTTTGCAACACCTCTCAGTATTTTCGGTGCTATGGCAATAGCAGTGCTTCTCAATATGTGGCTGCCCGAAACAGTTACTTCATTTACATGGTGGGGGTAAGAAAAAATGTCAGAACTTAAAAATCGTAAGGACTATGTAGATTCTGTTCATATCTGGGGCAGAATTTGGACTGTTGGTGCACTTCTTGTTTTATTTTCTCTTCCTGTAGCCATAAGTGTTTATTATGATGCGTGGCCTGAGGCAAATACGGTTTTTGAAGCACTTCTCAAGCTTGTGCCTCTTTATTGGGTAACATCAATTATCGAAGTTATTACCTTTACTCCCATGCTTGGAGCAGGCGGTGCATACCTGAGCTTCGTTACAGGTAATATCACAAATCTCAAGCTTCCCTGCGCTCTTAATGCTATGGAGCAGGCTAAGGTTAAATCAAACAGTGAAGAAGGCGAAATAGTATCAACAATTGCCGTTGCTTCATCTGCAATCACAACAACTCTTATTATAGCTGTGGGTGTTATTCTTTTCTCCCCCGTGCTTGATGATATGAGAAACAGCGAAGTCCTTAAACCCGCATTCTCCTATGTATCTGCCGCACTTTTCGGTGCTTTGGGTGCAAGTTATCTTAAAAAACATTGGAAAATATCAATTTTCCCTGTTCTTGTAGGTATTCTTATTCTCCTTATTGTACCTACTTTCGGAGTAAGTACACTTCTTTTCGTTACAATCGTTGCCGCTATCGGCGGTGCACTCTTATTAAGCAAGCTTAAAATAGTAAAATAACAATAAGTTTTCTAAAATTTACAATTTGTTTTTTTACCTTCCTTTATGCTATACTCTTATTTTGAAAGGTGGTATTGTTGATGAATAAATCAAATACCTTGATTAAGAGAATATTTGCAGTTTTGCTTTCATTTTTGCTTGTTTTGTCAGTGCTCCCCACAGCAGACGCTGTGACGATTATACACGATGAGGATAAGCTTCAGTATCTTCTTACATTTAACAGTGCCGTAAACAGTATCAAGGAGAAGAAGCCTTCATTCAGCTACTATAAGCAGACAGGTATCAACTCTACGGAGGATATCTCTGTCAATTCATCGTCTTACAGTGATAACCCTGAGGAAATTCAGGAATTCCTTTCAATTATTGTCAATTCATTCTTTGATCCGGAAAAAGGTCTTATCAATAATTTCCTTGCAAATCTTTCAGGTACCGATAACAGCATAACCGAAAAGGATATCGCAAAGAATATTGATACGAGATATCTGCTTCCTAAATACGGGAAAAATTATGTGTCAGCTCTTACAGTTGACGATGACTATTATCTTGATGTGACTGAACAGACAGATTTACTTAATCCTCAGCATAATATGACCACATTAACATATAAATTTGCTGACGGAGATTTAGAAAATGTTGCGGAAACTTCAGTTCAGAAGCTTTATGACCTTCCTTCAGGCTCTATAAATCCCGTACTTATAGGCGGAAAGGTTGACCTTTCCGATGCAGACGGCCCTCTTGCAGATATCAAGTTTGATACATTTAAATATCACGATGCCAAGACTCAGGCAGTTTTTAATGCAGACGGACAGCTCATAAAATATACTCAGAATATCTCTTATACATTTTCGCTGTCTTTTTATGATCTGCTCAGAGTGTTGAGAGCATATTCATCGGTTGACCTTATCGGTATAGGCTTTGCAATTGCAAACGGTGTGCTTAAAGCTACGGGAAATCCCGAGGGTAAGGCTGAAGAGGTTCTTAGGGATAGCTGTGTTTATATCCGTTATGATATAAAGCTTGAACTTACGGATTTTGACTGGAACCCCAGATATTTCGGTGATATCAATAATGACAACAAGGTCAATGCCAATGATGCAAGAACAATTCTTCGTTGCTGTGTTGAGCTTGAAGAGTTTAAGGATGATGAATCACTGATGTATGCAGACGTTGATTTTAACGGAAAAATCACCTCTGCAGATGCAAGAACAGTTCTTCGTATGTCTGTTGAGCTTGAAGATCTGTTCAATGAGGTGCCTGAAGGTGAAACAATAAAAATTATTGAAATTGCACCTTCCGTGCCTGACGAGCCTGATGAAGAGCCTGATGAACCCGAAACACCTGAAACTCCTGATGAGCCTGAAGATACAGGACCTTCGCCTGAAGAAATTTTTGCTAACGGAATTACGGATTTCATCGACGGTATTATTGATGTTGTCAATGCCGCAAAGGGTGAAGAAGTAGAGGATTCGGTTATCGGTGATATGATAGGTAAGATCAGGGATATTATTGAACAGGCAAAAAATACTACATTTTAAGAAAACTCTTGACAAAACCGCGTAATAAAAATAAAATATATAAAATATGTTTTACAAAATCAGAAGGGAAATATAGAAATGGCAGAAGAATATGTATTGCCTCTGAAGGTCATAGAAAATCTTAAAGAGGAACTCAAAGAACTTCGTACTACAGGCAGAGCTGATATTGCCGAAAAAATCAAGGAAGCAAAATCCTTCGGTGACCTTTCCGAAAACAGCGAATATGATGAAGCAAAATCAGATCAGGCAAAGCTTGAAGCAAGAATTCTCGAAATTGAATACACTCTTAATCATGCAACCGTGCTTGACGAAAGTACTCTTTCCACAGAAACGGTTCATACAGGTCTTTTCGTAAAGCTTTACGATAAAACCTATGAGGAAGAGGTTGTTTATCAGGTTGTAGGTGCACCTCAGGCAGATCCCATCAACAACAAGGTTTCTGATGAATCTCCCGTAGGTAAGGCGCTTCTCGGACACTGTGTGGGTGATATTGTAACAGTTGAAACTCCCGCAGGAAACTGTGTTCTTGAAATTCTTGAAATCTTCAAAGACTAAAATTTATGCCGCCTTTTTTACGGCGGCTTTTTTCGGAAAAATATTATGAAAGGAAACTGCAAGAGCAGTGAGTAAGAAAATGGCTGAAGAAATCATTACCGGCGGCGAAGAAGCTGTTGAAGAAGTACAAAGTGTAAATGAATTAAGACAGATAAGACTTGATAAGCTGGGTGTCCTTCAGGAAAACGGCGTTGATCCCTTTGAAATTACAAAGGCAGAACAGAATATCCGTTCTGCTGAAATCAACGAGCGTTTTGAAGAGCTTGAAAATCAGGATGTCTGCATCTGCGGCAGAATTAAAACGTGGCGTGATATGGGTAAGGCTAACTTTATCGACGTTTATGACCGTGACGGCAGAATGCAGGTTTACGTGAGAAAAGACGATATCGGTGAAGAAGCATTTCAGGAATTCAAGAAGTGGGATATCGGTGATATCGTTGAAGTAAAGGGCTTTGTTTTCAGAACAAGAAGAGGTGAAATTTCCGTTCACTGCAAGGAAATCAGACTTCTTACAAAATCCCTTCTTCCTCTTCCCGAAAAGTATCACGGTCTTACAAACGTTGACACTCGTTACCGTCAGCGTTACCTTGACCTTATCGTTAATCCCGATGTTATGGATACCTTCAAGAAGCGCTCTCAGATAATCAAGGAAATCAGAAATTTCCTTGACGGCAGAGATTTTATTGAGGTTGAAACTCCTATGCTTGTTTCAAATGCAGGCGGTGCGGCTGCACGTCCCTTTGAAACTCATTACAACGCTCTTGACGAGGATGTAAAGCTTCGTATTTCTCTTGAGCTTTACCTTAAAAGACTTATTGTCGGCGGTATGGAAAGAGTTTATGAAATCGGCAGAGTTTTCCGTAATGAAGGTGTTGATACCCGTCATAACCCCGAATTCACACTTATGGAACTTTATCAGGCATACACAGACTATGAAGGTATGATGGAACTTACTGAGAGTATGTTCCGTTATCTTGCAAATAAGGTTTGCGGCAGTGCGGTTATCAGCTACAACGGTACTGTTATTGATATGGAAAAGCCCTTTGCAAGAGTTACAATGACTGATGCTATCAAGGAATATTCAGGTGTTGACTTCACACAGGTAAAGACCGATGAAGAAGCACAGGCTATTGCTAAGGAGCATCACGTTGAATTTGAAAAGCATCACAAGAAGGGCGATATTATGAATCTCTTCTTCGAGGAATTCTGCGAGGATAAGATGATTCAGCCCACGTTCGTTTGCGACCATCCCATTGAGGTTTCACCTCTTACAAAGAAAAAGCCCGGCTCAGACGGACTTGTTGAAAGATTTGAACTTTATATCTACGGCAGAGAAATGTGTAATGCATATTCAGAGCTCAATGACCCCATCGACCAGAGAGAACGCTTCGCAGCTCAGGAAGAGCTTTTTGCAAATGGTGACGAAGAAGCAAACCACACCGACGAAGACTTCCTCACAGCTCTCGAATACGGTATGCCTCCCACAGGCGGTATAGGCTACGGCATCGACCGTCTTGTAATGCTCCTTACCGACTCTCAGGCAATAAGAGATGTTCTCCTCTTCCCCACAATGAAGAGTATTGACTGATAGAATACTTATTATATTAGAAAAGCTGACGGTTTTTGTCGGCTTTTCTTTTTTTTTCAGGTGAAGAGGTTCGGAAAAAAAGGCTGTTTGTTTTCTCACGGATATGGGGGATAACCGATTTGTCGGAATAACTTTCATAAAACATATTGTTTTGCTCCCTTTTTCATAAATATATCTTGTGAAAAAGCTCTTTTTAGTGTATAATAATATTTCATAGGAAATCGGTGAGGTGCAGGATATGGTAGTTGCGGCAGTTCTGGCAGGGGGCAGCGGTTCAAGAATGGGTGCTGATATCCCCAAGCAGTTTCTTGAAATATGCGGTGAGCCTATTATTGTCAGAAGCATCAGAGCATTTACGGAAAATTCCCGTGTTGACGTGTGTATTGTAAGTGTCAATGAAATGTATCTTGAATATACAAATGAGCTTATAGATAGGTTTTTGCCTGAAAGAGAGGGTATTTACGTAATTTCCGGCGGTAACACAAGAGGAGAAACTCTTGAAGGTGTTCTTCTGTTTATGGAAGAGAAGGGAATTCTTAATAACAGCACGGTTATTACTCACGATGCCGTCAGACCTTTTATAACAGACAGAATTATTAATGAAAATATTGATGCCGCAGAAAAATACTCTGCCTGTAACACCTGTGTTCCTGCTGTGGATACTATTTTCCTGAGCGCTGACGGTTCATTTATTTCGTCGGTGCCTGACAGAAGCAGTGTATTTCACGCACAGACACCTCAGAGCTTTAATGCTGAAAAGCTTTTATCCCTTATAAAGAAGATGCCCTATGATGATTTTCTTGCCCTTACAGACGGTTGCTCGGTATTTACTTATCACAATGAAAACGTGTTTATGGTAATGGGTGAAAATTATAATATTAAAATTACTTACCCCGACGATATTGGCAGGGGAGAAATGATATTAAAGAAATACTTTAACTGAACGGAGAAGAATAATGGCAACGTTAACTGTGATCGTAACGGCTTATAATACAGCTGATAATCTTAAATATACTTTTGAAGGACTCTGTGAGCAGTCAAGTGAGGAGTTTGACGTAATTATAGTTGATACAGGCTGTGACGAAGAAGCAAAGTCTGTTATAAAGCATTACTGTGACGAATACGTAGGCTTTCAGGCTATGGAAATTCCCCACTGTCTTACACCTGAAGCAAGAAATGCGGGTGTAAAAGAGGCTAAGGGCGAGTACGTATATTTCATTGACGGCGGTGACTACATTGCACCCGATACGGTGGAAAGTATTCTTGCAGCTGCCAATGAAAGCAAAACAGATATTTTTTCTCCCAGATACTATATTGCAGGTGAGCATGAGCCTTATTACGATCAGTGGATGGATATGCTTGCAACCGTTCCCAATATTGATAAATTCGATACGGCACTTCTCAACACCCTTGATGCAGACGGAAGAGTTTATAAGAAGAAGTTCTTTGACCTTTATTCTCTGGAATTCCCCGCAACTCCCGTTTTCTATAATGCGGCTTTTCTCATAAAGTGCATTTTCGGCTGTGATGCATCAATGGCAGGTGTTGCAGGAGCTATATATTCAAAGCGTTCAGGTGTGTATAGCTGCGGCTTCCCTGAAAAAGGTGAGCCTACCGAAGAAAATCTTGATACCGTAATTGCAGTGTATGAAGAGGCTTTTGAATGTATTAAGAATATTATTGAAGAGGAAACAGGCTCTCTTGACGGTGACGAATACGCAATTCAGGAAATTCTCAGCGTATATTTTACAGATCTTACAAACAGATTTTACAGATATTTCTGGTTCCTTACAGATGACGTGCTTACAAAGCTGAGAAACAAGTATGAAGGTATATCCGCTTTACTTACGGAAGAGAGAAGAAATAAGCTGAATAAGACCTTCTCTGACCTTCGTTTCCCTCAGATGTATATAACAAGACAGGATGCGGCAGATATTCCTCTTTTCAGTATTCTTGCCGATATCACGGATTACAGTATGGTTGATGAATTTGTAAATTCTCTTTACATACAGAAATTTCCCTTCTTTGAGCTGTTTATCAAGGAGAGTGCGGTTAAGAATTCAGAATTCCCTGAAAGATGGAGAAATGCCGAAAATCTCAGAGTTATTTCCGATGAAGGCTTTTACAGCAAGGCAAGAAGCGAGGCAAACGGTATAACA
Source organism: Acutalibacteraceae bacterium (assembly GCA_045591285.1). Classification (GTDB taxonomy): domain Bacteria; phylum Bacillota; class Clostridia; order Oscillospirales; family Acutalibacteraceae; genus RUG806. Next base: position 130,508 of record JAZNSP010000022.1, read on the forward strand.
ATCAATATCAAGGATCCTACACCCCTTGATCCGAGAATTCTCTCCGAGCTTTCTCTCACAAAAGCACCCCGCTCCTTTATCCAGTACATTTTCTCCAGCAAGAGAAAGGAATATTCAGCAAAGACCTACCTTAAAAGAAGAGGCTTTGCAATGCAGTAAGTCCTTCGGACAGTGAAATTCATTCCTTCGGAATGAGTGAAATCGCCTTCGGCGGTGAAATCCGTCTTTGACGGGTGAAATATTTTCCTTCGGAAAATGTGAAGGAACCTGCGGTTGACATTATATTGTGCTTCGCATGCTACCGTAATGGTGGGATTTTGCAGATTTTGTATTAATTCCGACCGTTTTTACAGTAAATAAAAGGCTGACAGATTTTTCGTCTGTCAGCCTTAAATTTTTGTTATCGGTATGTATCAATAATGTGCCGCACCGCATTCACAAAGGGGATTTGCATTGAAGAGCTTACTGAAGAAATTAATTATTTTCCAGATAAAGCCTAAAAATCCGTCTTTGTGGCAAAGGTGACCGCAATTATCGGTGATATCATCATCTGTGATGTCATCTTCAATAAGAGTGCTTTCATCAACAATAATATAAACACTGAATGAGGTTGCATAGAAACAGACGAAACCGTCTATAACCTCGCAGGGAACCTTTTCTCTTTCGCCTGTCAAGGAATTAATGTGATAAACGGTTATCTTTTTCTCGTTGAAATCCTCAGGAACGGGAATTTTTACATAAACAGGTGTTGAGGGTTGTACCTCTTCTTCGTCAATGTATATAGAGATATCCCAAGCTGCAGTTTTTCCGAAGGACTGACCGAGATAGTGTTCTCCGTCAAAGGTTTCTTTAACAGATACTTTAATATCATTTCCGCCGTAAGAGTCTTTGCCTGCTTCAATAACTATACCTGACTCTTCATCCTTATACTCTTTTGTTGTGAGAACAGGAATTGTATCTGTTTCAGGTGTAGAACAGAGTGAGCATATACGCTCTTTTCTGCCTTCTTCTGTGTAGGTAGCTTCTTTCACAGTCTGCCATTCACCGTAATTATGTTCAGCTTCGGGAATTTCTCTTTGGTCTGTAAATGCTTCACAGTTTTTGCAGTGTCTTGACTCACTGCCTTTTTCTGTGCAGGAAGCTTCAGTGTCAACAGTCCAAGCTTCTTCAAAATCATGGTCTTTTTTGGGGATTTCTCTTGTTTCTTCCTCTGTGCATCTTCCGCAGGTGCGCTTTTCAAGACCTTCTTGTGTGCAGGTTGCAGGAGTTACCTCTGTGTATTCTTCACTCCATAAATGCTTTGCTTCAATAAGTTCAAAGTCAAGATCTTCACCGCATACTGCGCAGTAAGTGAGAATATAACCGTTTACGGTACAGCTTTCCTTTTCTTCATAGGTAGCTTGCGTGTGCGAAGCCAATTCACCGTATTCCTCACCGCACTTTTCACATATTGCCTTTTCTTCACAAGTAGCAGTTCCGCCACTATGCACACAGCCTGAAATTTCAATAAATGTACGGTTGTATTTTTCTGCAAATTCTTCTGCCGTTGAGCCTTTGTAGCCATAGATAACTGTATATTCAGGGATTGTGTATCTGTCATAAATTTTTGTTTCGGGATTGAGGAAGGTGATTTTCTGTAAGGAATACATATCAGTGAAGGCACTTTCTTTTATTTCCTGAACATTCTCGGAAATAGTCACTGATTTAAGTACTTCGTTACTGAAGAAAGCTTGAGTATTGATAACAGAAACCCCTTCAGGAATTATGTATTCTTCTGCTTTTTTTACTGAGGGGAACTGTATGAGAACAGATTTATCTTTTGTATAAAGAACCCCATTTTCATCGGAAGTAAGATAAGGATTTTCGTTGTCAACGTTTATTTTTTCAACGGGACAATAAAAGCTCAGAGGAAGTATGCATTGATTAAATGATAGGTCAATATTTTTACCGATATTTATTTCCTTTAGGTTGGGGCAGTATAAGAACTGTGCAGAGGAAGCTATAACTGAGTCTGGAATGGTAATTTTTTCAATCATACTACCTGTAAATGCAAAAGGTAAAATATCTGTTGTTTTATCATATATTTCAACTTCTGTTTTTTCCTGCGGTACTTCTAAGAGAACAATATGAGAGGTGTTTTCAGGGAGAGGTTTGCCCTGAATGTTTCCGGTTGCATAAGCATACAAAGCACCGTCGAAACTAAAAAGTGTATCATGACCGTCTTCTACAATAAATTCTTTAAAACTTGTATATTCGTCTATAAAATCCAGCAGTCCGGAAAAATCGAAATCCTTCTCAAAAAACAGGGAGGTTCCGGAGCAATAAATAAATGCACCTTTTGAGATTTGTCTTATGCTTGAAGGCAGATATATAGTAGTATTCTCAAGGTCCATAAAAGCTAATCCGCTGATGCTTTCAATATTACTGTCTTCAGTGAAAACGACTTTGTTGAATAAGTGCCTACAATGTAAGTAGGATGGAAAATTGTCTTTATTCCATTCAGGCATATTTCCGCTGCCAGAAAGGTAAAGGGTTTTTGAATTAATATCTATCTCATAAGAAAACTCACCGTGATTTTCTGTGGCTTCATAGGTTTTTTGTAATATCAGCTCATTCTGACATTCTTCGTTATTATCTAAAAGTACATGACGCAAATGAATATAGTCTGCATATTCTTTTATAAAGTTATGCTGAGAAGAGTTGTCATAACAGTATATCATGGCGTTGCCTGTAGGTAAGGTGTAAACTGAATTTCTTGGATCTAAAAGGGAATGATAAAGAAACTCGTTTAAAGAGGTAATTTCTTCTTCGCAAATGGCAGATAGAACTTCAATAAATGTATCATAGTCAACATCAGCAGGTGACTCTGTGAATAAAATAGAAGGATCGAAGCCTAATAAATCTTCAGTGAATTTATAACCATCAAAGTCCTTGAATGTAGATTTATCCGCAACAGATTCATGAATTCCTGAATTTGCGAATGTACTTAAAGCGGATTCTAAAAAAAGATTCTTAGAATAATTGATACTTGGTGTAACATTTTTGTTGTAATCAAAATCTCCGGATGGAATAATTACCAAAGAGGAGGAGTAGTTTCGTATTTCTTTGAGTGAGGATGATGTTACATTTACCTCGCCGCCAGTTGTAACGGAAGAGGGAATTTCTAAATATTCAATGTTGAACAAAGAAATAAAAACACTTATCCATTCGTTTGTTATTACTTTATCGGCTGTCTCTTTGTCATAATCGAGGACTTCAGGAGTATAGCCCCACATTTCATCAAGCATTATAAGATCGGTTCCTTCAGAAAGAACCAATTTTTTAAGTGAATAGCAGTTTGCAATATATATAGGTGAAAACTTTTTAACAGAACCGGGAATAGTAAGCTCTTTAAGTGACATGCAATTTGTAACCGGACAAATAAACTCCTCAAGACCTTCAGGTAAAACTAATTCTTCAAGGCTTAAACAGCAATTGAAGGCATAAAGAGAAATAGTCTTTACGGTTGAAGGAATGTTAATTTCCTTAAGCTTAAGCATAAATGCAAAAGTATTAAATTCTATTGTTATTAATCCTTCGGGAAGGGTAACCTTCGTAACATTATAAAGGTACATAAGAGAGCTTACAGAGGTAATACCTTCATTAACCGTAACAGAGGTGATTATATCACGGTACTTAAGCCAGTAAATATCATCAATTGACGTATATTCCGTGTACAAATCATCAATCGGCATGGCTCCCTGTCCTGAAATTACGAGTTCACCGTCGGTGTATAATTTCCAGCTGATGTTTTCGTTCATTTCACCGCTGTCGAGTATTTCTCTTTCTTCAGCAAAAGCTATGTCCGAAAGTAAAAAATCGGCGGATGAAAGGGGAATTGCACTTATCAGCATTACAGCTGCAAGTAATAAGGACAGAAGTTTTTTTGTTATCTTCATTTCTTTTTCTCCATTTCATAATATTTTGTGTATTATTAATATCAATACAATCTAAACTTAACATAAAAGGTTTATTTTGTCAACACGTATCACCTTGTTTTTGTAAGTAATATGTTGTGATAAACTTAACAAAACAGGTTAGGTGATGTTATGCAGAATTATAAAACTGAAATGGGAAAGCGTATAAAGAAAAGACGCAGAGAGTTAAGGCTTACACAGGAGAATTTATCGGAAATTCTGGGGATTTCCGTTAAGCATCTTAGTGAAGTAGAAAGAGGAATTGCAGGTCTTTCAATAGAAAATCTTATTACTCTCAGTACGGTTTTTGACGTAAGCATTGATTTTCTCATTAAGGGTGATATGGAAAACAGTCCTTGGCAGTCAACTATGGTTCTGCTTGAAGCCGTGCCCGAAAACAAGGTTCAGAAGATAAAGGAATTAATAAAGAATATAGTTGATGTTTCACAGTGAAAACAGAATAAAAAATATCGGCATAAGTCTGTATCAGAAACAGATTTATGCCGAATTTTTGTTTTTTTGGTAGTTATCAGAAATGTCTTATAAGAGAGATTACCTTTCCGAGAATTATAATTTCATCGGAAATAATGGGGGCGTAATCGTCGTTTTCAGGCTGGAGCCTGAAGTGACCGTCTTCCTTATAAAATCTCTTTACTGTTGCCTCGTCTTCAAGCAGTGCAACAACGATATCACCGTTTGCGGCAACGGGTGTTTTTTCTGCAATAATTATATCTCCGCTGAGAATTCCGCATTTGATCATACTGTCACCTCTGACCTTAAGGGCAAACAGAGGCTTGTCTGATGACATTTCACCTGAGAAGGGAATGTAGCCTTCAATGGCTTCCACTGCAAGAATGGGCATACCTGCAGTAACCGTACCGATAAGGGGAACCTGAGTTACGTTATTTTCCTGACCTCTTACTCTTATGGAGCGTTTGAGCATAGGATCTCTTTCAATATAACCTGCCGCCTCAAGAGCATCAAGGTTACTCTGAACGGAAGATGTGGAACGAAGACCTACAGCGGCACAGATCTCTCTGACTGTGGGGGGCACACCGTTCTGTGAACGCTCAGCAAGAAATTCATATATTTTTTTCTGTGTATTGTTGAGTTCTTTCATATTTTCCTCCGGAATATATTACTTTAACTGTATTGTAGCACAAATGTTCAGAAAAAGCAAACATTTGTTTAGTGTTTTTTAAATTTTTTTCAGAATAATTTCTTTACCTCAGGACAAAATTTATAAAGGAGGTAATTAATATGATAAATGACGAAAATAAGAAAAGCATTAAAAAAATGCTTAAAAGCAACGCTTTGTATTTAGCCTTGGGCTTGTGCCTTTTAGGTGCAGGTGTTGTGGGAATTTCAGCCGCAAATTCCGTTACACCTTCAACTGTAAGTGAGAATACTACGGTAAAACAGGAAAATATCAGTATTGAAGAAAAAAACACAGAGAAAGATGTTTCCGATTTTAAGGTTGAAATAAATATTGATGAATTTACTACATCTGAGGCACCTGAGCCTTCAACCGCCGCCGTATTTGACAACAATGCAGAAAAGCTTTCTGAAGAAGAAACAACAGAAGAAAAGACGGAAATTGTTTTTTCATCACCTCTCGGCTCAACAATAGGTAAGGATTACAGTATGGGTATCCCCGTATTTTCCGAAACGATGAAGGATTACCGAACCCATAACGGTGTGGACTTTTTGGGTATCAAGGGCGAAAACGTAAAAACAGTGGCTCCCGGAACGGTAATTTCCGTAAAGCACGATGCAGTGTATGGAAATACGGTAACTGTTGACCACGGAAGCGGCATTACTTCAAGCATATCAGGACTTGCAGACGAAGCACTTGTAACCGTGGGCACAACTCTTTACAGTGATACTATTATCGGAGTTGTGGGAACAGTTCCCGTAGAAAGCTCTGATGAAAGCCATGTGCATCTTGAAATGCGTATAAACGGTGAACTTACCGATCCTCTTGAAATGATGGGGCTCAGCGGAGAATAGAAAAAAGGAAAGTCTGAAAATTAAATCAGGCTTTCCTTTGATTTTAGGCTTTTTTTACTTTTTTCTTGATTTTATTCGTAAGAGTATCACTGAACTGTGATATTACAATTGCCGCAAACATAACCACACAGCCGAGAATTTCTCTTGACGTCAGTGTTTCGTGAAGGAAGATAACACCGCAGAGAATACCGAAAACGGATTCAAGGCACATAATAAGAGAGGCTACCGTTGATTCCGTATATTTCTGACCGACAATCTGGAAGGTATAAGCAAGACCGCAGCTCATTATACCTGAATAAAGAAGAGGAAGTATGCTTTCATTTATTGCACTTACTGTGGGTGTTTCAACAATGAACATTATTATTACAGAAATTGCACCTGAAACCGTAAACTGAGTAAATGAGATTTTAACTGCATCTGTGTCGGGTGCGAATTTCTCAATAACAAGAATATGAACGGCGTAGAATATTGCACAGATAAAGGAGAGAATATCACTCTTTGTAATTGCCGAGAAGCCTTCTTCTCCCACGCAAAGAAAATATAGGCCTACTGTTCCCATAAGAACGCATAGCCAGGTGACCAAGGGCACTCTTTTTTTGAAGAAAAGTCCTATAAGGGGAACGAAGAACATATAAAAGGCAGTTATAAATGCAATTTTTCCTGCAGAGTGGTCTTCATAGCTGAAGGCATACTGTTGGAAATTACTTGCAAGGCACAAAACTATACCCATAATACTGCCGCCTATGAGTATTTTCTTTGTGTTGTCCGTTACAGCTTTCTTTTCAGGCCTTCCGTTTTTTCTGAGGCTTATAATATCCTTTATGATTATAAAAGGAAGGAGAGTTGCCGCACCGAAAAGAGTTCTTATTCCGTTAAAGGTAAAGGCTTCAACGTTTTCCATGCCCACTGACTGAGCGACAAATGATGAACCCCATATAAAAGCTGTGAGAAAGAGCATAAAAACGCCCTTGAATTGAGTTTTTTGCATAAATAATACCTGTTTTCCGTTAATGTACGGAAGATAAGGTAGCATATAAAAAAACAATTGTCAAGTGAGCATTTTTCTCAGCTTAATAAGTATTGCTTTTTCCTTTCTTGATACCTGAACCTGAGAGAGTCCTAACTTTTCCGCAGTAACACTCTGTGTAAGCCCCTTAAAGTAGCGGTATTCGATTATTTTACGTTCATTTTCTTCAAGAGAAGAAATTGCTTTTTTCAGATCCAGCCTTTCGCTGAGCTTTTCATCAGGTGCGGCTACGGGAATGTCTGTCTGTGACTCATCTTCATCAGCGGTAAGAGAAATAACGGGAAGACAGGCACTTATAAGTGCGGCGGCTTCGCTTATTTCCATACCTGCCTTTTCGGCTATCTGGGTTATTGTCGGCTCCTTACCTGTTTTTGCACACAGCTCTTCTTTTATGCTGAGAAGAGCTCTTGCCTTCTCTTTTGCGGCTCTGCCGATTTTTACGGTGCCGCCATCTCTGAATATCCGTCTTATTTCACCTAAAATTGCAGGAACGGCATAGGTTGAAAAACGAAAGCCCTTGTCGGCATCAAAGCCTGCCGCCGCCTTTATAAGACCGACACAGCCTGCCTGAAATAAGTCCTCATATTCAACGCCTCTGCCCTTGAAGCGACAGGCACATGAATGGACAAGCCCCATATTATCCGTTATAAGTGAGCTTTCTTTTGTCTGATTTGTCATTACTCACACTTTCCCGAAAGCTTTTTCGTGAGGGTAACGGCTGTTCCTTTTCCTGTAACGGAACGGACCTTCACGCTGTCCATAAAGCTTTCCATAACTGAAAAGCCAAGTCCCGAACGGTCATCACCTGCGGTTGTGAAAAGAGGCTCCATAGCTTTATTTACGTCTTCAATTCCTATTCCCTTATCTCTGATTTTTATTTTCAGTGTGTTGTCGTCATAAATAAACGCATCTATGTAAATTCTTCCCGCTTTTTCTTTGTAGCCGTGAACTATTGCATTTGTGACGGCTTCGCTTACTGCCGTTTTGATATCACCTATTTCTTCAACGGTAGGATCACTGAGTGCACAGAATGCCGCCGTTACGGTTCTTATGAAGCCTTCATTTACAGATTTTGAAGGTATATTGATTTTGAAATCGTTAATTGCTTTTTTCATTTTTATCACCTGAATTCCACTTTATTCTGAAGTCCTGACATCATAAGAATTTTCTTATCTCTGTCTTTGAGTCCTCTTACAGCCGTTATACAGTTGTTGCCCGAAGCGAGCTTATATCTTCCTATTACAAGTCCTACGCCTGACGAATCCATAAAGCTTACGTCAGAGAAGTCCAAAATCAGCTCTTTGGGAGCGTTTTTTATGAACTCGCTGTCAGTTTTGCTTCTTATGGTAAAAGCGTTATGATGGTCAATTTCACCGCTTAAATAAACGGTCATGATCTTGTCCGAGTTTGTTATATGCATATTATCCCTCCAAAAAAAGAAACTCCGCTGATATAATAGCGGAGTTTCTCTGCAAAACTTGTCTTATTATGTTTTAATGAAAAATTTATTTGAAGCAGGGCATTTTCATAATACCTGTCGTGCGGAAAACATATTCGTAGCTCCAGTTTTTGTCGCTTGAACGCCATGCTCCCGGTCCGTGCCAGGATTCCTTTACGTTTACTAAATGTAAAGGACCGAAGGTATTATATCTGTGAAGATATGCGGTGATATCCACGTTATGAGTGCCGTTTTCAAGATTGTTGATTTTGAGGGTATAGGGCGGATAAATAATATCGCCTGCCTCTTTTCCGTCGATATCCACGCTTACGAGTGCGCCCATATAATCACTTACCGTTACTGTAAGAGAGTTATCCGTAACATCTGCTTTAAGCTTATAGGTAATATTGCCGCCGTAGAAGGGGAAGCCCTGAGAAAGAAGTGAGCCGAAGGAAACCTTTTCGGGAAGGGCAGTAATTTTTGCTTCACAGCCTGAAACGTCAACACCGAATTTACCTAAAATGAATACGCTTTCGAGATTTGCTGTTTCACCGAAGGGAAGGGTAATTTCAAGTATGTTTTCTCCCTTACATATATCGGGAAGCTGAACCTTACCTATGGAAATATCAACGTAGTAGCCGTCAAGGCGCTTATCTGCCTTTTCGCCGTTCAAGTAAATCTCGGCTACGTCGGCATCTTCAAGTGCAAGAACAGCACCCTTACAGTCAATTTCGGAATTGATTACGTATCTGAGGGTTACACGGTTATTCTTGGGACGGTCACCCAATACCCAAGGCTGAACAACGTTTCCGCCTCTGTCACGAAGACCGAGTCTTTCACGGATAAGATTATCAAGACGGAGAATTTCTTCCTTGGGTGAAAATTCCTTGTCGTCGTCTATTTTCCAGGAAGCCATATCAAGAACAAGAACGTTATCCTCAGAAAGAGTGTAATCAACGGCATATCCCATAGTGTCGGGTGCCTCTTCAGGAGAAACAAGCTTTGTAGTTGAGTCTGATCTGCCTTCAGTCAGCTTAATGAGGATTGAATCATAGCCGTAGAATTTACAGCGGATAACGGTTGTTCCGTTTCGGTATTCTGCTTCGCAGGGGAAGATATCACCGTTCAGGGTGTCATAAATCTCAGGAGCATAGGTTCCGTTTATGATTATCTGAATGTTATTTCCGCCGTCAACGTGCTTGTTATAGGGTTCCTCGCAGTTACAGATGAACAGCCAATTGCAGTCGTTATCCTTTCTCAGCTGATAAATGTATTTATCGGTAAGTCTGCCGTCTGCATATCTTATTGTAAGTGAGCGTGAGGAGTCAAGTGCGGTAAGAAGTGAGGCTCTTGAAAAATCAATCTGTTCGGATATGTTGAAAAGTGCTTTTGCTTCTTCTGAGGGAACTGCATCAATAAGAGTGGGTGCATCGCCCATAAATATGAGCTTACCGCCGTTTTTGCGGAAGTCAGCAAGACGGTCGAGCGTTGTTTTTCTGAGAGTTTCACAGCCGGGAACGATAATTGCATCATACTCCATTTCACCCACTTTAAGAGGTGCACTGCCTTCTTTACATAAGTCGGGAAGAAGTGCTTCACTTATGAAGTTAAAGTCGATGCTGCCTTTAAGGAGCCAGTCAGTGATGTTGAAAAATCTTTCATCAAGGCTTTCTCTGAATATTGCGGATTTATCGTTGGGGCCCCAGTGAAGCCAATAGCTTTCAACGGGATGGATAACGCCTACTTTTACAACAGGCTTACCTCTTGTGAGTGCTGTGTTCACTCTTGCAAAATGGTCTTCAATGAGATTATATTTCTTATACCAGGGTGACTGATAATGAATTGAAGCAGGGTAGTCACGCTTTGCCTCACCCTTCATAGCATACCAGGAAAGGTGGGGAACTCTTATGGTAACACCAAGACAAGCCTGCCAGTCGCCCTGATGCTTATAGGTTCTGAAATCACAGTCCCAGCCCGTTACGCCGTAAAGCTCGGATAACATACCCTCGTAGCCGTACTGATGAACAGCAGACTGTGCCTGCTTTGCAGTTGTGAATTCGTGAGAGTTACAGAGCATATCAATACCGGGAAGACGGAAGCTTCTGTATGAACGCATAGCTTCACCGAGAGCTGCTGTCTGTGAACGAAGAGAGGGCTCTTCCATCATATGACCTGTAAGGGCAATATTGTTTTCGTTACACCAGTTTCCTACGGTATCTGCAAATGAAGCCGCAAAAAGCTCTGCAATAAAATCGTGATAGCGGTAACGGTGAATACTGGGGGCGGAAGAGGGGAGATCCCAGAAAATTTCAGGAAGAGTATCAAAAATATCTTCACCGTAGGCTTCTTTGTAAAGCTCAGGAACATTATCTGTCCAGGGCATTGTTATATCCATTTTATCAAATGAATTGTTAAGAAGAGTTTTTCTTGAGAACTGAGGCTCGTCAGTAAAGATAGCAGGAACTGTTTTATCAAACTCGTCGCCTATCTTAGCCTTATACTTTTCGTGGGTTACCTCTATGAATTTTTCAATGGCTTCACGGCTTAACGTATCTGCATAAGCCTGATCGTTATACCATCTTGAAGGTGTGTGTATTTCGAGGAGGGCATACCACTTCGTGCCCTTTGCTTCTTCGTTCTCGTTGATTTTTCTGTAGCTTTCAAGATAGCCGTTATCGTCAAGAATGATATCGTAACAGGCTATAAGCTTACCCTTGCCCGATCTTCCGCCTTCTGAACGGGAATCGTCAGAGGAATAAGCATCAGAAGTTTTATATGGTGTAAAAAGAAGGCATCTGCCTCTGTATTTTTCGTCTTTGGTGACAAGTCCGCCTGCCGCACCTGAGGGCCAACGGTCTTCGTCGTAAAGCCAGGCGAGCATTTCCTCGTCCTTTGCCTTACTGACGGTATCTTTGATAAGGTTCATATATTCTTCGCTCAGATATTCGTTTTCAAGACCTGTTCTTACGTGAAGATGAAAGCCGCCAAGTCCCATTTCCTTGAAAACATCTATCTGACGGCAAAGCTCATCCTTTGTAAGATAAGAATTGAGTGCCCAGAAAGGCGTTCCGCGGTATTCTGAAGTAGGTGTGCGGAATAACTCGTTTTCTAATTTTTTTGTACAGTTTTTTTTGTAAAGCATAAAGAGTACACCTCCTGTTTATATCAAATTCATTCTATCATATACGTTTTCTTAAAACAATAAACTTTTAAGTCTTGGGTTTACAAATTAATTACCTAAAAATTATGAAATATGACAAAAGCTTCATATTCAGACGGGAGAAAAAATAAACTGTATAAACGGTATAAGGAGAAAATGATATGAAGCAGAACAAACTAATGAAATGGGATATATTTCTTACAGTTGTTATGATTTTCTGGCTATGTGTAATTATTTTCGTTGTGTCGTATTCTCTTGCGACTACTACAGCGGCTGCACAGGAAAGAAAAATTCCCATATACAGCGTTGAAACAGAGGAAAAAACGGTGGCTCTGACCTTTAATTGCGCATGGACTGATGACGGACTTGATGAATTGCTCAATTTACTGTCTGATGAAGAAATAAGCTGCACTTTTTTCTTCGTAGGTGAATTTGCGGAAAAATATCCTGAAGCTGTGAGAAAAATATATAATCACGGACACGAAACGGGAAATCACTCAATGCATCATAATGATCCCGTAAATCAGAGCTTTGAAGAAATTGCTTCGGATATTTCGGAAAGTAACGATTTGCTTTATTCCATAAGCGGTGTAAGACCTTCTTTATACAGAGCCCCCTCAGGCTCTTATGACAATAAAACGGTTGAAGCGGCTGAGAGCCTTGGAATGCGGGTAATACAATGGGATACAGACAGTATTGACTGGAAGGATATTTCCCCTGAAAAAATAAAAAGCCGTGTCACAACTAAGGTGACAAACGGCTCAATTGTATTATTTCATCTCGGAAAGGAAAATACCCTGTCAGCTTTGCCTGATATAATAGAAGGGCTTAAAAATGAAGGATATTCGTTTTCTGCAGTAGGGGATATGCTTATAGAGGGTAATAGCTTTACCGATAATGCAGGAAGGCTTCACAAGGCTCAGTAATAAAAGGCAGTCTTATTCTTTTTTCAGCGTTACGGTAAACGTGATAAGATTATCAGCGTTTTGTGTCAGCTCTATTAAGCCGCCGTGCAGCTGAATAATTCTTTTTGCCATGGCAAGACCGAGTCCGTTACCCATTGTTGCGTGAGATATATCACTCTGATAAAACTTGTCGAAAATTCTGTCTGCTTTTTCTTCTGATATGTTTTTTCCGTAATTGGTGATAGTAAAGATAACTTCTTTTTGACCTTTTTCAGAAAGAGTCAGAGATATTGTGCTGTTTTCTGGAGAAAACTTAACGGCGTTTTCAATAAGATTAATCCATACCTGCCCCAACATTCCATAGTTTCCGTTTATGTTGACTTCTTTAGCACTGAAGTCAACAGCAAGCTTTTTCTCAGCCCATTCAGGATAAAGAGTGGCTATAGTAAGCCGTATTTGTTCGGAGAGATTAAAATCGGTTTTGTCTGTTACAATTGTCTGACGTTCAAGCTTTGATAAGGTGAGTATGCTCGCTGATAAATTGCTGAGTCTTTCGGTTTCGCTGATTATTATATCAAGACAATCCTGTTTTTCATTTTCTTCCAGATTGTTGTTTTTGAGAAGCTTTGCAAATCCGTTTATTGATGCAATAGGTGTTTTGAATTCATGAGAGAAATTATTTATAAAATCGTGGCTCATAATTTCGGTGCTTCCTAATTGCTCTGCCATGTGATTGAACATATCTACGATGTTTACGGTAGCTTCTCTTTTGCTTTTTGTGCTCAATCGTACGGAATAGTCCCCGTCTGCTATTTTTTTCATAGCATTAAGCAGTTTAAGTGTTTTTTTTGCGGGCCCCTGAATTATAATGACAGAAAGAATACTTCCCGGAATTGTGCATACAAGAGCATAAACAATAACCCAGACCAAATTATTGTTTTCATTATTGATAAATCCTGTTTCCTTGATAAGAAGGTATATAAGGGTGGAAAGACAGGTAACAAGAGTCAGCATAATAAACGTGCATATACCGACAAGTATGGAAAATTTTATGTGATTAAAAATCTGTTTTTGTTTATTTGTTTTTTTCATTATCGTTAATGACCGCCATATAGCCTATGCCTCTTATAGCAACTATTTCAAATTCCTTCAAACCGTCGAAGCGTTTTCTCAGGCGGTTGATGTGGACGTTTATTGTTGTATCAATTGATTCGGAATTCATTCCCCAGATGCTGTCCATAAGCTGAAGTCGGGTGAATACTTTTTCAGGAGAAGACAGAAGAGTATAAAGAAGATAGAATTCCTTCTGAGGAAGAACCTGAATCTGACCGTTTTTACTTACACTCAGAGAATCGTAATTGAGAACAACATCTCCTATTGTAAGCTTGTGCTCACTTATTATCTGTGAACGGCGAAGCAGTGCTTTTATTCGTAAAAGAAGCTCCATTTCATTTACAGGCTTTACCATATAGTCGTCTGTGCCGGCAAGAAAGCCTTCGCATTTATCCTCATTCTGATATTTTGCCGTTACCATCAGAATAGGTGTTGTGTTGCCCGACTGTCTTAACTGTCTGGTGAACTCATATCCGTCCATTCGGGGCATCATTACATCAAGAATAATAAGATCGATATGCTTGGTATCAATAATTTCCAGTGCTTCAATGCCATCACAAGCACAATGAACACTGTATCCTGCCTGATTGAGAATTATTTTCATTAGCTTGGCAGAATTCAAATTGTCTTCGGCTACAAGTATTTGAAACATAATAGTCATCCTCTGAAATATATAGTATTATAATTTTAGCACGAGGAAATTAACAAATAATAAACTATAGATAAAAAAAACAACATAATTCTTGGTTATGTTTTAATTATATGACTGCATTTTATATGTGTCAATGGACATTTAATCGGATAATTGAGATTAAATGTTCATTTTTTTAATTTGTGTATATTAACATAAAAACGGTCATCTGCTTCTGAGATGACCGCCTGTTATTATTCTTCTGTTTTTGCAGGAAGCTCAATTTTACCGTAAAGTGAACCTGCAGCATCTTTTCTGGGTTCACGTGTTTTTTCGGGCTGATAAGCTTCTTTTTTCTGATAGCCGCCCTTTGAACTTCTTGAACGGTTATCACGTCGTCCGCCTCTGTTGTAGCCGTTCTTTGAAGGATGTGTAGGCTGTACACCTTCTTCAAGAGAGATAACTACCTTTCTTCCGGCATCTACACCGGTTGAGTGAGAGGTTACACCTTCAATTTCCTGAATAGCAGTGTGGATAATTCTTCTCTCATAAGGATTCATGGGATCAAGAACCACATTTCTGCCGTATTTAAGTACCTGCTTTGCACTTCTGTGTGCAAGAGCTCTGAGATTATCGTTTCTCTTTTCTCTGTAATTGCCGATGTTTACAGATACCTTGCGGTGCTTGTCATCGTCAATTCCCTTGTTTACTGAAAGGCGGAGAAGATACTGGATAGAGTCGAGAGTTTCGCCTCTTCTTCCGATAAGAGCACCGTCATCATCACACTGAATTGTGTAAACATATTCGTTGGTGTCTGTGTTTTTTGTAAGGGTAAGCTCGTATTCCTTGATACCCATACCTTCAATAATCATTCTGAGGTACTTTGCTGCACCGTCATTTTCGCTTATTGCTTCTGCAACTTTATTTGAAGCAGAAGGCTCAGCCTTGGGTGCTTCCTTTACGGGAGCAGTTTTTACAGGCTTTTCAGCCTTTTCGGTTTCCTTACGGACAGGCTTTTCTGTATGAGCTTTTGCAGGCTTTGTTTCCTGCATTTTCTTTTCTTTGTGAACGGGCTTTGAGGTTTTTTCTGTCTGAGGAGCCTTGTCGGGAATTTCATACCAGACCTTAACTTTTGCGGGTTCTTTCATTAAACCGAAAAGCTTTTTCTTCACATCCTGAATAATTTCCTGATGAAGCTCTGCATCCTCGGGAGCCGCCAATAATAATTTTGCGTTTTCATAGGCTTCGGCAATGCTGTTGCCTGAGCCGATTTTCTCGATTATCATTGATAACGAAATCCTTTCTTGTTATGTCAGACTGTATAAATACAGCATAAAATTCAGATTATTCGTCTTTATTTTCCTGTTTATTCATAAGCTCTGCTTTTTTCTTGAGGCTTACTTCTCTTGAACGGCGCTGAACCGTTTCATCAATCATTTGTTCTGCAATAGTAACCTCCGGCTTGATAGCAACAGAAAGACCTACTGTCTGAATGAATGAAAGAATGTTTGAAATAATCCAATAGAAGCCGACACCTGCGGGCATCTGGTATGAAAAATAAAGTGAAAAAGCAGGTGACATAAATGTCATACAGCCCATAGCAGGATTTTTTGCCATTTCGGGATTGGTCTTTCTCTGCTTGAGATACATAAATAAGCTCGTAAGCATAGCTGTAATACCTGCGAGTGCAGGAATAAGCAGAAGGATCCAACTGATTTCTTTCCATTGAGAAGGAATATCTGTAAGGTCAATGCCGAAAATACGGAAGTTTGCAATAAAGCTTTCAATCTTTATGACAATATCCTCTGTAACAATTTCGGGGTTGAGCATATCTTTGATATCATTGAACTTATTGAGAGCATTAAGCTCGATATAATAATCCTGTTTGAGATTGGCAGCAATCTCTGTTGTCTGAGAAAGCTGATCTATAAAAGCTGAATAAACAGTTTTGATTTCTGTCATGACAGCCTCTTCAAGTCTTAAAACAAGGGAAAGAGGGGAGTAAATAGCTCCGTAAAGTCCCATCATAACAAAAAGCTGAAGGAACATAGGAAGACAGCCTGCTGTATTTGCATTGAAGCCTTCTCTTCTGTAAAGTTCCTGTGTTTCCTCGGAAATTTTCACTTGTGCTTCTCTCGGATTGAGAGTTGCATATTTTGCTCTTATTTTGTTGACTTTAGCCTGAAGGCGCATCTGCTTTGCTGAATTTTTTTGCTGCTTTATAGCCTGCGGCAGAAGCAGAAGTCTTATAGCCAGTGTGATAACTATGAGTGAGAGCAGGTAGTTATCTGTAAAAGTGTAAAGTGCACTGAGTATATAACCGAAAGGAACGGCTAACACTTCTCTGAAGAATCCCATGAAAAACCTCCGGGTTATTTTCTGTGTCGTTTGAATTTGATGTCCGGAACAGGATCCACTCCGCCCGGAAATAACGGGTTACATCTTAATATTCGCAATGCTCCCATGGCACCGCCGAGTAAGAAGCCATAACGGTCAATAGCCTCAAAAGTATAATGGGAACAGGTAGGATAATATCTGCAGCGGGGAAAAAACAGCGGAGAAATATGCTTCTGATAAAAGCTTATCGCTTTAAGTGCCGCTTTTTTTATCATCCTTTATTACACCTGCCGAAACTAAATGTTTGTGCATAATAATGCTGATGTCCGTACTTTTTTTTCTAACCGTTTTTGTTCTTGCAACGAAAACTATATCAAAGCTTCCAGAGGGTATGTCCATAGAATGATATGCTTCTCTTATAACACGCCTTGCCCGGTTTCTCTGAACTGCGTTGCCTATCTTTTTACTTGTTGTTATTCCAATACGACAAATTCCCGCGCGGTTTTTTACTACATAAGTAACCAACGCAGGATTTGTGTATGTTTTTCCTCGGGTATATGCCCTGCGGAAATCAGTGTTGGAATTAAGAGTTACGAATCGGGACAATTTCCACGAATCCTTTCAGCAATCAATTAGTAAGAAAGCTGCTTTCTGCCCTTTGCTCTGCGGCGGGCAAGAACCTTGCGGCCATTTCTGTCTGCCATTCTCTTTCTGAAGCCGTGCTCCATCTTGCGCTGACGCTTTTTAGGCTGATATGTTCTTTTCATCTGAGAACCCCTCCATTCTTTTCTTCTTTTAACAGCTAAGTAACGGAAAAACGCTGTATGCTCGAAAAAAGGCGCAATACACCCCTATTTCTACAGTTTCCCATTATATAATAGTTGTCTATGATATGTCAACAGTTTTTTTTAAATAAAAAACCAAAGAAATTTTCTCTGTTTATTGTTTATTTCAGCTTTTTGGTGTATTATATTACTGTATCAGACCGAAATCAGTGTCGGATCGGTAAAGGGGTGTTTTTTGTTGAATTCGGTTATTGAAAAACGCAGGAATTTTATAATTAATGCTGTATATTTTCTGATTTTATTTGCTGTCGGATATTGTGCATTCAAGTATTGCCTTCCGCTTGTTCTGCCCTTTTTATTCGCATTTCTTATTGCAAGTGTTATAGACAGGCCCATAAGTGCTATTGCCCGTAAGGTGCACGCAAAACGGTCTTTTGTCAGTCTTTTGTTTATTTTGCTGATGATAGTTGCTATAGCGGCAGTATTCTTTCTTATCGGAATTGAGCTGTTTCAGAGAATAAGTGATTTCTATAATTATGTTGCTGTGCAATTGCAAAATCTTACATCGCTTATAAACAGCCTTAAATTATGGATATTGGATATTACAGTTTTTCTGCCTGCTGCAATAAGAAGTGTTTTGCATGAAAATGTGACGTTGTTCTTCGACAATATAATACAAAACGGCTTCAATAATATTTCAATAGATACATCTATGATAAACTGGAGTGAGCTTCTTTCAAAGGGCGGTCAGGTTATTTCGGGCACTGTAGGTAAAATTCCTTCAGCCTTTATCTCTTTTATAATTTTTGTGATCTCTACGGTTTTTATTTCCTCTGATTACGATACTATAAGAGAATTTTTTGTAAATCAGCTCGAAACCCGTCATCTGAATAAAATCACGCGCGGCTGGCAGCTCGGTGTGTCAACTCTTAAAAAAATGTTCAAGGCATACGGGCTTATAATTCTTATAACAACGTTTGAGCTTACGGTAGGACTGTATATTCTTAAATTTATCGGTGTGCTGGATATTCCTTATATTATCTTTATTGCTTTTGCTATTGCCGTAATTGATATTATTCCCGTATTGGGAACAGGTACGGTACTTATTCCGTGGGCTGTGATATCTTTTATCATGGGTAACATAGGGCTGGGGATAGGTGTTCTTGTTCTTTATATCGTTATTCTTGTTATCCGTCAGATAATTGAGCCTAAGCTTGTTGCTGGTCAGGTCGGTCTGCCTGCAATCGTAACCATTATTGCTATGTATGTCGGCTCTAAGACTATGGGTGTTCTCGGATTTTTTATCCTTCCGTTTATTGTTATTCTCATTAAGGTATTCAGTGATGCGGGAATTATCAATATAGGTAAGAATAAGCAAGTTGATAAAAAAGAAATAAAAGCAGAAGAATAAGGAATAATAGGAAGAAGTTACAAATTTATTAACAATTTATCAAAAAAATATTACAAAACTTATTTATAATTCCAAAACAGAATAATTTTCTTTTTTAGATATGCTATATATAATATAATGGTACTTTTATATTGGAGGAATCCTCATGCTTAAAACATTACTTCAGACTATTGCTAATCTTGGTTTTGATTCAAATGCTATATCTTCTGCTTTTAATAATGCTGTAGCAGTTATTGAGAATGGCGATACCGGTTCTGTTGGCGGAATTATGGATGTTCTTACCGGAGTATTGTCTGCTTTTACGGGCGCAAGCACAGGAGATATCAGTGCTGTGATTAATTCACTTGTTTCAAGTGTGGTTGCTCTTCTTTCTGATGATTCAACAAGCTCCGTGCTTTCAACTATTACGGGTGCTTGAAATAATCATAATTTTTGATTGATATTTTTCTTTGCCCGATAGATTTTTAGTCTGTCGGGCCAATTTTTTTGAATGCAGAAAATGCTATATATATTATGTAATTAATTATTAAAGGGGAATTGATATGAAAAAGGCAGTATGTCTGCTGTTTTTTGCCGTGTTTATCTTTTGCAGCTGCACGGCAGATATTCCTGATATTACCACTGTCAGTTATGATTACATCTATAGAACCACAGAGAAGAATGAGGATGTAAGTAATGATACATATACAGAAAGCTTGTATGAGGAAGCATCGGGTGAGCAGGAGAGTACAGGTGAGCTTTTTACCGAAGGTCTTGCTGTTCAGGAAAGCACTACTTTAAAAAATCCCGAACAGGTAACAGAGGAAGAAATAGCTTCCGTGAAGGAGGAGTCTACAGCTGAAAGCTCTGTTTCGGCTCAGACTTCTCAGGCTGTAGGAGAAATAGATCTCAGTATTTCAATGCCTGAAAAAAACGGAACTATGGTGGTTGATACCTCCGCTGAGAATAAATTTGTTGCCATAGTATGTAATGAAAGAGGTATCGACTCGGGACTGCTTGCGGCGGTTTATTCCGTTCCGGAGTCAGGGCAGAATTATGTTTTTGAGTTTGTTTCAGGAAAAGAGAGAAGTGTTGAGTCTTTGAGAAGAGTATATCTTATTGATGAAAACGGTTCTATTGTCGGAGTTGCCGCAACAAAATCCGCAGAAATGGAAAATGTTACAGCCGTTGAAAATTGGTTCTGTATGAATGTGCTTATCAAGGAGCTTATTTATCCCAGTGTTGAAAAAGATATTAAAGGGTGAGAAGCACCCGGAAGCGTGTATTATAATTTCCGTGCAGATGAGTTTTGTGCGGAAATTTTTGATTGTTATGATGTTAAGATGTGAAAATTATAAATTTTGCTCTGAAAAATGTATAAAAATAGATAATATACATATAAAATGCAATAAAAATTGTATAAAATTACAGTAAGAAAAAAAGATTAAAAAAATAGCACATTTTACGAAAAAAAATTCAAAAAATTGTTGCATTTTACAGAAATATATGTTAGAATACACCAGTGCTTGAATGGATTGGGTAAATTCTGCCCATTTATATCAGGCTGATATGCGATGATACGGAAGGTGGCTACGCTCGACGTAGGGAATTTCCGTGGAGTATGTCCGATTAAAAAACCGGGCGAAGTATGACCGTTCAAGGGGGAAATCTGTGCCTTAACCGGATTTCCAAGGTCCTTTTACGGCGAAAATCTCTACAATTCTGTCCGGAATAGCTTGCGAATATTCCGGATTTAAAAAATGTGAGGCGCGAACAACCCGGCGCCGTGTAGAAATTTTCAACTAAGCAGCCCGCCAAATTTCTAAGGAGGCGTTCCCATGGCAGTTAAGGAAAAGATCAGAATCAGACTTAAAGGCTACGATCATTCACTCGTAGACAAAGCAGCGGAAAGAATTGTTGAAACTGCAAAGCGTACAGGCGCTCAGGTTTCAGGTCCCGTTCCGCTTCCCACAGAGAAGGAAGTTGTTACTATCCTTCGTGCTGTTCACAAGTATAAGGATTCCCGTGAACAGTTTGAGCAGAGAACTCACAAAAGACTCATTGATATTATCAGACCCTCAGCAAAGACAGCTGAAGCTCTGACAAATCTTGAGCTTCCCGCCGGCGTTGATATCGAAATTAAAATGATGTAATTTCGGTTAGCTTATAGACAATCGAAAGATTGAGCAAAGCACCGCAGGTCAAGTCGGCAATGCCGACCAATAATCTGAAGGAGGAAAAATCAAAATGCAAAAAGGTCTTATCGGTAAGAAGATTGGCATGACTCAGTTTTTTGACGAGAAGGGCAATGTAGTTCCCGTAACCGTTCTTGAAGTTGGTCCTTGCGCAGTCGTACAGAAGAAGACAACAGAGAAGGATGGCTACAATGCTGTTCAGCTCGGTTTCGGCGACATGAAAGTAAACCGCGTAAACAAGCCCATGAAGGGCCATTTCGCAAAGGCTGATGTTGCCCCCAAGAAAGTTCTTAAGGAGTTCAGACTCGCTGACATCGACGCTGTTAATGTAGGTGACATTCTCAAGGCTGACGTTTTCGCAGCAGGTGAGAAGGTAGATGTAAGCGGTACAAGCAAAGGTAAGGGTTATGCCGGCGCTATCAAGAGATGGAACTTCGGCAGACTTAAAGAAACACACGGTACCGGTCCCGTAGCAAGACATCAGGGTTCAATGGGCGCTTGCTCAGATCCCTCAAGAGTTTTCAAGGGAAAGAAGATGCCCGGTCAT
This sequence comes from Acutalibacteraceae bacterium, assembly GCA_045591285.1. Lineage (GTDB taxonomy): Bacteria > Bacillota > Clostridia > Oscillospirales > Acutalibacteraceae > RUG806. The sequence goes on from JAZNSP010000022.1 coordinate 152,002, forward strand.
CTCGGTGCTGAAAAGGTCACAGTTCAGAATTTGGACGTAGTTAAGGTAGATGCAGAAAACAACCTTATCGCTGTTAAGGGTGCAGTTCCCGGAGCAAGAGGCGGTTATGTTGTTATCACAAATGCCGTTAAGAAAGCGTAAGGGAGGAATAAAAGATGCCTAAAATTGACGTATTAAATATGGCTGGTGCAAAGGTATCCGAGCTTGAGCTTTGTGAAAGCATTTTTGCTATCGAGCCCAATACATCTGCTATGCATATCGCAGTTGTAAACTATCTTGCAAATCAGCGTCAGGGTACTCAGTCCACCCTCACTCGCTCAGAAGTATCAGGCGGCGGAAAGAAGCCTTGGAGACAGAAGGGAACCGGTCGTGCAAGACAGGGTTCAACAAGAGCTCCCCAGTGGTATCACGGCGGTATTGCTCACGGTCCCAAGCCCCGCAGCTACAGATTTGAAATCAACAAGAAGGTCAGAAGACTTGCTCTCAAGTCTGCTCTTTCTTCCAAGGTTGCTGCAAATGAGATGATCGTTCTCGATGCACTCACACTTGAAGCAATCAAGACAAAGGAAGTTGTTAAGGTTCTTACAGCTGTTAAGGCTGCAAAGAAGACTCTTATCGTTCTTCCCGAAAAGAATGATGTTATCTATCGCAGCGCTCGTAACATCGAAGGTGTAAACGTTACATTCGTTAACACTCTCAATGTTTATGACATCCTTAACTGCGACAGCATCGTAGTTCTCAAGGATGCGGTAGCAAAGATTGAGGAGGTTTATGCATAATGAGTAAGTTCGCACAGGATATAATCCTCAAGCCGGTAGTTACCGAAGAAAGCATGATGGGCACAGCATATAAGAAATATACATTTGTTGTTGCTAAGGATGCTAACAAGATTGAAATCGCCAAGGCTGTTGAAGAGCTCTTCGGCGTTAAGGTTGACAAGGTCAACACAATGAATGTTCGTGGTCATTTACGTCGTTACGGCCGTTTCGAAGGCTACAAGCCCTCATGGAAAAAGGCTATTGTAACTCTTACTGAAGACTCCAAGACAATTGAGTTCTTTGACGGTATGTTCTAATAGACCTTCCGGACAGCGATGTATGGTTTAGCCGGCCGCTAAACTATCCGGAAATCGAACACAATTTTTTCAATAATATGAAAGGCGTGTGAAATAAAATGGCTATAAAAGTCTATAAGCCGACAACAAACGGTCGCCGTAACATGTCAACAACAGACTACTCTCAGTTGTCTAAGGTAGCTCCTGAAAGAAGCCTCCTTGAAACCCTCAAGAAGACTTCAGGCAGAAACAGCTACGGCAGAATCACTGTTCGCCATCACGGCGGCGGTAACCGTCAGAAGTACAGAGTAATCGACTTCAAGAGAAATAAGTTCGGTGTACCTGCAACAGTGCAGACACTTGAATACGATCCCAATCGTTCAGCATTTATCGCTCTCATTCAGTATGAAGATGGCGTAAAGAGCTACATTATCGCTCCCTCAGGCCTCAAGGTCGGAGATACAGTAGTTGCAGGTCCTGATGCAGACATCAAGACAGGTAATGCTCTTCCTCTTGTGAATATCCCCACAGGTACATTTATTCACAACGTAGAACTTTATCCCGGTCGCGGCGGTCAGCTTGCAAGATCAGCAGGTAACGCTGCACAGCTTATGGCTAAGGAAGGCAAGTATGCCCTTCTTCGTCTTCCCTCAGGTGAACTTCGTAACGTTCCCGTTGATTGCATGGCAACAATCGGTACAGTAAGTAACGAAGACCACATCAACGTTAAGATCGGTAAGGCAGGTCGTACTCGTCACATGGGTATCCGTCCCACAGTCCGCGGTTCAGTTATGAACCCCTGTGATCACCCCCACGGTGGTGGTGAAGGTAAGTCACCCATCGGTCGTCCCGGTCCTGTTACTCCCTGGGGCAAGCCTGCTCTCGGTTATAAGACTCGTGCAAAGCATAAGCAGTCCGATAAGCTTATTGTAAGACGCGCTAATGCTAAATAAACGGAAAGGAGCAATAAATAATGGGCAGAAGTACTAAAAAAGGACCTTTCGTGCAGCCTAAGCTTCTCGAAAGAGTTATCAAAATGAATGAAAAGGGCGAAAAAATCGTTCTTAAAACCTGGAGCCGCAGCTCCACAATCTTCCCTGATTTTGTTGGTCACACCTTTGCCGTTCATGACGGACGTAAGCACGTTCCGGTTTATGTAACAGAAGATATGGTTGGTCACAAATTAGGTGAATTCGCTCCTACAAGAACCTTCAAAGGTCATGCAGGATCAAAGACATCAAACAACGGTAAATAAGCCGAAAGGAGTGTAAACAATGGAAGCAAGAGCAAAAGCGACTTTTGAGCGTATAGCTCCCCGTAAGGTTCAGATTGTTCTCGACCTTATCAGAAACAAGCCCGCTGAAGAAGCTATGGCAATCCTCAAGTTCACACCCAAGGCTGCGTGTGAACCCGTTGCAAAGCTTCTTAAATCCGCTATGGCAAATGCGGAAAATAACTATGATATGGATGTTACAAGACTTTATGTTGCAGAATGCACTGTTTCTCAGGGCCCCACTCTCAAGAGAATAAGACCCAGAGCACACGGCAGAGCATTCAGAATAAACAAGAAGACATCACACATCAACCTTGTACTCAAGGAAATGGAATAATCGGGGAGGAGGAATTAAACAATGGGACAGAAAATTAATCCTACCGGTTTAAGAATCGGTGTCATTAAGGATTGGGAATCTCGCTGGTATGCAGGTAAGTCAACATTCGGTGATACACTTGTTGCTGACTACAACGTTCGTGAATATCTTCTCAACGCTCTTAACAGTGCAGGCGTTCCCAAAATTGAAATTGAACGTGACCCCAAGAGAGTACGTATCAACATTCACTGTGCAAAGCCCGGTATGGTAATCGGTAAGGGCGGCGCAGAAATCGAAAAGATTAAGACAACCTGCAAGAAGATGCTCGGTGAAAACAAGGATGTATTCATCAACATCATCGAAATCAAGCAGCCCGACCTCAACTCTCAGCTTGTTGCTGAAAAGATTGCAATGCAGCTTGAAAAGAGAGTTTCCTTCCGTCGTGCAGTTAAGCAGGCTATCGGCAGCACAATGAGACTTGGTGCAGCAGGTATCAAGATTCAGTGCGGCGGCAGACTCGGCGGTGCAGAAATTGCTCGTTCCGAGACATACAAAGAAGGTACTATTCCGCTTCAGACAATCAGAGCTGACATTGACTACGGCTTTGCTGAAGCTAAGACAACCTACGGCCGTATCGGCGTAAAGGTTTGGATTTACAAGGGTGAGGTTCTTCACGAAGCTACACCTAAGAAAAGAAGAGACAGGAGGGCTTAAAAATGTTATTGCCTAAGCGTGTTAAATACCGCAGACAGCAGAGAGGTCGCCTTAAAGGCGCTGCACATCGCGGCAATAAGGTTACTTACGGCGATTTTGGCCTTGTAGCTACAGAGCCCGCATGGATCACCTCAAACCAGATTGAAGCAGCCCGTATTGCTATGACAAGATATATCAAGCGTGGCGGTCAGGTTTGGATCAAGATATTCCCCGACAAGCCCATCACAGAGAAGCCTGCTGAAACCCGAATGGGTTCAGGTAAAGGTTCACCTGAATATTGGGTAGCGGTAGTTAAGCCCGGCAGAGTTATGTTTGAAATTGCCGGTGTTGACGAAGTAGTAGCAAGAGAAGCTATGCGTCTTGCTGCAAACAAACTTCCCATTAAGTGTAAGTTTGTAACTAAGGAAGAACAGGGTGGTGAGTCATAATGAAAGCCAGTGAAATCAGAAAGATGTCCGCTGCGGAGTTGGATGCTAAGCTCCTTGAATTAAAGGATGAACTTTTTAAGCTGCGCTTCCAGCAGGCCATCAACCAGCTCGACAACCCCATGCGTATCAGCGCCGTTAAGAAAGACATCGCCAGAGTACTTACAGTACGCAGAGATGCAGAACTTCACGGCAAGGATGCTTAAGACAGGGAGGACAGCGTAAATGGAAAGAAATTTAAGAAAGACCCGTGTCGGCATTGTAACAAGTGATAAGATGGATAAGACCGTTGTTGTTTCCGTTAAGGACAAGGTAAGACATCCTCTTTACAAGAAGATCGTGAATCACACAATCAAGCTTAAGGCTCACGACGAAAAGAATGAATGCGGCATTGGTGACCGTGTATTATTGATGGAAACCCGTCCTCTTTCTAAGGATAAGAGATGGCGTGTGGTTGAAATCATCGAGAAAGCAAAATAAGGAGGCACATTCATGATTCAGCAGCAGACTTTACTCAAAGTCGCCGATAATACCGGTGCTAAGGAGCTTATGTGCATCCGTGTACTTGGTGGTACAGGCAGAAAGTATGCCAATATCGGTGATGTTGTAGTCGCTTCTGTTAAGAAGGCTACACCCGGCGGCGTTGTTAAAAAGGGTGACGTTGTTAAGGCAGTTATCGTTCGTTCTGCAAAGGGCGTAAGAAGAGATGACGGCACATACATCCGTTTTGATGAAAACGCAGCTGTTATTATTAAGGAAGACAAGAACCCCAGAGGTACACGTATCTTTGGACCGGTAGCAAGAGAGCTTCGTGATAAGGATTATTCCAAGATCCTCAGCCTCGCTCCCGAAGTACTTTAATCGGAGGTGCGAAGAATGAGTAACAAAGTTCATGTAAAGACCGGCGATACCGTAATCGTAATCAACGGCAAGGACAGAGGCAAGACCGGTAAGGTTATGCAGGTTTCTCCTTCCGAAGGCAAGGTAATCGTTGAAGGCGTAAATATTGTTTCAAAGCATGTTAAACCCAGAAAGATGGGTGAAGCAGGCGGCATCATTAAGGCTGAAAGTGCTCTTTATGCTGATAAGGTTCAGCTTGTTTGCCCCAAGTGCGGCAAGGCTGTAAGAGTAGGCCACGTAATTAATGATGGTAAAAAAGTTCGCGTTTGCAAAAAGTGCGGCGCACACATTGAGTAATTAAGGGAGGACAACTAAAATGGCAAGACTCAAGACTATGTACAGTGCTGACGTTGCTCCCGCACTCATGAAGAAATTCAACTACAAGAGTGTTATGCAGATTCCCAAGATTGATAAGGTTGTTATCAATGTTGGCTGCGGTGAAGCACGTGATAACCCCAAGGCAGTTGATGCAATCGTTGGCGATATCGGTAAGATTACCGGTCAGAAGCCCGTAATTTGCCTTGCAAAGAAGTCAGTTGCTAACTTCAAGCTCCGTGAAGGTATGCCTAACGGTGTTAAAGTTACTCTCAGAGGCGAAAGAATGTATGAGTTCCTTGACAGACTCTTCAATCTTGCACTTCCCAGAGTTCGTGACTTCAGAGGTATTAACCCCAACTCCTTTGACGGCAGAGGTAACTACTCTCTCGGCGTAAAGGAACAGCTCATTTTCCCTGAAATTGAGTATGATAAGATTGATAAAGTTCGCGGTATGGATGTTTGTATCGTAACAACTGCACAGACTGACGAAGAAGCAAGAGAGCTGCTTTCCCTTATGGGCGCTCCCTTTGCAAAGTAAGGAGGGGTAACAATGGCAAAGACAGCAATGAAGAATAAACAGGCTAAGCCTGCAAAGTACTCAACAAGAGCATACAACAGATGCAAGATTTGCGGAAGACCCCACGCTTATTTGCGTAAGTACGGTGTTTGCCGTATCTGCTTCAGAGAGTTAGCTCATGCAGGTCAGATTCCCGGAGTTAAGAAAGCAAGCTGGTAAAAGCTAAAAGGAGGTTAACGGCATGCAGATTACCGATCCCATCGCAGATATGCTCACAAGAATCAGAAACGCCAATTCCGCAAAGCATGACACAGTTTCTGTTCCTGCTTCAAATATGAAGAAGGCAATCGCTCAGATTCTTGTTGATGAGGGTTATATAAAAGGTTTTAAGGTAATTGACGACGGTAAGCAGGGCGTAATCGAAATCGCTCTGAAATACGGTCCCAATAAGTCACAGGTATTACTCGGTTTACGCAGAGTTTCTAAGCCCGGTCTGCGTATATACACCGATTGCGAGAATATGCCCAAGGTTATGAAAGGTCTTGGTACAGCAATTCTCTCAACATCAAAGGGCATTATGACAGATAAGGACGCTCGTAAGGCAAATGTCGGCGGCGAAGTCCTTGCATTCATTTGGTAAGGAGGTACAAGGGATGTCACGTATAGGTAAATTACCCATCGTTGTTCCGGCCGGAGTTGATGTCAATGTTGACAACAGCACTGTTACCGTAAAAGGTCCCAAGGGTACCCTTACCGGAACATTTAACAGCAATATGACAATTGCTCTTGCAGACGGCGTTGTAACAGTTACCCGTCCCAATGACCAGAAGGAAAACAGATCTCTTCACGGTCTCACAAGAACACTTATTGCAAATATGATAGAGGGCGTTAGCAAAGGATTTTCGAAGGAACTTGAAATCGTTGGTATCGGTTACCGTGCAGCAATGCAGGGTAAAGACCTTGTTCTCAACGTAGGTTACTCACATCAGGTTGTTATGGCTCCTCCCGCAGGAATTACAGTAGAAGTTCCCGCACCCAACAAAATCGTTATTTCCGGCTTTGACAAGCAGCTTGTCGGTCAGTTTGCATCTGAAGTAAGAGGCGTTCGTCCTCCCGAACCCTACAAGGGCAAAGGTATCAGATACATTGACGAAGTTGTCCGTCGTAAAGAAGGTAAAGCCGGTAAGAGCGGCAAATAATTACAGGAGGATACTTTTATGGTTAACAGACCTAACACACAAAAGGCAAGACAGGCTCGTCATAAGAGAGTCCGTGGCAAAATCCACGGCACTGCCGAGTGTCCTCGCCTTAATGTTTACCGCTCCCTCAAGCACATCTATGCTCAGCTTATTGATGATGACAAGGGTGTAACTCTTGCAGCTGCATCAACAGCAGAGAAGGCTTTTGAGGAATACGGCGGAAATGTAGAAGCCGCTAAGAAAGTCGGCAAGTTATTAGCAGAAAGAGCTGCCCAGAAGAATATTGATGTTTGCGTATTCGACCGCGGCGGTTACATCTATCACGGCCGTGTCCAGGGCTTGGCCGAAGGCGCCCGTGAGGGTGGCCTCAAGTTCTAATGAAGGAGGAATGACTTTTGGCTAAGTTTGAAGCACAGAAAGATAACGAATTCCAGGAGAAAGTCGTTGCGATTAATCGTGTATCAAAAACTGTTAAGGGTGGTCGTATCTACAAGTTCGCTGCTCTCGTAGTTGTTGGTGACGGTAAGGGCACAATCGGCTTCGGTCTTGGTAAGTCCGGTGAAGTTCCGGACGCTATCCGTAAGGGTATTGAGGATGCTAAGAAGAATCTCATTCATGTTTCTCTTAAAGGCACAACAATTCCTCACGAAATTATCGGTAAGTTCGGCGCTGGTGAAGTTCTTCTCAAGCCCGCTTCTCCCGGTACCGGCGTTATCGCCGGCGGTCCCGTTCGTGCTGTTGTTGACACAGTAGGAATCAAGGACATCAGAGCTAAGGCTCTTCGTTCAAACAATCCTTGCAATGTAGTAAGAGCTACACTTAACGGCCTTTCCCTTCTTCGTAACGCTGACGAGGTTGCAGCAGTAAGAGGAAAGACAGTTAAGGAAATTTTAGGATAAGGAGTGAAGTACTAATGGCAGATATCAAGGTTAAGCTCGTAAAGAGCCTTATCGGTTGCAAGAAAGACCAGATTGCCACAGCACAGTCACTCGGTCTTCGTAAGATTGGCGACGTTTCGGTTCAGCCCGACAACGCTCAGACCAAAGGCAAGGTAAACAAAATCGGTTTCCTTCTCGAAGTAACTGAAGCTTAAGAGCAGAAAGGATGCTTAAATTATGAAAATTCACGAGTTATCGCCTGCTCCCGGTTCAAACAGACCGGTTAAGCGTATAGGCAGAGGACCCGCTTCCGGTCAGGGTAAGACAGCCGGTAAGGGTCACAAGGGTCAGAAGGCAAGAGCCGGCCGCGGTATGAACCCCGGTTTCGAAGGCGGTCAGATGCCCTTACAGAGAAGACTCCCCAAGAGAGGCTTCAATAACATCTTCGCAAAGGAAATTGCTATCGTAAACGTTGCAGCTCTTGATGCAGCTTTTGATAACGGCGCAGTAGTTGATGCTGCAGCTCTTATCGAAAAGGGTCTTGTAAAGAAAGAGCTCGACGGTATCAAGGTCCTTGCACACGGTGAGCTTACAAAGAAGCTTACTGTTAAGGCACATGCCTTTTCCGCAGAAGCTAAAGCTAAGATCGAAGCAGCAGGCGGCACAGCAGAAGTTATCGAATAATCGAACTTGCTTGTTAAAACTGTAAGATTTTACTTTATACAGAAAAGGAAGGAGTGTGCTCAGAAATGATTAAAACTATGGTCAATGCATGGAAGATTGCTGACCTGCGTAAAAAGCTTTTATACACAGCGTTCATTCTCTTCCTGTTCAGATTAGGTTGCGCAATACCTGTTCCTTTCATCAACATCGTTGCTGAAAACGGACTTGTAGGCGACAACACCGGCACTTTCCTCAACTATCTTTCAATGATGACCGGTGAAGCATTTAACTATGGTCGTGTTTTTGCATTAGGTATCACACCCTACATTAATGCCTCCATTATTCTCCAGCTTCTTGCTGTTGCTATTCCGGCTCTTGAAAAGCTTTCTCACGATGAGG
>JAZNSP010000023.1:0-133924 GCA_045591285.1 Acutalibacteraceae bacterium
GTTACAGAAAATTACGTTGCTCCCTCTTGCTATGAAGAAGGAAGCTACAACGAAGTAGTATATTGCTCAGTAGCAGAATGTAAAGAAAAGCTTTCAAGCACACCTAAGACAGTTGATAAGGTTCCTCATACAGAAGGTGAAACCGTAATTGAAAACGTGGTTGCTCCCAAGTGTGAAGAAAACGGCAGTCACGACGAAGTAGTATATTGCTCAGTATGTGAAGCTGCAGGCAAGAAGACAGAGCTTTCAAGAGAAACAATTGTTGATGCTATGACAGGTCACACTGAAGCAGAAGCAGTTATTGAAAACGAAGCTGCTCCCGATTGTGTAAACGACGGTTCTTATGACGAGGTTGTTTACTGCTCAGAATGCGGTGAAGAGCTTGACAGAAATACAGTAGTTGTTGATGCACTCGGACACACAGAAGCTGAAGCAGTAGTAGAAAATGAAGCTGCTCCCGACTGTGTAAACGACGGTTCTTATGATGAGGTTGTTTACTGCTCAGAATGCGGTGAAGAGCTTGACAGAAATACAGTAGTTGTTGATGCACTTGGACACACAGAAGCTGAAGCAGTTATCGAAAATGAAAATGCTCCTAAGTGTGAAGAAGCAGGCTCTTATGACGTAGTTGTATATTGTTCAGTATGCGGTGATGAAATCAGCAGAAATACAATAACTGTAGATGCACTGGGCCATAAGGAAGGTGCAGTAGTTATCGAAAACGACGTTAAGGTAACCTGTACTGCAGACGGCGGTTATGACGAGGTTATTTACTGTACAGTATGCGGTGAAGAGCTTGACAGAACCTCTTACATAGTTAAGTCTGAAGGCCACAAGCCCGGCGATGCTGTTAAGGAAAACATCAAGGAAGCTACCGAAACAGAAAACGGCTCTTATGACAAGGTTATTTATTGTTCAGTATGCTCTGCAGAGCTTTCAAGAGAAATTATCGTAACAAAGATGGAAAGAACAATTTCCTTCGTATTACACGATAAGACCGTTATTGTTAAGGCTTACACAGACGATACGGTTAAGGCTCCTGACGTTCCTTCCTACACAGCAAACGGATTTACCTACACATTCAAGGGTTGGGACAGACCTATCACAGTAGTTAAGGGCGACACAACCTACACAGCAATTTATACAGAGCCTTGTGATTACACAAGCTTTGATATCCTCAAGAAGACTCTTAATGACATTCTTGACGGCAATCTTGCAGAAGATGCTGTTCTTGAAGAAAACAAGGCAGAAATCGAACAGATTCTCGCTCAGATCGAAGTAATCGAAAAGAGCAGAAATACACGTGATAAGTCAGAGCAGGATGCTGTTGACTTTGTAGCAGACAGAATAAGCAACATCGTTGACGTTATTTATCCCGATCTCGGCTCAACACTTGAAATCAGCGGTTCTGCTATCCAGTATGCAGGTGCTCCTCTTGACCTCAAGGCTGTTAAGATGCCTTACGGTGTTGAAGTTACAGATGCAACATGGACATCTTCAAATGAAGACGTTGTATTCTTCTCAAACGGCAAACTCTTCGCAGTAGCAACAGGTACTGTTACAATTACTGCTACTAAGGGACTTCTCAAGGCAACAAAGACTATCACAATCATTGAAGGCGGTAATCTCAGAGGTATCAACTTCACTTCAATTGATAAGGCACACTTCATCATTGAAGATTATATGACAGTTTACAATTCAGCTATAGTTTACTGGTCAAACGATCATGAGCTTCGCTTCAGAGTTCGTGTATATCAGAACTTTATGTTTGAAGATTATATCGTTTACATCAACGGTCAGGTAGTTGAACCCGATGCAAACGGATATTATACAATTCCTGCCGGCAGCGGTGATGCAAGAGTTACAATCGCAGGTGCTATGATAGACACAGGCGACGGCGGTGAAACTGTTACAAAGTGGTCATTCTGGGAGTGGCTTATGAACCTCTTCAGAAAGATAGTTGAGTTTTTCCAGAATATAGGTAAATAAAATAACATTCCCCGAACAGATTAAGTTCTGTTCGGGGAAGTTCTTTTAAATATTTAAGAGAATAAGTTTTCAGTTTGCTTCAAATGAGCCTTGGGAGTTACCTACCGTTACAGTGTAGGTTTCTCCCTTTATTATTTCGGGGGAGCTTAAAATTACTACTGCAAATGAAAGCTCGGGAGTGTAGCTGAGAATTTCATTTCCGTTTTTGTCGGAGAGAATAATTTTTGTTCCTCCGGACTGATTGCCTGCATTTATGGAAATAACGCCCTGAGAAGACTGCGAGAAGGTCTGAGCCATACCCGATGCTCCCGTTCCTATGAAGGTACCGCCTGAGATAGTACCCGTTTTATCAAAGTCGAGGGTTGCCGTGTCGCCTTGGGTGGGGCCCATTACAGTGATATATCCGTCTGTAATTTCAAGGGTTCCGTTGGCATCAATACCGTCACCGGAGGCTTCAATGAAAATATTTCCGCCTGAAATTACAATACTCCCGTTGCCTGAACTCATACCGCCGCCGAACATATCAGGGCCTCTCACACCGCCTTGTCCGCCGGAGTCAGTTCCGCCTGCGGCATTGATGCCATCGTCATCAGCTTTGAGCAGAATGTTACCGCCTTGCACCTTCACGTGAAGTGCCTCAAGTCCTTCATAGCTTTCGGAAATTGTCATATTACAGCCTGTTACGGTAAGAGTTTCGTCTGCATGGAAGCCGTCATCCCCCGTTTTAATTGTAAAATCTCCGCCTGAAACAGTAATATCCGAATTGCCGTGTATAGCATCGTCTGCACTGTCGATATTAAAGGAGCCGCCTGATATTAACATACTTCCTGAGGCTTTAATTCCTTTTATGCTTTCGCTGTCAGCTGTGTCATTGGTATTTTCGGCGGTGGGATTATTTTTTTCTCCCGGACGTCCGGGTGGGCCTCCCATACCGCCCATAAATCCGCCCCAATTGTCAGAGGTTTTCTTTTGTGCATTTACACTTCCGCCGCCTGAAACTATATTAAAGGAGCCGTTTCTTATTTCAAGGGTATTGCCTGCAGAAATTCCGTCACCCTCACTCTTTATATTGAAGCTTCCGTTTTCGATATAAATGAAGCCTTTTTCACCGTTATCGGAGTTTTCACAGTGAATGCCGTCCTTGCCTGAAGAAACGGTTAATTCTGCATTACCTACTCTTACGCTGTCATTGGCATCAATGCCGTGAGAAGCACTGTTAAGGGTATATTTTCCGCTGATAAACACAAGGTCATCCTTGCATACGACAGCGTGGGCTGAAGGTGAGCTTACAGTAAGACTTCCGTTGCCGTTAAAAGTAAGGTCCTGCTTTGAGAAAACTGCTCCGTCAACATTATTTCCGTCTCCCGAAGTGAAATTACCGCCGTTAATAAGTGAATTTTCACTTTCTTCACTCAGTGTGACAAAAACCTTATCGCAGGAGAGAATGTATAGCGGTGCGTTTGTATTGCTTGTTATATTAACACCGTCAAAAATAAGCCTTATTTTTGCCTTTTCATCAGCGTTTATATATATCATTCCGTCATTAAGGGTTCCGGTAAAATAATAGGTTGCCTCTTCGGAAATTGTAATTATGCCCTTATTAACCGAAACGGCGTTGCTGTCACATTCAATGCTGTCACCGAGAAGTCTTATTTTAACTGCATTTTCAGGTGACGTTATTGTTTTGTCGCCGTCGGTGAACATTTCCGTATTAAGTGCAATATCCGATACGGCGCTTTCACTTGTCAATTCCTCAGTAACGGACATTTCTTCTGTTAAAAGGGAAGAAGCTGCTTCAGCTGTAATTTCCTCTGAAGATGACTGGGCTGTGGTTTCTTTATTTGCTGAAGTGCTTTCTGTGGCTTCATTATTATTCCCGCAGGCAGAGAGAAGAAGGCAGAAAATCAGCGCAATAATTATTACTGTATTTTTTTTCAAAATAATCCCCCCGATATTAAAGCTCGGATACAGTTGTTGCCTGTTTTGACACGGTGATTTCAAGATTTCCGTTTCTGAGTCTTAATTTATCTATAAATTCTTTTTCCCTTTTTTCGTCCCTTAATACAACGTCATAGGTAATTCTGAACATACTGCCCATATTTGTGCTCTTTACCTGAGTTACTTCATAGTCTGAGCAGAATTCCTTCATTACGTCATCAAAAACGCCTGTGTAATCAAGGCTTTCGGGGATAGTAATTCTTACGGTTTTATAAATTGCAGTATTCTTACCTGATGAAAAGCCGATTTTGTTGAAAAGTAAGAGCATTATACTCATTATTACCGTAAAAAGAAGGCTGTAGGCAAGATATCCCATACCTGAAATGAGTCCTGCGCCCATAGCAAGAAAGAGTGTGCAGATTTCCTTTGCGGTGCCCGGAACCGAACGGAAGCGCACAAGTGAAAAGGCACCTGCAACAGCTACACCTGCTCCCACGTTGCCGTTGACCATCATTATCACAACGCACACAACCGCAGGCAGAAGGCTTAACGTCATAAGAAAGCTTTTTGTATATCGGGTTTTATACATATATGAGAAGGTGAGTATTGCACCGAGAAGCAGTGAAGTGCCGAGGCATAAGAGAAAATCCTTCACACTGATTACTGAAGTAAGGTCGCTGTCAAAAAGACCGCTGAATAAATTTTCCATAACGTTATCCTTTCATTTCTGTAAAATAAGCTTGGTATAAGCAGTTCCGTATTTTGAAAACGGTGTTTTATATATTTTTTCTTCACTGAGAATTTCCGCAAAGTTCAAGGGCATACCGCCTACGCATTTAATTTCCATAAGTATTTTGTCGCTGTCGAGAATATCTTCTCCGTAAGCATCCCTTGTAAGTGAAAGCTCTGTGAGTCTTGCTTTTATATTGCTGTCGAAGGTAACTCTGAAATTACTGTCGTTATTTCCAAAATAAGACTGTCTGTCACAGCATATAAAAACCTTAGGGGAAAGATTTCCGTAATGTGACATAAAATAGTCTATTTCGTCGGTTATCTGAGTTTTTTTCGGCGGACCGCTGTTGCCCTGAAGCCATAAAAAAGCCTCGTCTTCGGTCATATCCACTCTTCTTTTATAAACTACACCGTCGTATTTTTTCTTGAGCTCAACAAAAACCGTGGTATCCTTACAAGCTTGAGTGTAGCTTCTGACTCTCAGCTTTTCTTTATATACAGGCTTTTCAATCGAGCGCCTTATGAGCTCATAGGATGAATTGTCGAAATAAAGGTTTCGTATGACAGATTTGCCGAATTTATCGGGAGAAATAAAAGAAGCGGTTTTTTCAAGGATTTTTTTCTGCTGTGCTTTTGTAATGATATATTTAAGCTCGTAACGCTTGAAAACCGTCTGAAAAGCCATAACAGCACCCCCTTGCACATATATGGTTCATTATATGGGTGTTACCTTAAACGTAATAAAAAATCAGATACCTATCTGATAAGTACCTGATTAATTTTAATTGTTTTACTTTATATAAAGCTTTTTTGTCTGGCTTCTGGGCTCGCTTGTCATATTTATACCAAGCTTTTTGAATGTCTGAACGTCAACGGATGCGAGCATTACGGAAGAATGTGCTTCAAGACCTTTAAGAAGAGGAAGCTGTTCGAGAGCTTTTTTTGCAACGGGATTTGTTGCCGCACATATTGAAAGAGCTATGAGCACCTCATCAACGTGAAGCCTGGGATTTACACTTCCCATAGCATCGGTTTTGAGCTTCTGAATAGGCTCAATGATTGCAGGGGAGAGAAGAAGAATTTCTTCGGGAATATTTGCAAGCTTTTTTATGACGTTTATGAGCATAGCGGAAGATGCACCCAGAAGGTCGCTTGTTTTTCCCGTGATAATTGTGCCGTCATCCATCTGAATTGCGGCGGCAGGTGCACCTGTAGCTTCAGCCTTACTGAGAGCCGCATTTACTGCAGGTCTGTTTTCTACAGAAATGCCAAGCTGATTCATAAGAAGCTCAATTCTGTGCACAACTGCCGTTTCCTGAAGTCCCTGACGTGCAAGACAAGCAGCCTCGTAATATCTTCTTATGACCTCCTGCTTTGATGCTTCCGATACTGCTTCATCATCAAAAATGCAGTTGCCGACCATATTTACACCCATATCCGTAGGGGATTTATAGATACATTCACCTGAAATTTTTGTAAGCATAGCATTGAGAACAGGGAAAATCTCAACATCTCTGTTGTAATTTACCGTTGTAACACCGTAGGCTTCAAGGTGGAAGGGATCAATCATATTTACGTCATTAAGATCAGCCGTAGCCGCTTCATAGGCAACGTTTACAGGGTGCTTCAGGGGTAAATTCCATATAGGGAAGGTTTCAAATTTAGCATATCCTGCCTTTGAACCCTTTTTATGTTCGTGATAAAGCTGAGAAAGGCAGACTGCCATTTTTCCTGAGCCGGGACCGGGGGCTGTAACCACCACAAGTGAACGCTCTGTTTCTATGTATTCATTTCTGCCGTAGCCGTCATCGCTTACTATAAGGGGAATATTCGTGGGATAATCGGGGATAAGGTAGTGTCTGTAAACCTTGATACCAAGGCTTTCAAGTCTTTTCTGGAAGATTATGGCAGTAGGCTGTTCGGCAAATTGAGTTATGCAGACACTGCCCACAAAAAGACCTATCTCTCTGAAGGCATCTATAAGACGAAGACAGTCGGCATCATAGGTAATACCGAGATCTCCTCTTCTCTTATTCTTTTCAATTGCATCTGCAGAAATAACAATGACCATTTCCGCTTCATCACGAAGCTCCTGGAGCATTCTTATTTTACTGTCGGGCTGAAAGCCGGGAAGAACTCTTGAAGCGTGGAAATCATCAAAAAGCTTTCCGCCGAATTCAAGATAAAGCTTACCGCCGAACTGTGCTATTCTTTCCTGAATACACTGTGATTGCAGATGAAGATATTTTTCGTTGTCAAAGCCTAACTTTGCCAAAACAAACACTCCTTAAATTAAACAAACATACAGTTATTTTAACATTAAAAGTGAATAAAGTCCATAGTAAAAACACTTTTTTACAAAAAAGGACAGAACTTTTACATTCTGCCCTTTTTATGTTGAGTTATTTTATAAAAATTTACATTGAGGCAAGGTTTATCAGAACCCTTACCATTTTTTCCATGCTTTCAACTGAAATAAATTCCCTTACGCTGTGGAAATTTTCTCCGCCTGTAGAGAGATTAGGACAGGGAAGTCCTTCATAAGAAAGCCTTGCTCCGTCTGTGCCGCCTCTTATGGGCACACATTCGGGGGTTACTCCTTCTTTAAGGAAAGCATTTTTTGCATTGTCAATAAGATGCATAAAGGGAAGGATTTTTTCCTTCATATTAAAGTAGCTGTCTTTAATTTCAAGAGTAAAGGTGTCTTCACCGTATTTTGTGTTAAGATAAGCCGTGAGATTTTCAAGGAAAGCTTTCTTCTGTCTGAATTTTTCACTGTCGTGATCTCTTATTATCATTCTTATTTCACCAGAGGTTTCATCGGCTTTTATATCGTGGATATGATAAAAGCCTTCGTAGCCTTCCGTGTGGGCAGGTGTTTCAAAGGGGGGCATCATAGAAATAAATTCATTGACATAAAGCACGGCATTCTTCATTTTGTTCTTTGCACTGCCGGGATGAATTATTACACCCTTTACCGTGATTTTTGCTGAAGCGGCATTGAAGTTTTCGTATTCTATTTCACCTAACTTACCGCCGTCAACCGTATATGCTTCTTTTGCCCTGAAGCACTGAAAATTGAAATGATCTGCTCCGCTTCCTATTTCTTCATCGGGAGTAAAGCATATTGCAATAGTTTTTCTCGGAATTTCGGGGTGATTTATGAGATATTCGCACATTGAAACAATTTCAGCAACACCTGCCTTATCGTCTGCACCTAAAAGGGTGTTTCCGTCTGTGACAATAAGGCTTTGTCCCTTGTAATTTTCGATAAAGGGATATTCTGCCGTGCTTATTGAAACGTTTTCACTAAGAACAATATCTCCGCCACTATAGCTTATGATTTTCGGATTTATGGGTGAGTCGGGTGCATCAGGTGAGGTGTCCATATGCGCAATAAAGCCTATAGCATCTTCGGTATTGCCGGGAAGACAGGCATAAACGTAGCCCTTGTCATCAAAAACAACGTTCTGAAGACCAAGCTTTATAAGCTCGTTTTTGATATGCTTTCCTAAAACCCTCTGCTTTTCTGTTGAAGGAACAGTTTCTGAGAATTCGTCTGAGGAAGTGGGAAAAGAAACGTATCTGAGAAATCTTTCTGTTACGTTCATAAGAGAACCTCTTTTCAGTAATATTTACCCTTATATTATATAAAATCTCCCCTGCGCGAAGCAAGAGAGATTTTCGTTATTAGCGGTATTTATTTTGCAGGATTTGCCTTGAGGAAGGAAAGTGTAATTTCTGCCACTTCGTCTGCCATATTTTCAATGAACATGTGTCCGCCGCCTTCAACAACTGCATCAACGCTTCCTTCGGGAAGAGCTTCTCTTATGCTGTTCTTTGAAGCATCGGGGATAACGGAGTCTTCACTGCCGTTTACGAAGAGAACGGGGTTGCCGTTTTTAAGTGCCTCATAATCGGTGTTTGTGAGCATTGAGAAGGAATAGCAAGCACCCTTACCTGTGCCGTCAATTCTTAAAGGCTCGGTAATTTTTGCTATATCATAATTTGCGGCATATTCCTTATCGTTAAGTCCCATCTGTAAGAAGAGCTTTACAAGAAAATCAAATCTTGTCATAAGCTGCATAAGAGGGCCCATTAATGCAACAAAATAATCGTTGCCCATTAAAGCTGTCATTGAGGGATCGTTATCGTTACCGCCTGTGCCGTAGAGAAGAAGATTTATTACGGAGTCGGGATATTTTGCGGCAAGAGCCTGAGCAACATAACCGCCCATTGAGTGACCTGCAACGTACCAGGGTTCAGATGAAAGCTCTGTCATAAGGGCGTGCATAATATCTTCTCTGGGAAGCTTTTCCGTTGACATAGTTTCTCTTGTTGAGTAACCGAAGTCGGGAAGGTCAGCAAGAACACAGGTGTAGCCCTCTGCAACTAATCTTGTAGCAAGCTCTACCCAGCAGTAAGATGAAAGGGCAAAGCCGTGAATCATAAAAATCTGTCCTTTTTCTTCTTCTGCTTCAAGAACTCTGTAATGTATTGAGTAATCCTCATATTCAAAGAAAAGACTGTCCTCAAAGGGTGTTTCATAAGAGGCAAATGCGGGAATTGCCAGCGAGAAAAGCATTGTAAGGCTTAAAACGAATGCCAATATCTTTTTCATAGGTAAAAATCCTTTCCGTTGCTGTTATTTATTATATAATAGCATCATACATAATTTTTTTCAAGGTTTAAGAAAAAAAGAATTAAATTTCTGTGAACACAGTAGAAAAATGTTTTATTTAGTGTTAATATAATATGAAGGAGGTTGATACTATGGATATTATGGATCTTGCCTCAAAGGGCATTATAAAAATTACAAGCAATTACGGTAAAAAGGTGCAGAAAACTGCTACTGCATATCCCATTCCCGAGGTTAAGCCTCAGACAATAAGCGGAAATAAATACAGATGCGGTTTTGCTAAAGCTGAAATTATGCCTGACCTTTCACTTGACAGAACATACTGGATAGCAGGTCACGGCTCAGGACACAAAATGGAAGGAACCTTATCTCCCGTGTATATTCACGCTATGTGGCTTGACTGCGGTGATGACGAGGGTATTATCTGGATAAGTGCCGATATCGTAGGTCTTACGAATATTGAAGTAAATAAGATAAGAAATCTGATTTTATCACGTCCTGAAATGAAGAAGTGTAAGGCTGTTCACTTCAGCTGTACTCATTCTCATTCGGGTATTGATACACTCGGCTACTGGGGTAAGGCAAATCTTGTCAGCATTCCCTCAGACGGCAAGGTGCCCGAATATATGGAAATGCTTTTCAAGACGGCAGTAAAGGTAAGTGTTGAAGCATATAACAACAGAAAAGAAGGAAAGCTTTATTCAGGCAGAGTTTCAATTGAAGGCGGACTTTCAACAGGCAGAAGACTTCCCGAAAGACACGAATATCTTACCCGTATCCGCTTTGCTCCCACAGATAACAGCGGTGAAGTATGGGTTATGAACATAGGTGCTCATCCCAATTCACTGGGCGGAAATAACCGTCTGCTTTCAGGTGAATATCCCTATTTTATGCGTGAGCAGATCAAGGAAGAAAAGGGTGCAGAGGTTCTTTTCGGTATCGGTGCCATAGGCGGTATGGATGCCAAGGATTTCCACAAGGAAGACAGAGTTGAGGAAATTAAGCTTCAGGCAAAGTATTATGCTGAAAAGTCCTTTGAAATTACAGATGAAAAGGAGCTTTCACCTGAGATTAAATTTATTACTCAGCAGTTCTATCTTCCCGTTGATAACAACGTTCTTACACTTCTTGCAATGAGAGGCACTATGAGCTTCAAGGCTTATCCCTCAAACTGCTCCGAAACGGGTGTTGCTATGATGACGGAAATTACGTATATGACAATAGGCAGTCAGAAGATACTTCTTCTTCCCGGTGAGAACTTTGTTTCAACCGTTTACGGCGGATATATGGATAAGGAAAATTCCACAACAGGCAAGGGCCCCGAAATAAATGCCGAGCCTCTTTGCGATATTATCGGTGACCATGAAACTATTGCCTTCGGTGTTACAAACGATATGACAGGCTACTGTGTTCCCAAAAACGATTTCGTGCTTCATCCAACACAGCCCTATCTTAATTCCACAAGGGACCGTTTCGATGAAAACCATTATCACGAAACAAACTCAATGGGCCCTGAAACACATAAGTTTATTGCAGAAGCTGTAAAAACCGTAGTAAAGAATTTCAATGCATAAAATAATGCCGAGTGTTCGTAAGGATACTCGGCAGTTTTATTCGCCGTCGGCGAGTTTTTTTGCTTCGCAGTTTTATTCGGCTGACGCCCAGTTTTATTGTCCTTCGGACAGTTTTTGGTGAATAAAATAACACTGCAAATTTTAATTTGAAATATTACTTATTACATAAAAAATCGGGAGCACTTCATTACAAAGTGTATCCCGATAATTTTTATCTGTCCTTAGCCACCCTGCTCATTCACGGGTGAAATTTTTTATGAAGAAGGCTTATTTCTTTTCGTTTTCTTTAATCCAGTTGATTGTGTCCTGAAGGCTTTCTCTAAGGCTTCTGGGGGCATAGCCGAGCTCTGTTGCCGCTTTTTCGTAGGAGAAGTTACAGTTTGAGCAGAGCTTTCTTATAGCATAGCGTGTGAAAATGGGAGTCTGATCCGTAACCTTGTAGAATACCTCCATAAGAGGTGCTGCAAGGTCGATAATACCCTTGCCGAGCTTGATTTTGGGAGGCTTGTTGCCGCATACTTCAGCAAGAAGTCTTATGAATTCATCAACGGTACAGCTCTTGTTGCAGAGAAGATATACGCTTCCGCCCTTTGCCTTGTCACCTGCAAGGATCGTGCCGATAGCAACGTCACGGACATCAACGAAGTTATATGCACCGAAGGTCATTGTGATGGGGAATTTGCCTGATGAGAACATTCTCACCATACTGCCGATGCTTGAAATTTTGAAGTCATAAGGGCCCATACAGGCACTTGGCTGACAAACCACGGTTTCAAGAACGCCTTCTTCGTTTGCGGCAAGAACCTTTGCTGTTGCTTCAGCCTTTGTCTTTGCATAGGTGCCTTCAAGCTTTTCGGGATCGTAATCGTAAACCTCACGCATTACTTCACCGTCGGGAAGGGGAATATATGTATCAACGCTTGACATATAAACAAGCTTCTTAACGCCTGTTACCTTACAAGCCTTAATAACGTTTTCTGTGCCTGTTACGTTTACTTTATAAACAAAGTCTTCGTTGCCGGGCTTTATTTCAACACAGCCTGCAACGTGATAAACGGTGTCGCAATCCTTAAAGGCTTCAAGAAGAGACTCGTAATCGGTGATGTCACCCTTAACCTTAGTGCAGTTAAGACTGTCAAAATAACCGGGATCCTTTCTGAGAAGAATTCTTGTTTCTCTGTCGGTGTAGTTCTGAAGCTCCTTGAGTATTGCGAAGCCTACGTGACCTGTAGCACCCGTCAGACATACGTTTCTTTTTTCCATAACCTTCAACCTTTCTGTATTAAAGCATTAAATAAACATAGTTTTTTATTCCGTAATAGAAAATTCCCAGACCGAGAACTATGAATACGTGGAATATACTGTGAATATATCTTCTCTTTACACCCATTTTATAGAATACACAGCCGATAAGAAGCGTAGCACCGCCTGACATAAGACAAATAAAGGCTTCTATGGGCAGATTGAAAAACGTACTTCCTCCGAGAAGGGCACTGAAGGCTGAGGAGAAGATATAAAGCCCCATACGTACGTTTTTATATTTTTCAAAGTTAAAAACTGTAAGACAAAGTCCTGCTATGACGCCTATCCACGCCACTATGAGCATCAGAACAGCACCGACAGCGCTTCCCTTCAGAAAAACCTGAGGAACACAGCCTGTTATTGTTCCTGCAACTGCAAAAAATATTGCCGAGTGGTCAATTACTCTGAAAATCTTTTTCATGTTGCCGTGGGGCAGTACGTGATAGATAAAGGAGCACAGAAACGTAAGTGCCGTGCCTATGGCATATAGAACTGCGCAGAGAAGAGTGAATGAGTCCTTACATAAATGGAAAATTTCAATTGCAATCAGGGTAGGAAGAATAAGTCCTGCAAGATGGGTAATGCAGTTTACAGCTTCTTCTCCTTTTGTGTATGAAACAAGAGTAATTTTATCAGTTTTCATAATTTTCCGTAAGTATAATTATAAGATCATTTACATTCGTACCCGTTGCCCCTGTTTTTAATACGTATCCGCTTTCATAGAGGGCAGAGTATGAATTATTGTTATCAAGCTCTTTTTCGGGAGAAATTCCCAATGAGAGCATTTTATTATAAGTGTTGCCGTTTGCAAAGCCGCCTGCGGCATCAGTGGGGCCGTCTGTTCCGTCTGAGCCGATGCTCAAAAGACATATCCCTTTTTTATCTCTTAATTTTATTGCGGCAGAAAGTGCGGTTTCCTGATTTCTTCCGCCTTTGCCGTCACCTTTTATTGTAACAACGGTTTCACCGCCGAAGATATAGCAGTGCTTTCCTTTTTCTGAGGGAATACTGTCAATTATTCTGACGGCTTCATCCCTTGCTTCACCTGAAAGATCTCTTTCCATCTGATGAACTGTGAAGCCCAGCTCTTCTGCTTTTTTGCCGGCATAGTCACAGAGGATATTTATATCGCCTGCGAAATAATATCCGCCGTCGTTTATTTTTATTTCACGTGATGAAAAAATTGCTTCTTTTGCTTGTTCTGAAGCTGACTTTACGTATTTATTGAAAATATCTCTTACGAAGTCTTCACTTTCACTGTCTTTTACGGTAATTCCCGATGCAATTACGCTTTTATCGTTTGATAAAACGTCACTTAACGCAATTGTAATTACCTTTGCGGGATAAGCCGCTTGGGCGAGAAGACCGCCTTTTACAAGGGAAAGCCTTTTTCTTATTGAATTTATTTCTCTTATGTCAGCGGCATTACTTAATAATTTTTTTGTGATCTCTCTTTGCTCAACGGGGGAGATTTTACTTTTTTCAAAAAGAGCACTGCCGCCGCCCGAAAGAAGAACTAAAAGAATATCGTTTTCACTAAGAGAAGATGCAATTTCAAGACCTTTTTCTGCGGCAAGGATGCTGTTTTCGTCACTTATGGGGTGACCGCTTTCAATGACTTCAAAATATGAAGATGAAAAATTTTCGGCGTGGTTGTATTTTGTGACTATGAGTCCTTTTTTTATCTTATCCCCAAGCACGTCCTCTGCGGCCTTTGCCATAGGTATTGCCGCTTTTCCGATAGCTTCCACAGTGATATTGCCTTCAAGTGAAAGTCCTCTCAGGATTTTTTTTGTGTTTTCATAGGGAAGTGCCGCTTTTATGGCAGAAAAGGCTATCTGTTCAGCTTCTTTTCTCATAAGCTGATTACTGTATTCATATTGTCGGGTGAGGAAGGATACATAAGCTCTTTTGTAAGCACTTCAATCTGGTCAGTGGTTTTAAGTATGCCTTCTTTTTTATTACCTAAGGGAAGGTGCTTTACTATACGTGAGGGGAGCTTTCCTACAGCTATGACGGTCTGCTTTTCTTCTTCGCTCATTTCTCTTACTGCGTAAGAGCCGTCGAAAATACTGAGGAAAATTTTTGCAACCATATCAAGAAGAAGCACGTTTTTAACGGCTTTGAGAGTTTTTCTGTCAATAGCTTTTCCGAAGGTAAGGAGGTTGAGAAGTCTTCCTACCGAGCCGCATTTTGCTTTAAGAAGCTTTTTGCAGACAAAACGGATAATGGGGTATAAAATATCGTAAGAGGGAATTTTAATTCCGTGGGCACCAAGTCTTTCTCTGAAATCCTCTTTATCGGCTTTTCCTGCTTCAAGAAGATTGAAAAGAACTCCCAAAGTATGCTTTTTGAAATATTCTTCAGTAAGCTTTTTATCCTTATAGTAAAATCCGTCTAAAAATTCTACGGAAACGTTTGCATTTTCACCGTCAAAGTCAACGTAGGTTATGGGGGCGGGGTAGCCTGTGAGGGCACCGAGATTTATCTGTGTTATCCTATTTCCGTTTTCGCTTACATATTCAGTGGTTCTCTGCATGTGAGAGTGACCTACGAACATAAGACGAAGACCGTTATCAGCAAGAACGGAAGCCACCTTGAAATTATCCCCTATGGACTGACCTGAATTTATAAGCTTGCAGAAGGGGTGAAGAAGAAGGTGATGCTCCATAGCAATTACCTTACAGCCGTCAGCCTCTGCTTTTTTAAGTTCATCAATCATCCACTGAAGATGCTTTTCACTGTAGCCCGATTTTCCGCCTTCTGCATCGCAGTCATCGTGCACTGCGAGAAGACGAAGACCTTCTGTTACCTGATAGCACTTTGAAACAAGACCTAAGGGAGTTTCATAAGAGGAAATGCAGTCAGCAGATGAAATATCGCCGTAATAATCGGTAAGATCTTTTGCATCGAGGGTTTCAACGTCGTGGAAAACACCCTCTTCAGTGAAGCGTCTGGGATTATTGTCGGAGCACCAGTCGTGAGTTGACGTTATAAGATAGAGATTTTTCTTTTCACTTAAAAGACGGAATTTTTCAAGACATTCGTCGTGACTTACCTTTTCACCGTCATTGGTGATATCACCTGCGATACACACGGCATCGGTATTTTCCGTAAGGAATTTCGTGAAAGCATAATCTATAATTGCCCCCGTTTCCTTAAGGCACTTCTGATCGCTTCCCTCACGAAGCTCATAGGCTCTTCCCGAAGCACCTAATTTTTCGGAATAGTGGTGAATATCCGCAATAAAAGCAAGTCTGAAATTTCCCATAAAGCTCTCCGTTTCTGATGAAAGTTATGAATAAATTATAAATGAAATATGACAAATTGTCAATGAGAATAATTTTTGATTATATATTAAACTATTAATATAAGAGAAGCATTAATTTCAGTTTTTCTATTGAAATAAGAAATGAAAGTGATATACTTGTAGGGTACAACAAATGCTGTTTATTGTGGTATGTAAATTTTTTGTTTTCGGAGAAAATGCTATGAAAAAAACAAACAAAATCATAAGTATTCTGCTTGCAGCTTTAATGCTTCTGACTATTGTACCGGTTTCGGTGTTTGCTGCAAGTGAAGCCCTCAGGTTAAATAGTGAGATTACCGGTCAGGTGCCGATTACCTATAGCAGTGGAGTTGCACAGTATTATTACTATGGGCAAAATTATTCATCAGAAGCTTATCTTTACAAGGTAACTTATAAAAATCTGAAAGGTGTTAAAGAAGTTTATATAGATTACGACTACATAGGTCGGTTGAGATTACATGTCAGAACTACCGCAAGCAGTTATTATGGCGAGGGTAGTTATTATGACAGTCTGCGTGATAGTAATAAAGAAATTGTTTATTTAAGTGATTTGCCGAAATCCTCCGGCAGCTCTCTTAATTGCAGGTTAGATTGGTCGGAAATAACGTCGAGTGCCAGTGGTACTGTTGTAACCATTACCTGTGTTTCTGTCAGTAAACCTGTATGGACCTGGAACGGTACTTCGGTAACGGCAAAGTTTACTTCTACGGACAGCAGAGCGTATGTAAATATATCAACAGGTGCATCATCAACTACTACGAAGGCAAAAAACTGTCAGTCAAATGATCAGATTAGTTATACTGCAAGTGTTAAAATTAACGGTCAGACATATACTGACACAAAAACCGAAACCGGCAGTGCAGGTCCTCATAGCTATACAAACAGCAAGTGCACATATTGCAGTAATGTATGCCGTCACGGAAGTTCACTTGTTAGTGTAGATGCAAAGACTGCCACTTGCACAGCAAGCGGTTATGATGCTTACAAATACTGTAAGGTATGCGATTATACAACTTATGTTAAAATTCCTATTAACCCTGATGCTCACGATATTGTCGTTGATGAAGCAGTACCCTCTAATTGTAACAACCCGGGGGTTACAGCAGGTCAGCATTGTTCACGTTGCGATAATGCTACAATAGCACAGGAAGAAGTTCCTGCTCTTAATCACAAGGATACTCTTGTTCAGGTTGATAAAAAAGCACCCGGTTGTACGGAAATCGGTTGGGATGCCTACGAGTATTGTACAGCTTGCAGTTATACAACTTACGAAGAAAAAGCAGCTCTTGAACATGATATTATCATTGATGATGCAGTATCACCCGATTGTTACAATCCGGGGTTTACAGCAGGTCAGCATTGTTCACGTTGTGATGATGCTACAATAGCACAGGAAGAAGTTCCTGCTCTTAATCACAAAGATACTCTTGTTCAGTTTGATGCAAAGGCACCTACTTGTACTGAAATCGGCTGGGATGCTTATGTAATATGTTCAAAATGTAATTATTCAACCTATGCAGAAAAAGCGATTGATAGTGCTAATCACAAGTGGGATAGCGGTGAAATCACAACAACAGCAACCTGTAAGGTAATCGGTGTGAAGACTTACACCTGTCAGAACAATTCAAATCACACATACACAGAAAAACTTGGTGCAGATGCTTCAAATCATATAAACACAAAGAATGTTGCAGAGGTGAAGGCTACCTGCAGTTCAACGGGTTATACAGCCGGTTTTTATTGTAATGACTGTAAAAAGTATGTTTCAGGACACAGTGAAACTTCAAAGAATCCTTCAAACCATGTAAATAAAACCAATGTCAAGGAAACTCCTGCAACATATACGGGTATCGGCTATACATCAGGTGTTTATTGTGATGACTGTCAGAAATATATTTCAGGTCATACTGAAATTCCGAAGCTTGTAGCAAAATTTACGTCTTCCGACAATGCAAAGGAAAAGGGTAACAATGTTTTCTCTAACAACGGTCTTACTGTAGCACAGCTTCTTTCTCAGACAGATAAGGGTGCTGTTATCAGGACTGATGACGGTAGGGATGTATCTGAAAAAGACCTTATCGGTACAGGCTTGATTCTTATTCTTGCAGACGGCACAAAGAAAGAAATTGTTGTTTTCGGTGATGTGGACGGTAACGGAAAGCTTACTGCTGCCGATGCAAGACTCACGCTCCGTGCATCTGTTCAGCTTGAAAATTATGAGGAAGGCTCTTGTTATTATCAGGCTTCAAATATTGATAAAGTTAATCCTAAAATAACTGCGGCAGATGCAAGACTTATTCTCCGTGCTTCAGTTGAGCTTGAGGATCCGAAAAACTGGATGAAGTAAGAAATTAAAAAAGGAACAGTTTTTAGTTGAGTTCCGTATAAACAAAAAAAGACGAAGGATTATGATAATTCCTCGTCTTTTTTTTGTGGCAATATTGCTTTGGTGGGCTTGTCGATATGCCGTGTTTTGCCCTGCCCGATATATTTGTCTTGCGGCAAATTCGATATAACCTTCCTAAAGGTCGGTTCCGATATGATATAAATCCCTCGTTTGCACAGCAAGCATACAGAGAGCGAAGCATATCGGGTTGCGTCAGCAACATATCGAAAATCCCCTGAGGGATTTATATCGATGCACAGTGGCTTTAAGGACACTGCGCTTATCCGTAAAGAACCTTGTTCATCCACTGGGTGAAGTCTTCGGCGGTGGTGAGGAAGTCTGTTGCGAAGGTGTAGCCGTTTACTATCTGCATAGGGGGAACGAGAGAATGAATGTCTTTTATTGCATTATTGAGATCTGCTTCACTTCCGTAGCAGACGGGAATGACGGCTTTGTTTCTCATATCGTAGTCCTCAATGAAGGTCCACACTGCCATAGGCATTGTGTTGCACCATGAGGGGAAGAGAAGGAAGATGATGTCATATTCACTCATAGATGTGGGGGCATTTTTAAGTGCGGGGCGGATATTTTTTTTGTATTCCTCTGCCGCCTGTCTTATATATTCCTCTTCGTTTTCGGGATAAGCACCTACGGTTTCAATTCTGTAAATTGTACCTTCCGTTTTTTCATTAATAAATTCTGCGGCGGCTTCAATGGGATCATTATGTGAAAAATATGCCGTAAATACCCTTGCAGGCTCAAGGACCTCCACGTTAAGACTTTCTATTGTGGTTATTTCCTCCTGAACGGTTGTTTCTTCACCGATATTTTCATTACTTGTTGCTTCTTCGGAGATATTTTTATTACATGAGGTCAGGAAAATAAGAATAAATACGGTTAAAACAGCAATTACTTTTTTCATTATTATTTATCTCTCTTTTTCATAAATTCTTTAAGAGCAAGGCACCAGTCGGTCTGGATTATATCAAAGCCTCTGTCAATAAGCCAGCCCCAGCCCTTTTCCTCTTCGCCCGTGACGGCAATATCGTCGGTATGACCTGCACTGAGAACAGCCTTATAGTCATATACAATGGAATTAACCCAGACGATTTTTTCCTTTTCATGCATAGCTTTTATGTATTCTTCACTTGCTACTGAGTCTGTTTCCTCTGTGAAGATAACCTCTGCACCTATGCAGTTTATTCCTCTTCTTGTAAGCTCATCGGTTATGTTATCCTCTTTTTTCACAATGGGCATAAACATAAAATCGGGAGCATATTTTTCTACCTGACGGAGATATTTTTCTGTTGTATCGGTTTTTACGATAACCTGATTTTCAACTCCGCATTTTCTTATTATCTCTGTGATGCCTTCAATATCTGTCCAGAATTTATCTATGTTTATATAACACTTACCTTTAAGGAAGGTGAGTATTTCCTCAAGTGTATTTATGGGGCATACGGTTTTCGTGTTGTCCTGATTGAGAAAGCGGAGTCTTTTTATCACCCTTGAAGGAAGGCTTCTGAGGAGAACGGGGCTTCCTAAGTGAGCTTTTTCCATGCCGGGATGAAAAACATAGAATTTTCCGTCCTTTGATTTTGAAACATCAAGCTCAATTATGTCAGCACCCTGAAGCAAGGCGGCTTTGAAGGCTGAAAGGGTATTACAGGGGATATTTGCACCTGAAACACCACGGTGAGCACATATAAGGACATTTTCCTGAGCGTTCTGAAATAAAGTTTTTGAAAAATCAATCATTTTTTTAATACCTCCCGCATAATGAATACATACTAACATAAGAATAAAAAAATCGCAACAAAAAAGGAAGGTTATTTTTCACTTTTCTGAAGTTTATGAATAATATGATATCAGCCGATACTCTGTCGGTGTGCATTTTACTTTATGGAAAATTATTTTTTGTAAAGTGAAAAAGATTTTATCGGGGGGATTAAATGTATAAAACTTCGTCTTCATCTTTTTTTCTCGGAGCAAATACACCGATAGGCTTTTATTCCTTATTTGACGAGCTGTATGAAGCAGAAAAGGGCTGGCGGCTTTATATAATCAAGGGCGGTCCCGGTACGGGAAAGTCAACGCTTATGAAAAAAATAGCAGCCGAATGTCACAAAAGGGGGCTTTATACCGAGCTTATTTACTGCTCATCGGATCCAAACAGTCTTGACGGTGTTATTATTCCGTCTATGAAGATAAGTATTGCTGACGGAACACCGCCTCATACACTTGAGCCGAGATTTCCCGGTGTAAGTGAAAAAATAATTGATTTAGGTATGTTCAGAGATGACAGACTTTTAAGGGAAAATGCAGTTGAGATAATAGATAAAACAAAGCTGAATTCCTTTCAGCATAAAAAGTGCATAGAATTTCTCAGTGCGGCAAAGAGTGTTGAAAACGATATTTCATCAATTATAATTTCAAATATGAAAATAGAACGGCTTCATAAGTTTTCCGAAAAGCTGGCTTCATCAAGGCTTAAAAGCTCCTCAGACGGAACGGGAAAGGTGAAAAAAAGGTTTTTAAGTGCTCTTACACCTGAAGGACTCGTTTTATTCAGGGATACCTTTGCGGAGCTTTGTAATGAAATTACGGTGCTTACCGATCCCTTCGGCTATGCCTCTTCGGTTATTATAAGAATTATTACTATGAAGGCCTGTGAGCAGGGCTTTACTCCCATTCTGTGCTATTGTCCCACTTCTCCCGAGCACCGACCTGAGCATCTTATTATCCCTGAGCTTTCTATGGGATTTTTTACCTCGAAAAACTGGCATCCTGAGGATTTCGGTGAGGTTCCCCACGTTGACTGTATGCGGTTTTTTGATAAAGAGGCGCTTATGAGGCATAAAAACCGACTTGCCTTTAATAAGCGTTCAAGAGATGAGCTTTTAACGGAAGCAGTAAACCGTCTTTCTCAGGCAAAAAAACTGCACGATGAGCTTGAAGGCTATTACATCAGAAGTATGGATTTTGATAAGTCAAAGGAATACGGGGAAGAGATTATAAAAGAAATTTTTGAATAATGTTGAAAACTTTGTTGAAAACTTGTTGAAAACCCCTGAAAATCGGCAAAAAATTTTTTTCAAAAAGGCCGTTTCAGGGGAGAAATCGGAAAAATTAAGTGATATAATTAAGCCA
This sequence comes from Acutalibacteraceae bacterium, assembly GCA_045591285.1. Taxonomy (GTDB): domain Bacteria; phylum Bacillota; class Clostridia; order Oscillospirales; family Acutalibacteraceae; genus RUG806. The sequence goes on from JAZNSP010000023.1 coordinate 21,021, forward strand.
CAACGAAACGAAACAACCGAATAAACAAAAAAACGGGAACCGAGCTGAAAAACAGTTCGGTTCTCTTGTATTCCTGAAGGAAAAAGGGGGAATGTAATGAAACAATTGGTTCTCGGAGAGCCCAGTGACAGACAGAAGCTGTTTTTGGCGGACACACACCGCTATGTAGCCTTCGGCGGAGCCAGAGGCGGCGGAAAGAGCTGGGCGGTAAGGACAAAAGCCGTGCTTCTTGCTTTCAGATATAAGGGAATAAAAATTATGATAGTAAGAAGGTCTTATCCCGAGCTTCGTGCCAATCACATCAATCCTTTGAGAATTTTATTGGGAGATACGGCCACATATAAGGACAGCACTAAGGAGATATATTTTCCGAACGGCTCTGTAATAATGTTCCGTCACTGTCTTAATTCAAAGGACATTGATAAATATCAGGGAACTGAGGTTGATATTCTGTTCCTTGATGAAGCCACACAGCTTACTGAAGAGGAATACGAACGCTTCAAGGCCTGTGTAAGAGGTGTGAACGGTTTTCCCAAGAGAATATATCTTACCTGTAATCCGGGCGGTGTGGGACACGGCTTTGTGAAACGGCTTTTTATAGATAAGGCATATAAGGAAGGGGAAAATCCCTCTGATTACAGCTTTATAAAAAGTCTTGTAACGGATAATAAGGCTCTTATGGAAAGCGATCCCGAATACATAAAGCAATTGGAGAGTCTTCCCCCGAAGCTCAAAAAAGCGTGGCTTTACGGTGACTGGAATATATTTGAAGGTCAGTTTTTTGAGGAATTCAGGGATATGCCTGAGCATTATGAGGACAGAAGATTTACTCACGTTATAGCACCCTTTGAAATTCCGAGGGACTGGAAGATTGTAAGAAGCTTTGACTTCGGTTTCCGTAAGCCCTTTTCGTGTGATTGGTGGGCGGTGGATTATGACGGAAGAGCTTATCTTATTCTGCAGCTTTACGGCTGTACCGATACGCCCAACGAGGGACTCAGATGGCATCCAGATAAAATATTTTCCGAGATAAGACGTATTGAAACGGAGCACCGTTGGCTTAAAGGGAAGGTTATTGAGGGTGTTGCAGATCCTTCAATATGGGATGCTTCAAGAGGTGAAGCCATAATTGAGTCTGCTGACAGACATCTTGTTTACTTTATGAAGGGAGATAATAAGCGAATTCCGGGCTGGATGCAGTGCCACTACAGAATGTCCTTTGATGAAGAGGGCTTTCCTATGGTGTATTTCTTCAATACCTGCGCGGCGGCACTGAGGACAATTCCTCTTTTGCAGTTTGATAAGACAAATCCTGAGGACCTCAACACTGAGGACGAGGACCATTTTGCAGACTCCTTCAGATATTTTTGTATGTCAAGACCGATTACACCTAAATATACTGTTACGAAAGAAATGAAGGGTGATGATCCGCTTGATCTGAGGAAATAAAACTGCAGTTGTGTTCTTACGAACACAACTGCTACAGGTGGTGATTTTCTGAAAGGTAAAAAAAGCCGTGAGGATTATCTGAATTTCTGTGCCGACGTGCTTTGCAGGCAGGCGTATAAGATGTGCAGAGAAAATTACGGCAGAAAAAAGGGGGATGAAAAATCCGATCCCAAGCTTTTAAAGGAAGCGTGTTCCGCCGTAAAGGAAGCAGCGGCAGTGGTTTCGGGGCTTGAAAAAAATGAAAAAAACGAAAGTGAGGTCATTGAAATTATTTTCAGCGGAAATACAGAGGATTTCTGCAGATGAGTTTTTTAGGAGGTTTTATGGAAAAAGAAAATCAGAAAGAAAAAAAGGGTATAAAAATGCCCGTAGGTGAAGAGGAGATAAGAGAAGCGGCAAGAATTCTCGAAAAGTACAAGAGCGCAAAGGCAAATCTTGATATGAGAGTGCTTGAAAATGAGGAATGGTTCCGTCTGAGGCATTGGAAGCAGCTGAGAAATGATAAATCAAAGGATAAGAAGCAATCAGCCTGGCTTTTCAATTCAATTATCAACCGCCACGCAGATTTTATGGAGTCAATTCCTGAGTGCACCGTGCTTCCGAGGGAAAAGAATGATACGAAGGAAGCCGAAAGACTTACTCAGGTAATTCCCGTAATTCTGGAAAGAAATAATTTTCATCGGGTTTATTCTGACGGCGCCTACAGTAAACTGAAAACAGGAACGGCTGTATATAGCGTAATGTGGAACAGCACTGCTGAAGGAGGACTGGGTGAAATTGATATCAAGGCTACGGATATACTCAATATTTTCTGGGAGCCGGGAATTAAGGATATTCAGAAAAGCCGTAATATTTTTCTTCTTGAGCTTACGGATAATGACCTTCTTATTGAGGATTACCCCTTTCTTGAGGGTAAGCTTTCAGGTAACGGAGAAATTACCCGATATACTTACGATACGGCGGTTGATACCTCTGACAAGTCCTGTGTTGTTGACTGGTACTATAAAAAGAGAAACGGCAATAAGACTGTACTTCATTACTGTAAATTTGTGGGTGAGCATCTGCTTTACGCTTCTGAAAACGATCCCTTATATACGGACAGAGGCTGGTACGACCACGGACTTTATCCCTTTGTTTTTGATGCACTTTATAAGGAAGAGGGCACTCCTGCAGGCTTCGGACTTATTGACATTATGAAGGATGCTCAGGAGGAGATTGATATTCTCGGAAATGAGATTATCAGAAATGCAAGACTGGGTACAAGAAAGAGATATTTTACCCGTGTTGAAGGTGCTGTGAATGAAGAGGAATTTGCGGATTTCAACAGAGATTTTGTTCACGTTTCAGGCTCATCAATCGGTGAAGAGTCCATAAGAGAAATAGGTTTTACGCCAATTTCCCCGATTTACGTCACAATTCTCAACAATAAGATAAATGAATTGAAGGAAACCAGCGGAAACCGTGATTTTTCTCAGGGCGGTACTATGGGCGGAGTGACTTCAGGTACGGCAATAACTGCCTTACAGGAGGCGGCAAACAAGCTTTCAAGAGATATGATAAGCGCTACATATAATGCTTTTTCTGAAATATGCACACTTGTAATTGAGCTTATAAGACAGTTTTATTCAATTCCCAGAAGCATGAGAATTCTCGGTGCTGACGGAGAAAACGGATATTCTCTTTACGACAACAGTGTGCTTAAAGGAGCATATTCCGAGAATGAATACGACTTGGGTGCAATTCTCCGAGCGCCTGTGTTCGATGTTAAGGTAAAGGCTCACAGACAGAATGCATATTCAAGAAGCGTTCAGAATTCCGATACAGTGAATTTCTACAATATGGGATTTTTCAATCCCGAAAAGGCTGTGGAGTCACTTGCGGCACTTGAGCTTCTTGATATTGAAAACAAGGAAAAAATAAGAGCTGTCATAGCTCAGAACGCTTCACCGGCAGGAGGAAATACTCTTGGTAAAAATTAACGGTGACTTAAAGGAAAATTGCTTTGAAATAAAGGTAAAAGGGCATGCGGGATATGCTGAAAAGGGGAAGGATATAGTCTGCTCAGCAGTAAGCTCTCTTTGCTCAGCCTTATGGAATACGGCAGAGGAATACAGTGAAATGGGAATTTTCGGCTTATGTGAGCACGAAATTTCTGACGGGTATTTCCGTCTTTGCTGTAAGCTTACCGGGGATAATTTAAGCAGAATATCTGCAATAGTTCTTCTCAGCAGCTTTTATAACGGTATAGCTTCAGTTGAAGCACAGTATCCCTTATATGCAAAGCTCAATAAGCGCATTATGACCTTCCGCGGAAGGTCTGCAGATAATGACACTTCGGAAAAGACGATGACAAAAGGCAGGAAAGGAGAAAAAAATGAAGGTTGATTTACAGTTTTTCGGCGAAGGCACAGAGGCTATAGCTTCAATTGCTGCAGAAGAGGGCTCTTCCGTCACAGAACAGGAAAATGCCGTTCAGAATGACACAGCCGTAAAAGAAGGCGAGGGCTATGAAGAGGAGTTTGAGAAGCTTATCAAGGGAAAATATTCCTCTGCCTTCAGAAAGCGTGTTCAGGGAATTATTGATAAGCGTTTTGCAAAAATGAGGGCTTATCAGAATACCGCTGAAGCCGTTTCCCCTATTATTGAAAGGTTAGGGGAAGAAAATCCCCACATTGACAAGGGGGATATAAAGGCTCTTGTTGAAGCATATCTTTCTTCGGATAAAAGCAAAGCCGAAACCGAAAAGGAAAAGGAAAAGGAAGAAAAGCTTTCTCTTGTGCATGAAGCTGCGAAGCAGACGGTGAGAAAAAATAATTCAATCAGGCTCATAAATATGCTTGAAGCCGAAGCACAGCAGATGAAGGAAATATATCCCTCCTTTGACCTTAAAGCAGAGCTTCGTTCCTCGCCCGAAATGTGCCGCCTTATTGCTTCGGGAGTAGGCTTGAGAAAAGCCTATGAGGTATGTAATCTGGACAGTATTTTAGGCTCGGCTCTCAGTTACGCCGTGAAGCAGGCAGGCAAAAAAACAGCAGAAGCAATTAAAAATTCAGGTAGAGTTACGGAAAATTCTCTACAGGACAGAGCCTCATCGGTAAAGCGCACCGATGTAAAAAATCTTACCGAAAAGGAAATTATGAAGATAATTTCCGAAGTTGGAAGGGGCGCAAAAATAACATTCTGATAAGGAGAAAATTATGGAAATTAAAATGCTCAGCCTCACACATTTTTCAGCAGGTGAGGTAATCAATTCAACATCAGGTACAATTGAAAACGGTGAAGTTACAAATAACGGAAGTCTTTCAGCGGAGATGAAGACCTTCTATGACAAGACTCTTATTACTCTTGCCGGTGCAAATCTTATTCACGAACAGTTCGGTCAGAAAAGACCTATTCCCAAAAACGGCGGTAAGACTATTGAATTCAGAAAGTTCTCTAAGCTTCCCAAGGCAATAAAGCCTATTACGGAGGGTGTTACTCCTGCAGGTAATAAGCTTTGTGTAAGCGGTGTTTCCTGTACCGTTGACCAGTACGGTGACTATATTGAACAGACTGATTTACTTGAGCTTACAGCGGTTGATAACACAATTGTTGAAGCTACAAAGGAGCTTGCCGCTCAGGCAGGGCTTACACTTGATACTATTGTAAGAAATGAGCTTGTTGCCGGTACAAACGTTATGTACGCTCCCGAAATCACAGATGAAGGTGAGCAGGAAATTTTTTCAAGAAGCGATATTACAAAGAACTGTAAGCTGAGAGTAAAGGATATTTTCAAGATAGCTGCAGAGCTCAAGAGTGTAAATGCTCCCAAAATTGACGGTGCTTACGTTGCGATTATACATCCTTATGTTGCTTATGACCTTATGCAGGAGGCAGGGGAGCAGTGGATTGGCATCCAGAAGTATGTTAATCCCGAGAATATTCTCAGAGGTGAAATCGGTACTCTGGGCGGTGTTCGTTTTGTTGAAAGCACAGAGGCTAAGATTTTCGCTCCTACCGTTATCAGGGATAATTTATCAAAGCTTACTCTCAGTGCTAACTCTACCTCTTCATTAAAGGTTGTAGTGAAGGAAACTCTTACTACGGGTGTGTTTGATAATCCTGTTGAGGTTTATGTTGGAGGCAAGAAGAATACCATTATTGCAATTACTGCAGACGAATATAATAATACCATCATTGAACTCAGCTCTCCCGTTACTGCATCCAAGGGAACTTTAATCTGCGGAGCAGGTGCAGGTAAGGACGGTTCAGCAGTATTCTGTACTCTTTTCCTCGGTGAAAATGCTTACGGTGTTACAGATGTTGAAGGCGGCGGTCTTGAGCACATCGTTAAGCAGAGGGGCTACGGTAATGATCCTCTTAATCAGAGAAGCTCTGTAGGCTGGAAGGCTACAAAGGTTGCAAAAAGACTTCTTGAGGAATACATTATCAGATTTGAGTCCGGCTCTGAATTTTCAGATACAGCTGAAAGCAACTGATAATTAAAATTTAATTGAATATGCCTGACAGAAGCTTTTTTCTGTCAGGCTGAAACGGAGGAAAAAATGAAAAAGATAATTGAAAAAGAAACTGAAACTGTATTTATTCCCAAGCTTTCCAAAAATGATGATGCTCTTTTTGTGGCTGTCAACGGAAAGAGAATTCTTATTAAAAAGGGTGAGCCTGTAAGTGTACCGGTTGAGTTTGCTGAGGTAATAAGAAATTCTTTTGCCGCCGAAAAGGAAGCTCAGCGTTTTATTGAGGCATCAAGCAGAGATAACTGAAAAAGAGGTAAGGTGTATGACAGTATCACAGGCTGTTGAAAAAGCAGATATTTTATATCCCAATTCTTTTCCATTTAACATAAAAACACAGTGGCTGGAAGAGCTTGACGGAAGAATAAGAAGGGATTTTCTTTCGGCTTATTCTGATGCTGAGCTTCCCGAGGAGGTTTCTTACACCTTATTCCCCGAAACGAAGCTTCTTGCTGAGGAGCCGTTTCAGGAGCTTTATACATTTTTTCTTGCTATGCAGTTCAGTATTGCCTGGGGTGATGATGAGAGATATAAAAATTTTGCAGCTTTGTTTAATTCAAGCTATCTCTCTTATATGAATTATATAAACCGTAATCACCCGGTTAAAAATATTTGCATAGATATAGAATAGGAGGCAAAATGTTTTATCCGAAATTAACGGGTGTAAAAAACCGTATAAATGAAATCAACGGATTTTCGGGGCTTTCACATATTCTAAGTGTTGATGAGCATGCCTTTTATGATATGGAAAATCTTACGGGTGAAAATTTTCCTCTTGTAAGCGTGAGAAACAAAAGAGGTTACTGGTGCAGTAAAAATGAGGACTCGGGAGAGGGTATCAGATATCTTCCTTTTGATGTAAGTGATGTTATTGCGGCGGAAAATGTCAGCGGAAAGGTCTGTTTTTCAGGTGAAGGCTATTTTATGGTAAACGGCAGAATGCTTGATAAGGTATTTCTTGTTCCGGATATAAAAAACCGTACAATAGTTCCCTTTGGAAGAAATATATACGTGGCACCTGACGGAGAATATATAAAATTCGACGGTGAGGATTACAAGGTTTATCACGGAAATAAGATTTTTTCGGCAGGGCCTTCGCCTGTATATTTCTGCTATTCAGACGGCACGGTTATAACCCCTGATTACGTAAATTCTTTGCCTGATAATGCAAGTGAAGGGCAGAAGGCTGTTATGCATGAGGACGGATATATGAGTTTATATATCCGTAATACATCAAACTGGACTCTTGCGGATACGGTTTATCTGAAGATAATTCTGTCTGATCCGTCGGACAGCTTTACTCAGGGGGAGCGTGTTTTTGTAACCCCCTCGGCGTACTTTAAGGACAGCAGATATATCTGTATCAAGGTAACCGAAAAAGAGCTTATTCTGCAGGGCTGTCTTAATAAGTCGGGAACCTTATCCTCAGTTTTTCTTGAAACCAGGGCGCCGCTTTTTGATTTTGCCGTTGAGCATAACAACCGTATATGGGGTTGCAGATTCGGTCTTAATAACGAGGGTGAATTTGTGAATGAAATATACGCCTCTGCTCTCGGTGATCCGACAAAATGGTATTGCTTTGAAGGAATATCCACGGACTCTTATCAGGCAAGTGTAGGTGCCGGCGGAGAATTTACGGGCGTAGCGGCTGTAGGCGGTGAGGTGCTGTTTTTTAAGGAAGAGCACATTATAAGAGTAACCGGCAATTCACCCTCTGATTTTCAGGTAACCTCTTTTCCCGCAAGAGGTGTTGAAAAAGGAGCATCAAAAAGTATTGCCAATCTTAATGAAAGGGTATTTTACAAAAGCAGAAGCGGAATTATGGTATATGACGGAGCATATCCCGTGCTTATTTCCGAAAATCTCGGTAACGGCAGATTTTACGACTGTGTTGCAAAAGGGCATTGCGGGAAATATTATATCGCCATGACGGATGAAGAAAACCGTAGAAGCATCTATGTTTTTGATACCAAAACCGGTCTTTGGCACAAGGAGGACGACAAGGGTAACACAAGATTTATGATTCCCCTTGAAGGAAGCTTGTTTTATCTTTGCAATAACGGTACGGGGGACGGCTACTTTTTCTTAATTCACGATATTTCTCTTGCCGGTGAGGCTGTGAATATTTTCAGTGATGCAGAGGATAACGGAAAATATGAGTATATCCCCGAGGATGAAATCAGCTGGTTTGCCGAAAGCGGAAAATTAGGCGGAATATCAGGTTCTCTAAGACAGATATTGAGAGGAATTTCAGTTACCTTATCTCTTGAAGAGGGTGCAAGCGTCAGCATATTTATAAAGCCTGACAATGAAGACGAATGGAAAAAAATATGCTTTATTGATAAGCATATTGACGGTGTGTTCACCGTGCCTGCGGCAACTGAGCCCTGCTACAGCTACAGACTAAGATTTGAAGGAAAGGGAAAAGCAGTAATACACTCAATTTCTTTCAGAAGTCAGCTTACAAACGGAGTGAACGGTATTGGATAAAGGAAAAAATATTGACAGTGCTTCTCTTGAGAGAATTTACAGTCTTTTGCTGGCACTCAGGTCAGAAACGGCTGTTATCAGCTCTCAGCTGAGAACACTCAGAAATGAAATAAAAGGAGGCGGTGAAAACGGCAAAAAAATATAGTGCACAGGATATACTTGATATGGCTGTGGAAAAAAGAGAAAAGGATATGGCGGCAGATCTTGATATGGACGGAAAAATTACCGCTAAGGATGCAAGGCTTGTTCTCAATGCCAATGCTTCCGTAACTGCACCTGATGAGAATGCCTTGCAGCTCAATGAAAAAAGCAGTTATACGGTTATGGCTGAAAAGCTGCTTGATGAAATTATTGAGAAATCATCATCCTTCAGCTTTGATATTAATGCCGATCCCATATATAACCGCTATAAGAATTTCTATGCAGACGAAGGAATGAAGGCAGCTAAGAACAGCTCAGGTCTTGCTTCATCGCTTACGGGCGGCTACGGAAATTCTTATGCCGCCACCGTTGCGGCAAATGCAATGAAGGATTATTCCGATAAAACTGCTCTCAAGGCTCAGGAGCTTACAGAGGATGCTTATCAGAAGCATCTTGACAGTATTGATAATCTTTATTCTGCAATAAACGTTCTTTCAAAGCTCAATGACACGCAGAAGGAAAATGAAAGTGATATTCTTGATTTTGCAGTCAGGGCGGCTTCATACGGAGATTACAGCTTTCTCAGTGACCTTGGTATTGATACAAGAAAGCTCACACTTCAAGAGCTGAAGGAAAAGGCGGAGGACTTTGCAGATTACGGTGACTATTCATTGCTCAGGGTATTGGGGGTTGACACTTCAGGTCTTGAAGCGGAAAAAGACAGAGATACTGCTGAGTTTCTCGCAAAATACGGTGATTATTCGGGGCTTTCAGAGCTTGGTGTGGATCTTACAAAGCTTAATGAGGAGGAGCTGCTGGGAATAGCCAAGGTTTTTGCTCAGTACGGAGATTATTCCTTGTTGAATAAATTAGGTGCTGACACATCGGAGCAGGAAACCCTTGATTATTACAACAAGCTGAAGCTCATTGCCGGATATAGAAACCTGTTGTAATATGAAGGTTTATCTTAAAGCGGCTCATTCCGATTTTTCGCCCGGTGCGGTATTTTCGGGAAGACGTGAATATGATGACGTATTGAAATTTGCCCGGACTGTAAAAAATTTTCTTGAAGGAAGATTTGGTATTTCCGCACAGGTGTTTGTCGGTAAGATGCCTTGTGAAATGAAGGAAAACGATATGCTGATAGAGCTTCACCGTTCAAGTAATATGAAAAACTGCGAAAAATACGGTGCCTTTGCAGCTGTTAAGGACAATTCTTCGGTGCATACTCAGTATCAGGCATACAGAATGCTTATGGGCTTATGCTCTGTGGGAGGATTTCGCTACGGCGGTGTGCATACCCTGGTTCCTGAAAGTCCTTATAAGAGTTTTATAAGCAGTAAGTGTGAAAAGGCTTTTCTTTTTACGTTAGGTTATATTGACTCCCAAAAGGATAATGCTGTTCTTGACAGTAACGGGGAGTTTATTGCTTATCAGCTGAGCTTTCGTATAAGTGAGATAATAAAGGAGAGTCAATGTGCAGATAACTGCTGATTTTATAAGCTTGAACCCGTCAGATAATCATTTATACATAAAAAACGGTAAGAGGGGGGGAACTCTATGAGAATATATATTGATGCGGGACACGGCGGTGAAAGTACAGGAGCCGTATATAACGGAAGGCGTGAGCAGGATGATACTTTAAGACTTGCTCTTGCCGTTAAGAAAATACTTCTCGGTGCCGAAAATGTTGAGGTAATGCTTTCAAGAGAGGATAATACAAATCCTTCCCTTGAAAAAAGGGCAGAGGAGGCAAATTTATGGGGTGCGGATTATTTCTGCTCAATTCACAGAAATGCATTTTCGCCAAACAAAGCAAAGGGTATTGAGGCCTGGTGTTATTCAGGAATTGAAAAGGGAGGAATAACTTACACTCACGCTGAGAATATCGTCAATGCAGTAAGTAAGGCTTCAGGCTTTGTTAACCGCGGAGTAAAGCTGGGTGCGCCCTCCTATGCCGATTTTGCCGTAAACCGACTTACAAAAATGAGCTCCTGTCTTCTTGAAGCGGGCTTTATTGACAGTGACGAGGACAATAATATTTTTGACGGTAAATTTGACAGTATAGCAAAGGCTCTTGCTTCTGAGCTTCTTCGTGCCGTAGGAATTAATCCTGTTATTAAAGGAGATATTGACGGTGACGGAAAATTAACGGCTTCAGATGCAAGAAGCGTTCTCAGAGCATCGGTAGAACTTGAAAAAGTTGATATTGAAAAGGCAGATATGAACGGCGACGGAAAAATTACAGCCGCCGACGCAAGAGAAATTCTCAGAAAATCTGTTGAAGGGGAGGGATAGTATGGAAAACACTCAGAAGCTTGAAAATGAAAAAAAGTGTCAGCCGAGATATAAGTCATGGGCTCTGTGGGTTTCTGTTCTCGGTCTTCTCGGCCTTATTCTTGAGCTTACGGGAGTATTTGAAAAAATCGGACTTGACTCGAACGAGTGGGATACGGTTATTACAAGCATAGGTACGGTTCTTACTGCTTTCGGTATAGTTAATAATCCTACCTCAAAGGAATGTCTGTAAAGGGGTGAGAAAATGGCTGAAAACTGTCCTTGTCTTGCTGTAAGAGAGTTAAAGGAAACCGTTGCCCGTCACGACAGACAGCTTAACCGTGACCATACGGAATTTGCGGAAATCAGAAAAGACCTTCAGTACATAAAGGAGAGTCTTGATAAGAAAAGCAGACTTAATGCAACTACTGTTTCCTGTATTATTCAGGCGGTGTGCACACTTGTTACGGCGGCTATTGCGGCAAAAATGGGATTTTCTTAAAAACTTGTGTTTTTATCTCCCTTGTGTTAATATACATATATAAAAACATAAGGGAGAGATTACGGTGTCTTTTAAGAAAACAGATATAAATGACCTTCAGCTTTCACCCACAAAGGCAATAGGAGAGAATTGGGGTATTCTTACGGGAGTAAGTGAAGAAGGCTTCAATTCTATGACTGTAAGCTGGGGAAGTATAGGTGTGCTGTGGAGTAAGCCCTGCGTGTTTGCTTTTGTACGTCCCGGAAGATATACCTATAAGTTTATGGAAAGCGGTGAATATTTTTCTCTTGCAATAATGCCTGAGGGAATTCACGACAGAATGAAGGTTTTCGGTTCAAGAAGCGGAAGAGATTGTGACAAGTATCTTGAGTCAGGCTTTACCGTTTGTGATGAAGAGGGTGTAAAGTATCCTATGGAAGCCGAAACTGTATTTATCTGTAAAAAAATTGCCGCAGGAGATATGATGCCTGAATGGTTTATTGACGGTGAAATCGACGGAAAAAATTATCCGAATAAGGATTATCACAGAATGTATGTAGGTGAAATTATCACTGTTTTGAAAAAAAGTTAAAAATTTCAAAAAAAATGCTTGACAAGGGGTATTATGTAGTGTATAATACCCCTTGCTTGAGAGGTAATACTTTCAATCAGTCGGTGTCTATAACATTGAGGTTCCACCCGTTCCCATCCCGAACACGGTAGTTAAGCTCAATCGTGCCGAAAATACTTGGCGGGTAGCTGCCCGGGAAGATAGGTCGTCGCCGACACAATGAGGCAACTTGCAGATGCAGGTTGCTTTTTTTCTTTTTTGCGGAGAAGAGGGTGAAATTATGCTGACAGAACAGTTGGAAGATTATATTCCCGTAAATATGCAGGAGGAAAGGGATAAGGAGAATTTTATTTCTTTTCTTTGTAACGTAAAAAATCCTTTTTCAAGAGAGAATAAGGAAGGTCATATTACGGTATCTGCCTGGATTGTAAACGAAGCTACGGACAAGGTGCTGTTTTGCTATCATAATATCTATAATTCGTGGAGCTGGGTAGGCGGTCACGCTGATAATGATGAAAACCTTATAAAAGTTGCTCTCAGGGAAGCTACAGAGGAAACAGGGATTAAGCCCACAGGTGTTTCGGAGGATATTCTCTCAATTGAAATTCTTCCCGTTTCGGGACATATAAGAAAAGGCGAATATGTTTCAAGTCACGTTCATTATAACGTTACTTATCTTGTAACGGCATCAGAGGGTGACGTAATATTTTCTCAGCCTCAGGAAAATTCGGCTGTGGCGTGGTTTTCATTCAAGGAGGCTCTTGATAAGTCAACTGAGCCGTGGATGAAGGAAAATATCTACAAAAAAATAATAAATACAATGAAAAACCGAAAAATTATTATAAAAAATCTGAAAAAATGAAAAATAACTCTTGACAAATGTGTTTTATGGTGATATAATGCCATTTGTTCGAGAGGTAAAACTTTCAGACAGTCGGTGTCTATAACATTGAGGTTCCACCCGTTCCCATCCCGAACACGGTAGTTAAGCTCAATCGTGCCGAAAATACTTGGCGGGTAGCTGCCTGGGAAGATAGGTCGTCGCCGACACAATGAAGCGACTTGCAAATGCAGGTTGCTTTTTTTCTTGCCCTGATATATAATTGCTGTAAAGAAAAATGTTTTTGGAGAAATATGATGAAGTACAGAGAATTCGGTAAAACAGGCGAAAGGGTTTCTCAGCTTGGCTTCGGTGCTATGAGAATGCCAACTGTTGAAAAAGACGGCAAAAAAATAATTGATGAGGAAAAGGCAATAGCACTTATAAGAGAAGCAATTGACAGCGGTGTGAATTACGTGGATACCGCTTATTTTTATCACGAGGGTGAAAGCGAAGCTCTTGTAGGTAAGGCGCTTAAAGACGGCTACAGAGAAAAAACTCTTCTTGCAACAAAGCTTCCAATGGGGCACGTAAAATCACCTGAGGATTTTGAAATACTTCTTAATACTCAGCTTAAAAGACTGGATACCGAATATGTTGATTTTTATCTTTTCCACGCTCTTAACCGTGACTCCTGGAAAAAGGTTATTGATTTCGGTCTTATAGAGAAGATGAAGCAGGCAAAAAAAGAGGGAAAGGTAAGGCATATAGGCTTTTCCTTCCACGATGACCTTGATGTTTTTCTTCAGATTCTTGATGAATATGACGGCTGTGAATTCTGTCAGATCCAGTTCAATTATCTTGACACAGACTATCAGGCAGGGCTTGAAGGTCTTAAAGCGGCGGCTCATAAGGGCTTGGGTATTGTTGTTATGGAGCCTCTTCTCGGCGGCGGGCTTGTTTCTCCCGATGAAAGCGTTGTCAGATGTCTTCCCGAAGGAATGAATACAGTTGAAGCGGCACTTTCATATATTTGGAATTATTCCGAGGTATCTCTTCTTCTCAGCGGTATGGGTACAAAAGAACAGCTCAGAGAAAATATAGCACTCGGCGGAAAATATGAGGCAGGCTGTCTTGATGAAAAAGCCGAAAATGCGTTTAAGGCTGCAAAGAAGGCTTATGATAAGCTTGGTCTTATTCCCTGTACTGCGTGTAATTACTGTGATATCTGTCCTCAGGAAATAAAAATTCCCGAAATTTTCTCAGCCTTCAATTTAAGTGCAGATGATGACAGAAGAAAGGTTAAGGAAGTAATGCCTGACATTGAATACAGAGTTGAAAAGTGTATTGACTGCGGAGCCTGTGAAAAGAGATGTCCTCAGAATATTGAAATAAGAAAAATGTTCAGGAAAATCAAGAATGCATTTTAATAATTAAGAGCCGAAGGGAAAAATCCTTTCGGCTCTTTTGTGATATAAGGTATTTATTTAATCAGTCCCACTCGGTGCCTGTTACGGTATCCATATCAATACCCGTTGTATCGTGAGTTTTCTTAATGAGCAGGAAGAGTGCGGCGGTGAAGCCGGGAACTAAAAGTGCGAAGCAGCAAGCCGCCATAGCGGTGTTGCCGAGGGTAAGCGTAAAGGGCATACTCAGTACGAAGGAAAGCACGAAGCCTACAGCGGTAACTATATACTGTGCAGACATAGCTGAGGAACGAAGGTTCGTGGGAGAAGATTCGCCTATCATCATAATGATAACGTCATTTGTTGAATAATAGCTTCCTATTGCCGCACCGCAGAAGAAGCCTACGAAATAGGGATTCCAGTTGAGATATGAACCCAGTGAGAAAAGCACGTAAGAAAGAACGCAGTTAAAGGCAGTGGTGACGGCGGCGGCTTTTCTTCCCTTCCAGTCGGAAATGAAGCCCATAATTACCTGTGCCACGGCAAGTCCCAAGGGGTAGAGGAAGATAGCATCGGTATAAACGCCTACGCCTACAGCGGCAACTGCCTCTTCAAGAGTATTATAAAGACCTTCGGAAAGGAAATTACTTGCATAACCGTAATTGAGAACTATGGGGTAGTTTATGCTTGCGATAAAGCCGAGATTTGCAACTGAGGAAACAATATAAAGCCAACGCAGCTGCTTGTGCTTCATAGCAAATTTAAGCGCAGGAATAAGACCGCCCTGTTTGTTTGATGCATCCTGAAGCTTCTTTTCCGCTTCAAGCTCTGCATCGGATTTTCTCAGGTGATTAAGACGTGACTCTATAAATGCATCTGTTTCTCTTGCACATAAAAGAGCAATAAAGCAGACAACGACACCGACTACGGCAGGAATGAAATAAACGTTACGCCACTGTGAAACATCTGCCATAAGCTTATCTCTCAGGAAGGGAACAAGCATCACGGCAATATTCGCAAAGAATTTTATAGATGAATAAATCCTTGCACGGTGCTTTGACGGTGAAGATTCCATAATATAGACAACGTGCATATCGTGGGGGATAAAGAACTGAACGATACACGCACCTATGAAATAGAGGGGAATATTGTCTGAAAGGTAAATAATGAGAAGGGCAAAGCTCATACCGAAGGTATTTATAATAAGGAAGAGTTTTCTTCCTAAGCGGTCGGCTAAGGGACGGTAGAGAAGACCTACTGCCTGAAATGGAATTGCAAGTCCTGAAAGAAGGTCAAGAAGAGAAGCACTGTTGCCTGTTCTGAAGAGGTCATTTGCAATTTCCGTTTTCATAAGTGTGCCTATCTGGGAAGCAATTTCATCAATTGCGTAAATAAGTGCAATAATGAAAATGAGATAGACTATATAGTAGTTTCTTTTTGGCCTTGCCTTTTCTTTTTCCCAGCGTGCAATTTCTTTTTCACGCTTCAGATTTCTTTTTCTCATCTGTTCCGGAGTAAGTGCTTTTTCTTTCATAATTATCACCTGTTTTCGTTTCTTTGTGTGAAGACCTTTCCGTCGAAGCCCTGAATGGTTTTATCTTTTTCGGCTTCAATGAGTCTTAACTGTGCCCATACACAGTAACGGCTGTTTTTTTCTACACTGAGAAAATGTCTGTCAAGCTTTTTAGCTGTGACGGCAGTAGTCCCCGAACCGCCGAAGGGATCAAGAATAAGGTCATTTTTATCTGATGAAGCGAGTATCAGCTTTGCTATAAGCTTTTCGGGCTTCTGAGTAGGATGGGCGGTATTTTCCTTCATAGACCAGAAGGGAACCGTGATATCGTCCCAGAAGTTTGAGGGGCAGGTCATTCTGAAGTTTCCTTTTTCTGTTTCCTGCCAGTCCTTAGGCTTTCCGTTTTCTCTGTAAGGAGCAATAACCCTCTTTTTGATTTTTACCGCATTGAGATTGAAGGTGTATTCATCGCTTACCGTGCAGAACCATATATCCTCCATTGAGTTTTTCCAGTTGGCTTTAGCACCTCTGCCCTTTTCACGCTGCCAGGTGATACGGTTCCGGACAGTAAAAAATTCGGGAAGGATATTTCCTATGATAACTCCTGTCTGCCAGTCACAGCAGATATATATCGTCCCCGTATCTTTAAGAAGCCTTTTGGTTTCAGAAAGCCATTTTCTTGTGAAATCCTCGTATTCACTTTTCTTTTTTTTGGTAAAAACCTCGCCGCCGTAATCCTTTCTGAGATTATAAGGCGGATCGGCAATTAAGAGATCGACGCATTTATCGGGAAAATATTTTGCAGCTGTGAAAAAATCAGCATTATAGAACTTATCATAAAGTTCCTCTTCAGTCTTTTTTTCTTTTGTGAATTTACAAGCCTCTAAATATGCTTTTCCCTCTTCAAGTGTCATATTTATGGTTTTATTTCTGGAAGAGCTCATAATTCAATCCTTTACATAGTTCTTTTTATAGTTTACCACAAAGACTTACGTTAAGTAAAGAAAAAATATATTCATTGAAAAAAATCGCATTACGTGGTAAAATATTTTTGTATCAGAATATTGGAGGTACTTTATATTGGGAAAGGTAACTAATTGCGATATCTGTATCAATTACGAATATGATGAAGAATACGACTGTATGAAATGCAGTATTGACCTTGATATTGACGAAGCTGAAAAATTTATGACCTACTCATTTTCTTCCTGTCCGTATTTCAGGGCGGGTGACGAATATACCATAGTAAGAAAGCAGAATTAAGGAGTTTATGTATGAAAGCCGATATAGTTATTGTTGGAGCAGGACCTTCAGGTATTTTTACTGCCCTTGAGCTTTTAAGAAACAAAAGCAAAAAGAAGATTGTTATTGTTGAAAAGGGTAAGGCAATAGAAAACAGGTATTGTCCCAAGACTAAAACAAAGCAGTGTGTAGGCTGTAAGCCCAATTGCCATATTACTACGGGATTTTCGGGTGCGGGTGCATTTTCTGACGGTAAGCTGTCATTGAGCTATGAGGTAGGCGGCGACCTTCCCTCTCTTATAGGTGAAATGAAGGCTCAGGAGCTCATTGATTATACAGATTCAATATATCTTGAATTCGGAGCAGACAGTCATATTGAAGGGGTAAATGCCTCTGAAGAGGTTAAGGAAATAAGAAAGAGAGCAATAGGGGCAGGACTTAAGCTTGTTGACTGTCCCATAAGGCATCTCGGCACGGAAAAGGCACAGGACCTTTATTATGCCATCGAGCAGTATCTTCTTAATAACGGTGTTGAGATTTTCTTTGACTGTGAGTGTGAAAGCATAATTCTTGATAAGGAAAACGGTGAATGTAAGGGAATTATTATTTCCGAAAAGGGCATCAGCAAGGAAATCTATGCTTCATATACCATTATTGCAACGGGCAGAAGAGGTGCAGACTGGCTTGAAAAGCTTTGCAGTGAATATAATATCGCTCATCAGCCGGGAACCGTTGATATCGGTGTCAGGGTTGAAGTCAGAAATGAGGTTATGGAAACCGTAAATAAGGCATTGTATGAGTCCAAACTTATCGGTTATCCCAAGCCCTTCAAGAATAAGGTGCGTACCTTCTGTCAGAATCCGGGCGGCTTTGTCAGTCAGGAAAATTATGATAATGACCTTGCCGTTGTAAACGGTCATTCATATAAGGAATTGAAATCCGACAATACAAATCTTGCTATTTTGTGTTCTCATAATTTCTCAACGCCCTTCAATCAGCCTATTGAATATGCTCAGAAGGTTGGTGAGCTTACCAATATGCTTGCAAACGGACATATTCTTGTTCAGCGCTTCGGTGATATTCTTGACGGCAAGAGAACGTGGCCTAAGGAGCTTATGCAGTCGAATATACGTCCTTCTCTTCCAGATGCCGTTGCAGGTGACATAACAGCCGCTATGCCCTACAGAGCGATGACGAATATCATTAACTTCATTCAGGCTATGGACCATGTTGTGCCCGGCTTTGCTTCTTATGAAACACTTCTTTATTCGCCTGAACTTAAATTCTATTCAAACAGAATAAAAATGGATGAAAATCTCAATACCAACGTAAAGGGACTTCACTGCCTCGGTGACTCATCAGGCTGGACAAGAGGTCTTATGATGGCTTCTGTTATGGGTGTTCTTATGGGAAGACTTATAGCCGAAAAGGAATAAATTTACTGATTAAAAATAAAACTGCCGGGTGTTCTTCTGAACATCCGGCAATTGTTATTATTCGGGAATAATACGGAAGGATTTGACCTCAAAGGGCTTGATTGTGAATGTGAATGATGAGCCGTCGGTTGCTCTTTCCTCTTCGTCTGTTTCCATAAGGTTACAGTCTATACATCTGAATTTTTCACAGGGAAGTGTTATTGTTACTTCACCTGAATGAGAGGAAGTTTCATAAACACGAAGGATTATTCCGTTATTGTCCTGAGCCATCTTTACGGCATCAATCATAACCTTTTCGTCTGAAACCTTTATAAATGAATGCTCAGCCTCAGTGCCCTTGCCGCCTTCGGAATATACGGCTTTAAGGGGAATATTTTCCTTGAAGGCTTCCTTTACGGTGTCTGCATCATCCCAACGGTTTTCGTGAACGTAAACGCCGTATCTGAAGGTGGAAATACCCTTGTCTGCCGTGAAGTCGGGAAGAATGGGGGCTCTCATAAGAGTAATTCTCAGAGTATCCTTATCGATATCGTAACCGTATTTGCAGTCGTTGATTACGGAAACACCCATGTCACCCTGAGAAAGATCAGCCCACTTGTGAGCACAGCACTCGAACATGGCCTTTTCATAAGAATTATTTGCATAAGTAGGTCTTTCAAGGGCACCGTGTGCAATTTCATAGGTTGCAATTCTTGAACGGATATCAAGGGGGAATTCTGCCTTCAGAACCTTTTCTGTTTCGTGCCAGTCAACCGTTGTGTCAAAAATAAGTGTTTTTGCATCGTGGCTTAAAGTGATATCCTGAGTGATTGTGCTCTTGTTGAAGGTACGTACGGTTCTTATAACAGCCTTAACTGCAGTAGCCTCAATTAATTCAACGCTGTCTGCCTTTTCGAGATACCACATCTTCATTTTGTAGTCGTTTTCAAGGTTCCATGCACTTTCGTGAATAGGCTTATCGTGGGAAACGGAAAGAAGATTACCCGTTGAGCGCAGAACGTTTTTGCCGAGTTTTTTGTTTATAAGTGCGGTAAGATTGCCGTTTTCATCAAATTCTGCTCTTAAATGGCAGTTTTCAAGGAAGGCTTTATCGGCACTTACAGGTGAAAACTCCTCATTTGCACCTTCTCTGAGCTTATATACCTTATATCCCATAGGCGCAACGTTTTCTGCAATAAATTCAAGAGTATTTCCCTTTTGTGTGTTTCTTACAGCCTCGTTATCCGAAGTATATACTGCGGCACTGCTGAAGGGAATTTCTGCTTTTACAGGTGAAGTAACAGGGAAGGGAAGGAAATTATAGACTACAACACTGCTTTCATCGGGAGAAACCCTTTCGGTGATTATCTGAAGAGCATCGTCAATAATTGAGTTTCCCATTTTATTCATAAGGTCATATTCTTCTCTTGTATTTTCAAATACCTCATGAATTGACGTTCCGGGAAGAATATCGTGGAACTGATTTGTAAGAAGAAGCTTCCATATTTCCTCTATCTTGTTCTTATCGTAAATTCCTGCAATAAGAGAGAGCATTTCAAGGTTACGGAGCATAAATTCGCCCTTGCGGTTGTTTTTCTTTACGAAAGCCTGACTTGTGAAGGTACCTCTGTGATTTTCATAGTACATTTCACCGTCCCATACGGGAAGATCATCTGCATCCTTTTCAACCTCTGCAAAGAAATCGTTTGCCTGTCCCATTCTTACTTTCGGAAGGCCGGGCATTTTCTCAAATCGGCGGACCTTTTCAACCATATCGAAGGTACAGCCGCCTCCGCCGTCACCGTAGCCGAACATGCCCATTGATGCATCAACAAGGTCGTTCTGACGGTTTGTTTTTCTTGTGTTTCTTATGTAGGGAGCATCTGCTTCACCCTCATAGTGAACCTTCTGCATATAGGAAACTACCTCGTCACCCGAATGAGAGCGCCATTTGAACACGCTCAGAGGGAACTCGTTGGTATCGTTATACTGAAGCTTTGACGTAAGGAAATATTTCATTCCCGATTTTTTAATAACCTGAGGAAGAGCGGCCGTAAAGCCGAAGCAGTCGGGAAGCCAGTAAATATCAGATGAAACGTTGAATTCCTTCATAAAGAATTCTCTGCCGTATAAAAGCTGTCTTACAAGGCTTTCACCGGAAGCAATATTTGTATCTGCTTCAACCCAGGTGTTTCCCGTAATTTCCCACTGTCCGTTTCTGACGAATTTCTTTACGTCCTCGTAAATGTCGGGATAGTGCTCCTTGACGTAGGAGTAAACAGCCGCCTGACTCTGAGTGAATTTGAAATCGGGATAAGCCTTCATAAGAGAAACGTTATTTGAGAAGGTTCTTGCACATTTTCTGTGAATTTCCTTTACTGTCCACAGCCACGCCACGTCAAGATGTGAATGACCGCAGATTATGACTTCACCGGGGGAAGCGTAGTTGATTTTTGAAATGCCCTTCCAAAGACATTCCTTTGCTTCGGGAATTGTTTCATAATATCTTTCCTTGCCGAAATCAAAGTCAAGCTTGTGAATTGCGTTATCAATAGCATTATAAAGTCTTTTTGCAACATACTGGTCTTCCGTTGCTTCATATACGTCCCAGGCGCAGTTTATGTCATAGCATATATCCTCAGCCGCTTCGTTAACAACAGAGAAGCAGGCATTGTTGAGAGTGTATGTGATGGGATTGTTTGCAGGGAAGGCGTGGTTGAAATATCCGCCTGAGTCAACGGCGTTTTCAACCTGAATGAAAAGCTTTTCTCCTGCTTTAAGAGGCTCGTGGAAGAGAATTTCAGTTCTGTGAACCCAGCCTGACGCTTCACGTGAGCTTACTGCACCTACGATTTTGCCGTTGATGCGGATAATTGCCTCACCGCCGAAGTCAACGGTAAGATATGTTTTTCTGCCCGCAAGCTCCTCGGGGACGGTAAATTCCTTTTCAAAATATCTTGTAGTGTCAAGAACTGCCTGCCATCTGTCACCAAGACGCATAGTTTCGTGGGGCTTGTTATCAAGAACTATTACTGCAGGCTTTTCGTGAATACCTGTATAAGAGTCCCATTCATCAAGGACAAAGGACTGCTCCGTTACGTAGTCCTCCAGCTGTCCTATAAGGTTTTTGAGAACTTTGGGATTAAATGTATGATGAATCATATTTATCACTCCTTTTACCACATAATACCAAAGCACAGGAGAAAAGTAAATCTTTATGTATAAAAATTATATAAAATATTTGTGAATGTTATATTGTGTTTTGTGCAGAAATATGATACAATGAATCCAATTATAGTGAAGGAGAGTGTTAATCTGTGGCGAAAAAAGAAACTTTGCAAAAGTTTTTTACAGAAGTAAAAACACACTGGAAAACTCCTGCAGAGGGAAAATACGTTCCCTATAAGGAGTATAAGGACATTTTTATTGCCGTCGGCTCAAACTATACGGCATCGAAGGTACTGGAGTATATCTATTTTGCAACGGGATGCTTCCTTATTATGCATCACTACAATCTTCCGTATCTTACGTTCTCCATTATAAGCATTATCAATATGCCTCTTGGCTACGTAACTGCACTTATATGGTGGTTTGTCTGCGATAACTTAGGCTTCCTACCGGGAAAAACGGAAAAGAAGCTATATACCGTCTATGTTTCGATGATAGCATTCGGTCTGGCGTTGATTGTATTTGATGCTTCCAAGCTTTTTGATCCCAACAGCCAGTTCATTATTTTCCTCAATTCTCTTGAGGGTATGAGTGCTACTGCCTGCTTCAAGGTCTTCGGTACACACTTCCTGTATTCAGGCTGGGTTGGTGCAAGAAATATTTTCTGGCGTAAAAAGCTTATTCCCAAGTTCGGCAGATATAAATATTCTCTTTATTCAGACGTTATCCCCAAGTGTATAACCGTTATCCTTATCGGTTGGCTTCCCATTTATGAAATTCCCGACGTTTCAACACGTGTATGGGCTGCAAATCTTCTCTTTGCCTGCTACGGCGTTTTCGGCTTCGGTAACGTGCTTGAAACCACAACACAGAATATTTCTCCCAATCTTAATGAAAGAATTCTTGTAAGAACATATCCCGTTAAGCTTTCTCACTTCTTACATACGATTATGACTCTTATTCTTCCCGTTATTGTAGGTACTCTTAAAAACAGATGGGCAGATATCAATTTCTTCCGTTGGGTTATTCCCGGAACGTTTATCTTCTGTGCCGCACTTACGATGATCTTTGCAGGAAGAATTAAAGAAAGAATTCCTCAGCCGCCCCTTGAAAAGAAGGTTGAAATCAAATTCTGGGACGGTATGTTTGGTGTTCTTCACAACAAATACCGTTGGATTAATACTATGGTAAGTCTTCTTGACTCACTTGGTAACGGTATGCTCGCATTTACTTCAATTCTTTATCTTTACACCTTCCGTCTGGCAGGTCTTCCGTATTCACTTATCACACTGCTTATTTCCTTTGCGGGAACTCCTCCGGATCTTCTCACACCCTACTTCCTTAAGAGATTTTCCTATAAGCAGATTATGATATTCTATCAGCTGACAAGAGCTTTAGGTAACGGTGCACTTGTTGCGGCTATATGGTTCTGCGGTGACAATCTTGTGCTTTGCGGTACTCTTTGCTGTATCGTTATGTTCCTTATGGAAATGACAAAGACCGTTCCCACCTCTGCAGGACACGATATGAACGTCAGAATTAACGACTATCAGATGTATCTTTCAGGTGAAAGACTTGAAAGCTTTTCAGGTATTTTCGGCTGGTTTACAGGTCCTATTACCTCTTTTGTAGGTCTTATTATTCCTCTTCTTCTTCTGTCTTACGGCTTCAACAGTAACTGGGATATTCTTTTCCTTGACGAAGCAAGACTCAAGATAGTTGTTGTTCCTCTTCTTATTGACGTTGTGGGCTTCTTCCTTATGACTATTCCCTACTTCTTCTGGGATTATGATACGGATAAGCAGAACAAGGTTATGCAGGTATTAAAACGACGTGCAGAGGTTACGGAGAAGCTTGCAAAAGAGCAGGGTGAAACCGTTTCCGGCGGATATTCAGGTTAAAGGGGGTTAAGTTTAATGGCTAAAAAAGAAAACAAGGAAATGAATGCATACGATCCCCTGAAGGAAGAAATTCTCAATATTCCTGAGGACGAAATATACACTTACAGAATAGAAGGTCTTGCGGCTCCGCATATCAATAAGCCTTACTCACACTACACTCTTAAAAAGGCAATATTTATTATTGTTATTGTTATTGCCGTTTCTCTTTCAATGTATTTCAGTCTGAGTATTCTGAGAACGGATACGTTTACCTTTGCTGAAATTTCAGACGGCAATTATCAGTTTACCAAGTTTTCAAATCCCGGTTATATTGAAGAGCTTCATATAGACTATGTTATTGATATCGTTTATGAAGCAGATGAAAATGCGGAAGAAGCTGAAAAAGAATATATCTATTCAGGTGTTAAGGGCGAATATGTTGAAGAAATAAAAACAAAAGACGACCTTATGAAGTATCAGGCATGGGAACGCGAGGAGGCAGACAAAAAGGCGGCTGAAAAGGTTATTCCCGATTTTAAGCTTGTAGAGGATAAGTCAAAGCCTGTCACATCTATCCGTGAATATGCAATTAACGGTGACGGTTATATAAAGAAGATTTATATCGGTCCTAAGGTTACGGATATTGACGGCAAGGCATTTTATTCCTGTTGGGCACTTAATGAAATCATAGTTGATGAAAACAATCCCAATTACTGTGATATTGACGGTGTTCTTTACACTAAGGATAAAAAGACGGTAGTCTGCTATCCCTGTGACAGAGATCAGTATCTGAGAGAAAAGAACGGTTATCCCACTGAATTATGGCAGGATGTTCCTAAGAGCTCCTCAGGTGAACCTCTTATGTCTGATGAAGCTTATCAGGCTGTATATGAAGAGTATGTAAAAGAGGTTATGACATACACAATTCCTTCAAGTGTAACTACAGTAGGTGAGCTTTGCTTCAACTATTCAAACCTCAAGTATGTATATCTTCCCGAAGGACTTAAAAGAATTGAAAATTTAGGCTTCTTCGAGATGCCCAATATGACTCAGTTCTACACATACGTAACTGAAAATGCTGTTACTGATACAACCTATGCCGCACAGGAAGGTCTTAAAAATTATATGTCCTTCCCTGACGGACTTGAATATATCGGCACCGATGCCTTCAGCTACAGCAATCAGCTTCAGTATTTATATATTCCTTCTTCCGTAACGTATATAGGACACCACGCCTTCTGGGATGATGCTTACCTTGATGACGGTGAAATCAGAGGTCTTCCTGAGATCAACGTAGAGCTTGATAAGGATACCTTTAAGGAGAATGTTGAAACAGGCGACCAGTGGGTGCCTATTTATGACAGTAATCTTCTCAGAAAAATTCCCGTAAACTACGGCGCAGAAAGACAGTCATAATACTTAAAGGCTCAGATAAATTTCTGAGCCTTTTATGTTGCATTAAAGGGATAAATATTGTAAAATAGCGGTAGAATATATAATGGCGGTGAAATTTATGCGTCTTGATAAATATCTGAAGGTTTCACGACTTATCAAAAGAAGAACGGTTGCAAATGAGCTTTGCGATGCTAAGCACGTTGAAGTAAACGGAAAGGTTGCACGTGCTTCTTATGAGATAAAAGAAGGCGACGTTATCGACATACAGATGGGCTCAAACAAAATCAGAGCTAAAGTTGTTTCCGTCAAGGAATATGCAACAAAGGAAAACGCAGCATCAATGTATGAGCTTATTTGATTAAGTCTTTTTATACTGATAAAGGGGAGGGAAGTTAGTGTATTTCAATTCGGAAGACTATGAGAACAAGGAAAATCATATTACGGAAATAAAAGAAAAGCCGAAAAAGCAGAAAGCACGGCTTTCCTTCGGCAGTGTAATTTTCATTATAATTCTCTGTATCATTGTAAGCGGTATTTCAGGTGCAGGAAGTGCATTTTTTGTATATGACCTTCTTATTCCTGACAGCAGTGATACTCATACAGTTTCAGAGGAAGAGTATTATGACCTGCAGGAAACCGTATATGTTCCGCAGGAAAGCGTTACGGTTTATGCCACAACACAGGTGTATATAAAGGAAACTGCTCCCGTAGAAGTGACGACTCAGAGGGAAGAGGTAACAACAACTAAGCCTTCGGTAACAAAAAATAAGATTTATACGGAAAACGTAGGCAGTATAGTGGCAATTTCCTCTACCTATAATATCTATTACAACACTCTTATCGGCAATTTCTACAGAACTGCAACAACCTCGGGTACAGGCTTTTATGTAACCTCAGACGGCTATATTATCACAAATCATCACGTTATAGGTGATGACGAAAATGTTACAAATATCACTGTTACGGATTATGAGGGCAATAAATATGAAGCAAGGCTTATAGGCAGTGAGCCTGAAAACGATATTGCCGTTATTAAAATTGATGCAGTAACGGTTCCCGTAGCCATAGGTAATTCTTCCGACCTTAACGTAGGTGATGATATAATTGTAATCGGTAATGCCCTGGGAAGTCTTTCCTATTCCTTTACAGACGGAATTGTAAGCCATTTAAGCCGTAAGGTTAAGGTTGAAAGCGGTGCGACTATAAATATGTTCCAGACAAATGCCGCAATCAATAAGGGTAATTCAGGCGGTCCTGCATTTGATTCGGAAGGCAGGGTAGTGGGTATTGCCAGTGCAAAATATGCTTCAGAGGAAATTGAAGGTCTGGGCTTTTGTATTCCTATAGATGACGTAAAGGAAATGGTATCTGCTATGATTATAGACGGAGAAAATACTCAAGGGTAAACGATATACGGCATAATTTTTAAATAACTAAAAGCGGTAGCACGGAAATTTCCGGGTTACCGCTTTTTAAGACCTTTCAGAAAAAGCTTGTTTATTGAACAAGTCTTGTTTTTGTCAGGTCTGTTTTTTTGTAATAAATAAGTGTTATAAGTGAGCATACTGCCCAGCCGGCAGGATATCCCATAGCAATAGGAATAATTTCGTTGCAGATATAGTTTGCCATTATATAAAGATAGCACTGTCTGAAAACAACGAAGGAGCATATCATTATAATCATAGGGATTTTGCTGTTGCCTGCTCCTCTTAAAGCTGCAGAATATACTTGATTGAAGCAGCATAGCAGATAAAAGGGTGATAACCATCTGAGAAGCAGTGTGCTGTAGGCAATTACTTCAGGCTTTGTGTTGAAAATTGCACTGAATGCAGGAGCAAAAATTGTAAGAGGCAGCATAATTGCGGCCGTGCATATAAGCGACATAAGAGATGCTGTTCTTACTCCCTTCTTTGCTCTTTCAATGTCACCTACACCGAGATTTTGTCCCATAAAGGTCGTGGCTGAAAGGGAAATTGACTGCATTGGAAGGAACATAAACTGATCAAGCTTCGTATATGTGGTCCAGCCTGACATACAGTCTATACCGAAATAGTTTACGTAGGACTGTACGAACACGTTTGAAAAAGATGTAATTGCCATCTGAAGTGCGGCGGGAATGCCTACTCTCATAATAAGCTTTATCTGTTCAACGGAAAGCGACAGCTTTCTGAAGGATAATCTTATACAGCTGTCTGTACGGATAAGAGTAATAATAACAAGAATGGCAGAAATACCCTGAGCAAGAATGGTGGCATAGGCTACGCCTGCAACACCAAGCTTGAATACTATAACAAACAGAAGGTCAAGGAGTGTGTTGAGAACTGCGGCTATGACAAGAAAATAAAACGGTCTTTTCGAGTCACCCACTGCTCTTAATATTCCTGCACCCATATTGTAAATCAGAAGACCTGTGACACCTGCAAAATATATGGTGAGATAGGTTTTTGCCTCAGGGATAACTTCATCGGGCATATCCATAAGCTTCAGCATAAAGGGGGAAATTATAATTCCCAGTACGGTGAAAACTGCTGAAAGAATAAGAGTGAGGCTTATTGAGGTGTGAACTGCCTTTTCTACCTTATGGAACTGCTTTGCTCCGTAGAACTGAGAAATAACAACACCTGCACCGCTTGCAAGTCCGAGGAAAATTCCAATAAGCATATTGATTACAGGACCTATTGAGCCTACTGCGGAATATGCCTCATTTGAGGCAAATCTGCCCAGAACAAGAGCATCTACCGTGTTATAAAGCTGTTGAAAAAGATTTCCTGCAAGCAGGGGAATTGCAAAGTTTATAAGGTGACGGACTATGCTCCCCTCGGTCATATTCACGTCACGTCTTTTGTTTTTGCTCATAATTCAACGTAATTTTTTATGAATTCACGTACGTTCGTCCAGTAGGTTTCAGGATCTCTTGAAACGGATTCTGCGTGACCTGCACCCTTGATTGAAAAACAATCCTTTTCTGCGGCACAGGCTGAATAAACCTCATGCATCATTTCAAAGGGCACGAAGTCATCAGACTCACCGTGAACAAACAGAGTGGGAGTTACGGAATATTTTACTGCATCAACGGGTGAGCATTTTTTGAAGTTGAAATTTCCTCTGAGCTGTGAATAAAGGCTTACCATCGGAATAAGCACTGTGGCTGCAGGGGATATCTGATTTTTTGAAACGTGACTGTATTGCTCGTAGCAGTTTGTAAATCCGCAGTCTGAAACTGCACACTTGACGTTTTTGGGAAGCTTTTCGCCTGTAATAAGCATTGTGGTTGCCGCACCCATGCTTTCGCCGTGAAGAACAATTTCGGCATCGGGATTAAGGGTGAGTATGTAATTTATCCAGTCAAGTCCCATATATCTGTCGTGATAACCCATTGAACAGTATCTGTGGGTATCCTTTGAATGACCTATCATTGAAGGAAGAAGGCAGTTGAAGCCCATTTTTGCATAGGCATAAGCATAGTGATACATACCCTCGGGACCTGAAGTGTAGCCGTGGAAAATAATCGCCCATTTTTCGTTATGGGAATTATTGAATACCTTTGCGTGACGCTTTTCGCCCTTATCATTGGTGATGAATACGTCGTCTGCGGAATTCTCGGAAAGATATTTGTTCACTTCATCAAAGAAACGGGAATTATCGGGAACATTCTCCATAATTTCCTTTTTTTCCTCTTCGGGAATTTCTTTTTCCATAGGAGGAAATTTTTCGCCTATTTTAGCGGCAAATCTTATATTGAGAAGAAATTCATAAACAAGAGTATTGAATATACCGAGCACGGCGGTCGTGCCAACTGCTGCTGCAAGAATATTTTTCTTTGCTGACATTTTATAACACCTCACTGAAAAAATTATTACTGCTTCATTGTAAGAGAAATTCTCTTCTTTGCTGTATCAACACCGAGAACCTTTACCTTTACGATGTCACCGACCTTGAGAACCTCTGAGGGATGCTTTATATAACGGCTTGTAATCTGAGAAATATGAACAAGTCCGTCCTGATGAACACCGATATCCACAAAGACACCGAAGTCGATAACGTTTCTTACGGTTCCCTGAAGCTCCATTCCCTCTCTCAGATCCTCCATTGAAAGCACGTCTGTGCGAAGCATAGGTGCGGGAAGTGCATCACGGATATCTCTGCCGGGCTTTTTAAGCTCTTCGGCAATATCGTTAAGGGTGGGAAGACCTATTTCACAGTCGTCTGCCGCCTTCATTCGCCCGTAGGCTTCAAGCTTTTCGTCTATATCCGAAATTCCGTCTTTTGTAAGAAGCTTTGCATCAATTGAAAGAATTTCAAGAAGCTTTTTTGCGGCTGTGTATGATTCGGGATGAACCGCCGTGTTGTCAAGAGGCTCTTTACCGCCCGGAATACGAAGGAAGCCTGCACACTGCTCGTAAGCCTTGGGGCCAAGTCCCTTTACCTTCTTGAGTCCCGCTCTTGAAGTAAATGCACCGTTTTCGTCACGGTAGGCTACAATATTCTTTGCTGTTGATGCGGTAACACCTGCCACGTATTTAAGAAGTGAGGGTGAAGCGGTGTTAAGGTCAACGCCCACGCTGTTTACGCAGTCTTCAACAACACCTGTAAGGGACTCTTCAAGTCTTGCCTGAGGAAGATCGTGCTGATACTGACCGACACCTATTGCCTTAGGCTCGATTTTTACAAGCTCTGAAAGAGGATCCTGAAGGCGTCTTGCTATTGATACAGCGGAACGGAGAGAAACGTCGAATTCGGGGAATTCCTCTGCGCCCAGCTTTGAAGCAGAATAAACGGAAGCACCCGCTTCATTTACTACCATATATGAAACTGCTCCGCCGTATGACTTTATAGTTTCCGCAACGAAAATTTCTGCCTCCTTTGAGGCTGTTCCGTTGCCGATAGAAATACAGTTTACACCGAATTTTTTTATCCAGCCGTGAATTTTTTCAGCGGCTTCTTCTTTTTTATTCTGAGGCGGTGTGGGATAAATAACACCTGTGGAAAGCACCTTGCCGTTTTCGTCAACAACGGCAATTTTACAGCCTGTTCTGTAAGCAGGGTCAACCGCAAGAACCCTCTTATTTTTGACGGGAGGCTGCATAAGAAGGGGAGAAAGGTTCTGGCCGAACATCTTTATTGCCTGTTCTGATGCCTTTTCCGTAAGCATATTGCGGATTTCTCTTTCAACTGAAGGGAAAACAAGTCTTGTATAGCTGTCGAGAGCCGCTTCCTTTACAAACTGAGTGGTAATACTGCCTGATTTTACGAAATAGCGGTAAAATACGCCCATAGCGGCAAAATCCTCAATTTCAAGGCTTACCTTGAGAAAATCCTCGTTTTCACCGCGGTTAATGGCAAGAATTCTGTGACTGGGTATTTTTGAAACCGCTTCACTGTAATCGTAGTACATGCTATATACAGAGTCTTCCTCTGTTTTTGCTTTTGAACGGATAATGCCCTTTGCGGAAATTATTTCCTTTAAGTCGTGTCTTACCTCAGGTGAGTCAGACATAATTTCTGCTATAATGTCGTTTGCACCCTGAAGAGCAGAAGCAACGTCGGGAACCTTCTTTTCATCATTTACGAAGGGTTGTGCCAATTCTTCAATTGTACCCTCTGTTTTATCCTGAGCGAGAATGCAAAGTGCAAGAGGCTCAAGTCCTTTTTCCTTGGCAACGGTGGCTCTTGTGCGGCGCTTCTGCTTATAAGGTCTATATAAGTCCTCAAGCACTGCGAGAGTTTCAGCCGCAAAAATAGCTTCTCTTAACTCGTCTGTCATTTTACCGAGCTCTTCAATATGAGCACAGTAGTCTTCCTTTTTCTTTTCAAGGTTTCTCAGATAACTGAGTCTGTCTGAAATTTCACGGAGAAGCTGGTCATCGCAGGAGCCGTGCATTTCCTTTCTGTATCGTGCAATAAAGGGAATCGTGTTGCCGTCGTCTATGAGCTTTATGATGTTATCCATGTGCTCCGGACGTACGGGAAATTCCGTACAGAGCTTTTCTCTTATATCCATTTGTGTTTACCTCTTTCCGCGGGAATTATTCAGCCTCAGCGAGTATTTTATAAATATCACTTTTTTTTGTTCCTGTTTCCTTTGCGGCTTTTTTTGCCGCTTCATTTACACTGAAGCCTTCGCTTATATATTCTTTTGCAAGGCTTACAGGATCTTTTACTTCCTCTTCTGCCTTGATTTCCTCTTTTGATTTTGCTTCGATTATGATTACATATTCGCCTTTAAGCTTCATTTTGTCATATTTGCCGTCAAGCTCACTTAAAGTTCCGAACTCAATATTTTCGTGGATTTTTGTAAGCTCCTTAATGAGAGCTACTTTTCTGTCACCGAGAGCGGTGTGCAGGTCGTGAAGAGTTGCCGCAAGCTTATGGGGGGCTTCATAAAAAACCATAGTTTTTCTTTCCGTTTTTATCTCTTCAAGATGCTCCCTTCTTTTAGGCTTGTTGCCTGTAAGGAAGCCTTCAAATGTAAAGCGTGAAACCTCAAGACCGGAAAGAGCAAGGGCTGTGATTATGGCACTGGGGCCGGGAACCGTCACAACGTTTATTCCGCTTTCGTGGCAAAGCCTTACAAGGTCCTGACCGGGATCGGAAATCGCAGGCATTCCTGCATCCGTTACCAGAGCACAGCTTTCTCCCGACAAAATCCTTTCTACAATGGAAGGACCTTTTTCGGCGCGGTTGTGCTCGTGATAAGCTATCAGCTTGTTTTTTATATCAAAGTAGTTAAGCAGCTTTATTGAAACACGGGTATCCTCAGCGGCTATAAAATCCACGTTACGAAGTGTTTCAACGGCTCTTGGTGAAAAATCCCCAAGGTTGCCTATGGGTGTGCCAACTACAAAAAGTTCACCTGCCATTTTATTTCTCCTTGCAACAGTTTTTTGAGTAATCCCCGATAATCTCCGCCATTTCCTTTGACGGTGAGCCGTCAGGGCTTTCTATATGAAGCTCTTTTTCAACAATAAGTCCGGGATTTCTGCCTTTTTTACCTTCAAGTAAGAAAAGCCAGGGAGCCTTGCCGTCTTTTTGCGAAACAAAGCGAAGCCTTTTCGGCTCTAATTTTGCTTCGTGCATTAAGTACATCGCCTCTGAAAGTCTTTCGGGACGAAGGCAGATGCACATTCTTCCTCCGAATTTCAGAAGCCTTGAAGCAGACAAGAATAGCTCACTGAGATTAAGATTTGTTTCGTGACGGGCAACCTTATCAGCCGCCGTTTCGCTTATAATTCCGTGCCCTTCTGCCGTATAAGGCGGATTCATTGTAACAAGATCAAAGCTTCCCTCAGGGAGCTTCCCTTTGAGAAGTCTTAAATCCGAGTTTATGAGTGTGAACTTTTCATAAAGGTCATTTATTTCAATTGATCTTGTAAGCTGGTCGCAGGCAAGGGACTGAATTTCCACGGCGTGAACCTTTTCTACTCCCTTACTCAGCCAATAAAAAGGGATAATTCCGCAGCCTGTACCGAAATCACACACGGTGTTTTTTCTTTTAGGTGCGGAAAAAGCAGCCAATAGCAAAGCATCCGTGCCAAAGGTATGGCTGTCGGATACTATGAGCTTCAGGCTGCTGTTTATGTATTCTATATGTTCACCTTGATTGAGCTTACACATATTATATTCTATTTCTCTTGAGAGCAAGTGCCACAACAAATACACCGATACCTGAGCCTGCAAGAAGAATAATGCCTGCTGCTGTCTTGAGGGGATTTGTGGCTTTAGCTGTGTTGAGATTATCGTCAATTACGGGATTGAAAACCGCAGTTGTGAATGCTTCCGTGTAAATCTGTTCGGGTGGGATATACTGGAAGGTTGTGGTTTCGGGAACTGTGGTAATTTCACTGTATGCGGGAGGAGTATAACTGTTCTGAGGGTTATAAACCTGAGGAATTGTGGTAGGCTCGGTTGTGGGCTCAGTTGTAGGTGCCTCGGTTGTTTCCTCTTCAGTTGTCGGCTCTTCTGTTGTGGTTTCAGTCTCAAAAGCAAAAAGATATTCCTGAAGCTCACTTATTATTCCTTCAATGTCAAAACCGAGAATGCTTGTAAGACCGCCTAAAAGACCGCTTCCCTGAAGTGTGTCAAGTGCCTTCTGAATGCTTTCGGGATCGTTGAGGTCAACGTCAAACTGCTGAAGAAAAGAATTCAGTTCGTCTGTGCTGAGAGCATCGGCAACTGCAGCAGTAGGCATAAGAAGGGTTATGCACATAAGAGATATTACTATCAATTTTCTGATTTTTTTCATTCTGTAAATCACCTATTATAAATAATACAGAGATAATAATAACAAGAAAGTCTTAAAATGTCAATTGTTATTATTTACCGACGAAAAGAGTTTTTTTGTCAGTCGGTGATTTTATTGAGCCAGTAAGCCACGTGACTTGCAAAGCCGTGACAGCAGGAAGCGTAATCGCTCATATTTTCCCAGAGTGTGCCTGTTTTTTCAGCCATGGGAAGAAAGAAGCTTTCCGTTTCCTTCAGCACCCTTTCGTATTCGCCGTCAGAGAAGAGAATGTAAAGGCGGAGATAGTTTCCGATGAATGCATTTGATACGGGAATGTCGGGATATACGGCTTTCGTATCTCTGTGGGGACCGAATACCGTAAACATTTTTTTGTAAAGCTCAGGGAACTCTTCCTTTGTTGCCGTACCTGAGAAGAAGGCGTAATACTGGCAGGTTTCGGAACGGTTCTCCGTTCTTACCGCAACACCGTTTTCGTCGAGAACGGCATTGTCGCAGAAAAATTCTCCGTCAAAGGATTTTTCCACTATCGTTTTTCTGAGCTTTTCAGCCTTTTCGTGAAGGGCACTGTCACCGTAAAGCTCACATACAGCATCAAGCACCTTTGAATAGAGCATATTTGAGGGATAGTTTATATCGAGAACATAATCGTTTGCCTCTGACCACTCAACGAAAATCCAGCTTCCTACCTTTTCAAGAAGTCCGTCGGCATTTTCAAAGGTCTTTGAGAAATCAAGCAGCTTATATACTCTTTCCTTTGCCGCATCAATAAGCTCACGGTCGCCTGTTCTCTCAAAATACTGCTGAAGCTGTAAAACATACCAGAATGCCCAGTTGTGAATATATGTGCCGTCATAATGCTCCGAAGGATAGCACATGGGAAGCATACCTTCGGGAATATGGCCGAACTTTTCGGGGAAAATGAAGTTTTCAAGGAAATTGTGCTCTACAAAGCTTTCTCCTGTAAGCTCCTTTTCAACTCTTGCCGTAAAGAAGCTGTCGCAAAGCCAGCCTGCACGCTCTCTTGAGGGGCAGTCCATAAAAATATCCGTTGCGTTCTGTCTGAAGGTTTCCACAGCCGCATCATATACCTTCTGAAGAGAGGGAGTAGGCATTTTCTTCAGATTTGTAAGAAGCGTTTCGGGGTAACATTCCTCATAGAGAGAAACATTTGTGACAAGAGTGGGAGCATACATTGAGATAATCTGGATATATCTGAAGGTATAGGGCTCGAAGCTTACTATATCGTAGGTTCTACCGCCCTGAATTGCCCATTTTACTACGTTTTCACAGGCATCCTTGCCGGGATCGGGGCATTTGCCGTCGGGAAGAATTTCATTGAATACGGCATAGATTACGGTGTCGTGCTCTGCTGTGAGAGAAAGGCGGATATATCCTGTGTTGTTTCTGCCCATATCGTAAATACAACAGCAGTTTATGCCTAAAGAAACGCTTTCCATGGCATATTTGTCATATTCCATTATCTGAGTCTTGTATGCATAAAGCTCGTTTACGGGGCTTGTGTCAAGCTCTTTTTCCGTGAAGCCTTTAAGCTTAGCGTCTATTCCCGTAAGGCTTCTGTCCTTGAAATATCTTCTGTCCTTATCGGGAATGAGAATACCCTTGGAGATAATTTCCTTAACCTTTCTTTCTGTATAAAGGCAGTAAGGAACGTTTCTTTCAAGAAAGCTCTTGTCCTCTGTTTTTTCAAGTGTAACGGTGTTGAGAACAGTGTCTGCATCCTTCATATAAAGGTCATAGTATGCATCAAGAATATAGCACTCTGTAAAGGGGCGCTGGAAGGAATATCTGGGAGTTTTCTGAATTCTTGCACCGTATCTTACGGCTTCGGTGTCCTCTCTGCCCGTTGCAAATATGATTTCTCCCTTTCTTTCTGCTTCCGCACAAAGAAAAGAGGGCTTATCAAGCAGGTAAAAGCTGTTTACGTTGTAGCCTGCGGCAATAATGCTTGCTACCGTTTTTTTGTCCGAAAGCTCATCCCTCAGGGTGTATTCACTTACTCTGTAAAAGCCGTGTCCCGCTCTTGCCGGACCTGCCGCATAAAATACACCGTCAACAAAAATCTGATATCTTGCGTGTGAAGCGATGCTGAGCTTTACTTCCTCGTTTCCCTCAATGATAAATCTGAAAACAAGGGAATGGTTTTTCTCGTTTTCCATTCCTTTTTCCCATACGGGAACCGCTTCTCTGAACTTGAATTCCTTTGATAAACCTTTGACTGACATTATGTTTCCTCCAATAGCCTTCTTAAAGCTTCAATATATTTTATATCATCTGCCTGTGTTCTTTTTGACGGTCCTTTTGTCCGTCTTCCCGACAGTCTTGCTTTTTTGCTCATAAATCTTGAATAGAGCAAATTTTCGATATTTTCGTCAGTGTATATAAGTCCGTTCTGATTAAGTGCTCTTGCACCCTTTCCAAGACACAGTGCCGCAAGACCGTAGTCCTGAGTCACGATAATATCGCCCTTTTGGGCAGTATTTGCAATTTTGCAGTCGGCAGAGTCTGCACCCTTATCCACAACAACGGTTTTTACGTTTTCTCTTTCAATAAAGTGAGTATTGTCGCATACGATAATGCAGGGAACAGCCTTTTCTTCTGCAAGAGAAAGGGTGATATCCGTCACCGGACACGCATCGGCATCAATAATAATCTTCATTAAACCACCACAGAATATGTTACACTATCCGAGAGAAAAAAACAATAAGAAATAATAATTATTCCGTACCGCAGTGCCCCGTGATTGCTTTGTGTATTTTTATGTCTGCAAGCTCTCTGTCCGTAAGCACTACCGAGCGCATAATGCTTTCTTTTCCGTACTTTTCTCTTATCTTATCCACCGTCAGCTCAAGATTTTCTTTTTTTGTCTGAAGAGCTTCATCTCTGAACATAGAGCACTGTCTTGGTGAGCTGCTGTCTGTCAGGTCAATTGCTCTTATTCCGATGCTTCTCAGGGGCTCTGAAAAATCCCATACCCTTGAAAGAATATCTATTCCTTCCTCATATACCGTTTCGGAAAGATTTGTGGGAAATTTAAGCTTTTTTTGCCGTTCGTATGATATAAGTGAGGTGCTTCTCAGATGAAGCTGTACTCCCGAGCACATAAGCTTGTTCTGTCTGAGCCTGAGAGCCACGCTTTCTGAGAGCATGCATAAAACAATTTTTGCATCTTCCTCATTTTTCAGATCTCTTACGGGGGTTATGGAGTTGCCTATGGATTTTATGGGGAAGGCCTCATCAATTTTCATTACGGGAGCAGTATCCATTCCTGTTGCATAAAAATACAGTCTTTCTCCGTTTTTACCCAAGGCTCTTTTCAGCCTTTCCTGACCGGCCTCAGCAATATCACCTATGGTATAAATTCCCCTTCTGTTAAGCTCTCTTACGCTTGATGGACCTGCAAAAAGCAGATCGCTTACAGGGGCGGGCCACATAATTTCCCTGTAGTTCTCCTTTGTGATTTCCGTTACCGCATCGGGTTTTTTATAGTCGCTTCCGAATTTTGCAAACACCTTGTTAAAGGAAACGCCTATGGAAACCGTAAGTCCCAGCTCTGTTTTTACCCTTCGTCTTATTTCCTCTGCAATCACCTTTCCCGAACCGAAAAGCTCGGTGCTTTCGGTTACGTCAAGCCACGCTTCATCGGGGCCGAAGGCTTCAACAAGGTCGGTGTATTCCGAATAAATCTCTCTTGCAAGGGAACAGTATTTCTGATAAAGAGGAAAGTCCGGCGGAACGGTCTTCAGTGACGGACATTTTTTTACGGCCTGCCATATAGGCTCTCCCGTTTTTATTCCGTATTTTTTTGCAATTTCGTTTTTTGCTAAGATTATACCGTGGCGCTTCTCAGGATCACCGCCTACGGCAAAGGGAATTTTTTTATATTCGGGATGTGCAATGCTTTCAATTGAGGCATAGCAGTTATTCAGGTCAGAATGTAAAATTATACGCATAATATTCATCTCCGTAAAAATAAAACGAACATTTGTTCGATTAAATCACGCTTATTATAACAAACAAATGTTCGATTGTAAACAGAAAACTGAAAAAATTTTATACTTTTGTGCCGTAAAATTTCCCCTTATGCTATCGGTTTTTTTATATTATGATGTTTACATATATATTAAAAATCACTTTATGTATATAAAAGACTTGATTTTTAATAAAAGTGAGTATATACTAAATCCCGTGTGAAAGGAAGGAGAGGAAGAATATGGAACTGAAGGAACTGGCGCTTTGGGCAAACGAAACTCTTAAAAAGCTTTATCCTGAAGCCAATTGCTCACTTGAAGCCGACGATCCCTTTCAGCTTCTTGTTGCCACAAGGCTTTCTGCTCAGTGCACCGATGCCAGAGTAAATCTTGTGACTCCTGCCCTTTTCAGAAAATATCCCGATGTGTATGCCTTCTCTGAGGCTCAGATTTCAGATGTGGAAGAGCTTATTCATTCCTGCGGCTTTTACCGTCAGAAGGCGAAGGATATCGTGGGTATGGCAAATATGATAATTTCCGATTATTCCGCCACTGTGCCCGACTCCATAGAGGAGCTTACAAAGCTTCCCGGCGTGGGCAGAAAAACCGCAAATCTCATTGTAGGCGATGTCTATAATAAGCCTGCAGTTGTGGCTGACACTCATCTTATAAGAATATCAAACCGGCTGGGACTTGTTGCAACAAAGGATCCTCTGAAGGTGGAGCTTCAGCTGAAAAAGCTTCTTCCTCCTGAAGAAAGTAACGATTTCTGTCACCGCGCCGTGCTTCACGGAAGAGCACTGTGCGATGCAAGAAAGCCCCGTTGCAGTGAATGTCCCTTGTCGGAATTCTGTAAATATAACGAAATTCAACAAAATCCTGAAAGGAAGTAACCAGATGTCATTATTAAAGAAACTTTTCGGTGACTATTCAACTAAAGAGCTTAAAAGGGTACGCCCTATTGCCGATAAGGTAATTGCTCTTGAAAATGAATATTCAAAGCTCACCGATGACGAGCTTAAAGCAAAGACTCCTTATTTCAAGGAGCGTCTTAAAAAGGGTGAAACTCTTGACGATATTCTCCCGGAAGCATTTGCAGCCTGCCGTGAGGCTTCATGGCGAGTGCTCAATATGAAGCATTTCCCCGTTCAGATTATAGGCGGTATCGTGCTTCATCAGGGCAGAATTGCCGAAATGCGTACAGGTGAAGGTAAAACCCTTGTTGCAACCTTACCCGCTTATCTTAACGCTCTTACCGGTGAAGGTGTTCACATCGTTACCGTAAACGACTACCTTGCAAAGCGTGACTCAGAGTGGATGGGAAAGATCTTCAGATTTATGGGACTTTCCGTCGGTCTTATTGTTCATCAGCAGTCAATTGAGGATAAAAAAGCTGCCTATGCCGCTGATATTACCTACGGCACAAACAACGAAATGGGCTTCGACTATCTTCGTGATAATATGGTTCAGTATAAGGAGCAGAAGGTTCAGAGAGGCCATATTTTTGCCGTTGTGGATGAAGTTGACTCAATTCTTATTGACGAAGCAAGAACTCCTCTTATTATTTCAGGCAGAGGTGACAAGTCCTCCGACCTTTATAAAATTGCCGATGATTTCACAAAGCGTCTGAGAATGCAGAAGATAACAGAGCTTGATGCCAAGAAGGACATTGAGGATGTTGTTACCGATGAAGCAGACTACATTGTTGACGAAAAGGCAAAGACTGCAACTCTCACAAAGAGAGGTATAAAGAGAGCAGAAGAATACTTCAACATAGAAAACCTTATGGATGCTGAAAACCTTACCCTTCAGCATCACATTCAGCAGTCTATCAAGGCACGCGGTGTTATGAAGCGTGATACAGACTACGTTGTAAAGGACGGCGAGGTTCTTATCGTTGACGAATTCACGGGCCGTATAATGCTCGGCCGCCGCTACAACGAAGGTCTTCATCAGGCTATTGAAGCTAAAGAGGGCGTTAATGTCCGTCAGGAGTCAAAGACTCTTGCAACGATTACCTTCCAGAACTATTTCCGTCTTTATAAAAAGCTTTCAGGTATGACAGGTACTGCTATGACAGAAAGCGAGGAATTCGGTGAGATATATTCTCTTGACGTGCTTGAAATTCCCACGAACCGTCCTATGATAAGAAAAGACTATGATGACGTTATGTATAAGACGGAACGTGCAAAGTTCAACGCCATTATCGAGCAGGTAAGAGCCTGTAACGCCAAGGGACAGCCTGTGCTTGTGGGTACTGACAGCATTGAAAAATCCGAACAGCTTTCATCTGCTCTCAAGAGAAGCGGTATAAAGCACGAGGTTCTTAATGCAAAGCACCACGAAAGAGAGGCTGAAATTGTCGCTCAGGCAGGTAAGCTGGGTGCTGTTACTATTGCTACAAATATGGCAGGTCGAGGAACTGACATTATCCTCGGCGGTAATGCTGAATATATGGCAAAGGCTGAAATGCGTAAGAAGGGCTTTATTGATGAACTTATTTCCGAGGCAACGGGCTTTTCTGAAACCGATAACGAGGAAATTCTTGAAGCAAGAAGAGTTTTCTCCGAGCTTGAAACAAAATATAAGGAGCAGCTTCGTGAAGAGGCTGAGCAGGTCCGTGCCGCAGGCGGTCTTTTCATTATCGGTACTGTCCGTCACGAATCAAGACGTATTGACAATCAGCTCAGAGGCCGTGCGGGCCGTCAGGGTGATCCCGGTGAAAGCCGCTTCTACCTTTCAGCTGAAGATAATCTTCTCCGTCTTTTCGCAGGTGACAAGTTCACAAGAACTCTTGAAATGCTCAGAACCGATGAAAATATTGCTATTGAAGCAAAGATGTTCTCCTCCTCCGTTGAAATGGCTCAGAAGAGAATGGAGTCCAACAACTTTGCTATCCGTAAGAATGTTCTTAACTACGACGACGTTATGAACAAGCAGAGAGAGCTTATATACTCTCAGCGTAATCAGGTGCTTGACGGTGTGGATATGGATGCCACTATCCGTAAGATGATAAGTGACAGTATTGCCGATAACGTTTCTCTTTACTGTGCAGATTCAGCTCCCCACGACCAGTGGAATTTAAGAGGACTCAAGGCGAAATACATCTGGCTTATCGGTGAAGAGGATGTGCCTGTGAATGACGGTGCTTCAGGTGTAACCTCCTTCCTTATTGATACTGCCTTATCAAAGCTTGATGCTATGACAGAAAAGTACGGTAAGGAAATCGTCACTAAGCTTGAACACATGGTTCTTATAAGAAACGTTGATATAAACTGGATGGACCATATTGATGCTATGGATCAGCTCAAGCGCGGTATCGGTCTTCGTGCTTATGCTCAGAAGGATCCCGTTGTTGCCTTCAGACAGGAAAGCTACGATATGTTTGACGATATGACCTCTGCTATCAGAGAGGGTACCGTTCAGATGCTCTTTACTACCGTTATCAATTCCGAAGAGGATTTACAGCGTAAGCAGACGGTGAAGGTTACTGCTACTTCGGGCGGCGGTGACGATACACTCAAAAAAGAGCCTGTAAAGAAGGGTGCCAAGGTTGGCAGAAACGATCCCTGTCCCTGCGGAAGCGGGAAAAAATACAAACACTGCTGCGGACGGTAAACGGCGCACAAATCATCCTATTTACGCACACAATTTTATAAAGGGGTGTGTGCGTGCGGGTGGGTGTTTTTGAAGATGCAGGTTCTGTGCCTCTTCGGTAGTGTGTATTGTGCTTGTGTTTTTGGCTTTTTGGAGTACCATTGTACGCCGGGCAAAGCCAAAAACACAAAATAGGACGATTTCTGTCCGTTTCCCTACGCACTTTGTTCAGATTTTTTACTTTCTTTTTTTGTGCTGTAGGGGAGTGCTGATGTGTCAGGGCAGTTTTTGTTCTTTGGTCTTTACTTTTTGCTCTTCGTGGGGTTTGATGTCAGGGGAGGTTTGTAAGCCTTCCTCGGCGATAAATGCCCATATTTCCCCCTTAATCATCCGAAACGCTGTTTCGGCGATTAATGAGAAAATCTGAACATTTCTCATCCGAGAAAGGCTTTTTGGCTCTTCATAGCTGTGTGTCGGCAGACTTGGGGTGAGTGCTTTCTCTTGTGTCCTTTCGCTTTGCTCAGGACAGGCAGAGAACTCAGGTTTTGTGTCCTTTTGCTTCGCTCAGGACAGAGAAGGGTGCTTTCTCTTGTGTCCTTTTGATTTGCTCAGGACATTTAGATTTTTGTATTGGTGGTTTTTTGGAATTGTTTGAAAACGGTTATTCTTATAATGGCAGGTCGGTGAACAGGCGCGGCGGATTTTTCGGAAAGGTTCGTAATTTCTTCTGTGATGAGAGATATATTGAGCTTTCCTTTATTTCGTTGCTTGTGGGCTTTTCTTTGATTTTGTATGAGCTGGCTTCTTACGCTTATGTTTTTCTTGTGCAGGCTGTGCCTTTCCTTGCGGCTATGCATTCAGGGGATTATATGGTCAAGAATGTGGCGGAGATGTTTTTTACCTTCTGCTGTGTTTTTCTTCCGTTTTTCGTGTCTTATCTCATTATGAGAAGGACAGGTGTTATGGATAAGGAGCTTCCTTATACTGCGCCTGAAAAGAATTCGGGAGTTTTCTTCCTTGTTCTTTCAGGACTCGGGGTTTGTTTTATAGGTAATGTTCTTACAAGCTTTTTTGCTTCTTCCGCTTCTGCTGTAGGAGTTGAGTTTTCCTCCTATTCCCAGAGTCTTGCTGCAGATATTGCCTTGCCTCAGAATTTGTTTGAATTTATTGTTATGGCTATGCATACTGCGGTATTTCCTGCATTCTTTGAGGAGTTTGCCTTCAGAGGTGTTATTATGCAGCCTTTGAGAAAATACGGTGACTGGTTTGCAATTATCGTATCAGCCGTAATCTTCGGTCTTGCTCACGGTAATATGACTCAGATGCCCTTTGCTCTTCTTGTAGGCGTTGCTCTCGGTTATGCATCTGTTGTTACCAAATCTCTCTGGACAAGTGCTATAATTCATTTCTTCAACAATTTCATTTCCCTTATCTATTCCTTTATGGGTGAAATTCTTGAGCCTCAGAGAGTGCTTGTTTTTAACGGTCTTGTGATTTACGGAATTATTCTTATAGGGATTGTGGCTTTTGCCGGCTATGCGAAATTCAATCCCCGTTTTTATGCTCTTCGTCCTTCCCGTAAGCCTGTTAAGTATTCCCGTGCAACTGCCGTATTTATTCTTATGCCTACTATGCTTTTTGCTTTTATAAAATTGCTTTCCTCCGTTGCTTCCGATATTGTATTTTAAGAGGTCATTATGGAAAAAATTACTTCACGAAACAATCCTTCCGTAAAAGCCGCCTCGGCTCTTAAAGAGAGCAGTGAAAGGCGTAAAACAGGTCTTTTTCTTCTTGAAGGTGCCAGACTTTGTTATGATGCGGCTGTAAACGGTAACTGTATAACAGAATTTTTTGTAACCGAAACGGCGGCGGAAAAATATCCCCGTGAATTTTCTCTTCTTCTCGAAAAAGCGGAAAAATCCTGCTTTATTTCGGATAATGTATCGGATAAGCTTTCCGATACGAAAAATTCACAGCAGTTTTTTTGTGTGTGCCGTGAAAAAAAGCAGTTCCCCGAAATTTCCTTTGACGGAACCTATATTTTTCTCGACAACATTCAGAATCCCGATAACCTCGGTGCAGTAGTAAGAACAGCTGAGGCCTTCGGTGCAGACGGACTTATCGTAAATTCCGGCTGTGATATATACTCTCCCAAGGCACAGCGTGCCGCTATGGGCGCACTTTTACGTTTTCCTGTCATAAAAACCTCTGATGCTCCTTCTCTTCTTACTTTGTGTAAGGAAAAGGGAATGTCGGTTTACGGAAGCGTTGTGACCTCTGATGCCGAAAGTGTTCTTTCTCCCAGAAAAAACGGCGGTCAGATTTTAATTATCGGCAACGAAGGACGGGGAATAAGTGATGAAATTTTATCTTACTGTACACATCGCATAACAATTCCCATGAAGGGTAAGGCTGAGTCACTCAATGCCGCTGCCGCTGCCGCTGTACTTATATGGGAATTTACAAAAAATATCTGAAGGAGATAAGCTATGGACGACTCTTTTTCTTACAGTGTCTGGTATCATAAAATTTTTAATACCACAAAAAAAGGTGATGCTCTTTTTCGGAAGTACGGAGATTATCAGACCTTGTACGACCATGTCGTTGCAGGAGAAGAGGACTCTTTTTTGGAAGCTGCAAGGATAGCTGTTATAAAAAAGTACAGTGCTGTTGATGCTCTTCGCATTGTTGAAGAGTGTGAAGAAAATGATTGGCAGATAGTTTCCCGTGACTCATCACTGTATCCTGATGAATTGAAGGAGCTTGACGGAATGCCTCATGTGCTTTTCTGCGACGGTGACATCTCCCTTCTTACTTCAGATATCAAATTCGCAATTGTAGGCAGCCGTAGTCCTACGCAAGAGGCTCAGCAAATAACCTTTAACAGTGCATATAATCTTGCCTCTACAGGTGCTGTTGTTGTCAGCGGTGCGGCTTTAGGCATCGACTCTGCGGCGCATCTGGGTGCAGTAAAAAGCGGCGGAAAGACCATAGGCGTACTTGGTTGCGGTCTCGGAAACGGATATATGGACAGAATAGGCGGATTTTATGACAAAATAAAAGAAAACGGACTTTTCATTTCCCCCTTCCTTCCATTTTCCGATTCTTCAAGATATACCTTCCCTGACAGAAACAGAATTATATCAGGTCTTTCACAGGCGGTGCTTGTAACCTATGCATCTGAAAAAAGCGGTTCACTCATTACTGCAGGGGCGGCTAAAAAGCAGAATCGCCGTGTTTATGCTATGGCTTCAGAAATCTGTCATAGTGACGGCTGTAATAAGCTTATTTCAGAGGGCGCCTATGTTTTTTACAATGCAGGTGATATGGCGTATCCCTTCAAAGAGCTTTATTCCGAAGGTGCATTTAATGAAGGCTTTTGTGCTAAACCCGTAAATCCCCGATATTTTGAACAGAACCTTGATTTTAAGGAGCTTCCTGCTCCTAAGAAGACTAAGTCTTCCGCAGAAAAGAAAGCTTCAGTCAGTAAGGAAGCCGAAAAAGCGGAAGCTATTCCCGAAAAAAATGAAAATTCGGCTTCATCTATTGCTGCTTCCTTACCTGATTATCTCAGTGATGAAGCAAAGAAAATATATGATGCCCTCGGCGGCAGTCCCGAAAATATCAATGATCTCGTATTATGCACGGGACTGAGAATTACTCAGGTGCTTATAGGCATTTCCGAGCTTGAAGCGGAGCTGCTTGTAAAACGCCTTGTCGGCAACAGGATAGAGAAAATATAAAACCGTATCTGCGGTATAACAACAGAAATTAATTATTCCAAAGGAAGATAATATATATGTCCAAACTTGTTATAGTGGAATCCCCTGCAAAAGCAAAAACCATCAAAAAATATCTCGGTTCAGGATACGAAGTAAAGGCATCTATGGGCCACGTAAGAGACCTTTATGCCAATAAGCTCAGTGTTGACGTAAGTCACGATTTTGAACCCAATTATGTCGTAATAAAGGGAAAGGAAAAGCTTATTGAAGAGCTTACTGCTCTTGCAAAGGAAAGTGAAGCAGTTTATCTTGCAACGGACCCTGACCGTGAAGGTGAAGCTATTTCATGGCATCTTGCAACTCTTTTAGGACTTGATATCTCTTCTCTTAACCGTGTCAAGTTCAATGAAATCAACAAGACAAGTGTTCAGAACGGTATTGATAATCCGTCTAAGATAGATCTCGGTCTTGTAAATGCACAGCAGGCAAGAAGAATTCTTGACCGTCT
The DNA here is from genome assembly GCA_045591285.1 of Acutalibacteraceae bacterium. Taxonomy (GTDB): domain Bacteria; phylum Bacillota; class Clostridia; order Oscillospirales; family Acutalibacteraceae; genus RUG806. The sequence continues at coordinate 65,841 of JAZNSP010000023.1, forward strand.
TGTAGGCTACAGACTTTCTCCCTTTATTTCTCAGAAAATCAGAAGAGGTCTTTCAGCAGGCCGTGTTCAGAGTGTAGCGCTTCGTCTTATTGTTGACCGTGAGGAAGAGATAAATAAATTTGTTCCCGAAGAATACTGGTCAATTGATGCTTCTCTTCTTGCACCTCCTTCAAAGAAAGCCTTCATGGCTTCCTTCTACGGTGACGAAACAGGAAAAATAAAGCTTTCCTGTAAAGAGGATACAGACAGAATTCTCGGAAAGCTTGAAGGTGCTTCCTTCAGAGTGGAAAAGGTCAAGAAGGGTATAAGAAAGAAACAGCCCTCGCCTCCCTTTATCACTTCAACTCTTCAGCAGGAGGCTTCAAAGCGTCTTGGCTTTACAGCAAAGAGAACCATGAAGGTTGCTCAGGAGCTTTATGAAGGTGTTGAGGTTGAGGGTATCGGCTCTGTAGGTCTTATCACCTATATGAGAACCGACTCATTGAGAATTTCAGAGGAGTCAAGAGCCGCAGGTAACGACTTCATAAAGGAAAATTACGGTGAGAAATATCTCCCCGAAAAGCCCCGCTACTTCAAAACCCGTGAGGGTGCACAGGACGGTCACGAAGCTATAAGACCTTCTCTTATTGACCTTACTCCCGAAAAAGCAAAAGCATCGCTTACAAGTGAGCAGTATAAAATTTATAATCTTATCTGGCGTCGTTTTATGGCTTCTCTTATGGCAAACTGCCTTCAGGATACAACCAAGGCAGAAATAATTGCATCAAAAGAGGGAAGCGAGGAGTACTGTGTATTCAATGCAAGCGGCTATACCACCCGTTTTGACGGCTACAGTGTGCTTTATGATAACAATTCCGATGAAGAGGAAAATAAATCTGTTCTTCCCGAGCTTTCAGAAGGCAGTATTCTCAAGGTAAAGGAAATTTCCGATGAACAGCACTTTACTCAGCCTCCCTCAAGATATTCGGAAGCCTCACTTATCAAAACACTTGAAGAAACAGGTGTAGGCCGTCCCAGTACCTATGCATCAATTCTTTCCATAATTCTCGACAGAGATTATGTTGTAAGAGAGTCCAAGAAGCTTCTTGCACCTACAGAGCTTGGTACTGCAATAGTTTCTCTTCTCAAGGATAAATTCCCCAAGATAGTAAATACGAAATTCACAGCCGCTATGGAATCGGATCTTGATAAGATTGAAGAGGGCGACTATGACTATATAAAGATGCTTCACGGCTTCTATGACGAATTTGAAGATACTCTCAAAAAGGCAAAGGTATCAATGGAGGGTGTCAAGATAAGTCTTGAAGAGGATAAGACCGATATCCCCTGTGAAAAGTGCGGAAGAAATCTTGTTGTGAAGGTAGGCAGATTCGGTAAATTCTTTGCCTGTCCCGGTTATCCCGAATGTAAATTCACAAAGCCCTTTGTTCAGGAAACTGACGGACTTTGCCCCGTATGCAGCAATAAGCTTATAAGCAAGAAATCAAAAAAAGGACATACCTTCTTCGGTTGCTCAGGCTATCCCGAATGTAACTTTATGACCTGGGATACGCCTATAAAGGAAAACTGTCCCGAATGCAATAAAACCCTTTTCCGTTCAAGAGGAAATGTTATAAAATGTCTTGACGAAAATTGCGGATATACAAAAAAAGGCTCAAAGAAAGCAGATAAAGATAATGAATGATACCATTACCGTAATAGGCGGCGGCTTTGCAGGTGTGGAAGCCGCTGTGCAGATAGCAAAAAGAGGTATAAAATGCCGTCTTTATGAAATGAAGCCCGTGAGATTTTCTCCAGCACATAAAAGCGAAAAGCTCTGTGAGCTTGTGTGCTCAAATTCCTTTAAGGCACAAAGGCATGAGTCTGCCGCAGGACTTCTTAAAAATGAGATGGAGCGTTTTGGCAGTATTACCGTTTCCTGTGCAAAGAAAACGGCTGTTCCCGCAGGCGGTGCACTTGCTGTAAACCGCGATGAGTTTTCAGCTCTGGTAACTGAAGAAATTGAGAAAAATCCTCTTATTGAGGTTATAAGGGAGGAGCTTACCGAAATTCCCCGTGACTGTATTACGGTGGTTGCCGCAGGACCTCTTGCAAGTGACGCTCTGAGTGAGGACATAAAAAGCTTATGCGGAGAAAACCTCAGCTTCTTTGATGCGGCGGCACCTATTATTTCAGCGGACTCCCTTGATATGTCGAGAGCATTTACTCAGTCGAGATATGATAAGGGCGGAGCAGATGATTACATAAACTGTCCTATGAACAAGGAAGAGTATGAAAATTTCCACCGTGAGCTTATAAATGCCGAAACGGTGACTCTTCACGAATTTGAAAAGGGCAAGGACATATATGAAGGCTGTATGCCCATTGAAATTATGGCAAAGAGAGGCGAAAATACGATCCGCTTCGGACCTATGAAGCCCGTAGGACTTATTGATCCCTCAACGGGCCACAGACCTTGGGCAGTATTACAGCTGAGAAAGGAAAACAAGGCAGGTACCTTATATAACCTTGTAGGCTTCCAGACAAACCTTAAATTTCCTGAGCAGAAAAGGGTATTTTCAATGATACCTGCTCTTAAAGATGCTCAGTTTGTACGCTACGGTGTTATGCACAGAAATTCATTTCTGAATTCCCCCCGCGTTCTCACCTCTTGCTTCAACCTCAAGGAAAATCCCGATATTTTCTTTGCAGGTCAGATAACGGGTGTTGAAGGCTATATGGAGTCTGCGGCATCGGGAATTATTGCAGGAATAAATGCCGCAAGAAGATTTAAGGGCGAAGAGGGAATTTTACTTCCCGAGGAAACTATGATGGGTGCCTTATCCCGATATGTAGAAAATCCCGTAACGAAGGATTATCAGCCTATGGGTGCGGCTATTGGACTTTTACCTCCTTTAGACGAAAAAATCAGGGATAAGACGGAAAGATACGGAAAAATTGCCGACAGAGCACTTTCCTGTCTTCAGCAGTATATCGAAAATACCAATATCTGATACATAAGGAGTTCCTATGAAAGAGCTTGAAAAAAAAATAGGATATGAATTCAAGGACAAGTCACTTCTCAGTCTTGCTCTTACCCATTCCTCATACGCAAATGAAAAGGGCCTTAAAGCCGACAATGAGCGTCTTGAATTCCTCGGTGACTCCGTTCTCGGCTTTATAACTGCGGAATATCTTTTTTCTCAGTTATCGGGACATCATGAGGGAGAGCTTACAAAGCTCAGGGCAAATGCCGTGTGTGAAAAATCACTTGCAGTTTTCGCAAATGAAATTGATCTCGGTGAGCACGTGCTTCTCGGTAAGGGCGAAGTTATGACAGGCGGTAGGCAGCGTCCTTCAATTCTTTCAGATGCCTTCGAGTCTGTAATTGCCGCTATTTATCTTGATGCGGGTATGGAAGAAGCAAAGCGTTTTGTTCTTCGCTTCGTTTCAAAAACGTCAACTGATGCGGCAAAGGCTACCGACTACAAAACTATGCTTCAGGAGGTAATTCAGAAAAATCCCGACGAGCATCTGACTTACCGTCTTGCCGCACAAAGCGGTCCCGATCACGATAAGGAGTTTACGGTTGAAGTATATCTCAATTCCAACTGTATCGGCACGGGAAAGGGCTCATCAAAGAAAAAAGCGGAGCAGTCTGCGGCAAAGGAAGCTCTTGAACTTATGGGTATCAAAGCATGAAGCATATAAATATTTCTCTTTTTGTTCCTCACATGGGGTGCCCCAATTCCTGTATTTTCTGCAATCAGAAAACCATTTCGGGCAAGTGCACACAGTTAAAGACAGAGGATATAATTTCCTCTTGTGAAATCGCCGCAAAGGGAGAATACTCAAAGGAAAACAGTGAAATTGCCTTTTTCGGCGGCTCGTTTACAGCCATTGAAAGAGAGCAGATGATAAATTATCTTGAAACAGCAAAAAAATACGTGGGAAAATATTTCGGGGGAATAAGAGTTTCCACCCGCCCCGACGCAATAGACGAAGAAATTCTTCACATTCTTAAAAATTACGGTGTAAGCGCAATTGAGCTGGGCTCTCAGAGTATGTCCGATGAGGTGTTAAGGGCAAACGAAAGAGGTCACACGGCTTATGACACAGAAAAGGCATCGGCGCTTATAAAGCAGCACGGCTTCTCTTTAGGACTTCAGATGATGACAGGCTTATATAAATCCGATTATGAAACCGACGTTTATACGGCAGAAAGGCTTGTCCGCTTAAAGCCCGAAACGGTGAGAATATATCCCACAGTCGTGCTTGAGGGCACAAGGCTTTGTGAGCTTTATGAAAAAGGGGAATATACTCCCCCTTCTCTTGAAGACAGTGTAAATCTTTGTTCAGGACTTCTGAAGCTTTTCTATGAAAATGATATAAAGGTTATCAGAACAGGACTTCACTCAGGCTCAGGTGTTGAAGAAGGCTTTGTTGCAGGTGTTTATCATCCTGCATTCAGGGAGCTTTGTGAGGGAAGAATATACAGAGATATTATTGAAGAAAAATTATCCCTTCTGCCTGAAGGAGAATATACCGTAAAGGTAGCCTCCTCAGAGATATCAAAGGCGGTAGGTCACAAAAAGGAAAATACCGCTTATTTCAGCAGTATGGGTAAGAATATAAAGGTTACGGGAGATGACAGACTCTCCCAATATGATGTTTTATTATATTAAAATCAGAAGAATTAAGAGAAAGGAAAAGACAGAATGTATCTGAAGGCATTGGAAATGCAGGGCTTTAAGTCCTTTCCCGATAAAATAGATCTTAAATTCGGCAAGGGTGTTACGGCTGTTGTCGGTCCTAACGGCTCAGGTAAGAGTAATATTGCCGATGCTGTCCGTTGGGTTCTCGGTGAACAGTCTTCAAAATCCCTTCGAGGCTCAAAGATGGAAGACGTTATCTTCAGCGGAACCAAGGATCGCCGTCCTCAGGGCTTTGCCGAGGTAACACTGAAGCTTGATAATTCTGACGGTGCTCTCAACAATACGGAGAAAGAGGTTTCCGTAACGAGAAGATATTACCGTTCAGGTGACTCAGCCTATCTTATAAACGGCTCAACCGTGCGGCTCAAGGATGTCCATGAATTATTTATGGATACAGGTCTCGGACGTGACGGCTATTCAATGGTAGGTCAGGGTAAAATTGAAGAGATGGTTTCCGCCAAGAGTGAAAACCGCCGTGATATGCTTGAAGAGGCGGCAGGTATTTCCGCTTACCGCTACAGAAGAGGAGATGCTCTTAAAAGACTTGAGCAGGCAGAAGAAAATCTTGTCCGTCTGAGAGATATCGTAACCGAACTTCAATCCCGTGTAGGACCTCTCGAAAAGCAGAGCATAAAGGCACAGCAGTTTTTATTATATGCCGCTGAGAAAAAGGAGCTTGAAATAGGACTGTGGGTAAACATTCTCAGTAAATCCACAGGACTTATAAGAGAGCAGAGCCATAAAATAGAGGTTGCCCGTTCACAGTATGAGGAAACGGAAGAAATTCTCAATAAAATTTCTTCGGACATAGATGCTGCCGCAGAGGGCACAAGGGATATAAACGTCCGAATGGAACAGATAAGAAATTCCCGGTTCCGCTTGGAAGAACAGGCATCAGCGCTGGATTCTCAGGCACTTGTTTATGAAAATACTATTGCTCACAACAATGAAACAGCAGAGCGCATAAGAAAAGACCTTGAAGCAGAGGATGCCGCTGATGAGGATATCGAAAAGCAGATAGCTGAAACCGAGAAGCTTATCAGTCAGACGGCGGAAAATATTGAAAATGAAAAGAAGCTTCTTGAAGAGCTCACCGAAAAGCTTTCGGGACTTAAAAAGAGCGATGAAGAGTATTCAGGTGAATATAATCTCATAAATGAGGAGCTTTCTTCTCTCGCTCTGAAGCTTTCGCAGACTCAGATAATGATTTCCGCTTCATCTTCTTCAGTAAATGAAATCAAGGCGAGAATTGAAGCCATTACTGCAGGTATTGCCGAGAAAAAGGAAATTATACTCAGAACCGAAGATGAAATAAAGGCTTCCCGTGCAAAAGCTCTTGCCGCAAAGGAAGAATGTGAAGGTCTTATAAATATGGCTTCAGGATATGAGCTCAGACTAAGAAAGGCTGAGGAAAGACTTGAAAGCCGTAAAAAAGACAATGAGCAGTTAAAGCTTGAGCTTCTTTCGAAGGAATCAAGACTTAAATTCCTTCAGGATACGGAAAAGAATATGGAAGGATATCAGGGCAGTGTAAAGGCTGTTCTTAAAGAATATTCAAGAGGAACGCTTACGGGTATTCACGGAACTCTTTCCAATCTTATTGAGGTTAAGGAAAAATATCAGACCGCTGTTGAAACGGCTCTCGGTAATGCAATTCAGGATATCGTAACCGATACTGAAAATGATGCAAAGAAAGCCATCAATATGCTTAAAAACACCCACGCAGGACGTGCAACCTTCCTTCCTCTTAATGCAATAAAGGGGAGAGTGCTTGAGGAAAAGGAGCTTGACGATAATTACGGATTTATTAATCTTTGCCACAAGCTTGTAAGTGCAGACAGTAAGTATGAGGAAATATTAAAATCACTTTTGGGAAGAATTGCGGTATGCGAGGATATTGACTGTGCGCTTTCCCTTGCAAAGAAATATAACTATAAATTCAAGATAGTAACTCTTGACGGACAGGTTATCAATGCCGGCGGTTCAATGACGGGCGGTTCAAAGATATCAAACGCAGGCTTTCTTGCAAGAAAAACTGAGATTGATAAGCTTAAAAATGAATGTGAGTCACTTGCCGAAAGGGTAAGCTCAAGCTATTCGGAGCTTAAAAATGCGGCAGAAACAGCCGCAAAGGAAAAAGCCGACCTTGAAGGTACAAGAGGTGATCTTCTTTCAAAGCAGGAAGAAAAGATGCGTCTTGAAAATGAGCTGAGTCTTCTTATTTCAAGAAGAGATGCACTTGTTTCTGACAGTGAGGGTGCTGTAGATGAAATAAAAGCCGCAGAGGAAAGAATAAAATATTTCCTTGAAAATATAGAGATAGCAGAAAAAGAGCAGGAAAAGCTTCTTAATGAAAAATCACTGAAGGAAGAAGAGCTTTCCCGTCTTACTGGCGGAAGAGATTCTCTTCTCAAGGAAAGAGAACGTCTTAACGAGGAAATGGCAAATATCAATATGAAAATTGTATCCTTCGTTAAGGAGTCTGAAGCGAAAAAAGAAGCCGTAATTTCTCTTAACAAGAGAAAAGAGGCGGCGGCTGAAAGAAAGGATGCTCTTAATGAAGAGATAAGAATTCTTTCGGAAAAGAATGAGGCTCTGAGAGAGGATGCTGAGAATACAAGACTTGCCGCATCTGATATCAGAAAGAAAATCAGCGAAAATGAAGATGAAATAAGAGCACTCATAAATAAGCGTGAAGAGCTTGAAAAGAGTGTAACCGACAACAGAAGTCTTGAAAAGAACAAGAGTGAGGAAAGAGAAAAGATAAGCGGTGAGCTTATCCGCCTTGAAGAAAAGAAGGCTTATCTTGAAAAGGAACAGCAGGATATTGAAAGAAAGCTCTACGAGGAATATGCTCTTACAAGAAGAGAAGCAGAGGATGTCTGCCCCGAAATTGAGTCCGTTCCTAAGGCTCAGAAGCGTCTTTCCGAGCTTAAAGCCTCAATAAAGGCACTTGGAAGCGTAAACGTTGCCGCAATTGATGAATATAAGGAAGTGCTTTCAAGATATGAATTCCTTTCTTCTCAGGTAAATGACGTTGAGAAGTCGAAAAAGGAGCTGCTTCGTATGGTTGAGGAGCTTACCTCAAAAATGGCAGAGCAGTTTAAGGACCGTTTTGATGCTATCAATAACGGCTTTAAGGAAACCTTTACATCTCTCTTCGGCGGCGGCAGTGCAGAGCTTGTTCTTGAGGATGAAAACGATATTCTTGAATGTAATATTGAAATTAAAGCACAGCCTCCCGGAAAGAACGTCAAATCGCTTTCACTTCTTTCGGGCGGTGAAAAAGGACTTACCGCTATTGCACTGTTATTTGCAATTCTTAAAGTCCGTCCCGCACCGTTTTGTATTTTCGACGAGGTTGAAGCGGCTCTTGACGACGTAAACGTGCTGAGATACGCTCAGTACGTAAGAATGATGACTGATGAAACACAGTTCATTCTTATTACTCACAGAAGAGGTACCATGGAAGAGGCGGATATGCTTTACGGTGTTACAATGCAGGAGCACGGTGTATCCAAGCTTCTTGAGCTCAAGACTGCTGAAATGGTAGCAAAGCTTAAACTTGAAGAATAAAAATTAATTACCCAAAGGAGAAAAAAATGGGATTATTCAGTAAAATAAATTTCGGTCTCGGTAAGACCAGAAATAAAATGGCAGGTGCCATAGATGAAATGCTTGATGCATTTGATTCCTTTGAGGACGATCTCTTTATTGAGCTTGAAGAAATTCTTGTTATGTCCGACGTCGGTGTAAATACTGCAGTTCAGGTGGTTGAAGAGCTTCGTTCGAGAGTAAAGAGCGAAAAAATCAAAAGCACCGCAGAAGTAAAAAAGGAATTACAGAATATTATTGCCGACCTTCTTTACGGCGGTGAGGATATGGGACTTGTTACAATTCCTTCAGTAATTCTCGTTATCGGTGTAAACGGTGCAGGTAAGACTACAAGCATAGGCAAGATGGCGGCTATGTATAAGGCACAGGGCAAGAAGGTTATTCTCGGTGCCGCCGATACCTTCCGTGCCGCCGCTATTGACCAGCTTGACGTGTGGGCAAAGCGTGCAGACGTTGAAATTATCAAGCACAAAGAGGGTGCAGATCCTGCCGCTGTAGTTTATGATACAATTCAGGCAGGTATAGCAAGAGATTGTGATATCATTATCTGCGACACTGCAGGACGACTTCACAACAAGAAAAATCTTATGGACGAGCTTGCAAAGATTTACCGTGTGTGTGATAAGGAGCTTCCTTATGCCGACCGTGAAGTTCTTCTCGTTCTTGATGCAACAACAGGACAGAATGCTGTAAGTCAGGCAAAGGAATTTATGAACGTTGCCGAGCTTACCGGTATTGTACTTACAAAGCTTGACGGTACCGCAAGAGGCGGTGTCGTGCTTTCAATAAAGAACGACCTTAAACTTCCTGTGAAGTTTATCGGTGTGGGTGAAGGTATTGATGACCTTCAGCCCTTCTCACCATCAGCATTTGCAAAGAGTCTGTTTGAAACAGCAAGTGCAAAAGACCTTGAAAATGATACGGAAGGGGACTCTCTCAGTGAACTTGTTAACTCTGATGACTACATTAACTACACTCCGCAGGAAGACAAAGAAGACGGCTCCGAAGCTCTTAAAGCTTTATTCCAAGAGGTCTTTGGTCAACTTGAAGACAGCGAAGCAGATGGCGAAGGAAACAGCGAAGCAGCAGCTTCTCAGGGACAGGAAGACTTCGGAAATGAAGAAGAAGGAATTGAAGCAGTTGAAAGCGATGAAGCTTCAGCAGGAGAAAATTGCGAAGAAGCATCTGAAGAAGCACCCGAAGCAGAAGAAAACAGCGGCGCTGAAATCCGCGACTATGAGGAAGAAAAGAGAATTGAAGCTTTAAGAGAGGCTGAAAGAGTAGCTGCTGAAAAGGCAGAAGCTGAAAGACTTGCGGCTGAAAAGGCAGAGGCAGAAAGAATAGCAGCCGAAAAGGCAGAGGCTGAAAGACTTGCCGCCCAAAAGGCAGAAGAGCCTAAGAAGAAGGAAAGGAGAGGTCTCTTTGGATTTTTTAATCGCCACTCATAATATGAAGAAGAGAGAAGAACTCCACAGAATTTTATCACCTCTCGGAATAAACGTATTTATTGACAGCGAAAAGGGAATTTCTCTTTCCGACGTCAATGAAACAGGGGAAACCTTCGAGGAAAATGCACTTCTTAAAGCACGCTCAGGCTGTAAGGAGTCAGGGCTTCCCTGTATAGCAGATGATTCAGGTCTTATGGTAGATGCCCTTGACGGCAGGCCCGGTGTATATTCAGCAAGATATATGGGAGAGGAAACTCCCTACAGTGAAAAAATGGCAGGTCTTGTAAATGAGCTTCAGGATATTGCCGATGAAAAGAGAACTGCACGTTTTGTAAGTGTTGCCGCACTGGTTTTCCCTGACGGAAGAGAATATACGGTAAAGGGTACGTGTGAAGGAAAAATAGGCTATGAGCCCAAGGGTGAAAACGGCTTCGGCTTTGATCCTATATTTATGGTAGGTGAAAAATCCTTTGCTCAGCTTTCAGCCGAGGAAAAGGATGCAATAAGCCACAGAGGAAATTCTCTCAGAAAGCTCAGAGAAAAAATATCAGAGATTATTTAACGAGGTAAAAATATGACAAGTAAAGAAAGAGCCGCCCTCAGAGGTCAGGCTAATACTCTTGATGTACTTTTTCAGGTAGGAAAAGGCGGTATGTCTGATGCTCTTATTGAGCAGACAGACGGAGCACTCAGAACAAGAGAGCTTATTAAACTTCGTGTTCTGACGGAAACATCTCCCCTTTCCCCCAGAGAAGCCGCAGAGGAAATTGCGGCAAAAACAGGCAGTGAAGTGGTTCAGGTAATAGGCGGTGTTATCGTTTTATACCGCTACAATCCCAAGCTTCATGAGGATAAGCCCAAGAAGACGGTAAAGAAGAAATCCTCTCCTTCAGAAGAGAGAAAAAAGAAATATAAGGCAGCCGCCAAGAAAAAATCTCCCTTTGAAGACAAAAAGGGCAGAGATAAAAGAATAACAAAGAAGGCAGGAAAATAATGAAAGAGGGTATATGCATTTTCGGGGGAAGCTTTGATCCCGTTCATAAAGGGCACAGAAAGCTGGCACTTTTTATTGCAGAAAGTCTTAATGTCCGGAAAATGCTTATAATACCTGCTTTTATGTCGCCCTTCAAAAATTCTTCAGGCAGTACGCCCGAGGACAGAATGGAAATGTGCAAACTTTGTTTTCACGAAGAGATTTTTTCGGTTTCCGATATTGAAATAAAAAGGGGCGGAAAAAGCTACACGGTTGATACGGTAAACGCCGTAAAAAAGCTGTATTCCGATGAAAAAATATATCTTCTCATAGGCTCAGATCAGCTTTTGTCCTTCGATAAGTGGTATAGCTTTGAAGAAATTCTCAGTAACGTTACTCTTGTAAGCGTATCAAGGGAAAGCTCTGTAGATAAGGCTCGGCTTGAACAGTTCTGCGACAGTAAGCTCAGGACCTTGGGCGAATGTAAAATTTTAGATTTCAGTCCTCTTGAAATAAGCTCAACGGAAATCCGCCGGGCTGTGAAAAGCGGAAGCGGTAAAGAATTTCTTTCACCTGAAGTTTTTTCCTATATACAGAAAAAAGGACTTTATAAAGATGAATAATAACGATGCTATTTTGAAAGATATAAGAGAAAGACTTTCCGGCTTCAGATATAAGCATTCACTCGGTGTAGCCGAAAGTGCAAAATATCTTGCGGAAAAATACGGCTATGACACTGAAAAGGCATATACGGCAGGACTTTCTCACGACGTATTAAAGGAGCTTTCTGCGGAAGAATTTCTTGAATTTTTTGAAAGTGAAAATATAAGTCTTACCGACGTTGAAAAATCCGCAAAAAAGCTGTGGCACGCTATGGCGGGCGCAAGGTATCTTCAGAAAGAATACGGACTTGACAATGAAATTATTGAAGCAGTGAGATATCACACTACCGGCAGAGAAAAAATGACTCTCGGTGAAAAAATTCTCTTTGTTGCAGATTTTATTTCCTCGGACAGAGATTATAACGGTGTTGAGGATATGAGGGAAAGAGCAGAAATTTCCCTTGAAAAAGCAATGGAGGAGGGGCTTCGCTTTACTATTGAGGAGCTTGCCGCAAAAGGTCTTCCCATTCATCCCGATACCGTTTCCTGTTATAATGAAGTTTTATTAAGCTTATAAGCATTAATTGAAAGGATAAATATATGAACAAGAAACTTGAAATTGCCGTAAAGGCACTTGACAGCAAAAAGGCTGTTGAAATTACAGCACTTGAAGTAGGCTCACTTACAATCGTTGCAGATTATTTTATTATTGCCGCAGGTACTTCAAATACTCAGGTAAGAGCACTTGCAGACGAGGTAGAGTATCAGTTAGGACTTGAAGGATACGAGCCAAGACAGATTGAAGGAAAGGCAACAGGCTGGATTTTACTTGACTATCACGATGTTGTTATCCACGTTTTCCTTCAGGACCAGAGAGATTATTATAACCTTGAAAATCTCTGGGCAGACGCTTCGCCCATTGATATTTCCTCTCTTGTAACAGAATAATTTCACACTCTCTTATTTTCGGAATAAAATAAACAGTGAATATTTTTTAAGAGAGGAAGCGTGACTTAATGAAAATCGGAAATATTGATGTAAATTATTTTATAATGGGCGATAAAAGTGCCGAAGAGGCAGTTGTTATGCTTCACGGCTGGGGAGCCAATATTGAGCTTTTCAGAAACTCAGCCGCACCTATAGCCGCAAAATATCTTGTTGCCGCACCCGATATGCCGGGCTTCGGTGAAACACCCGAGCCCCCTTCAGAGTGGTGCGTTGACGATTATACGGATTTTGTTATTGAATTTATAAAGAATTTAGGCATAAAAAAGGTTATTCTGTTAGGTCATTCCTTCGGCGGAAGAGTTATTATAAAGGCTGTCAACAGAAAAGACCTTCCCTTTACCGTAACGAAAATAATTCTTGTTGATGCGGCAGGAATAAGACCTGAAAAAACCGCAGAACAGAAGAATAAAGAAAAAATTATGAAATTCGGCAAGAAACTTCTTTCAGGTACACCTGCGCTTTTGGAAAAAATGCAGTCTATGGTAGGCTCAGCCGACTACAAGGCGGCTTCTCCTCTTATGAAGAAGATACTTGTAAACGTAGTGAACGAGGACCTTACCCCGCTTCTTCCTTCAATTTCACAGTCAACACTTCTTATCTGGGGTACGCTTGACACAGCAACCCCCATTACCGATGCTCTTAAAATGGAGCAGCTTATTCCCGATGCGGGACTTGCGAGAATTGAGGGTGCAGGACACTACTCATTTATCGATAATCCCGTTTTGTTCAATGCAATAATTGCATCATTCCTTAAACTTTAAGCTTTTTTCGGAGGCAAATTATGGCACCTTATCTGCAGATTCTTTTCGGTATGATAACTCTTGCGGAGATTTATTCCGTATTCAAGAGTCTTTTATTCAATATGCATATGTTCCAGCTTAACGGCTACCGCTTCTCTACACATATATCGTGGATGAAAAAGAACATACAGAGATACCTTGTGGAGTTTATAGTGTTCTTACTTTCCTTTACGGGACTCATTTCATACGAACCCATTATGGCATTCTGTGCCGTAGCTCTTTTTATAGGTGTAATTGCGGTGGCAGTGGAAAATAAGGGAAGACAGTATAAAAAGCCCCTTGTTTATACACCCAGAGTAAAAAGAATGTTTACAACAACTCTTATTCTTCTCATTCTTTCTTACGGTGCGGGAATTTACTGTCTTACAACAGACAGAAAAAATCTTGCCTTCCTTGTGCTCGGTCTTATCTGTGCATTTGCCCCCGTAAGCATTTTACTTGCAAATCTTATAAATAAGCCTATGGAAAAGGCAGTCAATAATCATTATCTGAGAGAAGCAAAGGCACTTCTCAGAGCCTGTCCCGAGCTTCAGACCATAGGTATTACAGGCTCATACGGCAAAACCAGTATGAAGTTCTATCTTTATACGATTTTACGTGCGTGGACGGATACCCTTGTGACTCCCGAAAGCTATAATACCCCTATGGGTATAGTCAAGACTGTCAGAGGCTCACTTTCAGCCATTCATAAGATTTTCCTCTGCGAAATGGGTGCAAAGTGGGTAGGCGACATAAAGGAGCTTTGTGATATCGTTCATCCCAAGCACGGTATTATCACCTCTCTCGGTGAACAGCATCTTGAGTCCTTCGGTTCAAGGGAAAACATAATAAAAACAAAATATGAGTTAAGCGATGCTCTTCCCGAGGACGGAAGACTTTACGTAAATTTTGATAACGAGGTTATAAGAAAAAATCCTCCCTCAAGAAAATTCATAAGCTACGGTACAACCGAAGACTGCGATTATTATGCTTATAATATAAGCGTTTCTTCAAAGGGCTCGGTTTTTACCGTTAAGACTCCTTCAGGTGAAGAGGAAACCTTTGAAACAAAGCTTATCGGCGGTCATAATGTGCTTAATATCACAGGTGCAATTGCCGCCGCAAACGGCTTCGGTATGCCACTTCCCGAAATGAAGAGATACGTAAGAAGAATTGAAGCAGTTCCTCACCGTATGCAGATAGTAAATAAGGGTGAGGTTACAATTATCGACGATGCCTTCAACTCAAATCCTGCAGGCTGTAAGGCGGCTCTGGAAACTCTCAGACAGATGGACGGCGAGAGAATTCTCGTAACTCCCGGTATGATAGAGCTTGGTAATGATGAGGACAGACTTAACAGTGAATTCGGAGAAATAGCCGCAGAATGCTGTGACAGAATTGTTCTTATCGGTGAAAAACAGACAGCCGCCATAAGAAACGGTATAATGAAAAAAGGCTTCAGAAAAGAAAATCTTCTTGTTTTTGAAGATTTTTCTGAGGCTATGAAGACTCTTTACGCTATGAAAACCGATAAAAAGAAGATAATTCTTCTTGAAAACGACCTGCCTGACAATTATTAAGAAGGGAGCAGACTTATGAAAATTAAATTATGTGTTCTTTTCGGCGGAAAAACCGTTGAGCATGAGGTCAGTGTTATTTCTGCTCTTCAGGCGATAGCTTCAATTGATGCTGAAAAATATGATGTAATTCCCGTATATATTACAAAAAACAACGAATTTTACACAGGCTTTGAATGTTCGTGTATTGAAGAATATAAAAACATCCCTGCCCTTCTCAAAAAGAGTCAGAGATGTGTGCTTATGAATGTTGACGGCAAGGTTAAGCTTATGTGCTATCCCTTCAAAAAAATGGGAAGCAGTGTAATTTCCGATGTTGACGTAGCCTTCCCCATAGTTCACGGCACAAACGTAGAAGACGGAACCTTACAGGGATATCTTAAAATTCTCGGTGTTCCCTACGTTGGCTGTGACGTCGTTTCCTCTGCCGTGGGTATGGATAAATACGTTATGAAGACGGTGCTCAAGGACAATGACGTTCCCGTGCTTGACTGTTTGAGATTTATTGCGGCAGATTTTGCTTCTCCTTATGACGTTATCGGTAAATGCCGTGAAAAAATCGGTTATCCCGTAATCGTAAAGCCTGTCAATCTCGGCTCATCAGTAGGCATAAGCGTTGCACACAATGATGACGAGCTTATGAACTCACTTGATACAGCCTTCAGATTTGCTTCAGTTGTGCTCGTTGAAAAGGCAATTACAAATCTTACGGAAATAAACTGCTCAGTTCTCGGTGATACGGAATTTGCAGAGGCGTCGGAATGTGAACAGCCTGCAAAGAGTGATGAAATTTTAAGCTATGAAAATAAATACCTTCAGGGCGGCGGCGGAAAAAAAGGCGGCGGCAGTAAGGGTATGGCAAGTCTTGCAAGAAAAATACCTGCAGATATCACACCTGAAAGAAGAGAAGAAATACGCTCTCTTGCTGTAAAGGCTTTTAAGGTGCTTGGCTGTAACGGTGTTTCAAGAATAGACTTTATGATAGACGGAGATACGGATAAGGTATATCTCAATGAAATAAATACAATTCCCGGCTCATTGTCCTTCTATCTCTGGGAGCCTGTGGGTGTGCCCTATAAAAAGCTTCTTGACAGAATGATAGAGCTTGCACTCAAGAGAAGCAGAGAAGAGGACGCAATTGTTTTCTCCTTTGAAACAAATATTCTTTCCATTGACCGTAGCTTCGGCGGCGGTCAGAAGGGCGGAAAGCTCGGAGGCAAATTCGGCGGAAAAATGGGCGGAAAAATGTAAATTTCCTGATGTTACGGTAAAGTCAACGGAAGATAAGGAGCAAAGGTCATTATGAAAAAAGAAATGTCGTTGAGAAATAAGCTTTTAGGCTTTAGTTCTCCCGAAAACGTTCCTGTTAAATTTACCTTCGGTGAAGACAGCAGCGAGGGTTTTTCAGAGGAATTGAAGCCTTCTGTGAGAAAAATAAACGTAGGCAGTGAAACCGAAATTACTGAGATTACGGCTATTGCCTCAAAGGGTATGATAGTTACCGCAAGGGAAACAAGATATGCGGATTTTCCCGTAATTGAATGGGGAAGCGATATGACGAATTTCGGTAAAAATCAGTCAGAGCTGCTTACCTCTTACTGTATTTCAGGCTCTCTTAAAGGCAGTAATCCTAAAATTATAACAGGCAGCGGAGATACAAGAAATGACAGTCTTTTCGTAAGAAGCGAAGCCTTGTGGGAAGATGATAAAATTGAGATTTCTCCTGCCTTCTGCCGCGGTGCAGACGGTGCTTCTCCCTTTATGACGCTTATTTTTGACGAATATAACGTGCATTTTGCAATAGGCTGGCCCGGAAAATGGAAAATGGTTTTTCTGAGAACCGAAAGCGGCATTACCTACAGTCTTTCTCAGGCAAGATGCAGTATGAAGATTTATCCCCTTGAAACTATGAGAGCACCTAACCTTACTATGCTTTTATGGCAGGGTGATGAACACAGAGGTACTAATCTCTGGAGAAGCTTTTTCCTGAAGCACATTCTTCCCACAGGCAAAAACGGCAGTAAAATGGAGCCCATAATGTTCCTTCATACTCACAGAATAGGCGGCTACGGTGAATTTGAAGGTATTACAACCGAAAATCAGTTCGAGGGTGTAAGTGAATATATAAGAAAAGGTATTAAGCCTGATGCATGGTGGATAGATGCAGGCTGGTATCCCTGTGAACACAGCTGGTGGAATGTGGGTGACTGGACTCCCAATCCCGAACAGCTTCCCGACGGCTTCAGACCTATATCCGATATGCTTCACGAAAAGGATATTGACCTTCTTGTGTGGTTTGAGCCTGAAAGAGTTATGGAAGGCTCAAAGCTCGACTTTATTCATCCCGAATGGTGCTTAAAGGCGCATAACAGTGATGGCGAAGAGGAAAAATGCCGTCTTCTCAATTACTCTGATCCCGAATGCTTTGAATTTGTACTCAATCTTCTTGATGCCCATATAAAAACGGGCGGAATAGATATTTACAGACAGGATTTCAATTTCACTCCCGACAGATATTTTGAGGAAAATGAGGGTGAAAACAGAGTGGGTGCTATGGAAAATCTCCATATGCAGGCACTTTTAAGGCTTTATGATGAGCTTAGGAGAAGAAATCCCGGTCTTGTGATAGATAACTGTGCCGCAGGCGGTACAAGAAACGAAATGGATATGATGAGAAGAAGTGTGCCTATGCAATATACGGATATGCACATTGATGACCCTCAGAAGAGAATTTTCCATTACTATGAGATGTTCTCATGGATACCCTATTTCCGTGCACACGCAAGACAGTATGACGGAAAAACGGAAAATAAGAGAAATACAGATGAATTTACCTATCTGTGCGCTATGACACCTGCAATTACGGTTTGTCACGATTATTTTGAGGGTGAAACACCCTATAAAACGGCAAAGAAGATGCTTCCTGTATGGAGAAAAGCGGCAGAATATGAGCTGAAAAGTGACTTTTACCGTCTTGCTGACCGTGAAAGCGGCTGGTATGCCGTGCAGTTCCACGATAATAAAAGCAAAAGCGGATTTATTGAGGTAATAAGAACGGAAGAAGCAAAGGAATCGCATATCAACATAAATCCCTTTATTCTTCCCGATGTAAAATATGTTTTTAAAAATCCCGTAAGCGGTGAAATAAAAAGAGGGGATAGCACAGGTCTTCAGGGTGGCTTTACCTTCTTTATGCCCGTGAAAAAAGGGGAAATCTGGTTTTATACCACTCAACCTAAGGATATTTATTAAGCTATGGCAAGATTTTGTACTCTCTGCTCTTCATCGGGCGGAAACAGCGCCTACGTGGGAACAGCCACCTCGGGTGTTCTCATTGATGCGGGCACAAATAATAAACAGCTTCTGCTTTCAATGGAGAAATGCTCAATTTCTCCCGAAAGCGTAAAAGCGGTTTTCGTTACCCATGAGCACTCTGACCATACGGGTGCATTAAGGGTATTTGCAAGTAAATTCGGTATTCCCGTTTATGCTACGGGCGGAACTCTTGCAGGTCTTTTATCAGGGGGGATTATCAACGGAAAATTCCCCACTGAAAAGCTTATGCCCTCAGGTGTTACTGTGGGGGATATGCATATTTCCTATTTCCCCACAAGCCACGATGCAAGAGAAAGCTGCGGATATATAATTGAGCTTCCTGACAGAAGGGTTGGAATATGCACCGATACGGGTAGGGTTTCAGGTGAAATACTGAGA
Organism: Acutalibacteraceae bacterium; assembly: GCA_045591285.1. Lineage (GTDB taxonomy): Bacteria > Bacillota > Clostridia > Oscillospirales > Acutalibacteraceae > RUG806. Next base: position 84,251 of record JAZNSP010000023.1, read on the forward strand.
AATCTCAGCACCTGCGACCTTGTGCTTATTGAGTCAAATTACGATAACGACCTTCTTGATTTCGGTCCATATACATATCAGCTCAAGGCAAGAATACGCTCGGAAATCGGACATCTTTCAAATAACGACTGTGCCGATACAGTAAGACAGCTTCTTGAAAGCGGTGTAAGAAGATTTGTTTTAGGACATCTCAGCCGTGAAAACAATACTCCCGACAGAGCCTTTTCCTGCACTAATTCAGTGCTGAAAAGAGAGGGTGCCGTTATAGGAAAGGATTATCTTCTTGAAGTGGCACCTGTGGGAAGTATGGAAAAATTTATTACATTTTAACGGAAAAAATTATGCAGACAGTAACGATTATTTCAGTGGGAAAATTAAAAGATGCCTTCTTTGAGATGGCATCAGACGAATACCTTAAAAGGCTCAAGGGCTACAGTAAGGTGAATATTGTTGAAATAAAGGCGGCAAATCTTCCCGATAATCCTTCTCAGAGTGAAATAAATAATGTACTCGAAAAGGAAGGGGAGGAAATTATAAAAAAAATTCCCTCAGGAGCAAGGGTGGTAAGTCTTTGTATTGAAGGAAAGCTTTATTCCTCGGAGGAGCTTGCAAAGCTGTTCTCTGATACTGCTCTTTCGGGAATATCTCATATCGTTTTTATAATCGGCGGCTCCTACGGACTTGCTGAAAAGGTAAAGCAAAGGTCGGATATAAGGCTTTCTATGTCGAAAATGACATTTCCCCACAGACTTGCGAGAATTATGCTTCTTGAACAGATTTACAGAGGCTGTAAGATCAATTCAGGCGAAGCATATCATAAATGATAACTTATAAAAATGAAAGCTATGAATGATTACTGCCGTGAAAAATTCGGCAAAAAGCTGTATAAGCTTTCCCTTGACGGTGGCTTTACCTGCCCTAACCGTGACGGAACTAAGGCCACGGGCGGTTGTATTTTCTGTTCAAGTAAGGGCTCGGGGGATTTTGCAGTAAGCGGAAACGATATACATAAGCAGATTGAAGAAGCCAAGAAAAAGGTAGAGCATAAAAATAAAAACGGCGGATATATTGCCTATTTTCAGAGCTTTACATCTACCTATGCACCTGTTAAAAGGCTTGAAAATTTATTCACTCAGGCAATAAATCATCCTGATATTGATGTTTTGTCCGTTGCAACAAGACCTGACTGTCTTCCCGAGGAAGCCGTTGAGCTTCTTGGAAGGCTTAATAAAATAAAGCCCGTATGGGTGGAATTGGGGCTTCAGACTTCAAATGAAAAAACTGCTGAATATATCGGCAGATGCTATAAAAACGAAGAATATGAAGCTGCAGTAAAAAAGCTTCACGAAAAAGGCATTTATGTAATCACCCATATAATAGTCGGACTTCCCCATGAAGATATAAATGATATAAAAAATACTCTCACTTATGTCATCGGTAATAAAAGTGACGGGGTTAAAATTCAACTTCTTCATATTTTAAGAGATACAAGGCTTTATGAGGAATATGAAAAGGGAAGGGTAAAGGCTCTTACGAAGCAGGAATATCTTGAAATTATATTTGAGCTTCTGCCTATGATACCTGAAGCTCTTACCGTGCACCGCCTTACAGGTGACGGTGATAAGAAAACTCTCGTATCTCCTTTATGGAGCGGTGATAAAAAAGGAGTGCTCAACAGCATAAACGCTCTTAAAAGACTTTCTGAAGGAAAAGACGGCTTCATTTTCAGGAAGATAAAAGAAGAAGAAATACCTCTTATGTTCGATATTATTCTCAGCCGTATTCGCTGGATGGACGAAAACGGAATACGGCAGTGGAACGTAACGGAATACGACACTGTTTATCCTGTATCATATTATAAAGAGCATTATGATAAGGGTGAGGTTTTTGTTCTCTGTGAAAAGGAAAGCGGAGATATTGTTGCCGCCGCTGTTTTAAGGCGGGAGGATGAACGCTGGGAGCATATTTCAGATTATAAAGAAAAAGATGCCTTTTATCTTCATAATTTTGCCGCAGCTACAGGCAAAAAGGGAGCAGGGGAAATATTTCTCAGAAAGGCTGAGGAATATGCAAAAATCTTAGGTAAGGACTGCTTCAGGCTTGACTCGGCAGATGATAATATTTTTCTCAGGGATTATTACACAAAAAGAGGATATAAGGAAAAAGGATACTGTATTGACGGAATGTACAGCGGTGTTCTGAGAGAAAAGCTACTTAAATAAGGTATAATAACCTCGAAACACCGGCCAAATTAAAATTTGGGGTGTTTCAGAGAACATTGAATCATTCCCGCGTCGGCACAACGCGCCTTGCGGATATGGTATAATATAAGAGCGAAGCGGAAAACTCTGCTTCGCTCTTTGCGTATATTACTGCTCAATAGCTGTATAATCTTCGGGAACCTTTATATCAAGAAGAGAGGTTCTTTCGGGAACGTATTTCTTGAAATATTCATCTGCAAATCTTATTTCCATATCTGCAGGATTTTTGTTTTCTGTGAGAATTTCACAAGCCATAACTCCAGCCTCGTAGCCGAGAGCGTAATAATCAATGCCTACGGTTGCAATACCGCACTCGATTGCTACGTCAATATTTCCTGCCACAAGCGGAACCTTCTTAGGCTCAAGAATATTATTTATTGCCTGAGTGTTGGAGGCTACCGTATTATCGGTGGGGGTGTATATTACGTCACATTCATCTGCCGCCTGCTGAGTAACAAGTGTTACGTCAGTAGTGTCAACGAATGTATAATTCTTACAGGTAAGACCGTAAGAGGTAAGATGCTTTGTTATTTCATCAGCCTGATATTTTGAGTTCGTTTCACTTGAGCAGTAGAGAATTCCGACATTTTCTGCCCACGGTACGATCTCATAAATGACTTCAGCCTGCTTTTCAAGGGGAAGAATGTCTGATGCTCCCGTTACGTTAATTCCTGTTTTTCCGTCGGTAATTTCAATTCCAAGAGTTGAACTGAAATCAGTAACACTGCAGGCAACAACGGGAATTTCACTTGTAGCATCGGCTGCAGCCGCAAGTGCATTGGTTGAATTTGCAAAAATCAGATTTACGCTGTCTGAAGCAAAGCCTGAGCATATTGTGGAAGCGTTTGATTTTTCACCGGTTGCATTTCTGTAATCAAATTCAACCGTATCACCTAACTTTTCCTTAACGGCGGCTTTGAAGCCTTCTGTTGCACTGTTAAGAGCCTCATGCTCAATAAACTGACATATTCCGATTTTATACATTGACTGTGCCGAAGTGTCACCGTCGGTTTTGTCGGTATCACAGGAAGAAAAAACAAAAATGAAAAGGCTCAGCAATAAAATTGCGGCAGTGAATTTTTTTACAGAAATTTTCATAAAAGCACCTCCGTTATATCTGATTTAAGAATACACTTTTTTATATACAAATGTCAATAAATTATTAAAAGATGTGTTTTTAACTTTGTTCAAGTAAGTTACAAAAAGGTTACTCTGACATCTTTTTGTAATATTTGCCATTAATTTGCATAGTTTTTTTGTTGCAGTATTTGTTATTTGGTTTATAATTCATAATCTTTATGACAAAAGTTACAAAACCCTTGCTTTTTTTTACATCGGGTGGTATATTTTCTCTTGCATTAGGATATAATGCACTAAAAACTAATATAATATTTGGAGGATTTAACTATGAAAAAGTTATTTGCTGTACTTCTTACACTTGCTCTTGTTGCCGGCTTCGCTGCTTGCGGTGCTACAACAGAAGAAACAACTGCTGCTGACGAAACAACTGTAGCAGAAGAAACAACTGTTGAAGGTGAAACAACAGAAGAAGGCGAAACAGAAGAAGAAACAACTGTTGAAGGCGAAACAGAAGAAGAAACAACAGAAGAAGAAACAACAGAAGAAGAAACAACTGTTGCTTAATTATCTGTTAAAGAGTAAAGACGGGCACGGAGAAATCTGTGCCTTGTTTTTTTTACTATGTATTTTGTAAGGATAATGCATAAATATTACATTTATACAGATGTAATCGGGGATATATTTCACAAAGTTAAGGTATTTATTCAAAAGGTATTGCATTTTTTTTCTTATAGTGATATATTTTACCACGCAAAACAAAAATAAAATATTGGAGGAACAAACAATGAAAAAGTTTTTTGCTATTCTTTTAACTCTCGTTCTTGTTGTCGGTGCTTTTGCAGCTTGCGGCGGCACAACAACAGAAGAAACAACAGGCGCAGATGACACAACAGCTGCTGCAGCTGATGTAAAAACTGCAACAGAAGGCGTACTCGTTATGGCTACAAATGCAGCATTCCCTCCCTATGAATATAAGGAAGGCGATGACTTTGCAGGTATTGATATCGAAATCGCAGGTAAAATTGCTGAAAAGCTCGGCCTTAACCTTGAAATCAAGGATGTTGAATTCGGTTCAATCGTAGGCGGCGTTCAGACAGGCAAGTTCGACATGGGTATGGCAGGTATGACTGTTACTGATGAAAGACTTGAAAGCGTAAACTTCTCTTCTTCTTATGCAACAGGTATTCAGGTTGTTATCGTAGCTGAAGATTCAACAATCGCTTCTCTTGACGATCTCAAGGGTGACGGTTCAATGAAGTTTGGTGTTCAGCAGGATACAACAGGTGATATCTATGCTTCATGCTCTGAAGAAGAAGGCGGCTACGGTGAAGATAACGTAATCCGTTACAAGACAGGTGCAGACGCTGTTCAGGCTCTCAAGACAGGTAAGGTTCAGGCTGTTATCATTGACAACGAACCCGCTAAGAGCTTCGTTGCTGCTAACGAAGGCCTTAAAATCCTTGATGCTGAATGGGCAGTTGAAAACTATGCAATCGCAATTGCTAAGGAAAACACAGGTCTTCTTGACGCTGTAAACAACGCTCTTGCAGAGCTTACAGATGACGGCACAATTGCTGATATCATCGCAAAGTACATTCCCACAGCAGATGCTGAAGAAACAACAGAGGCTGTAGAAGATGAAACAGCTGAAGAAACAACTGAAGCTGTTGAAGAAGAAACAGCAGAAGAAACAACTGCTGCTTAATTTAAGGTATTTACAAAAATCCGAGGACGGCGAAATCCGTCCTCTTTCTTTAGTTAAGGAGGGCTTGATTTGGGCTCATTTCTTGATAGTATAAAGCTGTGGTTGATTGACCTTAAAGACGTTTTTATACTGTGCTTCATTGACGGTGACAGATGGAAATGGCTTGTAGAAGGCTTTTATACCTCAATTATAATTACACTTGGTGCAGTCGTTTTAGGTCTTGTTTTCGGTATTATTCTTGCCGCAATACGTTCATCCTATGATAAGAATGAAGAGGCTATGAAGCTTCGCGGCGGTGCAGGATATATTACCCTTAAAATTCTTAATTCAATTGCAAAAATCTACATAACCGTAATAAGAGGTATCCCTGTTGTCGTTCAGCTTCTTATATGGTACTTCGTTATTATGGTTTCGCAGAAAAACGACGTTATTATCGCAGTTACCGCTTTCGGCTTCAATTCAGCGGCTTATGTTGCGGAAATTTTCCGCGGCGGTATAATGGCAATTGATAACGGTCAGTTTGAAGCAGGCCGTTCACTCGGCTTTAACTATATTCAGACTATGATAAATATAGTTATTCCTCAGACTGTAAAATCCACCTTGCCTACACTTCTTAACGAGGTTATTGCTCTTCTCAAGGAAACCTCAGTTGCAGGCTATGCAGGTATGATGGATCTTACAAAGGCCGGTGACCTTATAAGAGGCCGTACCTTTGAAGCATTTATGCCTCTTATTGCAGTTGCTATAATTTATCTTATAACGGTTGTGGTACTTACTAAGGTATTCTCTTCTGTCGAAAGGAGGCTTCGCCGTAATGAGCGCTGATAATATTATTCAGGTAAAGGGCTTGAAGAAGCACTATTTCGGCGGTGAGGTCAAGGCTCTTGACGGTATAGATGTAGAAATTAAAAAAGGCGAGGTAGTTGTTATTATCGGTCCTTCAGGCAGCGGTAAGTCAACTCTTCTTCGTTCACTCAATCTTCTTGAGCTTCCCACAAGCGGACAGATTCTCTTCAATGACGTTGATATTACGGACAAGAAGGTGAATATTAACGTTCACCGTCAGAAGATGGGAATGGTATTCCAGCATTTCAATCTTTTCAATAATATGAACATCATTAAGAATATGACGATTGCTCCCGTTCAGCTTCTTCATAAGTCAAAAGCCGAAGCACAGGAAAAGGCTCTCTCTCTTCTTAAAAAGGTTGGTCTTGAGGACAGAGCAAAGTCATATCCCAGTCAGCTTTCCGGCGGTCAGAAACAGCGTGTTGCAATTGTAAGAGCTCTTTGTATGGAGCCTGAGGTAATGCTTTTTGACGAGCCTACTTCTGCGCTTGATCCCGAAATGGTCGGTGAGGTTCTTGATGTTATGAAATCCCTTGCAAAAGACGGTATGACAATGGTTGTCGTAACTCACGAAATGGGATTTGCCAAGGAAGTTGCAGACAGGGTAATCTTTATGGATGAAGGTGTAATAATCGAAAGCGGTACTCCCGATGAGATTTTCAAAAATCCCGAAAGCCCCCGTCTTAAAGATTTTCTTTCAAAGGTCCTTTTCTGACACAAATAAAAAACAGACACTTTTTCTGAGGTATGCTTTTTGTGAAAAAAGGCGTACCTCAGTTTTTGCATTTTGAATAAAAATTCACAGTTTAGTCGCAAAAAATGTGTTTTATGTGAAATAATAATTAAAATATTGCACAAATGTGTCATTTGTGTAAACTTTACAGGTTATGGAAGTAATTAATTTAAATAACTCTTGTGTTGTTTTTTGTGTTGTGGTATTATGAAACTGAAAAATACCCACATTTGAAAGCGAGGTGCAAATAATGGAAGGTCCTATCATTGGTATATCTGCAGAACAGATCCTTGATTTTATCGAAAAAATTCTCGGTGCTATCAAGAAGGCATTTGCATGGCTTGGTATTCTTGTTCTTCCTGAAGACGGAGAATATGATTATCCCGAAGAAGAAAGTAAGGATGATCCTACTATAGGTGCTTAATTTAATTGCTATCAGAAAACGAGGTGCTAAAAATGGTTATAGATTTCTCAATGTCTATCAGCGATTGGATGGAATTGTTTGAACAGTTCATCAATCTCTTTAAGGATTTCTTTGCAAAACTCGGCATTCAGCTTTTTGCAGAAGAAGAAACAACAGTTGTTCCCGAAGAAACAACAGCAGCTTAATTGTTATATTTGTTTAATGTAATATTTATCATAAGGAGGTGCTACAAATGGAAGATTTCCTCAAGGCAATTATTGAATTCTTTACAGATTTCTTTGCAGCTCTTTCAGAATTCATCGGCGGTGATTTCGCATTCGGCGATATTCTCGGCACAGTCGGCGGTTTACTTGGCGACGAAGAAACAACAGCAGCAGACGCTGAATAATTTATTCGTATTTTGAATTTGTAATCAAGAGGTGAAAATATAATGTCAGGCTTTGATTTTACTGCTCTTCTTAAATTCCTTGGTTCACTTGTTGATGCTTTTATGAAGCTTTTTGAAAAGCTCGGTTTCAGCATCGGTGGCGAAGAAACAACAGCTGCTCCTGAAGCAGAATAAGATACATTATTGTATTAAGAAAAACCGACGGTTTAATCCGTCGGTTTTCTTTTTTCCCGGGTAAGGTTCAGAATGCTTATTAACAGACCGCTTATCTTGTATTTACCTTCATTCTGAGATTTTGTCTGATTCTTTCAATTCTTTCCTTTTCCTCTTTTTCTGTGAGAATTTTATATTTTTCATATAGCTTGCTTGCCATATAACAGCCACCGCCGTCAATAAATGAACAGAATTGATGTATGTGTTCGTTTTTATCGTCAGTGGTTCTGAATTTTGTTGTCATACAGGTTCCGTCAATAAAACCCTCGCAACATAAAAGATTTTTTGATTCATTCATAAAGAATGGGCATTTGATATTAGCCTGAAGAGAAATATTCATTTTTACCTCCGAAAAAAATCAACAACTGTCATAAATGTCCCATTAACAGTACACTGACCGATATATAATGTAATGGAACCCGAAATGTGAAGAACCGCACCGCCCGACTCTTCAGCCACAGTATAGCATATAAAAAAATTAATTTTTTTGAAAATACTGAATTTTGAAAAAAATATTTGACAAATACAGAATACAGTAATATAATTAACTAAAAACAGATATAAATTACAGAAAAATGTATTCTGTGGATATGATAATACAGAATTCTGTAAAAGTCAATACTTTTTTGCGGATATGAGGGTTAGAAATGGATACTTATGAAATAATAAGACAGCTGTGTGATGAAAAGGGGATAAAAATGTCTGTTCTGGCTTCCGGAATAGGGGTAAGAAGCTCAGTTTTTACGGAACTCAAAAAAGGTCGTACAAAAAATCTTTCTCTTGCAACTATGGAGAAAATAGCGGCATATTTTGAAGTGCCCTTATCTCTTCTTGCAGGTGATGATGACTGTGTTGAAGATGTATGTAATGAGCTTTTCAGAAAGAGAAAGCTGCTCTTTGACCTTTCAGCTAAAGCCAGTGAGGAGGATCTGGATAAGCTTATAAAAATTGTAGATGCGTTTATAGGATAGTTTTTTATGCACGGCTTTGCTGTGATGATATACACGGCTTTAGCGTGTATATTAAAGGAGAGAAATTGCTTTGAAGGAAAATATTTACATAAGAAAAATCCCCCTGCCTTTTTCAGTCAGAGCCTTTACTCTGCCTGATGCACAGGGAGATTATAACATTTACATCAATGAAAGACTTTCCAGTGAGCAACAGGAAAAAAGCCTTGCTCACGAGAAAAAACACATTCAGAGAGGTGATTTTCTGAAAGAGGAAAGTGCTTTAACCATTGAAAATGAAATGAAAATGCTTTTCAGCATCAATAAATGATTTTTGCAACAGCCTTACGGGTTTTAATTCCTTTGCCGTCGGGAGCAATCATGGGCTTATGAGCTTCTTCGGGGAAGATTACTACGAAAATACCTTCACCGAGATGTGCAGAGGAGAAGTATTCACAGTCCTTATAGAAAGCGATATCATCGGTTTCAAGCCTGTCTTCTGTGACTTCAAGATTTTTTACGTCTGTAAGGTCAATTCTTTCAGCACCGTTTATCACATACTGAATATCAATGTATTTTTTATGTGATTCGTAAAGACAGTTGCTTACGTGCTTGTTTTCGTAGGTTGAAAGATTGATGAAAATATTATCGCCGTCAACGGTAATTCTTTCATCGGGAGTGTTTTCGTCAATAGCCTTGAGTGCCTCAAAGGCGGCGGCAAATGACGGGTGAACACTGTAATACTTGTCTGCATTTTTAATTGAGTCTATTATCATAATGAAACGTCCTTTCATAAATTAATTCTGAGGTGAGGAAAATGAAAAATATTTCTTGCTGTTTTACCGGTCACAGAGAAATTCCTTTCGGGAAGGAAGCAGAAATTTCCGAAAAAACAGGCTATTATATTGAAGAAGCAATAAAGAAGGGGTATGAGCATTTTTATTGCGGCGGTGCTATAGGCTTTGATACAATTGCCGCAGAAAAAGTCTTATTTTTAAAGGAAAAATATCCCCATATAAAGCTTCATATTGTTATGCCCTGCCGTAATCAGACAAGAGGCTGGAGTCAGGAGAATATATCCCGGTATGAAGCGGTAAATAAAAAGGCAGATGAAGTAAAATGCCTCAGTGAAGACTACTATAACGGCTGTATGCAAATGAGAAACAGATATATGGTTGATAACAGCAGTCTTCTTATCTCTTATCTTACAAGGCTTACGGGGGGAAGTGCATATACTTATAATTATGCACAGAAAAAGGGAATTGATACAATAAATATTTCAGAATGAGGAATTTCAGTAAATTATACTTCAAACTGGCTTCTGAATAGCTTTTCGTAGTTTCCGCCTAAAGCCAATAATTCACTGTGAGAGCCCTGCTCCAGAATTTTTCCTTTTTCCATATATAAAATCTTATCACAGCTGAGAATTGTTGAAAGTCTGTGAGCTACTATAAAGCTTGTTTTTCCTTGCATAAGAGTGTCAAAGGCTTTCTGAATTCTTATTTCGGTTCTCGTATCAATGGAAGAGGTCGCTTCATCAAGAATAAGAATTTTAGGGTTTGTAAGCATAACTCTTGTTATACAAAGTAACTGCTTCTGACCTTGTGAAAGGCTTCCGCCGTCTTCACCGATTACGGTGTCAAGACCGTCAGGGAGTCTTTTTATAAATGAATACGAGTGGGCAAGCCTTGCGGCAGCTATGATTTCTTCATCTGTAGCATCAGGCTTGCCTGTTCTTATATTATCCCTGATGCTTCCGGGCATAAGCCACGTATCCTGAAGCACCATGCCGAAATTCTTTCTGAGGGAATTTCTCGTTATGCTTCTGATATTTATGCCGTTAATTTCAATAGTGCCGCTGTCGGTATCATAAAATCTCATAAGAAGATTTATAAAGGTGGTTTTGCCGCAGCCTGTAGGTCCTACAATGGCAATCTTTTCACCTGATTTTACGCTGAGAGAAAAATTCTCAATAAGCCTTCTGTCCTTCTGATAAGAGAAGAAAACGTCTTTTATTTCAATATTACCCTGAGGCTCATTAAGTGTGACAGCATCAGGGCTGTCGGGAATTTCAGACTCTTCATTCATAAGCTCAATTACTCTTGATGCACAGGCAAGTGCATTCTGAAGCTCGGCGGCAACGCCTGAAATTTCATTGAAGGGCTTTGTGTATTGATTTGCATAGGATAAAAGACAGGAAAGAACACCTACGGTAATTCCCGTGCCCGAAATTACTGCAACAGCTCCCGTAAAGGCAACAGCTGCATATACTATTGAATTTACAAATCGGGTGGAAGGATTTGTCAGTGATGAATAAAATGTAGCATTCAGAGAGGTTTTTTTCAACTCCTCGTTTATTTTTCTGAACCTTTCAAGACTGTCCTTTTCCTTGTTGAAGGCCTTTACGGTTTTTAGATTTCCAGTGATTTCATTGATAAAAGCCGTCTGCTTAGCTCTTACTGAGGAAACCTCACTGAAAAAGCTGTAGGTGTGCTTTGCTATGAATTTTGCAACAAAAAGCGAAACAGGTGTAAGAGCCGCCACAACAAGAGCAATTTTCCAGTTAAGGCTCAGCATCAGAAGAAGAGTTCCGATAATTGTAAGAATTCCCGTAAAAAATTGGGTAAAGCCTAAAAGCAGACCTTCTGCAAACTGGTCTGCATCGGTAATCATACGGCTTACAATGTCGCCCGCCTTATGAGAGTCTATATAAGAAAGGGGCAGAGAATTGATTTTTTCATAGGCTCTGTTTCTTATATCTCTTACAACGGAAAAGGTGATCTTATTATTTACGGTGTTCATTATCCACGTTCCCAGTGCTGAAAGTGCACAGAGAACAGCAGTGCGGATCAATATATCCTTTATACCTGTAAAATCCACATTTCCTTTACCGACTATAAGGTCAATTGCATCACCCAATAAAAGAGGAATATAGAGAGTCAGGATAACACTGCCTGCGGCAAGAAGAACGGATAAAATTACGGATAATTTATATTCGGAAATGAATTTCAGAACCTTTCTGAGAGTTCCCTTAGGTGCTTTTTTTGTGCTCATTTCTCCGCACCTCCGTTCTGAGAGTCATAAATTTCCTTATAAACAGAGCTTTTCAGTAAAAGCTCCTCATGTGTTCCCACAGAGTCAATTTCGCCGTCCTCCATAACGATTATTTTATCGCATGAAAGTACGGAGGATGCCCTTTGGGATACAATGAAGACCGTGGGGGAGGAGGGGAGTGCAGAAAGTGCTCTTCTCAGCTTTAATTCTGTAGCAAGGTCAAGTGCAGATGCACTGTCATCAAGAATAAGCACGGGTGCATTTTTGATAAGTGCTCTTGCAATAGTAAGTCTTTGCTTCTGTCCGCCTGAAAGATTTTTTCCGCCCTCTTCAATAATTTCATCAAGTCCAAGAGCTTTTGAGAGAATAACATCCTCAGCCTGAGCTGTTTTTACCGCTGAAATAATTTCTTCTTCCGAGGCATTTTTGTTCCCCCAGAGGAGATTTTCCCTTATTGTTCCGCTGAAAAGCACAGCTCTCTGAGAAACCACTGAGGTAAGAGAATTGAGCATCTCTTTGGAATAAGCCTTTACATTATTGCCGAAAAGAAGGACTTCGCCTTCTGTTGCATCATAGAAACGGGGAATAAGATTTATAAGCGTGGATTTACCTGAACCCGTTGAGCCGATAATTCCGATTTTTTCACCCGGATGTGCCTTGAATGAAATATCCGAGAGGGATTTTCCGCCTGCGTTTTTATATGTGAAGGAAACGTTTCTGAATTCAACAGCAGGACAGCTTTCCTTCGCTTTACAGGAGTTTTCAGGATAGGAAACAGATGGGGAATTTTCAAAAACCTCAGAAATTCTGTTGGCGCTTGCAAAGGATTTTGTGATTGTGATAATGAGATTTGCAAGCTTTATAAGCTCAACTAAAATCTGTGACATATAGTTATAAAGAGCAACCACTGCACCCTGAGAGATGATACCGCTTTCAACACGTATGGCGCCCGCGTATATAAGAACAATGGTTGCAACGTTTATAAGCACATAGGTCAGGGGATTAAGTAATGCTGAAATTCTTCCTGCCTTTTTATTGGCAGATAAGAGAAGCGAATTTTTTTCTCTGAAATCTTCAATATCAGTTTTTTCTGTGCCGAAGGCTCTTAAAACCCTTACGCCGATAAGAGAATTTCTTGTTTTGGATAGAATTCCGTCAAGATTTTTCTGAACGGCCTTATAAAGAGGAACGGTGCCCAGCATTATTGCGAAAACCACGATGCTCAGTGCAGGAATGGTTCCGGCAAATGTAAGGGCAGAGGTTTTATCCACGGTAAAAGCCATTATCATAGCACCGAAAACCACGAAGGGTGAGCGTAAGAGAAGTCTGAGGGTGAGATTTACACCGTTCTGCACCTGATTTACGTCACTTGTCATTCTGGTTATGAGTTTTGATGTGCCGAGAGTATCTATTTCGCTGTAGCTGAGATTTGCTATGTGTGAGAAGAGTGAATATCTTAGGGAGGAAGAAAATCCTACGGCAGCCTTAGCGGAGAAATACTGTGCAGTAACGGAAAAGCCAAGTCCCACAAAGGCGATAAATGCTAAAAGGACACACATTTTAAGAACGTAAGTGATATCCTTATTGCCAATTCCCACATCGATAATTTTTTTGACCACAAGAGGAACAAAAAGCTCAAGAAGGGCCTCGAACATCTTGAAAAGCGGTGCCAGTACCGTTTCAAGAGTGTAGTCCTTCAGGTAAATCAATAATTTTTTCATACAAAATCCCTACGGTTTATTAATTAATTTGTTTGATGTTACCATAATTTGTTAATTTTTTCAATAAGTATGGCTATTTTTCTTGCATATTAAGGTTTTATATGTTAAAATATGATGTTTTTATATGACTATTTTTAACAGAAAGGATGTTTTTTATGTCAGGTCATTCCAAATGGAGCACCATTAAGAGAAAGAAAGAAAAGACAGATAATGCCAGAGCAAAGGTGTTTACAAAGATAGGCAGAGAAATTGCCGTTGCTGTTAAGGAAGGCGGTCCCGATCCCGCAGGTAACTCAAAGCTCAAGGACGTTATCGCAAAGGCTAAGGCTGCAAATGTTCCCAACGATAATATTGACAGAATTATCAAAAAGGCTGCAGGTGAAGGCGGCGGCGACAACTATGAAGAGATAATCTATGAGGGCTACGGTCCTTCAGGTGTTGCTGTTGTTGTTGAAGCACTTACAGATAACAGAAACAGAACTGCCGGTGACGTGCGTCATTATTTTGATAAGTTCGGCGGTAATATGGGTCAGTCAGGCTCAGTTATGTTTATGTTTACCCGTCAGGGTGTTGTTCTTGTTGACGACGAGGACGTTGATGAGGATAAGATTATGGAGGATGCTCTTGAAGCAGGTGCAGACGACGTTATTCCCGATGACGGTGTATTTGATATCAGAACCGCTATCAATGCAGTAGCTGATGTCAGCGAAGCACTTACTAAGCTCGGCTATACCGTAGTTTCCGCACAGCCCGAATATGTTCCCTCAACATATACTGCTCTTCAGGGCGATGACATTACCCGTATGGGCAAGATGCTTGAAATGTTTGAAGACAACGATGACATTCAGGCTGTATGGCACAACTGGGAAAATGAAGACGATTACGAATAAGGTGATTTTATGACTTTTTGTCCTGATAAAACAGAGGTTTTCTTTTCATTTCTTGAAAACCCCATAACCGTATCTTCAATTTTCTGTGAAATAAATCTTCCCTTCCTCAGCGCACCCATAACAGTCCGCTGGTACGGTGTGATTATTGCGTTAGGTCTTACTCTTGCCGTTCTTTTCGGCGGAAGAAAGGCTTACGTGTGGAAGATGGATATCAATAAGATGCTTGATGTGCTCATTTACGGTGCATTGGGCGGAATTATCGGTGCAAGACTTTATTATGTTTTCAGTAAATGGGATTATTACAGCGTAAATCCCGATGAAATTTTCCAGATATGGAACGGCGGTCTTGCAATTTACGGCGGTCTTATAGGTGGAATTATTGCGGGAATAATAGTCTGCAAGGTGGAAAAGCTTAATATTCTCAATCTTCTTGACCTGTGCGGTATGAGCTTTCTTATCGGTCAGGGTATCGGAAGATGGGGTAATTTTGCAAATCAGGAGGCCTTCGGTACGAATACAGACTCATTTATCGGTATGTATTCGGAAAAAACAGAGGCTTATCTTACAAAGCTTGTGGCTTCAGGTACAGACATTATTGTAGATCCCTCCAAGCCTGTTCATCCCACCTTCTTATACGAGTCGCTGTGGTGTATTTTCAGCTTTATAGTTCTTTTTGTTGTCTGTCAGAAATTCAGAAAATTCTCAGGCCAGCTTTTCCTCGGCTACGGACTTCTTTACGGTATTGAAAGAACCATAGTAGAGGGAATGAGAACAGACTCACTTTATATCGGGGATACAAACATAAGAGTTTCTCAGCTTTTATCCCTTGTTCTCGTTGTTGTTTGCGGAACCCTTCTCGTTGTGCTTACAATAAAGTTTACTAAAAATCCCAAGCCCATTGAGGGTGTGGATTATTTCAACGAAATTCCCTTATACCGTCACAGAAAAAAGGCGGCGGATATGAAGGCGCTTGTTGAAAAGTATAATGAGGAGCTTACTGTGCTGAAGGCAAAGGCTGACGCCGAGGTTGACTCTAAGCCCGATAAAAAGAAAATTGCTTCTCTTGAAGAAAAGCTCAATAAAGCCTATGAGGAGCTGAACCGTGCTGAAGAAAAAGTTGCTGTTCAGGATGCAAAAAAAGCAGCAAAGGCAAAGAAGAAAGCATAAATAAGCCCGGAAGGAAAAATCCCTTCCGGCTTTTTTGGTATTAAGGACTGTGAAAAAGTCTGTTTATAAGAAATATTTCTGAGGTGAAAGTATGTATTATCTCGGTATTGACGGCGGCGGCACAAAGACCACCTGCCTTGTATGTGATGAAAATCTCAAGGAAATTTTCCGCACTGTTGGCTCTTCTGTTAATTTTTATTCCGAAGGACTCATTAAAGCACGTGAAAATATGAAGGAAATGCTTGATGTAATCAAAGAAAATACCGGTATTTCACATTTTGACGGTGTATGTGTAGGCTCGTCTGCACTTTTCGGAAGGGCTGATGAAAAGACAAAAGCTGATTTCTGTGACGGTGTTTTTGATGCGGATAATATTATAATGGACTCAGATCTCTTTATTGCTCTCAAATCCGCCCGAAAAGAAAACGTTGCCGTTGTTATTGCGGGCACAGGCTCAATGGCGGCAGGCTTTAACAGTGCGGGTGAGATAATAACAAAGGGCGGCTACGGCTATATTCTCGGTGATGAGGGCAGCGGCTACAGAATAGGTCTTGACGGAATAAGAGAAGGTGTCAGAAGCCTTGATAAAACGGGGGAATACACTCTTTTAGGGGAATATCTCCTTGAGTTTTCAGGAGTTAAAGCAAAGGAAGAGCTTGTAGATGCTTTTTATTCACCTGAAAAGGACAGGAAAAGTATTGCGGCTTTTTCCGTTTTCGTATCAAAGGCTGCGGAAAAGGGTGACTTAATTGCACTGGAAATTCTTCACAGTCAGGCAAGGCTTCTTGCTCACACCGTAAACGCACTTCTGGATAATATGCCTTCTTTACCGCATATTGCTCTCTACGGCGGTGTTTTTCAGCACTGTGAAATTTTTTCTTCTTATTTCAAGTCATTGCTGAAGGACAGATATTCTTCCTGTGAGGTGCTTCTTAAAGAGCCTGCCTTCGGTGCGGTTATAGCTGCAAGGGAGAATGCATTATGATTACGGAATTTATATGGGATTTTGACGGTATGCTTTTTGATACCTATCCTCATACAACGGCGGCATTATGCGAATATTTCCGCCGTCACGGAAAAATAATAGACAAAGAGGAAGCCTTTCTGAAGCTTAAAATCAGCATCAGAGAGGCCTTTCGCCATTTCGGACTCAGTGAAAGCGGAGAAAAGGAATTCTATGAAATAGAAGACGACCTTGATTTCGAGCCTCAGGGCTTCCCCTATGAAGGAATTGAAGAAATTCTCAGGTATATAGTTGCTCACGGAGGCAGAAATTATCTTTTTACCCACCGTGACAGAGTCAGTATTCAGTATCTTGATAGGCATTCTCTTACGCCTCTTTTTACGGATTTTGTTACAAGGGAAATGGATTTTCCCTTTAAGCCTGCCCCCGATGCAGTGGAATATCTCATAAATAAGCACTCGCTTAAAAGGGAAAGCTGTCTTATGCTCGGTGACCGTGCAATTGACTGCGGTTCAGGTCTTAATGCAGGAATAAGTGCACTTCTTTTTGATGAGTTTTATGCTCTCAGGGACAGTGAATATACATATTATACAAATACAATAAACGAGGTTTTTTTGTGTGTGAAGAGCCTTATGAAATAATTTGTAAAAATAAGCAGAATGTAAAGTCAAAACACTTGACTTTTTTATATATAAATTATAAAATAATATGGATAATGCGAGGTGTGGCAGAAAAGCGGTATCTGCCGTGCTTTTTAAATAGATTTTTTATATAGATTTTATTTATGCATTATTACTGTATTCTGTGCATATTATTTGCACATTGACTATATCAGAATAAATATCAGGAGGTGTATTTATTAATGCAGGTTTCAATTGGTGTTGCAATCATCATTGCTCTTGTTGCAGGTGTTATCTGTGCCGCTTTAGGCTTTGTTCTCGGCGGAGCACACAGAAAGAGAACAGCTGAAAAGGCTATCGGCTCAGCAACGGAAGAAGCAAAGAGAATTATAAGCAACGCCCTCACAACAGCCGAAACAAAGAAGCGTGAAGCAATCCTTGAAGCAAAGGATGAGATCCATAAGGAAAGAACTGAGCACGAAAAGGAAATCAAAGAGAGAAGAAACGAGGTTCAGCGTCAGGAAAGACGAATGATCCAGAAGGAAGAGTCACTTGACAAGAAGACAGAGGCTCTCGAGAAAAAAGAAGAAGTGCTTCAGAAAAAGCTTAAAGATGCTGATGATAAGCTTGAAGAGGTTGAAGCTCTCAAGAGAAGTCAGTTTGATATGCTTGAAAAGATTTCAGGCTTCACAAAGGAACAGGCTAAAGAATATCTCATTAAAAACCTTGAAGGTGATCTTATTCACGAAAAGGCTCTCAAGATTATGGAAATTGAGCAGCGTACCCGTGAAGAAGCAGATAATCTTGCCAAGGAAATCATAACCACCGCAATCCAGCGTTGTGCCGCCGACCATGCGGCAGAAGCTACAGTATCCGTCGTTGACCTTCCCAATGATGAAATGAAGGGAAGAATTATCGGCAGAGAAGGCCGTAATATCAGAACTCTTGAAAATATTACAGGCGTTGACCTTATCATTGACGATACTCCCGAAGCTATTACTGTATCAAGTTTTGATCCCGTTCGCCGAGAGGTAGCAAGACTTACTATTGAAAAGCTTATTACCGACGGAAGAATACATCCCTCAAGAATTGAGGAAATGTATGAAAAGTCAAAGAAGGAAGTTGAAGCCACAATCAAGGCAACAGGTGAAAGAGCCGCTATTGAAGCAGGTGTCAACGGAATTAACGGTGAGCTCATTAAGCTTCTCGGTCGTCTGAGATACCGTACAAGCTACGGTCAGAACGTACTTAATCACTCACTTGAGGTTTCATATCTTGCAGGTCTTATGGCTTCCGAGCTCGGTGCTGATGTAAAGGCTGCAAAGCGAGCAGGTCTTTTACACGATATCGGTAAGGCCCTTGACCACGAAATCGAAGGTACACATATTTCTCTCGGTGTTGAATACGCCAAGAAATATAAAGAAAAGGACGAGATCGTTCACGCTATTGAAGCACATCACGGTGACGTAGAGCCTAAGACTCTTGTTGCTGTTCTTGTTCAGGCGGCTGACGCTGTTTCAGCGGCACGTCCCGGTGCAAGAAGAGAAAATATTCAGAACTATATCAAGCGTCTTGAACAGCTTGAAGAAATTTCAACCTCATTTGAGGGTGTTGAAAAGTCCTTCGCAATTCAGGCGGGCAGAGAGGTTCGTATTATGGTTAAGCCTGAGGTTGTCAGTGACGATCAGATGGTGGTTCTTGCAAGAGATATTTCCAAGAAAATCGAAGAAGAGCTTGAATATCCCGGTCAGATCAAGGTTCATATTATCAGAGAGAACCGTGTGTTTGACTACGCTAAATAAACCCTTAATCTCCCGGAAGAAAATTTTTCCGGGAGAATTTTTTCTTTATGAAATGCCGAATAGATTTACGGTAACAGTAAAGCAGAGCAAAGCTGATTTTTTAGACGGAAAAGAGAAAAATAATGAGAATTTTATTCGTAGGTGACGTTGTTGCTCCTCAGGGCTGTGAGCATCTGAGAAGGGTTCTGCCAAATTTCAAAAAAGAACAGAATATTGATTTTTGTATAGTAAACGGTGAAAATTCCGCCCAGGGCAACGGTATTCTGCCGGGCTCCTTTGAGCATATTCTTATGAGCGGTGCCGATATTGTTACATCGGGAAACCATGCTCTCAGACGCGTTGAAATAGAAAAATGCTTTGAAAATGAAAATATGCCTCTTATAAGACCTGCAAATCTTCACAGAAGCGCAGTGGGAAGAGGATACTATATACTTGAAAAAAAGGGGCTAAGACTCGGAGTTATAAATCTTATGGGCAGAATTTATATGGATTTCTGCGAAAGTCCCTTTGATGCGGCAAAGGAAATTATAGCCGAAATGAAAAATCAGGGAATAAAGAATATTTTTCTTGATTTTCACGCTGAAGCAACATCTGAAAAAAAAGTAATGGGATATTTCCTTGACGGTGAGGTAAGTGCCGTTATAGGAACACACACTCATATTCAGACTGCAGATGAGCAGATTTTACCAAAGGGTACGGCATATATGACAGATGCAGGTATGACAGGAGTCACAGAGTCTGTGTTGGGAGTGGAAATTTCCTGTGCATCAAAAAAAGTAATCACGGGACTTCCCGTACATTTCAAAAATCCCGAAGGCAGTTGTATGATGAACTGTGTTGTTGTGGAAACAGACAATAAAACCGGAAGGGCGATTTCAATTGAAAGATTTGACATACGTTAAAAAGATAACAGCATTTATACTTTCACTTCTCGTTATGCTGTCCTTTTCCTCTTGCGGTGAAAATATCAATGAGGAAGAAACTACGGAAGAAGTGATAACAAATGAAGAGGTAATTCCGGGCGGAAGTCTTAGTGTGCCTTATACATCACAGGACAGCCTTAATCCTTATTACTGCACCTCTGTTCTCAATCACGCTCTTACATCCCTTGTTTACCGATCGCTGTATAAGTTTGATGCTTCATTTTCTGTTGTAAGGGATCTTGCTGTTGCAGAAAGCGTAAATGCTGACAGCATAAAGGTTTCAATTATTCCCGACCTTGTTTTCTCCGATGAAGGAAGGGTAACTGCCGATGATGTTGTTTATTCCTTTGAATGTGCAAAGAAATCCTCTCTTTACAGTGAAGCCTTATCGGGCTTTTCCTCTTGCACGGCACTTGATGACGAAGCTACGGTATTATTTACTTTGTCATCTCCAGATATAAATGCAATTAACGGACTTATTTTTCCCATTGTAAAAAAAGGAACGGCAACCTCTGAAGATTTTCTTCCCATAGGAAACGGCTTTTATAAATATTTTCAGGACGGCATCCGTCTTTCCCTTAAAGCAAATCTTAAATATGCGGGTGAGCTTCCCGAAATAGGAACTGTAAGGCTCAGTGACGTGAAGGGTAACCTGAATCCCGAAAATCTGTTATCTACCAAAGAAATAGATTTTTGCTACAAGGACCTTTCAGATGCAAATATAACCGACACTAACACATCCGGAACCGCTATATATCTTAATAATCTCGTATATATGGGAGTCAATCACTATAATATAAACCTTGTTCTTGCAAGCTTCCGTCAGGCAATTTCCTTCGCAATTGACCGCACGGTTATTGCCGACAGTGCCTTTATGGGATATGCAAGAGCCGCAGTTGTTCCCTTTAATACATCGTGGCAAGGATATTCTTCATCGCTTTCAGCTTCAAGTCTGTCTTTCGGTGCCTTCCCCGCAAAAACTCAGGAGCTTTTAGGCGAAAGAGGCTTCGGAAAAGACGGCAATCCTCTTGACCTTGTTCTTGTGTGCAGTGAAGGTAATGCATTTATAAGGAACACGGCAAACATAATAGTAAATGCATTGAAGGAATTTAATATCAATGTGACTTTACAGCTTTTAAGCCCCGAAAATCTGAAATCGGCTGTAACAGCGGGTGCTTATGACCTTTATATCGGTGAAATAAAAATTCCCGCAACTATGGACCTTACTCAGTTTTTTACATACGGCGGAAATGCCTCTTACGGAATAAACTTTGAAAATCTTACGGTTGATGAGGATTATTTCAGATATAAAAAGGGCGAAATAAGTCTTGATGATTTCATTACGACCTTCAATAACGATATGCCATTTATACCTCTTGCTTACAGAAACGGCAGATTTTTATACACAAGAAGAATTACTTCTGAGCTTACGGCTTCGGAAAACTTTTTCTTCAGTGATATCTGTAAATGGACATTTTCCGAATAAGAAAGGAGCAAACCTATGCTTTTCCCAAAGGTGAAAAAACTGAATGAAAAAGGATATTTCAGTTTTTCTGAAAAAATATGTGTTGCTGTAAGTGAATACGGTGACTTTGATAGAAATATGTTTTCCACTGTTTTCGGCAGTATTTGTGAGGAAGGCAATCTTGTAATTGCCTGTAAAAAGGAAGTAAGGCTTTCAAAGTATTCAGACGAAGCTTATATAATTTATTCGCAGATTTTGGGCGATGTTCTTTATCTTGATATAAAAGCAGTTGGTAATGAAGCACTTATAAGAGCGCTTTTTACAGTTAAAAGAATGTTACTGAAGAATGAATTTGTTCTCGGTGAAATAGCCGACTGGCCCTCATTCAGTGTAAGAGGTTATATAGAAGGCTTTTACGGAAAGCCCTGGAAAAGTGAAGAGCGTCTTGAAATGATGGAGCTTATGGCACTTTTCGGAGAAAATACACATTACTATGCGCCTAAAGACGATCCCTATCACAGAAACAAGTGGAAGGAAAATTATCCCGAAAGGGAGCTTTCTGAGCTTAAAAAACTTGTTGATAAGGCAAGAAGTCTTTATATGAAATTCAGCTACTGTATAGCTCCGGGGCTCAGTATGAAATATTGCTCCGAGGAAGATTTTGCGGCTCTTTGCAGAAAGACAGAACAGCTTTATTCCATAGGAATTGACAGCTTCGGTCTGCTTCTTGACGATATTCCCTCAGACCTTTTTTATGAAGAGGATAAGGAAAAATATAAAAATGCGGCGGCGGCTCACGTTGAGCTTGTGGGAAAATATTACAGTTATCTCAAATCCCTTTCTCCTTTATGTGTTCTTACCGTATGTCCTACGGCATATCACGGCAAGGGAAATGAAGAAGAACTGACTGCTTTTGCAAAGAACGTGCCCTCCGACGTGCGTGTTTTCTTTACGGGAAGTGATATCTGCTCAAAGGAAATTACTCTTAATGAGGCAGAGGTTTTCTATGAAAACAATAACCATTATCCGCTTTACTGGGATAATTATCCCGTAAACGATGCGGAAATGTTTATGGAAATGCATATAGGGCCCGTTATAGGAAGAGAAAAAAATCTTTACCTTAAAAGTGCAGGACTCATTTCAAACTGTATGGAGTATTTTAACTGCAATAAATTCCCTCTTATAACTGTAGCTTCATATCTCTGGAATTCAGAGGCTTATGAGCCTGAAGAAGCTTATGAAGAGGCTGTTAATTTCCTTTTATCAGGGGAAGACAGAGAAGACTTTATGCTTCTCAGCGACCATTTCAGAACAACCTGTCTTAAAGATGAAAATTCAAGAATTATGGGGCAGTATCTGTCACGGGCGGCAGTGTGCTTTATGACCGATAATTTTGAAAGAGGAATTGAAGCTGTCAAAGAATTTACAAAGAAAATCAACAGTGCGGCAGAAAGAATTTCAAAAAAGGAAGAGCCTCTTTATAATGAGCTTGAGAGATGGATAAAGAAATTTATGCTTATGCGTGATATTCTCAATATATCCGTGCTTGTGCTTGAGGGAGAGGACAGAAAAGAAGAATTGAAAGCATTGATGGAGCAGTATAATGAGTCAGCAACCGTGCTCACGGCGTTTTGCTTCAGAGAGTATATAGAAAGCGTACTTGACTTATGAAAATAAAAGACAGCTATTTTTATAAAACGTTTTTCAGCCTTTTCGGTGTGGTGGCGCTTCAGAATATTATAGTTTTCAGTGTCAATCTTGCCGACAGCGTAATGTTAGGTAATTACAGTGAAACTGCTATGGGCGGTGTTTCACTTGCAAATCAGATACAGTTTCTTTTACATATGTTTGTAAACGGTGCGGCAAACGGCCTTGTTGTAATAGCCTCACAGTATTGGGGAAAGAAGCAGACAGAGCCTATAAAGAGAGTTTTTTCAGGTGCTTTCTTTGCAGGTGTGCTTATGAGTGCAGTTCTTATGGCGGTGGTGCTTATTTCTCCGACGGGAGTTCTTTCAATTCTTTCCAATGAAAGTGAAATAGTGCTTCAGGGTGCAAAATATATCAGGATAATGGCTTTTTCCTATATAATCTTTGCCGTAACCAATATTCTTATTGCACTTATGAGAAGTATTGAGTCTGTAAAAATAGGCTTTTATACCTCAATTATTGCACTTATATTCAACGTAAGTCTTAATTATCTTCTTATTTTCGGCAAGTTCGGCTTTCCGGAAATGGGGGTTGAGGGTGCGGCTATAGCAACACTTGTTGCAAGAATTGCAGAGCTCGTATTTGTGCTTATCTATGTGTTCATTGTTGACAAGAAGCTGAAGCTCAGACCTAAGGATATTGTCAAAATCGAAAAGGCTTATATAAAGGATTATATAAAAGCAGGTCTTCCTCTTGTGGGCTCAGGCGGTTCATGGGGTGTTGCTATGACTGTTCAGACTGCAATTATCGGAAGACTTGGTGCCGCCGCAATAGGCGCCAATGCAGTAGCGGCTCCGGTATTTCAGGTGGTATCCGTCTTGTATGCTTCTTCGGGTAACGCTTCAAGTGTTCTTATAGGTAAAACCGTAGGAGAGAAGGACATTCCGAGAGTAAAAAAGTATGCTAAAAAGCTTCAGATAATATATCTTCTTATAGGACTCATATCGTGCAGTGTGCTTCTTTTATTCAAGGATATGATAATTTCTATGTATGACGTAACTGAAGAAACAGCGGCACTTGCCGGTATATTTATCAGTATTCTTGCGGTAACCGTTATAGGCTCTTCCTATGAAGCTCCCTGTCTTTGCGGAATTGTTTCAGGCGGAGGAGATACAAAATTCGTGTTTAAGAACGATATTATTTTTATGTGGTGTATGGTTCTTCCTCTGGCATTTTTGTCAGCCTTCGTAATAAAGGCACCTGTGCCCGTTACGTTTTTTATCTTAAAATCCGACCAGATAGCAAAATGCTTCGTGGCTATTCCAAAGGTAAACCGCTTCAGGTGGATAAAAGAGCTTACAAGAGAAAACTCATAAAGGGTGATATAAATGGCAATTGAAAAAGTAATAGAATATTTTGAAGAGCTTGGCTGTGCTGAGAAAATTAAGCAGTTTACAGTTTCAAGCGCAACCGTTGAGCTTGCCGCTGAGGCTCTCGGCTGTGAGGGGGCAAGAATTGCAAAAACACTTTCATTTCTTGTTGATGAAAAGGCAGTGCTCATTGTTACTGCAGGAGATATGAAGATTGATAACAAGAAATTCAAGGAGAATTTTCATACTAAGGCAAAGATGCTTAGCTTTGAGCAGGTTGACGAGCTTATAGGTCACAGTGTCGGAGGCGTCTGTCCTTTTGCCGTAAATGACGGCTGCAGAGTTTTTCTTGATGTTTCCCTTAAACGCTTTGATATAGTGTATCCCGCCGCAGGAAGCAGCAGCAGTGCAATCGAGCTTACTCCCGATGAGCTTGAAAAATACTCAGGCGGTAAGTGGATTGACGTTTGTAAAGAATAAAAAATATGTACTTCTGTGAGAAGATTTGTCACAGAGGTACATTTTTTGTTCAATATTTTTATTAATATTATTGATAATGTCAGTTTTTTGTGTTAATATTAAGTTAAATATAGTTTCTGAAAGGAGAAATATTTATGGGACTTATTAAAGCCGGAATAGGAGCACTCGGAGGCGTTTTAGCTGATCAGTGGAAAGAGTTTTTTACATGTGATTCCATAAGTGAAGATGTACTTATAGTAAAAGGACAGAAGAACGTTTCAGGACGTTCATCAAACCTGAAGGGCAGTGATAACGTTATCACATCAGGCTCAGGTATCGTTGTTGCCGACGGTCAGTGTATGATTATCGTTGAGCAGGGCAAGGTAGTTGAGGTCTGTGCAGAGCCCGGTCAGTTTACTTATGATGCTTCAACCGAGCCTTCAATTTTCTCAGGCTCATTCGGTGAAAGCCTCAAGGAAACCTTCAAAACAGTAGGTAAGCGTTTTACCTTCGGCGGTGATCCTGCAAAGGATCAGAGGGTTTATTATTTCAATACAAAGGAAATTATGAATAACCTCTTCGGTACAAAATCGCCTATTCCTTTCAGAGTTATTATTGATCCCAAGCGTGATATTGACTACGAAATAACTCTTCGTTGCAACGGTATGTTCACATTCCGTATAGTTGATCCCCTTCTTTTCTATACTCATATTGCAGGAAATGTTTCTGATGAATACAGAAAAGAAACAATAATGGAGCAGTTAAAGTCAGATTTCCTTCACGCCCTTAACCCTGCATTCGCAAAAATGAGCGAAATGGGTGTACGCTACAGCTCAATTCCTGCTCATACAGAGGAATTAAGCGAAGCGATTGATATTGCGATGGCACCCAAGTGGAAGGTGCAGAGAGGTATTCAGATTATAAGCGTAAGCTTCAATGCTCTTAATGCTCCCAAGGAAGACGAAGACGAAATCCAGAGAATTAAAAAATCAATTATCATGTCAGATCCTATGCTTGCAGGCGGCTACCAGACAACAGGTATGACAGATGCTGCTATGGATGCCGCAAACAATCCTAACGGTGCAGTAAATGCATTTATGGGAATGGGAATGGCAGGAAATATGATGGGCGGTGCGGCTCAGCTCTTCCAGCAGGGCTTGGCTCAGCAGCAGTATCAGGCTCAGCAGACTCCTCAGGCTCCCGCAAATACCTGGAAGTGCTCTTGCGGAGCTGATGTGAGCGGCAATTTCTGCAGCAGCTGCGGTGCGAAAAAGCCTGAAGCACCTGCTAAATGGCAGTGCTCCTGCGGAAATATGGCAGAGGGTAAATTCTGTTCACAGTGCGGACAGCCAAAACCTGCTTCACAGGATTGGGTTTGCTCCTGCGGTAATTCCAATAAGGGCAATTTCTGTAGCAGCTGCGGAAGCAAAAGACCTGTTTGATATTAAGCTTTTCGGGTGAGGAGATTTTATTATGAATACTAAAAAAATTATAAGTATTATTCTTGTAATTGCTTTACTTATGTCAACGTTTTCGGTAGCCGTTTTTGCAAAGGAAGAATATGTACCTGATTATGACAGAGAAACTCCTGTGGTTATTGTTCACGGAATGAGTCAGAATGATACATATTTACTTGATGAAAACGGTGAGTGGGCTGTTGACGAAGACGGAAAGTATATTACAGGCTGGCCTTTATATCTTGATATAATGGCTCTTGTTAAGGAAGCTGTCGGACCTCTGCTTTTATCATCTTTTCTTCGCAGAGATGTAGGTCTTACAGAGGCTATGAAGAGGGGCGCATACAACGGTCTTCCTATTATCCATAAGGATACTGAGGGTAATTACGACCTTCCTATTGAGGTGCCCTGTTATGAATATCCTATGGGGCAGATGACAGAGGAGCTCCGTAATTATTACTATAAGCTTCTTCCTCTTCAGGGACTTCTTGATATCGTAGGCGGAGATAACGTTTATTACTTCGGCTATGACTCCTTCGGTGATATTATCGGAGAAACTGAAAAGCTTAACCGTTATATTCACGATGTCGTTCTTCCTCAGACGGGTGCATCTCAGATTGACCTTTGCTTTATAAGCCTTGGCGGTACAATAGGTGTGAATTACCTTGAAACATATCCCGAGGATTATGCACTTATGAAGAAGGTTGAATTTGTTGTTCCCGCAATTGACGGCTCAGACATTATCGGTGACATCTTCACCGGTAATCTCAGTGTTCTTTATGATGATAACGTGCTTTATGAAGAGCTTCTTGTAACTCTTTTAGGTGATACGTATCTTGCATATATCATCAATATGGTATTAAGACTTATTCCTGATGAAATTCTCAAAACTGCACTTTCAGCCTTATGTGAGGGTGTTGTTGAAGCAGGCGTAAGAGAAACTTCAATAATCTGGGCACTTTGTCCTACAGATTATTATGAGGAAGCAAGAGCAAAGTGGCTTATGGATGATGAATATGCAGTTATCCGTGAAAAGGTTGACTATTATATGAATTCAAGAGCTGACTTTGCCGAAAATATTGCGGCTCTTAAAGCAACCGGCTGCAGAGTTTACGATATCTGCTGTTACGGCGGAGGAATGTTCCCTCTTTGTAAGGATTGGAATAAGACAAACGGTGACGGTATCGTTCACGCAACTTCAGCATCAATGGGTGCAACCTTTGCAAACGTAGGTGAAACTCTCGGTGACGGCTACGTGGCTCAGGGTACATATTGCAGTGATCCTACACACAACCATATTTCTCCTGACAATACTGTTGATGCTACAACGGGACTTCTTCCCTGCACAACCTGGTACGTGAAAAATCAGGCACACGAAAAGCTTCCTTATAATGACGTTGTTCTCAAGATGGCTTTCGATATTATGACTGACGATAATATGATTAACGTATATAGCAATCCCGAAAAGTATCCTCAGTTCAACGAAGGAAGACTTACAAATACGCTTAATACTTATCTTGAGGCTTGGGAAAAGGCAGATAAGAGCGTTATTCCTGCCGATAAGCTTTCCGCTGTAGAAAAAGCAAAGGCTGAAATTGATAAACAGCTCGGTGAAACAGTTGTAAAGACTGATGTATGGAATGCGGCTGTTGAAGAATTCAGAGTGGCTTTAGTAAATGCAGGTGTAATTGAAGATACTTCCCCTACGGTAATAGAAAGCGCAATTACAGATATTACAAGAAGACTTAACAGAACCGTAAATTCAATTTACGAAAAGGTCAGCATAAAATAATAAGTTGCCCTGTAAGGTTCAGCCTTACAGGGTAATTTTTTTTTGCAGATATATAATAACGACTTGTTAAAATATACAAAAAATAAATTTCAGATTTGGCAAAAATCAATAAAACGCAGAAAAGATAAAATCTTCATTTTTTTTCTTGAAAGATAGGTTTTTCGGTACTATAATCGGTTATCGGAATAAGAAAAAAGAAGGGAATTTTTATGAACAAGATGCAGCCCAAATTATTTTCATGCCTTAAATCATACTCAAAGCAGCAGCTCATTAAGGACCTCACGTCAGGTGTAATTGTTGCAATTATTGCTCTTCCCTTGTCAATTGCACTTGCATTGGCTTCAGGTGTTACTCCCGAACAGGGACTTTATACCGCAATTATTGCCGGTTTCGTAATTTCATTCCTCGGCGGTTCAAGAGTGCAGATAGCAGGTCCCACCGCCGCATTTGCCACCATTGTTGCGGGAATTGTGGCTGAAAACGGTTTTTCAGGTCTTGTACTTGCAACTGTTATTGCAGGTATTCTTCTGATTTTAATGGGCGTTTTCAAGCTTGGAAGTCTTATCAAATTTATTCCCTATACAATAACAACAGGCTTTACAACGGGTATTGCAATTACTCTTGTTATAGGACAGCTCAAGGATTTTATGGGACTTACCTTTACTCATTCTCCTATTGAAACACCTGAGAAGGTAATGGAAGTAATAAAGTGTATCGGCACCTTCAATTTTGAAGCCTTTATTATAGGTCTTATTTCTCTTGCTGTGCTTATTATTTTTCCTAAGTTTATAAAGAAAATTCCCCCTTCAATATTTGCAATTGTTATAAGTGCAGTGCTTGTAAAGGTGTTCGATATGAACGTTAATACCATAGGCTCACTTTATACAATTTCTTCGGCGCTTCCTACTCCTTCTCTTCCCGAGTTTTCATTTGAAACCGTAAAGAGTATAATTCCCGATGCATTTACAATTGCAGTTCTTGCCGCAATTGAGTCACTGCTCAGCTGTGTTGTTGCTGACGGTATGACAGGAAGCAGACACAATTCAAATATGGAGCTTGTGGCTCAGGGGGCAGGTAATATTGCTTCCGCCTTATTCGGCGGTATTCCCGCAACGGGAGCTATTGCAAGAACAGCCGCAAACATCAAAAACGGCGGCAGAACACCCATAGCAGGTATGGTGCACGCTGTTGTGCTTTTACTGGTTCTTGTTGTGCTTATGCCTTATGCATCACTTATTCCTATGCCCACAATTGCCGCAATACTGTTTGTTGTCGCATATAATATGAGCGAGTGGAGAGAATTTGTGTCAATAGTAAAACGTGCTCCGAGAAGTGACACACTTGTTCTTATCGTTACCTTTGTTCTTACCGTTGCATTTGACCTTGTCGTAGCAATTATTGTAGGTATAATTCTTGCAACCGTGCTTTTTATGAAGCGTATGAGCGAGGTTACAGAGGCTTACGGCTGGAAGGAATTTGATGAAAATACCGACAGTGAGAACATAAGATTTAAGAAAATCCCCGAAGGTGCTATGGTGTTTGAAATTACAGGCCCCATTTTCTTCGGTGTTTCAACAAGAATTGCCGACGTTATAAAGAGCTCTGATAAGAATGTTCTTATTCTCAGAATGAGAAGCGTTCCCGCAATTGATGCAACAGGTATTCACAGCTTTGAGTCTATTGTGAAGCTGTGTAAAAAGAAGGGCAAAACGCTTATTCTCTCCCACGTGAATGAACAGCCGATGAAAACACTTGTAAAATCAGGAATGTTAAGTGAAGTGGGCAAGGAAAATATCTGTGAGAATATAGATGCCGCACTTAAAAGGGCTGAAGAGCTTTTAGTGTAAAAAATAATAAACGTAAGCTTTGCAAGGGGCTGTATTGCTATGCTGCCCCTTGCTTTTTTTCTTCTTTTTATGTATTATATAATAAGTAAAGGTTTTGTTTTTTTGCGACGACGGTATAATATAATCAGACATTCATTTTCAAAAATGAAAATGGTATCAATAAACGGAGGACAATATGAGAACTGTAACTAATATCAACAAAAACTGGTCTTTTTCTCTCACTGCCGACAAGTGTCCCGATGTTTTTCCTGAAAGCTGGGAAAAGCTTGACCTTCCTTATACATGGAACGGAAAAGATGGTCAGGACGGCGGTAATAACTATCTCAGAACAAGAGGCTATTTTGCAAAGACTCTCACAAGAGAGGAGCTTACAGTAAATGAGGTCACATATCTTGAATTTCAGGCTGTAAATTCAACGGGTGAGGTTTATTTTAACGGCAAGAAGCTTACAACTCACCACGGCGGTTATTCCTGCTTCAGAGTAAAAATTGACAGTAACGACGTTAAGGATAATAACCTTCTTGTTGTAGTCGCTGATAATACTCCTAATAATTTCGTATATCCTCAGATGGCAGACTTTACCTTCTACGGTGGTATTTACAGAGATGTAAATATTGTTTCCGTTGCAAAAGAGCATTTTGAGCTCGATTATTACGGCACTCCCGGTATTAAGGTAACACCTGAAAAAGACGGTGATAAGTGGGAAATTGAGGTTGAAGCCTTCTGTGAGGGTGAGGTTAGATTTATTATTGAAGATGCCGAAGGTAAGGTAATTGCTGAGAAAACAAAGACAGGCAAAAATCCCGAGGCAGAATTTGAATTTGATACGGTTCACCTCTGGGACGGTATAAATGATCCTTATCTTTACACCGCAAGAGCAATTCTTATTGCTGACGGAGAAGAAAAGGATGAGGTAAGCACCCGTTTCGGTTGCCGTACCTTTGAAATTGACTCAAAGAAAGGCTTTATTCTTAACGGAAGAGAGTATGCACTCCGAGGTGTTTCACGCCATCAGGACAGACCTGAGATAGGTAATGCATTACTTCCTGAGCATCATAAGGAGGATATTGACCTTATTCTTGAGGTCGGTGCAAATACTGTAAGACTTGCTCACTATCAGCATTCTCAGGTGTTCTATGACCTTTGTGACGAAAAGGGACTTATTCTCTGGGCAGAAATTCCCTATATCTCAAAGCACATGCCTGACGGTATTGAGAATACGAAAACACAGATGACAGAGCTTGTTACTCAGAATTATAATCACCCTTCAATCGTTGTATGGGGACTTTCAAATGAAATTTCAATGGGCGGAAGCTCAGATCCCAGTCTTCTTAAAAACCACCGTATGCTCAATGACCTTTGTCATAAGATGGATAAGACAAGACCTACCGTTATTGCGGCTGTAACAATGGCTGAGCCTGATTGTGAATACGTTAAGGTTTCAGACGTTCTTTCATATAATCACTATTTCGGCTGGTACGGCGGTACTACCGATATGAACGGTCCTTGGTTTGATGAATTCCACAGCAAATATCCCGACAGGGCAATAGGTATCAGTGAATACGGCTGTGAGGCTCTCAACTGGCATACCTCAAACCCCATTCAGGGTGACTACACGGAAGAATATCAGTCATATTATCACGAAGAGCTTATAAAGCAGATTATTGAGCGTCCTTATCTCTGGGCAACTCACGTATGGAATATGTTCGACTTCGCCGCAGATGCAAGAAGCGAGGGCGGTGAGGACGGAATGAACCATAAAGGTCTTGTTACCTTCGACCGTAAATATAAGAAGGACTCCTTCTATGCATATAAGGCTTGGCTTAATCCCGAAAAGATGGTTCATATCTGCTCAAAGAGATATGTTGACCGTGTAGAAGATAATACAAAGGTTACTGTATATTCAAACTGTGACGAGGTTGAGCTTTTTGTAAACGGTAAGAGTGTGAGTAAGAGTAAAAAAGGCAAGTATCCCTTCTTCTACTTCACAGTTGAAAATAAGGGCGAAAGCGTAATTAAGGCCGTTGCGGGTGAGCTTTCTGACGAAGCCACAATCCGTAAGGTTGATACACCCAATCCCGATTATATTCTCAGAGAAGAGGCCGCAGTTATAAACTGGTTTGAAATTAACACTCCCACAGGCTATCTCTCCATTAATGACAGCATCGGCGATATCTGGGACACAGTAAGAGGTAAGGCTGTTCTTTTAGGTGTCGTTGCAGGTCTTGTGAAGAAGATGAAGTCAAAGAGCGGTGAAAAGAAGGAAGTTGCAGGCTTCGATGCATCAGGAATGAAAATAAGCCGCGGAATGATAAATAAGACTACGATCGGTATGGTCAAGGGCTTTTCAATCAAGAGAGTTTGTATGATGGCAAAGGGACTTTTCACAAAAGAAGAGCTGCTTTCAATCAATGCAAAGCTTAATAAAATAAAGAAAAAATAAAACTATAACAAAAGGACAAAATCTGTTGTTGCAGGTTTTGTCCTTAAATATCTGATATATTAAAACGGATGCCCCGAAAAACAGGTATCCGTTTTTTTGATTTACTGAGCGATTTTTTGGTTTTCTTCGTGGCGTTTTGTTCGCATTTCTTCAAGCTCTTTATACATCTTCTTTTTGTTTTCACCCTCTACGTCATAGAGGAATTTAAGAATAATTGCCTTGAAGAGATTTGCAAGTGCATATCCGAAAACAAGGAAGCAAAGAAGCCACAGGCAAGTATCCCAATAAGTGTCCTTTGCCTTCATCGTTTCAAGAAGGTTATCAACGTTTGAGGACTCATAGCCTATCCATACAAGCATATAGGGTATAAGAAGCTCTTTGAGATAGTTGAGAACATTGTTTATCCAGCCGGGAACAGTGCCGTGGACGGCTTCAAGTCTTTCACCTGTCTGCCATTCAAGATAGTCGTTGAATTCAACCGTAAAGTGTGAATTGGAAAGCTCCTGAAGTCCTACACCTACACCGAAAAGGAAATAGAAAATGTAGAATAACATTCCGAATTCTCTTGTTACATAGACTATTGCGAAGATAATTCCCGCAACAACCATAGAATAAAGACCGACGAATTTAAGAATTTTTGTAGGCTCCAGCTTTTTTGAAATTTTAGTACATATTGCAATACCTACAACCGTTCCTATTGCTGTGGGAAGTGTAAGAAGAAGATTTTTTGATGAGCCGACGGTGATAGCCGCAAGGAAGGTGGACATTTTACCCAGCATAGCGAGTACATTTACCCACTGAATATAGTAATATGCTCTGTAGTTTTTATACTTGAAAAGTGAGAAAAGAGCACCTGTGAGCTTGACCTTTTCTTTCTTTGGAAGCTCAATTCGTTCTTTGCAGAAGAATGCGCACATAATATTACCTATAGCGGCAACAGATGCGGCGATAACTGCAAGTGACATATACATAGCACGTTTATTGTCACTGAATTCACCGAAAATGAAAGTGTAGAGATAAGCACCGCCGTAGCCAAGATAATATGCAAACTGCCAAGCGGTTGTAACAAGCTTCTTTTCCTTGAAATTAGGGGATATAACCTGAGGAATGTTACCGCCGAGACCGTTGAAGGCATTTACGATAGTTGAAAGAATGGCAAGGATATACTTGAATAAAATCATACCCTGCTTATCAAAATCCGTGGGAACGACGTAATTGAGTATTGTAAGCACAAATACGGGTACAAGACAGATAAGATACCACTGACGGTATCTGCCCCAGTTGGTTTTCCATTTGTGTGCCACGATTGCAACAATAAGACCTACGGCATAGGCGAGTACGGTGGTTATTGTTGTCTGAATTGCGTTGATATCGGCAATTTCATCACTGCCTACGTTTATTGAGCCGTAATATACTTCATAGGCAAAGGTACTTGCAAGACCTGAAAGGGTGCTGACAAGAATAGAACCGATTCTTGCAAGACAGATGCTTATGTATTCTATAAGCGTGACGTTTCTCTGTTGCTCAAGAGGAATTGACGGATTGATGTTTTTTCCCCAAGACAGTACTTCTTTAAGTTTACTTTTTTCGACAGCCTGAGTATTTGCCATAAAATAACCCCTTTTCTTTTATGTTGTGTATAAAAATAGCAGTGCCGCAATTCTAATTCCTTTTCATTCTAACATATAATAAGAAAAAAAGAAATAAACTATATGTTAAAAAGTTTTGTATGTTCCCAAAAAAAAGAACAGTCGGCATTGTGCAAAAACACAACACCGACTGATTGAACATAATTTTTATTATTCGAGAGCAGCAAGCTTCTGCTTGAAGTCTTCAATTCTTTCAGCTGTATTTGTAATTCCCATGCTGTCAGCAATTGTTTCGATGAAGGGAAGAGCCTGTTCAAGAGTGAAAGGTCTGCCGATTTCAAGCATAGGATGATCCTTTGCTTCGGGAACAAGTGTGAAAAGGAATTCAGCTGTTACGGGATTGTCGAGAAGCTCGCCGATTGTTGTTTCTTCAAATGAATACTTTGCCATAGTTATTATCTCCTTAAAATTACATTTTTTCCAATTTCATAAAGTCAACCTTTTCAAGAGGAGTATGAGGAAGCTCGTCCATGAAAATGATTTCTCTGGGAACAGAGAACTGGTTGAGATTTTTTGCACAGGCTTCTGTGATTATCTTCTTGTATTCCTCTTCGTCGCCCTTCTCTTTGAGAGAAGCATAAAGTCTTACGAGAGGCTTACCGTCTGTTTCGCCCTTAACTGCACAGGATTCCTTAATAAAGGGAAGTGTGTCCATAAGGTTTTCAATGTCAACGGGATAAACGTTGTAGCCTGAAATGATGATAATTCTCTTCTTTCTGCCGTAGAAGTAGAAGAAGTCTTCATCATCCTGATATCCGAGGTCACCTGAAAGTACCCATGCAGTGCCTTCTTCATCATAGTAAAGACCTGCATCCTTGGGACCGTCTTCGGTGAGATATCCTTCCATAAGTGTTGAACCTGAAATAACGATTTCACCGACTTCGCCGTTGGGAACTCTCTTGTGATCGTCATCCCAGATTTCCATACGAAGTCCCTCAAGGGGCTTACCTATGGAGCCGTCTTTATAAACCCAGTTTGTGTTTACACAGCAAACAGAACCAACCTCTGTAAGACCGTAGCCCTGACGAAGACGTGCTGATGTGCCGTTTCTTTCAAGCATACCGTTGAATGCTTCAAGGAATGCAGGAGAAAGGTCGTCACCGCCTACGAACATCATACGGGTATTTTTAAGGTGCGGTCCGTCAAAACCGGGAGTATTATAAAGCTTTTTGAACATATTGGGAATACCGCCTATTCCCACGACATTATTTTTCTTATAGAGCTTGAGAACAAGCTTTGCATCAAACTGCATAAGAGGAATAATTCTGCCGGCGTTACAAAGAGCCATGTGACCTGCAACAACAAGACCGAAAGCATGGAAGAAGGGAAGAATAATAATTTCACATTCTTCACCGGGATACTCAATATGGTCGATATATCCGAGCTTGTGTACGTTTTCGTTTATAGCCTTATTTGTAAGTTTGATTGTCTTTGATTTACCTGTAGTACCGCCGCCGTTAAGATAAACAGCAATATCATCGCAGTTATTTACGCAGCCCTTAACGGTTCTGCCTTCATACTTCTTGACAACGTCCTTGTAGAGAGTTGCATTCTTGTAGCCGAGAATTTTTTCAAGAAGCGCTTCACCTGTTCCTGCTGCTGCCTTCTTTGCAGGAGAAGCATAGTCTGAGCAACGGCAAAGAAGAACGGGAAGACCTAAAGAGTTTACTGCATCAACGTTGTGCTGCTTGAGTCCTAAAACGCCAAGACACATAATACCCTTAGAGCCTGATTCCTTTACTGCTTCAATAAGTGCTTCATCGGGTAGAAGGGGATGAAGGAAGTTTACAATAACGCCTAACTTATTCAGTGCATAGAAGGCTGTGAAGCTTTCAATGTCTGAGGGAACGAAAATTGAATAAACGTCGCCTCTTTTAAGTCCGAGCTCCTTCTGAAAATAACAGGCAAGAGCTTCTGTATCACAGATGAATTTTGATCTCATAACCATTTCATCCATGTGCTGTGCCTGCTTGTAATCTCCGTAACGCTCTGTAGCGGCAAGATAAAATTCGTAGCAATTATAATTGCCTGAGTCAATCATATTTGAAAAGGGTTCAGTGTTCATAAATAATTCCTCACATTTTATCAGTCAGAAATCTTGTGACCGTTTTTAAGTTCGATTGTTCTCTTCATAAAGGGAATTCTGAGAACGCCTTCAAATTTGTCGCCGTTGAAGGTTACTTCTGCTTCAAGCTCTTTGCCGGGAAGCATTGTAATTTCGCCCTTGCCTCTTAATGTGTTGCCATCCTCGACGATATCATAAGTTCTTATTTTCATATCCTTGAACTTGTCGGGAAGCTGGAAATCGATATCATATTCACCGTTATTGTCAGCAATAACAACCTTGATATCGCCTTTGAAAATCATCATGTTTACGCTTGTAACCCATGTGCCTAAACCTATCATTTGCTGATCCTCCTAAAAATTGTTAATGAAATTATAACATTATAGAGAGGAAAAATTTATGAACGAATTGTTAAAAAATGGTGCTAATTGTGTAATTTTTGTGAATTTTATTCTTCAGCTTTTTTCTGTAAAGCCATAAAGTCAACCTTTTCAAGAGGTGTGTGAGGAAGCTCATCAAGGAATTCAATATCTCTGGGAACTGAGAACTTGGAAAGGTTCTTTTCACAGATTTCGGTAATAGCCTTTTTGTATTCTTCCTCGTCGCCCTTCTGCTTGAGTGAAACATAAAGCTTAACTAAGGGCTTACCGTCTTTAAGTCCTCTTACAGCACAAGACTCCTTGATGAAGGGAAGTGTGTCCATAAGATTTTCAATATCAACGGGATATACATTGTAACCTGAAATAATGATAACTCTCTTCTTTCTGCCTGAGAAGAAGAAGAAGCCGTCATCATCCTTGTAGCCGAGGTCGCCTGAAAGTACCCAGGGTGTGCCCTTTTCGTCATAGTAAAGACCTGCATCTGCGGGACCGTCGGGAGTGAGGTAGCCTGCCATAATCGTAGGACCTGAAATAACGATTTCACCTACTGTGCCGTTGGGAACACTCTTGTGGTCATCGTCCCAGATATCCATGTTGACGCCGGCAAGAGGGATACCGATGGAGTTATCCTTGTTTGTCCAGTTTGTGTTAGCACAGCAAACTGAGCCTACTTCTGTAAGACCGTAGCCCTGACGGAGTCTTGCCTTTGTGCCGTTCTTATCAAGCATTTCGTTGAATTCCTGAAGGAATGCGGGTGAAAGGTCGTCACCGCCTGCGAACATAAGACGTGTATTTGAAAGATGGGGACCGTTAAAGCCGGGAGTATGATAAAGCTTTTTGAACATTGCAGGAATACCTACGATGCCTGAAATTCTGTTCTTCTGGTAAAGCTTAACAACAAGCTTTCCGTCAAACTGCATCATAGGAATAATTCTTGCGGCATTACACATTGTCATGTGCATTGCTACAACAAGGCCGAATGCGTGGAAGAAGGGAAGGATAATGATTTCACCTTCATCACCGGGATCAATGATGTGGTCGATATAACCGAGAGCGTGAACGTTTTCGTTTATTGCTTTACTTGTAAGCTTGATTGTTTTTGATTTACCTGTAGTACCGCCGCCGTTAAGATAAACAGCAATATCGTCGCCGTTGTCCTTACAGCCTTCAACTGTTCTGCCGTGGTACTTTTTAACGATATCCTTATAAAGAACAGCGTTTTCATATTTAAGAATTTTTTCAAGAAGAGCTTCGCCCATTCCTGCGGCAGCCTTCTTTGCGGGGGAAGCATAGTCGGAGCAACGGCACAGAAGGGTGGGAAGTCCTGTTTTGTTTACGGCTTCAACATTGTGCTGTTTAAGTCCGATAAGACCTAATACCATAATACCCTTGGAGCCTGATTCTCTTATGGTTTCAAATAAAACCTCGTCGGGAAGAAGAGGATGAACGAAGTTTACAATAACACCTATTTTGTTAAGAGCATAGAAGGCTGCGATGCTTTCTACGTTTGTAGGTGTGAATATTGTGTAGGCATCTCCTCTTTTAAGGCCGAGATCGTGTGTGAAATAGTATGCAAGTGCTTCAATATCAGCAATAAGCTCACTTCTTTTGCCTCTCTGATCCATGTGCTGATATGCATCATAGTCACCGTAAATTTCCGTTGCCTTCAGGAAAAATTCATAACAGTTAAGGTTATCAGCCTTAATCATCATATTTTCCGCTTTGTCTTCTCGAAATCTGTTTTCGTTCATAGTTACAAATCCTTTGTTGTTATTTAATCTTGTAAAAAGACTTGGTAATATTCTACTAAATAATTATATGAAAATCAATATATTTCAGATATGTTGTACTAATAAAACACCGTTGAAGTATATGCAACACTTCTGTTAAAAATGTTGATAATTTCAAATGAGAATTTTATCTCTATAAAATCGGTGTTTTGGTGCAGATTGTTGACATAATTTCCGATTGATATTATAATAGTTGAAATATGAACAATGCGAATTTTGTTTCGGCTTTTATACATATATTGTTTTACGGCTGCAGCTATTTATAAGGAGTGAAAGGTTTATGAAAGCGGTAAAAATGGTTGCATGCGCCCTTTTGGTAGGTGTTGTGCTTTTTATGAGCTCTTGTTTTCAGTATGCTGTATTTGATGAAATGACAAATCTGTCAGAACTAAAAACAACGGAATACTATTATAATACCGGTGAAGCAGCATCTTCGGTTACTGAGGAAAATACCACTAAGTCTTTGCAGTCAGGTCAGACTCAGCAGATTATAAGCGGGGAAACTACTTCGCAATATGCTCCCGTAACTCAGGCTCCTGAAATTACAGGCAGATATGAAGAAACAACAATTTTACAGCAGGAAGTGACTACAAAAGCCGATGCTTCTGAAGAAGCTCCTTCACAGAATACCGATGAGGACTATGCATCTTATTCAAAGAAGCAGATAATAGATTTATATGCAGATGCACTTAACCGTACGAGAAGCTATCAGGGAGTTTTGCAGGTAAAGCATTCTGAGACCTTTACGGCTCAGGTTGTCAGAGCAGAGCCTAATAATGCACTTGTAAAAAGACTTGCAAACTATATCGTAAATCTTGTAGGCTCTGAAGGAAATCAGGAGCTTGTGTTCAAAAACGGAACTGCCGTCAATTCTGAGGGTGAAACAATTCCCGTGCTGCTTCCACAGAGAAGTGAGTTTTCTCTTAGTGAAGAAGGTGTAAGCTTTGCATCTGTCATAAAAGAAAATGATACGGTTCATATAAAGCTGAAGCTTGTTTCTGAAACCGTTTCCATGGGACAGGTGCCCCAACATAATGCTTCTGCTATAGGATATCTTGATACCTCTGATATAAGTGTTCCCGTTGTAACTATGCACCGTGTGGATATAACTTATCCGGGCTCTGAAATTGATGCGTATATCACCTCTGACGGTTTTATAAAGAATGTTACTTACACAATTAATATGAGCACTTATGCTGAGCTTTCAGGCATGGGAATGTCAGGAAGCGGTGTTCTTGAAGGAGCACAGACGGAAAAGTGGGTAATAAGCAGATAAAATAATTCAGATATAAATGAAAAACAGGCTCAGGATTTTACCTGAGCCTGTAAATTTTATGCTCTTTTACGTGAATTGAAAACATTTCCCGGAATTTTTACTCTTGCAATATCTGCGCCTACAGCAGTAAGCTTTCTTACTACATCCTCATATCCTCTGTCAATGTGGATAATGTCTTCAATTTCGGTTGTTCCCTTGGCGCAAAGACCTGCGATTATCATAGCTGCACCTGCTCTTAAATCGTCTGCCTTAACAGGAGCACCCATAAATGAGCTTACACCCTGAACGATAGCCGCCTTGCCTTCAATCTGGATTTGTGCCCCCATTCTTGTAAGCTGGTCAACGTATCTGAATCGGTTATCCCATACGCTGTCGGAAACAATGCTTGTTCCTTCGCAAAGAGCGAGAAGTGTTGTGAACTGAGGCTGCATATCAGTGGGGAAGCCGGGATGGGGAAGAGTTTTGATATTACAGCTGTGAAGCCTGCCTGTTGCAACAACTCTTACACTGTCATCAAACTCATCAACGATACAGCCGCACTCTCTGAGCTTTGCTGAAATAGGATCAAGATGCTTGGGGATTACATTTTTGATAAGAAGGTCACCCTTTGTTGCCGCTGCGGCAACCATATAGGTTCCGGCTTCTATCTGGTCGGGAATTATTGAATAATCACAGCCGTGAAGCTCGTTTACACCTTCAATTTTGATTACATCTGTACCTGCACCCTTGATTTTGGCCCCCATAAGGTTCAGGAAGTTTGCAAGGTCAACGATATGAGGCTCTCTTGCGGCATTTTCAATGATAGTGGTTCCTCTTGCTTTGACAGCGGCTAAAATAACGTTTATTGTAGCACCAACTGAAACCTTATCAAAGAAAACCGATGCACCGATAAGCTTATTTGCCTTTGCTTCAACCACACCGCCGTCGGTGGAGATCATAGCACCCAGTGCTGAAAAGCCTTTGAGGTGAAGGTCAATGGGACGGACACCGCCGAAATTACAGCCGCCGGGCATTGCCACTCTTGCTACGTTATACATGCCGAGAAGAGCACCTAAAAGATAGTATGAAGCTCTGAGGTTCTTTGTAAGCTCATAGGGAACCGTTAAAGATTTAACATTTCTCGTATCTATGTTTATAGCGGATTTGTTAATATATGAAACCACTGCTCCCATAGCTTCGAGAATCTGGAGCATTGAAGAAATATCCCTGATATCAGGAACGTTTTCAATTGTATAAACACCTTTGGCAAGAAGAGTTGCGGGAAGAATTGCAACAGCCGCATTTTTTGCACCGCTGATTTCAATTTCACCACAAAGTCTTTTGCCTCCGTGTATCACAAATTTTTCCACGAAGGGCACTTCCTTATTCCTTTTTTTCTATATAAAACGGGTAAAAATCAACTGTAATTCCGACAAGATAACCTGAACCCTGTCGAAAAATGTCTATATATGTGTTGAAAACACATACTCACAGACTTTAGTATTGTACCATATCAATCGTAAAAATTAAAGGTTTTCATAGAAAAATTTTTCAATTTTATGTTTTTTAGGGAAGTCTTACAAAAATTATTCAGATAATTTGTTAATTCCGGCATTTAGTACATATTTTTTGCCGTTTATGTGTGCGTGTGCTACGGTATTTTCGGGAACAGTGAAGGTGTAATCAATTCCGTCAGCTGTTCTTTCCCATTTTGAACCGACTTTTCCGTTTGCGGTTTCTATATATCCTTCAGCGAAAGTGAATTTGTCTGAAATTACGGGAGCAAAAATGATATCCGTAAAGCCTGCAGTACCTTCTCTTTGAGTGATACCGCACATTTTTTCGTAAAGCCAGTCACCTACGGCACCGTATGCATAGTGATTGAAGGAATTCATTTCGGGTGTGGCAAAGCTTCCGTCGGGTTTATAACCGTTCCAACGCTCCCACATAGTTGTTGCGCCCTGAGTTATGGGATAGCACCAGGAGGGGAATTCATCTCTGAGAAGAAGCTTATAAGCAAGGTCATTTTCCCCTATATCTGAAAGAACGTGAAGAAGATAAGGTGTTCCTACAAAGCCTGTTGTGAGATGCCCGAAGGAATTTACAAGCTCTGTAAGCTGCTTTGCAAGGGGCTCTTTATTGTTATAAAGTCCGAAATGAAGACATAAAACAGCAGCAGTCTGTGTATTGCAGATAATTCTTCCGTCTTCACCGATATATTTTTCGATAAATGCTTTCTTGATGTTTTTTGCAAGATTTTTATAATATCTGCAATCCTTGCCTAAAACTTCAGATGCCTTTATGAGAAGATTTGCAGAATAGTAGAAGAAAGCACTGCCAATGATATCCTTATCTGTTGCACCCTCTACAGCCTCCTTGTTGGGCAAGTCAAGTGCCAGCCAATCACCGAAGTGCCAATGACCTTCATAGAGATAGGGGTTTGTTGAAGGACCTTCCTCGGGGGTTTTCTTCAGCGCCCAGCTTCTCATAAAATCAACCCACTTTTTCATAAGAAGGTAGTTTTCTTCAAGCACCTCTTTGCTGCCGTATGTGAGATACATCTGCCAGGGAAGGATTGTTGCAACGTCTGCCCAGGCTGACGAACCTCCGTGGTCGTCGTATTTTGTGGGAACAAAGGAAGGAATACTGCCTGATTTTTTCTGCATCACACGAAGGTCGCCAAGCCACTTACGGAAGAATTTAAGAACGTCGAAGTTATAGCTTGCAACTCTGCAGAATGCCTGAGCATCGCCTGTCCAGCCAAGTCTTTCATCTCTCTGAGGGCAGTCTGTGGGAACATCAAGGAAATTGCCCTTCTGTCCCCAGATAATATTGTGATAAAGCTGATTTATCATAGCATCAGAGCAGTTGAAATACCCTGTTCTTTTCATATCCGAATGAACGGTTATTGCAATAAATTCGTCTGCGGAATTGACTTTCATGCCTTCAACCGCAATATATCTGAAGCCGTAAAAGGTGTAAACGGGCTTAATTTCGTGTGTTTTTCCGTCGCAGATAACGGTGAGAGTCTGCTTTGCACTGCGAAGGTTTTCTGTATATACGTTTCCTTCCTTTGTAAGTTTCTCAAAATGACGTACCTTAATTTCAGTTCCCCTTGCTTCTTTGCAGAAAAATGAAACATATCCCGTAATTTCCTGTCCGAAGTCAATAACCGTGTCGCCTTCAGGTGTTATTATAAGCTCTTTTCCTCTGAAAATTTCCTGCTCGGTGATAAATTCACCCTCCTGAGGAATAAGGGTATCCTTTGTATAAGGAATTTCTGCTACCGCTGTACCCTTTGATGCCTTGAAATTGAAATCAACGGTTTCACCGTTATACATATTGTTGTAACGGACATTTGTTTCTTTTGAAATCCATGATGAGTCGGTATAAATATTTTCTTTAGTACCGTCTTCGTAAGTAAGCTCAAGTGAAGCAATAACGGCTACGGTGTCGTGGGAAATTATTTTTGAGCTCAGGTCATACCACTTATGAAATCTCCAGCCGATGCCTACGCCTACGGTAATCGTGTTTTCTTTTCCCATAAGCTTTGTTACATCGTATGTCTGATACTGTATTCTGTTGTTGTAATCTGTCCAGCCGGGGTTAAGCACGGAAGAAGTCACCTTGTTGCCGTTAATTCTGCAATCATAAACACCGAGAGCAGAAATCTGAAGCTCAGCCTTTACGGGGAAGGGCTTTGCTTCAAAGGTTTTTGAAAACTCTATCACTGCATCCTTTTTCTGGCGGGTGGCTTTTATCCATTTCGCATTGAAAATATTTTCCATAGTGTATGTTCTCCTTTATGAAATATCCGCAAAGAGTGCGGAAATTTTATTTTTAAGCAGCTTGTTTTCCTCTTTTTCAAGGAAAGCGTCCACACTCAGAATTCTTTCGGCTTCATCTCTTGCCGCATAAAGAATTCTTGAGTCTGTCATAAGTGAGGCAATTTTCATTGAAGGCAGACCGCTTTGTCTTGAACCGAAGAAATCTCCCGGTCCTCTGTTTTTAAGGTCTTCTTCTGCTATTAAAAAGCCGTCATTTGTGCGGCACATTATGTCAAATCTTGCGGCGGCATCCTCGCTTTTGGAGTCACTTACGAGAACGCAGTGAGAAAGGGTATCACCTCTGCCCACACGGCCTCTTAACTGATGAAGCTGTGAAAGCCCGAAGCATTCGGCATTTTCAATTACTATAATATTTGCATTTGGAACGTCAATTCCCACTTCAATTACAACGGTGCAGATAAGCACGTCAATTTCACCGTTTTTGAAGCTGTTCATCACTTCATCCTTCTGCTTCTGCTTCATCTGTCCGTGCAGAAGACCGCAGCGGATATTGCTGAAAACCGTTTTTGAAAGAAGCTTATAATATTCTTCTGCAGATTTACGGTCATTTTCAGGCTCTTCATTTTCTTCAACCATAGGACAGAGAATATAGCACTGATGGCCTTTTGCAACCTCTTTTTTTATGAAGGAATAAATTCTTTCGTGATAGACGGAAGTCACCTTCACGGTTTTAATTTCTTTTCTGCCCTCAGGCTTTTCATTAAGCACGGAAATTGAAAGGTCACCGTAAATAATAAGAGAAAGAGTTCTGGGGATTGGTGTGGCACTCATTACAAGCACGTGGGGATTTGCTCCCTTTTCTCTGAGAGATGCTCTTTGTCTTACTCCGAAGCGGTGCTGTTCATCGGTTATTACGAGTGCACATTTACTGAATACAGTATCATCTGTTATTACGGCGTGAGTTCCGATTATTATATCCGCCTTTCCCGAAGCTATTTCCTCTTTTATCAGCCGTTTGTTTTTTGCCGTGGTGCTTCCCGTGAGAAGCACTGTATTAATACCTGTGCCTGAAAGAAATCTGTTGAAGGTTTCATAATGCTGTCGTGCAAGAACCTCTGTGGGTACCATAAGAACACACTGGTATCCGTTTTTTACAACCGAGTACATAAGAGAAGCTGCAACAGCAGTTTTTCCCGAGCCTACATCTCCCTGCAGAAGTCTTCGCATCGGCGAATGCATTTTCATATCTCTTATACATTCGTCAATTGCTCTGCGCTGAGCGTTTGTGAGATTAAAGGGAAGAAGGTTGAGAAATTCTTCGGTGTGATCCGTTTTTAAGCAGTAATGGGTAAGCTGTTCTTCTTTTGTGCCGTGTGACAGAATTCCCAGCTGTAAAATAAGCAATTCCTCGTAAATAAGGCGGCGTTTTGCAGAAGCAATATCTTCCTCGCTTTCGGGGAAATGAATTGATTTTAAGGCATCTTTAAGACAAGGCAGTCGGTATTTCAGTATCTGCTCATTGGGCA
The DNA here is from genome assembly GCA_045591285.1 of Acutalibacteraceae bacterium. GTDB lineage: Bacteria > Bacillota > Clostridia > Oscillospirales > Acutalibacteraceae > RUG806. The sequence goes on from JAZNSP010000023.1 coordinate 128,922, forward strand.
AGGGATCTTCTATTTTATCCCCGAAGCTCTGGAGTGCGGTTTTAACAGCCTTTTCAATTGCCTTTGAATTGATAATTGAGTTCTGTCTGTAAACAGGGCGCAGATATTCGCCCTTTTCGGCTTTCATATACCTTGGTGATATCATTTCCTTTGCGCCAAGGTCATTTTCTTTGATTTTGCCGTAAAAAATAAATTCGTCGTTTTCCTTTAAGTCCTTTGCGGCATAAGGGTTGTTAAAAAAAGTCAAAATGACCATACCCACACCGTCGGTGGCGCAGGTACGGTACATTATTTTACCGCTTTTTGTTTTTATGGGCATAGGCTTTGAAACAACCGTAGCTTTAATGGCAACGTTTTCGTTTTCGGGGGCATCGCTTATGGAAGAAATATTCTTCCAGTCTTCATAGGAACGGGGATAAAATGAAAGAAGCTCCTCGATTGTGGTAATGCCAAGCTTTCTGAAGCCCTCAGCCTTTTTTTCTCCGATACCTTTCAGATAACGGATATCTGTTGATAAGCTGTTATTCATAATTTTAATGTATAAAAAGTTGAGTTCGGTAAAAAATCAGATTGTGGGGTGATAAGGATGAAAAAAGCAAGGAAATTATTTTCGGTATGGATAAAAGAGGTTATTTCCTTTGTTCTGCTTTGCTCGGGCTTTGTAATCCTCATTTACCCTATTATGAGTATTTTTTATCCTGTCAGTGAAATCTATCCCTGTTTTTCCGAAAAAGTCGGCATCGCACTTTCCGTTTTTCTGTTTGCTGACGGATTTTTTCTTTTAGGCTACGCTGTCTTTATGAGAATACGCTGCCGTATGAGAATTTATTTTCTTGCAGATTTGTCACAGCCTGAGCAATTGCCTGCAGTGAGCTTTGTGCTTATAAAGAGATTTATTCAGCTGAAAATTTATTACGGCATTTTTTGTACGGTAAAGAGAGCTGTGTTTTATTTCCCTGCGGGAGCGGCTCTTTACGTAATACTGTTTCTTTTCAAAAACGAAGAATATATTTCCCGTAATGTTTTATTTATCCTGTTGTTTCTTTTTCTGTCCTTAGTGCTTACAGGGAATTTTTTCAGTCTGTGCTTAAATCCCCATAAGGCTTATGGGGAATATTTGCTGTTTACTTCCCCTTTACAGTCCGTTAAAGTCATATTTTACGATACGGTTTTTATTGAAAGAAAAAGCACAGGTGAAAAAATCGGCGATTTTTTTTCTTTTTTATGGGGAAGCTTTCTCAGAAAAACAGGTATTATTCTGCCGCTTGTAAGGCAATACGGAATATTTTATTCTGCAAAAAAAGCCGTGAAGCTTTATTACGGCGATCAGTCCATTCCCAAGGCAGACTGAAGGTTTCTTCCGAGAATACCGTCCTTTGCTTCTTCGGGAATATCGAGATTTTCAATTCTCTCAATTGCCGCTTTTACGTATTCGGCTTTATTATAGGGGAAATCAAGTCCGAAAATGCTTCTTGTGTTGCCCGTCTGATAAATCACGGTGCGAAGCTCATCATCGGTTATAGACCAGGCGCCGGGAAGTCCGTTTTCTCCCATAGCGATACTTGTCCAGCCGGCAAAAACCGTGTCGTGCTCTGAATTTCTCTTTGCGTTACACATAACACAAAGGGCATCTCTGAAAAAGTGATATCCGCCGATATGCTCCATACTGAATTTAAGCTCGGGATAATGCCATGCAACCTCGTCAAAGAGCAGAACGTTATAATCGGAAATTCTGTGCCAGTGAAGGCCTGTATGGAAAGAAAGGAATAAGCCGTCCTTCTGTGCTTTTTCATATACACGGCGGATTTTGTCCGACATTATGTGAACTTCCTGAGCGGCAGGATGAATTTTAATTCCTCTGAAGCCGTAGGAAAGCATTTTGTCCATCTGATATTCAATGTCATCTCTCTCAAAGTCAACCGTTCCGAAGCCTATAAGCGAGGAGTCGTTTTTTATTTCGCCGTAAAGCCAGTCAAGGCTGTCACCGGGAAGACCTGCTCTGTCATACTGGTCCTTGAAGCAGGTAAAGCATACTGCTTTTTCAATTCCCGTTTCAGCCATCAGAATTTTCAGATCCTCTACAGTTGCCCCTTCCTTTGATTTTGCAGGAAAAACATGGGCGTGATTTGCCCAGATATGCTCTCTCATAGTTTTTATCCTTCCTTAATATCTCAGAATTTCAGCCGAATCACATTCATCGTCGGCAGAAACTTCAATAAGATTTATATCTTTTTTAAGCTTCAGCTGTCTGAATACATATATACCGTCGGTAATTTTTTCAGCCTTGTATTTTTTATCCTTGCCGTTTAAGAGAAGTCTGAGATTTGAACAATTGGTTATACATCTTACGTCGATGAATTTTTCGTCCGTTTCGTCATTTTCTCTTTCACAGATTTTAATGAAGCTGTCAGAAGAAAACTGTGCTTTATAGTACCAGAAGCTGTCATAGAATATATTTCTGTCACTGCTTGTGTGACCTTTGGGGGACTCTACATTTTTGCCGTCGCTGAGAAGACCGGCAAAATAGGCAATTATGCCTCTGTGCTTATAGAATGAAGTCCAGGTTCTTATGTGCCAATCGGTAAATTCAGACTGGGACATTTCGCTTTTTTTCGGACTCTCGGGGAAAATTGCAAAGAATTTTTCAGGATATTTTTCCTGAAGAAGTGAAAATCTTCCGTTGAAGGTAATGAATGCATCGGGAGAAGTATTGCAAGGAATTTTAAGAAGCACGATTTTTGCTTCCTCGGGAATATAATCCTCTGTGTCTTCAATGTTTTTGCTTATTACGGGGAAAATATGAGGCGCTTTTTCCTTTAATACCCTTGAGAAGTCGCTGAAATAGCTGTTATCTGCCTTTGAATCGCATATTACTGCACAAAATGAGGGGTGATTTCTGTAAAGAGAAAGAAACTCTTCCAGACAAGCAATATCATTTTCCTTGTTGGCTGTAAAGGGCAGCTTATACCAGAAAAAAGCTCCCTGTCTGTCACAGAGTGAAAGAAGATTTGTTTTTGAGGGTAAAAGAGAAGATGTAAGAAGATTTATATCGAGTAATTTAAGATTTTCTTCGTCACTTTTTACTGCTGAGCAGTCTGTAAGACAGACACCGTTCAGGGGAAGCTTGAAGCCGTTAAGATATAAAAAACCGTCGGACTCAAGAGAAACACTTCTTATTCCGAAATCTGCGCTGACTTCATCAAGACAGCGGGAATCCCTGAGAAGACGTGCTTCAAGGGTATATACGTAAGCACCGCTTTGTCCGTCCCACAGCTCAGGAAGGTCTATTTCAATTTCGGTTTCGGGGGAGGTCGGCTTTACTGTCTTTGACGCTGCTGTATTTCCCTTCATATCCTTTACGGTATAAGAAACAACGTCATAGTTGTTAGGTCTTATAATTTCCGTTTTTATTCTGATTTTTGCGTTGATCTGTGAAATTTCAGTAGTTTCGATGTAAAGTCCCCTGCCGAAATCGGTCATATTGAAATGAGAACTGTCTGTTGTGATAAGCTTTACTCCTGCAAATACAAAAAGACCGTCTGCACGGGGTGTAGGTGAAACGGAAACCTTTATATTGTAGGTTTCATTCTGATGGGCATCTATTGTGAGAAGCTGTCTGAATGAACAGCTGCTTCCTCTGTGGCTTCCTACAAGCTTTTCGTTACAGTAGATATCGCAATTTCCGCTTATCTGTGAAAACTCAAGATAAACGCTTTTTCCTTCGTCTTCCTCCTTAGCTGTCCACTGATTAGAAAATGTGCCGTCTGTCATGGTTTCGCCTGAATGAAAGAAGGGGAGAAATGTGACAGTGTCATCAAAAGCCTTTACACCGTCAGTTTCCTTTGCACAGAAAAGCCAGTTTTTGTTAAGTTCAAAAATTGTTCTCATTTTATTACACCTTTAAGTCTATAGTAAGTTCAACGGGGCAGTGGTCGGAGCCGAAAATTTCCTGATGAATTTTTGCATCAACAAGCCTTTCGTCAAGAGCTTTTGATGTGACAAAATAGTCAATTCTCCAACCTGCATTTTTTTCTCTCGCCTTAAATCTGTAGGACCACCACGAGTATTCCGCTTCCCTGTCGGGATAGAAAAATCTGAAGGTGTCTGTAAAGCCTGAATTGAGAAGAGCTGAGAATTTTTCTCTTTCTTCATCGGTAAATCCTGCTTTTCCTCTGTTCGGCTTGGGATTTTTAAGGTCGATTTCCCTGTGTGCTACGTTAAGGTCGCCGCAGAATATAACGGGCTTTGTTTCTTCAAGGGATTTCAGATGCGCTAAGAATGCATCCTCCCATTCCTGCCTGTAGGAAAGCCGTGAAAGGTCTTCCTTTGCATTGGGGGTATAAACGGTCACAAGATGAAAGTCGGGATAAGTAAGTGTAATTACTCTTCCTTCGTTGTCATATTCCTCTTTTCCTATGCCTAAGGTCACGTTCTGAGGTGTGTGCCTTGTGAATATTGCAGTGCCGGAATAGCCCTTTTTCTCTGCATAATTCCAGTAGCTTTCATAGCCTTCAAAGCTGAGGTCAATCTGACCTTCCTGAAGCTTTGTTTCCTGAACGCAGAATATATCTGCATCAAGCTCTTTGAAAACCTCATTGAAGTTTTTGCCCACAACGGCTCTTAAGCCGTTAACATTCCAGGATATAAATTTCATTGCTTTGTATTCCTTTTTATTTTAAGATTTTGTAGTCAAAAATATTCTTCTTTTCAGGAACATAATTTTCCATAAAGTCAAGAACACCTTCGGGAGTATCGTGAACACTGTAAAGTGTGAGGCATGCCTCAATAACAAACTTTTGCGCTATGGCATTTTCCATCATTTCCTGCAGACAATCATAATATCCGTTGGTATTGAGAACGGCGATAGGTTTGTCGGTCTGCATAAGCTGCCGAAGGGTAAGAATTTCAAAAAACTCTTCGAATGTGCCGATTCCGCCGGGAGTCATTATGAACCCATCGGCTAAATCCTCCATGGTCTGTTTTCTTTCTCTCATGGTTTTGGT
>JAZNSP010000024.1:0-59555 GCA_045591285.1 Acutalibacteraceae bacterium
CTCCATTACCTCACAAAATGTATATACCGGATCAGAAATTTCTATAATTTTTTCAATTTCCAGTGGTAATTTTAATTGATATGGTGTATTATACTCTTTAGTGATATTATTTTTCATGTCAAGTAAATTATATCACAAAAAGGACTACATCCTACCTTTTCAGGTAAGTTTGTAGTCCGTTTTCTTTTTTGGCTGTTTTTTTACAGCCCCTTTTCTTTATACTTGTTTTTTTCGACCTAAATCTTTATATACTCATATTGTAAATATTTGCACGAATTATTTTTTTAATATCACTCAAGGCAAAACACACAATATTACAACAAACACATGGGCAGTACAAATTATACTTGTACCGCCTTGGTTTATTAATTATACAAATTCATTGAGAAAAACAAAAAATCCGAACCCTTTTCCTATTTGGAAAATATGGTTCGGATTTTTCTGGTATGGTGCGGATGTTCATAACACAAGTAGTTCTTCGGCAATACATATTCTAACTTTCGTACTCTAATATATTTCCTCAGATACGGAGGAATACATAATGTCAAATATAATTGAAGATTTCTATTATGGTAACATTGAGCCACAAGAAGTCAATTCAGAATTAACACCTAAACTCAAAAAGAAACTGAGCAATCTTGCCGAAAGAGAAGAACAGCTTGCTGCAAAATTGAACGATGAGGATAAAGAGCTGTTTCAAAACTATGTCAGTGCTTATATTGAATTTTCAACGACGAGCAATGCTGACAGCTTTATATCAGGCTTCAGGCTCGGAGCAAGATTTACATACGAAACTTTTGTGGAAAAATAGTAATTTCGGTAGCGGCTACCGAAATTAAAATCCACACATTCGACTAACCTCTTGTTATAAGGTAGAATAAAGCTGCCAAATAACAGGAGGTTTTGTTATGGAAAGAAAAACTAAAATTAAGTTCACGGATTTCGAGTGCAACTTGCTTATCAATGGTATGAATGAGTTCAGAAATATGCTTTTAGCTGAGGATTTACCTACAGAGGATGTTGATGAGCTGTTGCTGAAAATCATTGATAAAAGTGAGCATTAAGGAGGCGAGAATTATGAAATCATCATTTGAACAGAACGGCGGAACATACAGACAGGTTGGAGATTTTAAAATCCCGAACCTTACACTCTCACCTGAAGAAGCACATATAAGACTTGACAAATGTGGAATGTTACATAAGGATTATCTTCTGAAACACAATAAGGTAGTATTTACAACATTGTTTGCCGAAGGCAAACTGTGGCAGTATCTCGCAGATGTTGATGCTCAGGCTCAGCAGATGTTTGATATGCTTCTTGAGCAGATGAAGGAGGCTGAAGGTGTATCAGAACAATTAAAAGAAGAAAATCAGCTTGATTGGGTATGTCGTATGCAAAACATTGAGGCAAGTGCAAGAGAAACAGTCTGTAAAGATATTATTTACACATAAACAATAGGCACGAGAGCAACCCTCTCGTGCCTATAATGTCTCCCGCGTATAATTAATCAACGGATTTAATGAATTCCTCAATCGAAGTTGTTATCTGTTTTTTTAAAAGAACGTCACATAATATACCATAATAGTCTTGTTTTAAATTAGTATGTTCTGGCAAATCATTAAATCTGCTTTGCGTATTTACAGATGTTACTGGAAAACGATTTGCTATTCCTATCATTTTATCAATGGTAGGGTACTTATTTCGTAATTCATTATCCAGCATTCGGGCTCTTAATAAATTTTCAGCATTCATTGTAGCTGATAAAGCAGAATGGATTTTATTAAGGTCTCTCAAAATGTCAGATAATTCCTGTGTTTCTTGGACAACTTTTAATGCCTCTTCGGCTAAATTAGGATTAAAATATATCATTTTTACACCTTTTTTATTTGTTTCATTTTCTTACCGGTAATTCCGATTTTCTTGCCGTGCAATTAAACCCACACTGTGTTAAATAATCGCTTGTTGTTGCTAATGCATTTTCATTTTCAACAAAGGGACTAATTAATACTTCATCTAAATACGAAGTTCCATTTTCTACTGTAAGGTCAATATAAGGGATTGGCATTCCATTTTGAGTTCTAAATTTTACATTGGGCATTTTGTTTTCTAAAAGTTCAGGCTTGCTATAAGGTAAATAAAACACAAACCTATACTCTTGCTCCGATGAATAGCATTCGTGCTTAAACTGGAATTGAAATATTTTCAAAGTGTATTGAATAAAGCCTTTTGCTTCCTGATTCTTTTCATTTGACGATTTATCAGATTTTTCATACACGGAAGATGTGTCAGTAATGATGTCTTTTAAAATCTGCCTCTTTTCGTCATCGCTATATATTACTCTATAAGATCGAACTAAACTGAACATTGCGTCTTTTTGATAGTTGGAATGCTCGTAATCTTTTAGTTCATCAAAAAGTAGCGAGCAGCATTTTAGCCCATAACCGCCATTCCCTTTTGAATAATACCTCCACATATCAAGTGAATCTTCTTTCAACGAAAAACTGCATATATAAGCGTGACACGGAACACAGTCCATAATGCTTTCGTGGGTGAATTCTTCACGAGAAGGAATTGGAAAATTTACAAACTGGTGATTTGATATTTCAGAATCCTTTATGGCTTCATAAAAAGGTAGGGTAATTGCGTTTTGTTGAAGCAATTCAGTACATACTTGACGAAATAAACGTAAAATGTGAGTGCCTTCGGAAGTATCATTTAAGCAATCACTTCTTGTAAACCAAAAGTGTAGCTTTCCTCGTTCGTTTGGCTCGTTTCTTATAATGCCAAACAATCCATCAACGCTCGTATAGTGCCATAATTGCAAAAAAAGTGTGTTTGTTTCATTAGAACAATGCTTTCTATATAAATCTCGAAAGTTATTTATTGGTAACTCACCCATATTTCTGTTCCTTTGCATATAGTTTTCGATCATAATACATCTGATAAAATTGCCCAATCATCACTCTGAATATCGTCAGAGTAATTATCCATACAAATACAGAGTTCGTCACTCTTATCATCGTTACGGACAATGCCGCCTTTTAAGCCGTATTTTTCAAGATATGTTTTAAGGACACCAAATTTCTTTGATGTATACATATCAATATCCTGACTGTTACCGCTACGGTCAAATCCACCTTTTGTTTCAATAATCCATATTTCACCGTTTACGCTGATAACATAGTCGGGGTAGAACAACTTCTGCTTACCTGAATTATCCTGATAAACAATAGAGAGATATTCATTACCCTTATCTCCATTCTTGTACCACCACTCAACTGAAGACGAACGCTCACAGAATTTCTCAAACTTTCTTTCGGAAGAAGAACGAGGCTCTGCCGAGGAAAGATAATTCTGATACACATTTTTTTCCATTACTGTGTGAGTTTTTGCAGTTGCATCATAAGTAAAAATACAAGATTGAGGAATACGGAACTCATAAGTTGAAACAGCAGGTGCTTCTAACTGCATCTGTGCAATATCTGCTGCCATAGCTTCACGAATAGCGTGTTTGAGCAGAGTTTCATTGTTCAGTACAAACGAGTACACCTCTCTCGGCGGGAGAGCAAGAATTTTTCTGTTGTAAGTAAAATTAGCATCAAAGAGTTTTCTTATAATCGTATTGGTATAAGAATATTCCATACCGATTTCGAGACCGATTTTGCTGATTTTGTGATGATAATCTCGTCCGTGCGTATGGGTGTTCATCTTTTCTGTAACAGCAATAGTGTTCATATCAGATGAATCAAAATTAAGGGTAGCAGTCTCACCTGAAAGTGTATGACGAATAATATCTTCACTGAAAATAAATCCTTCAGCCTGTAAGCGAGTTTTGTTTTCAGCTTTATTTGTACCCGTTTTATATTGACTTTCAAAATACTTTGCAACTGCAAGTAACGCTTTTTGCGGATTTCGTGTAAATGAAAGGACGGTTCTCTGTTCACTTGTGAGTGCAATCTGCTTGTATTCGTTTTTGAGGAACAGGGTGCAAGCTTCAAGAGCACCTTTCCCGAGCGACATTTTAACACCGGCGGTAAACTTACCGTCAAATGTGTAGAGATAACAACTGTCAAGCAAATCGTTTCCGTAATGCTTTGCTTCAGGCATACGGCGGATTCTGCCGATAGTCTGCACTTCAAATGTTTCATCCATATTATCACGGAGTTTTACAAGAATCTGTGCTCTCGGACAGTCCCAACCTGTTGCTACTGCCTGTTTAATAATTACAGCAACGGGTTTTGCATCATTGTTTTCAATTTTTTCAAGGTTTTCGTGTCTTTTATCAAGCCATACTGCAAGTTGACCGTTTTCGTATGTAATACCTTGTGTTTCAAACCAGCGCTCAATATTATCGAGCATCGCATCGGACTTGTTCGGAAGCTGAACAACAATCAAAGGGTTAATATTACAATTATTCTGTAAAAATGCAGAACGGAGATTTCTTTGCTTATTATATGCTTGTTCAAGAAGATACTCGGTCTGATTTTCTGTTACAACTGTCTGCGGAAAATCCTCATTGATAATGAGCATTTTCTTGATAAGACCTGCTGCTATAACATCTTCTTCGGGAATTTCAATAACCTCTGCGTTCTTTATGCCTTTGGGCGTAGCAGAACAACGGATAATTTTATCAGTATGGAAATACTGAATTATCTCATCAGCTTTTATTGTATTGTTTTGATGGCTTTCATCAACAATGATAACAAAACGCAAACCATTATTTAAAGCATTCTGAATGTGTTCAAGGAAATTTGTACGCTCACTATCTTTAAGTGCATTATTGCCTTTCTTGGTGAGCTTTTCCCAGTTAATAAAGCAACTGTCATTTTCTTCAAAACCTGCAGTCATTACATCAGACAGCAACTTTGTTTGAGAAGCGTGGATGTACTTATCCATTTTCGCTTTACTCTGTTCTTCAAGGTTACCTTTACCCGGAGTAAGCCACACAAAAACAGTTTTTGAAAACGACTGAATATATTGATGCATAAAGTATGTAAGAATTATGGTTTTGCCGCTACCCGTAGGACTTTTGAGAATGATGTCACGGGCAGGCTTGTCCATAGCTTCAAATAACGATTTAACCGCTGTAAGCTGAAAATCTTTTAATGTCATAATCAGCCCTCCTGTAAATCTCTGTAATAATAATCGGGAATTATATTGACCTCTATTTCGTGCGAAGATATAGCCTGTTCCTGTTCTTCGGTAGGTAAGAGGTCATGTCCCATATAGAGCTTTTTGCACTTTGAGAAATCATCTATGTTTGCGATGAAATCTTCAAGTTCTTCTTCGGTAAGAACAATAGCTATTTCTGCATTGTTTGTGAAATTAATGCCGTTTTCAAGTTCTACAAGTTCTCTGATATGACGAAGAAGTTCGTCAGCATATTCATAATACATACGCTCGCTGATAGGAATATACTCCACTTTATAGTATTTTAGACTTGCTTCATATCCTTCTTTGTCAATTACACGCTTTATTCGTTCATAAGTAACTTCTCGGCAAATTTTATTTTCGTTATTTGTGCAAAGAATAAAGCGACGGTTACTACCTTTATTGGCTGTATTATACTTTAGAACCGAATGTCCAGTAGTGCCACTACCTGCAAAGAAATCAAGAATTATGCTATCATTCTTACTGCCCATCTTAATAATACGCTCAATTAAACGTGTAGGTTTCGGGTTTGTAAATACAACTTTACCATCAAAGACTGCTTTTAATTCTCGTGCACCCTCTTGATTATGCCCAACTTCGGCACTTGTCCACCAAGAGTCTGGTGTGCGACCTTGTTGAACCTCCGTTAAGTAACGCTTCTTTCTCGGAAAAGATGTTCCGTCCTTGCCAAACCAAATTCTATTTTCAGCAATCAAAGTACGCATGTTTTCCTCGGAATAAACCCAATGTTTGCCTTCAGGGACATTAAATACTTTTCCAGTTGGACCAACTACATCGTAGTTTCCATTAACTCGAACTTCATTTGCCACCAAATCACCTGATTGCCAAGGACCTCTTGGATCGTTATCAGGATTTTTATATCTATTGTTCATTTCATCTGTGCGGTCAAGAAGATTGAACTTAAGTAAATCAAGATTTTTTGCATAGACAAAAATATAATCATGATTCACAGAAATATACTTGGCATCATTTTTGATACTATGTATTTTTTGCCACATACAAGAAGTAACAAAATTCTGCCAACCAAAAACCTCATCACATACTAATTTCAATGCCGCAAATTCATTATCATCAATAGAGATAAAAATACACCCTGTTGGTGAAAGAAGAGTACGAGCAATTTCTAAACGGTTTTTCATAAAAGAAGACCATTTTGAATGTCTATAATTATCTCCGTTATCCACCAATGTATCAGAATAAGTAAACCCAGTACTCATTGTATTGTAAGGCGGATCTATATAAATAAGGTCGATTTTGCCTTTATGTGTTTTTTCAAGCAACTTTAACGAAGCAAGATTATCTCCCTCAATAAGAAAATTCATTTGTCCGCCGTTATCGATAAAAAGTTCTTCGACCTCCGTGAGAACAGGTGTATGAGTGTCAAGCACCTCATCAATTTCCTCACGGTGCTCTTCAAACACAAGACCATATTTCTTACCGTTAACATCTTTTTCAAGCTCAGAAAGGTACGACAAAAGATTACCTGTATTTTCATCCTGCGGTGCAGCAGAAATAAAGGTGCGTATTTCTTTAATTTTGGCGAGTAAATCCTCACGCTTTTGTTTTGAGATGTTTGTACTCATTATATTATGCTCTGCCTTTCATTATTTCTTTGAAATCATAATAAAAAATAACTACAATAAAATTATTATTTATCTTAAACATTACAACTCTTCAATATTATTTATTTTATCTTCATTTGTCTCTTGGTTTATCTTTTCTTTATGTGCTTCTTCAGCAGCAATTAGATCTTCTCTATAATATAATTGGTTGCTCAAAAAATTTGAAAAATCAGGAAAGACGCTGTTTATAATTATTTGCGAATTGTTAAAGAAATTATGAATTTTCTCAGATTTTTTTGCATCAATTTCAGACAAAAATATATTTAAACACATGAAACCAAACGCAACTAATGTGATAAAAACCGTGGCTTTTGTGGATGTTTCAACACTTATCTTCGCAAAAGGAGTCATCACAAAAATAAAAATTGATATCGTAAATAAAATTATTTCTATTATTCTCAATAATTTTATAAGTTTTTTATTATCATACAGCGCGGGGTGTTGCGATTTTTCATAACCTTTATTAGTTAACTCTATATTTTTTTTGACATTTCTAATATTAACGCTCGTGCTGTAAAACTGATTGTTTTGTTCAAGTTTTGTGTTTATAAATATAGAAGTTACTTTTGCTATGTACTTTGATTGATTTGCTTTAATCAAAATCACCTTACTGATTGAAACACAATCACTTAAAGACATAGTCATCGCACAAAGAGATAATCCCAATAAAATTTCATCACCAACGGATGTAACATTAAAAGCCTTCAAAACAGCAATGGTAATATAACCAAAAAACATTATTAAAAATACATATTTTGATTTGTTCATTTTAATCCACCTAATAAATTTGTTTTGTCTTTATTATATTGCAAATATCTACAAAAGAACATTAGTTATGAATATATACAACATAATAAATTTATAATAATTACATTTTTTGATACTGAATCGTTAAATTATTTTTTATGTAGACACGTCGATTCTCGTGCTTTATCCAACATCGCTACATATTCCTCTCTAACCGCATCAGGTCCGAGAATTTTTACCTTACCACCAAAGCCGAATATCCAACTATAGAATATATGGCTGGTAGCTACATTTACCGTTATTTTGAAATTTTCGGTAGCGGCTTCCGTTATTTCAATGTTTTCACCAAAACGGTCAATTATCGAATCAATAACATCGTTTTCGCACAGAAGCTCAACATCTGTATGTTCGGCATTAAACATACGGAAGGTTGTGTTTATGTAATCATCAATATTGAAATCTTCGGGAGTCTGACTTGAATTTTCTTCAAGAATTGTCGGACATTTTGCAATGCGGTCAACACGGAAGTTTCTTATGGCATTATTTTCTGCAACACCGACTAAATAATAGAAGTCTCCATTCCATACAAGATGTAAAGGTGAAAGTACATAAGCTTCACCATCGTGTTTGAGTTGATGCTGCTTTTTTATGTTGTACTGAAAATACGGGAAAGAAATCTTCTTGCCCTCATTGATAGCCTCGTTTATAGTATCAACAATAATATAAATTCTTTCATTATCTGACTTAATTCGTCCCTCACAGCAAACATTACGTTTTAATTTTTCAGCACCAAAATCACCTGCAAGTGAACTAAGTTTTGCAACAAGCTCTTTACTCTTACCGGCGGTAATGAATTTTGCCGATTCAACAGCGTCTATAAGAAGCTTCAGCTCGGAATTTTCAAAATCACGGGAGCAGATATTGTATCTGTTCTGAACGGATTTTACTTCCTCTATTTCAAGACCGAACTTACGAAGAAGCTCAATTTCAGACTTAATAGTCTGACGGTGAGCGCTGATACCATACTTTTCTTCAAGTATATTGATAAGCTGAACGGTAGTGAGATAATGCTCCTCGTCGGTCTGCTCATATAAAATTTTAGCAAGATATAAAGGTCTTAACTTTGAATCGTTATCCATTGTGTACTCCTTTTTGCTAAATCAAATTAAGATATACTTACACAAAATAAAGTATATCACTTTATGCCCGTTAATTCAACAGATTTAACCAAATTTATACAAAAAGGTGTTGAGTAGAATCAACACCTTGAAACGACTTTCCAAAACCCTATTGACTGTTGGAAGCGTTTGTTCTATACTGATAACCACAATTTAATAAATTTGCGACTTTAAGCGTGATGCAAGGTCATCAGAGGACTATTTGGCACCGTATGAAGTCGAATGTACATATCTTTCAAAAGAGCAACACAGCAAGAACCTACATATTCGTGTTGCAGAGAAGAAAGAACCCACTTTCTAAATCGCGTATGCGGAGATAATCGTAAGATTATGCTACCCAAGCACCGTAACGAAAGTCGATTGGATGTGGGGTAACTGTGTCCATTCGAGTTTGTACGGTGCTTTTTGTTTTGCTGAAAACCATACGAACCTTGAAAATTTAATGACCGTCCGAAAGTGATATGACTTTGCGATGATATGAGCTAAGCAACGCTGCGGTGAGAATTCCGGGGCAGGAACTATTTCGGGTGAAACGGCAAAAAGAGGCTTTTGATATGCAGTTAATGGAATTATCCTATCAACGAATTCAAACGCATTACAGGCGAAAAAAGTAGTGAAAATCAACCCCAAAACACACATTTAAAGGAGGAATGTAAATGGAAGAAATAAAGCGTGGTCGTGGCAGACCAAGACTTGACACTCGGTATACAGAAGCTCATGCACCAAGTCGAAGACAGGCAGTCAACTCAATGTATATGTTTGAAGCTGTACAGTTAATTTCGGAAGCGGCTACCGAAATTCCGGATAGTGAGCTGCTTTGGTATTCAGATAATGCAAGCTTTATGCAGCTCTCACAGAAGTATGAAACAGAGCGTGATGAACTAAAGCTAAAAATCAGGCAGTACCAAGAAGAACTTTCAGAAATCGAAAATCTTCGTACAAGCAAAGAACAGTTTACCTTTGCGGTTCGTAAGTTTATGCAGATGGAAACTCTGACACCTGCTCTCCTGAATGAACTGATTGAAAAAATCGAGGTCCATTCTATTGAGGGTAAGGGCAAGAATAAAACACAGAGGATTGTTATTCACTACCGCTTTATCGGGGTTATTGAAAATCCCGTTAAAGAGGAGAATATAGTCCTTGAAGCAAGACAAGGTGTAGCCGTAGAATATCTCACGGCATAACAAAAAAGAGCAGGTCAAAGCCTGCTCAATACATAACAAATATATATTATTTAACTATGAGGAAATGTAAAAAAGAAAAGTGAGTATTCACTTGTGTTATGAATACTCACTATGGTGCGAGAGACGGGACTTGAACCCGTACGGGATTACCACACGCCCCTCAAACGTGCGCGTCTGCCGATTCCGCCACTCTCGCTTGTTATGTGCAACATAGAGAAGTATAGCAGAACAGAAAGCGGTTGTCAATAGTAAATTTGAATTTTTAATTATTTTTTGAAAAGAGCTTGCTGCTTTTTGAAAATGCGTTCTTTTCTTGATGCGGTTTCCTTATAATTTACAGTATATAAGCAACCGTCAAAATCAATGACGCTTCCCTCTTTGGCATCTGTCGGCAATAATGAGGAGCTGATATTTGTATAATTTTTGTTTTCGTCTTCAAGAACGGCAGTTTGTTCTGAAATTCTGTCAATTATATACCTCATTTAATTGCCTCAATATTCATATTTTTTCCGTCGCCGAAATAAACGATGGTTCCCTCAATGTCTGTTCTATGAACTTCAATTTCTAATTTGTCGAATAAATTAAGAATTTCTTTATGAGGATGACCGTAGCTGTTGTTAAATCCACATGAAATGACTGCAATTTCAGGTGATGTAGCACGTATGAATTCTTCTGAAGATGATGTTGAACTTCCATGATGTGCTACTTTTATCAGGTCAATATCTTCACTAAAATCGGAATTTAACATCTGTTTTTCAACATTTGTCGTGGTATCACCTGTAAACAGAACCCTGGTATCTTTATAGGTTGCAGTAAAAACAATTGACATTTCATTATAATCATCGGATTCAACAAATGGCGCCAATATTTCGATTTCAAGATTTCCAAAGGTAAAAACATCCCCTGCTTCAACGGCAACAGGTTCAACTGAAGCTTCATATAAGCAATCAAGTAATGATTCATAAAGCCTTGTTGTAGGAATGTTGAATTCACTGAAATATGTAGTGAAAATCTTATCGCAATTGATGCTTCTTATAATGTTTTCGCTTGCTCCGATGTGATCGGAATGCGGATGAGAAAGAATATAACAGTCAAGTTTATCAATATTGTTATCTTCAAGATATCGTAATACTTTCTGTGAGTTTTCTGCCTCTCCGCCGTCAACAAGAATATTGTAGCCTTCGCAGGAAATCAGTTGACAGTCACCTTGACCTACATCAACAAAGCTTACACTGAATGGATAATCAGTATATTTAACATCTGTATCATCTGAGTTATCAATATAGTCGGGTACAATTAATGTGGCAATTGTTATAGCTATGATAGAGCATATAAAACCGTAAATTTTTTTAAGGTCTTTTTTTCTTATTCGTATTTTTGCCATAAGAATATCCTTTTTTCTGATTATTTTTGCTTTGTGATTTTTGGTTAGTGATTTTGTATGTAATTCTTTCATCGCTGACAAGGCAATTCTTTCCGTTACCGATAAGATCAGCTCTGTTTGCTTTTTTTAATGCACTGATAACAATATTTTTACTTTCGGGTGCAAAGTACCTTAATAATGCACGTTGCATGGTTTTATCTTCAGATTTTTTTGCAACATAAACCTTTTCTAAAGAATACGGCTCAAGTTCAGTGTAGAACATTGCAGTTGAAATAGTACCAGGAGTGGGATAAAAATCCTGAACCTGTTCAGGTCTGAGATTTTGTTTTTTTATAAAAATTGCAAGTTCAATTGCATCATTAAGAGTACACCCCGGATGTGAAGACATCAGATATGGCACAAGATACTGTTCTTTGCCTATACTTTTTGTAAAGTTAAAATACTTGTCGGAAAATTTCTTGTAAGCTTCAATATGAGGTTTGCCCATTTTGTCAAGAACAGCAGCAGAACAGTGTTCAGGTGCTACCTTTAACTGACCGCTTACGTGATATTTAACTAATTCTTTGAAAAACTCATCAGATTTATCTGACAACAGATAATCATAGCGTATTCCCGAACGGATAAAAACCTTCTTTACTTTAGGAAGACTTCTTAATTCGCGTAAAATCGATATATACTCAGTGTGATCACTGATAAGATTTTTGCAGGGTGTGGGTGCAAGACACTTTTTACCTTTACACAATCCCCTGCTTTCCTGTCCTTCGCAAGAAGGAAATCTGAAGTTTGCTGTCGGACCGCCTACATCGTGAATATAACCTTTGAAATCTTTTTGTTCTGTAAGCAGTTTTGCTTCTTCAATTATTGAGTCTTTGCTTCTGGAGGTAATATATCTCCCCTGATGAAATGCTATTGAGCAGAAATTACAACCACCGAAACAACCTCTGTTATGTGTAATTGAAAATTTAACCTCTTCAATAGCTGGAACACCGCCGAATTTTTCATAGGACGGGTGATAATCTCTCATATAAGGAAGTCTGTAAACATTGTCAAGCTCTTCACTTGTCAAGGGCTCCATCGGAATATTCTGAACAAGCATAAGCTTACCGTGTTTTTGCTTGAGAATTCTGCCGCGGAAAAAATCCTGTTCATCCTGTTGAATTCTGGCAGCAACAGCGTATTCACGTTTATTTTCCTTTACATTTTCAAATGAAGGACATTCAACACCGCCAAATGGTGTCTTTTCAGCAGGACAGACGTAGCAAATACCTTTGATGTTATATAAATTCTCTATGGGCTTGTTTTTGCTTAACGCCTTAGCAATAGCAACAGTCTGCTTTTCTCCCATTCCGAAAGAAAGAATATCAGCACCCGAAGAAATGAGAATGGAAGGTAAAACTGTATCAGACCAATAGTCATAATGAGCAAATCTTCTGAGTGAAGCCTCAAGTCCGCCGATAACAATAGGAATATCACCGTAAACCCTTCTTATAAGCTTACAGTAAACTTCAACAGCTCTGTCAGGGCGTTTCCCCATTTTACCGCCGGGAGAATAAAGGTCTTCTGTTCTTCTGTTTTTTGCTACAGTGTAATGTGCAACCATTGAGTCGATATTACCTGAAGAAACAAAAAATCCGTATCGGGGTTTTCCGAAGACTTTAATGCTGTCATCATTGTTCCAATCAGGTTGACTAATAATTCCGACCTTATATCCGGCATCTTCAAGCACTCTTGTTATAATTGCAGCTCCGAAACTTGGGTGGTCAACGTAAGCATCTCCGTTTACATAAACGAAATCAACATAATGCCACCCGCGGTCAAGCATTTCATTTTTATTTATAGGAAGAAACATTAGTTTAATTCTCCGATTTCTTCAGTTTCCCGATTTTCCTCTGTTTCAGTAATTTCCCGGGTGGGTGTGTTGTTCATTGCATTCATTTCATACCATTGAGCTTTTGTAACAAGAACATTTCTCGGTTTGCTGCCCATGTGAGGTCCTACTATCCCCTTCTGTTCGAGTGTATCCATAAGTCTTCCCGCTTTCGCGAAACCGAGTCCGAGATGGCGCTGCAATGCTGATATAGAGGCTTTTTCAGGAGCACCTACAAAGAGTTCAATTGCCCTCATAAGAAGCTCATCATTAGCATCTATACCTGAAGATGATGAGCCTTCTTCAGACTTTTTCTTTTCGGATACAGCCTGTCTTTCTATTTCCTGCTGAACAGCATCATCGTAGTTTGTAGATGTGTTAGCCTTAATGAATGTCACGACATTTTCAATTTCGCCGTCTGAGAGATAACATCCCTGTATTCTGACGGGCTTTGGAACCCCCACGGGATAATAAAGCATATCACCGTTACCCATAAGCTTTTCTGCACCTGCTGTATCTATGATAATTCTTGAGTCAACATAGGATTTAACCGTAAGTGCAATTCTGCTGGGGATATTGGATTTGATAACACCTGTTATAACATCAACAGACGGACGCTGTGTTGCAACAACAAGGTGCATACCTGCCGCACGAGCCATCTGAGCTAATCTTTGAATAGAGTCTTCGACTTCAGCAGGTGCTACGGTCATAAGGTCAGCAAGCTCATCGATAAAAATGACAATATGAGGCATCTTAACAAGATCTTCACGTTCATCGCAAAGGCTGTTGTAGGCACCGATATCTCTTACACCGTTTGCGTTGAGAGTTTTATATCTTGAAAGCATTTCTGTTACTGCCCAGCCTAATGCACCCGCAGCCTTTCTAGGATCGGAAACTACAGGAACGAGAAGATGAGGAAGACCGTTATAAATACCGAATTCAACCTGCTTGGGATCTATAAGCAATAGCTTTACCTCATCAGGAGTTGCATTATAGAGCAGACTGACGATCATTGAATTAAGGCATACGGATTTACCTGAACCCGTTGTACCTGCAACAAGAAGATGCGGCATCTTTGAAAGATTAGAAAACATAGGCGTTCCTGAAATATCCTTGCCGAGTGCAACAGTAAGTTTTCCGGGAGCAGATTTGAATTTATCGGATTCAATAATTTCTCTGAATGTTACTGCAGTCTTGTTTCTGTTGGGAATTTCAATGCCTATTGCAGCTTTATTCGGTATAGGTGCTTCTATACGAAGACCTGCTGGAGCTGCCATATGTAAAGCAAGGTCATCGGCAAGGCCAACAAATTTACTGATTTTAACACCGGGCGCAGGAGAAAGCTCATATCTCGTAACTGTGGGACCGGGAACAACACCGCAGATAGTTGCACTGACGTTAAAGCTTCCGAGAGCAGCTATCAGCTTTTCACCGTTCATTTTTAACTCATTTTCATTGAATTTGTCTGATGTTTCTTTAGGTTTATTAAGACAGTCAATGGGAGGAAGTACATATTTTACTGTCTGAACAGCAGTCACTGCATTATCAAGAGAATCCTTAAGAGCTTGTTTTTCCTTTTCTGAAAGAGGTTCAGGCTTTTCTGACTTCATGTCATTAGCATTATTTTCAGCTTCGGCAATTATTTCAGTATCGTTATTTTCAGGTGTTATCGGAGCTGATTTTATACTTTTTAATGATTCGGAAAGATTGAATGTAAAAATATTACTTTCCTCAACTGTATTATTTTCAGGTGTTTTTGTGTTTTCAGATTTTTCAGGTGAAGACTTCTCATTAAAAAATGTTTGTTGTTCTGAGTAATTATCCATAAAATCTGAAACGATTTTTGCAGGATTAACATTTTTATTTTTTGAAGAAATATCTTTTTCTTGAGCCGTTACTTTCAGTGCTCTTTCTTCGGCCTTTTCTGCTCTTATACGTTGAATATCATTTTTTGATTTCTCGATAGCAACTTCAGTAAACTCTCCAACTTTTTTAGCCGGCTTCTCCAGCTTAGTGAAAAGCTTGATAAGAGTAATTCCGAACAGTAACATTAAATCTGCAATAAAAACAATTGCAAGAATAATAAAAGCGAGAATTTTGGATTTACATAACTGATAAATTGATCCACCGAAAACTGCGCCTAAAAAGCCGCCGTTTTTCAAGGATGCTAAAGTATTATCAGCGGAAATTTCAAACACTTTTTTTATGCTATCATTAAAATCAATCTCAGGGGATGCAAAATTGCTGATGTGTAAAAAACCGCATATAAGGACAAAAGCCATGAAAATTTCAGAAGCTTTTACAGCATAATCTCTCTTTTGCTTGTTAAGAATAGCTGTAACGCCAAAAAATAAGACACTTAACGGAATAAAATATCCGCATATACCGAACAATGCGAAGTAAAAGGAATGAACCGTATTCCATAAAGAACCGTTTCCGCCGCTGAATAATGCAATTATCAGCAGCAGAATGCCGGATATAAATGTCAATGTTGAACCGAATTCTCTTTTTGAAACAATATCAAAAAGAGTTCTTTGTTGATTTTTCTTTTTTGTGTTTTTCTTCTTATTTGATGGAGACTTGGTTGTAGTCTTCTTTTTTGCAGTTTGCTTGTTTTTTGCGGAATTCTGTGCCAAAACTGATTACTCCCTTAAAAAGTATTTAAAATATTTTACTATTTAAAAGAGCAAAAATCAATACTCAATTATGCTGTGATATTTCGGATAAGCAATTCAGAGCATCATTAAGTGAACCGATATTGCCTATTATACCTTCATTTACTGCTTCTAAACCATTTAGCACAGTACCGAAATCGGAAACAAGATTTCCTGATGAAAGCATCAGATTTCTTAGTCTTTCAGTGGTTATTTCTGAATGTGAACTAATGAAATTTATGATTCTTTCCTGCATGTTCTGAAAATAAGCAAGTTGTTGCGGTACGCCCATAATAGTACCTGTCATTCTGACAGGATGAAGTGTCATCGTCGCAGAATTTGTGATAAACGATTTGTTTGCTGATACGGCCAATGGTATGCCTATTGAATGACCGCCGCCGAGAACTAATGAAACTGTGGGCTTGTTTAATCCCGCAATTAGTTCAGAAATTGCCATTCCCGCTTCAATATCTCCTCCGACAGTATTTAGTATCAATAGCAAGCCTCTGACATTTTCGTCATTATCTATACTTATCAGCTTAGGAATAATGTGCTCGTATTTTGTTGTTTTGTGTCTTGGTGACAAAAGATAATGTCCTTCAATTTGTCCGATGATAGTGATACAGCAATAAAGCTTTCCTTTGTTGTTGAAATAAAAACATCCGTCCGTGAGAGAGCTTTGAGTGTTCTGCTGCTCTTCAACAGAGTATTCCTCATCAAAAACATCTTCATTTTCTGAATTATTAAAATTATTATACATAAATTCACCTCATTATTAGCCTTTACCAAATTTCTGCAATTATGAATTTTCAAAAAAACACGCTTATATACATTGACTTTGTCAAATAAAGGTATTAAAATATTAATATTAAATATAAGGAGATAACAAATGGGTCTTACATTAGCACAAAAAATAATTAAAGAACATCTGGTTTGCGGTGAAATGGTTCCCGGTAAAGAAATCGGGCTGAAAATAGATCAGACACTTACACAGGATGCTACGGGTACAATGGCATATCTTCAGTTTGAAGCGATGAACATTGAACGTGTAAAAACTGAATTATCCGTTGCATATATTGATCATAATACACTTCAGAACGGATTTGAGAATGCAGATGACCATCAGTTTATTCAGTCTGTTGCGCAGAAAAGAGGTATAAGGTTTTCCCGTCCCGGTAACGGAATTTGTCACCAGGTTCATCTTGAGAGATTTGGTATTCCCGGAAAGACTCTTCTTGGTTCAGACAGTCATACTCCCACAGGCGGCGGTATAGGTATGCTTGCAATGGGTGCCGGCGGACTTGATGTTGCCGTTGCTATGGGGGGTGGAACTTATTACATTCCTATGCCTTACATTGTAAATGTTGTACTTAAAGGTAAGCTTCAGCCTTTTGTTGCCGCTAAGGACATAATTCTTGAAGTTCTCAGAATTATGTCAGTTAAGGGCGGAGTCGGTAAAATTATTGAATACTCAGGTGAAGGAGTTGCTACGCTCTCTGTTCCCGAAAGAGCAACGATTACAAATATGGGTGCAGAGCTTGGTGCTACTACTTCTGTTTTCCCTTCAGATGAAATAACAAGAGCATTTCTGAAGGCTCAGAACAGAGAGGAAGTTTATGTTCCTCTTAGTGCTGACAGCGATGCAAAATATGATGAAATAATTGAAATTGATCTTGATAAGCTCGTTCCTCTTGCGGCTATGCCTCACATGCCTGATAATGTAAAGAGTGTTACTGAAATAGGTGAAATTGATATTGATCAGGTTTGTATCGGTTCATGCACGAATTCTTCTCTTTATGATATGTTAAAGGTTGCGGCTATTCTCAAGGGTAAAACTGTTCATGAAAATGTCAGTTTATCAATTGCTCCCGGTTCTAAGCAGGTACTTAATATGCTTGCAGCTAACGGAGCTCTTGCTGATATGATAGCTGCAGGTGCAAGAATTCTTGAGTCTGCTTGCGGACCTTGTATCGGTATGGGACAATCCCCAAATTCAAAAGGTATTTCCCTTCGTACCTTTAACCGTAATTTTGAAGGCCGATCAGGTACAGCAGATGCAGGTGTCTTCCTTGTCAGCCCTGAAGTAGCTGCTGCTTCAGCAATTACCGGAAAGCTTACTGATCCCAGAACTCTCGGTCAGATGCCTGAAATTGTTATGCCTGAAAAATTCCTAATTAATGACAATATGGTTTTGATGCCCGATACGGTTGATGAATATAAATCCAGAGAAGTAAAGTACGGGCCTAATATAAAATCTGTTCCTGTTGGTAAACCCTTAGGTGAAGATATAACTGCAAACGTTATGCTTAAAGTAGAAGACAATATAACAACTGATCATATTATGCCTGCCGGAGCAAAGATTCTTCCCTACCGTTCCAATGTTCCGTATCTTTCAAAGTTTTGTTTTGGTGTTTGTGATGCCTCATTCCCTGAAAGATGTCTTGAAAACGGTGGCGGCTTCATTGTTGGCGGTGCCAATTACGGACAGGGATCATCAAGAGAACATGCGGCATTAGTTCCCTTGTATCTCGGTATTCGTGCGGTTATTACTAAATCTTTTGCAAGAATGCATAAGGCAAATCTTATTAATTCGGGAATTATTCCTCTTACGTTCAAAAATGCTGTTGATTATGACAAGATTAATCAGGGTGACAGACTTGAGCTTAAAAACATCAGAAGTGCTGTTTCAGGTGAGGATGAGGTAACTCTTTATAATGTTTCAAAAGACGAAAGCTATACCCTTTGTCTTGAACTTTCAGACAGAGCAAGACAGATACTTCTTGCTGGCGGAATGTTAAATTATACGGCAAATAATTAAGATAGGTGTGAATTAAATGTACGAAGAAAAAATTTCAGCGGCTGTTAAAGCCTTTGAAGCGTTAGTCAGAGAACAGCTTGAAAGAAATGAAAAAATTCAGGAAACTAAGGATTTTGTTGATTATAATTCTCTTGACAAAATAATTATCGGTGTTTGCGGCGGTGACGGCATAGGTCCTGTAATTACAGCTGAATCTGCAAGAGTTCTTGAATTTCTTCTGAAGAAGGATGTTGACAGCGGAAAAATCGAATTCCGTAGTATTGAAGGACTTACTATTGAAAACAGAATAGCTAAAATGCAGCCCATTCCAGATGATGTTATGGCAGAGCTTAAAGAATGTCATGTAATCCTTAAAGGCCCGACAACTACTCCTCAGGCAGGTGACGGGCTTCCCAATATTGAAAGTGCCAATGTTGCAATGAGAAAAGCACTTGATCTTTTTGCAAATCTCAGACCTGTCAGAATTCCCGAGGATGGAATTGACTGGACCTTCTTCAGAGAAAATACCGAAGGTGCTTATGCAGTTGGTTCTAAGGGTGTAAATGTTACTGATGAGCTTGCTATGGATTTTGTTGTTACCACAACAGAAGGTACTGAAAGAATAGCTAAGCTTGCATATAATTATGCACGTAACAATAAAAAAGACAGAGTTTCAATTATTCAGAAGGCAAATGTTATTAAGACTACTGACGGAAAGTTCCTTAATATCTGTAGAAATATTGCCAAGGATTATCCTGAAATTACAACAGATGAATGGTATATTGATATTTGTACGGCAAAACTTATTGATAAAAAAAGAAGAACTGATTTTAAGGTTTTTGTTCTTCCTAATCTTTACGGTGATATAATTACAGATGAGGCTGCAGAGTTTCAGGGTGGCGTAGGAACAGCAGGCAGTGCTAATATAGGAAAGCGATATGCGATGTTTGAAGCAATTCACGGCTCTGCTCCCCGTATGGTTAATGAAGGAAGAGCACAGTATGCTGATCCTTGTTCCATGCTCAGAGCTTCTGCTATGCTTCTTTCACATATAGGTTATGTTGAAGAAAGTGTAATGCTTGATAAAGCTCTTGATATCTGTATGGCTGATGCTTCTATGAAAATCACAGGTCGTGCAGACGGTTGTACTTGCAGTGAATTCGGCAGCTTTGTTATGGAAACTCTTACAAAAATCACAGCTATGGAGAAGGATGCTGAATAATGAAATCATCAAAAGAAATCTCTTCATCGGTAATTTCAAGATTGCCGAGATATTATAGATTTTTATGTGATCTTTACAGTAATGGAGTTAAGCGAATTTCTTCAAAAGAACTTGCCGTTATAATGGGCTTTACTGCTTCGCAGGTGCGTCAGGATTTTAATTGCTTCGGCGGATTTGGACAGCAGGGTTACGGTTATAATATTGAACAGCTTATAGGTGAATTCGCTGATATTCTCGGACTTAATAAGCTTAAAACTTCAATTCTTATAGGCGCAGGCAATCTCGGTCGTGCCGTTGCAAGTCAGATGTCATTTGAAGATAAAGGCTTTAAGCTTATCGGTATTTTTGATTGTGATCCGCTTTATAACGGAATTAAAATCAGAGATATTCCCATTTCAACCGATGAAAAAATTGAAGAATTCTGTAAGGAACATAAACCTGATATGGCTGTTTTATGTCTTCCTGCCGATAAAGCTCCCGAAATGGTTGATAATCTCATACAATTCGGAATTAAAAGCTTCTGGAATTTTTCACATTATGATATTCACAGAAAATATCCTTATGTGAATGTAGCAAATGTTCATTTAAGCGATTCATTAATGACTCTTTCGTACATAATCAAGAATAATGAACTAAGTACGGGTGATACAAATGATTAAAATTGTTAGTCTTGATATTCTTGATCTTATTGAATTTCCTTCAGGTGTTATGTTTGTTCTTCGTGAACAACAAGGGAAAGAAAATGTAAAGGTTGCTTTTTATTGTTATGATATCGACACCAATTCAATAGCATCAGTCACAAAAAATGCATATCTGCTGACAAAATTCGGATCTTCATATAATCAGATTGCTTCCCAGCTCGGAGATTATGTTTCTTGTGATACGGCAAGAATTCGGAATAGTCAGGTGTTTGTAATATATTCATCAGGTGAAATAGGTTTTTTTGATGATCAGGGAAACATTATCAATACAGATGACCTTAATTATAATGGTTCACCCGCAAGAGATGCCGCTGTTGACAGTAATAACAATATCTGGTCTGTTGTTCCTGAACAGAATGTTCTTATCAGATATTCAACACAGCAAAATAGAATAACTCTTCGACTTGGTGCTGATGCAAACAATACTTTCAGTTGCCCTGTTTCTGTTTCTGAGTATGACGGATATTTGTATGTTTGTAATGCAGACAGCAAAAGAATAAAAAAGGTTAATCTTACAGATTTTTCTGTTGAGGACTATAAATCTTTTGATGAATGTATTTATAAATATATCCGTGTCGGAGAACATGAGTTTGTTATACTTGATTCCGGTGTATATCTTTTATGATTAACAAAAACAGTTAGTCTTTATTGTTAAGTTCGACAAATTTTAACAAATTAACATATTGTATTTGATTTTTAGTTGTTTTTATGTTAGATTTGAAATGAAGTCAGAACAAGAAGTTAATATCTTAAATAAGCGGTCTTGTTGTGCTTGGACCGCTTATTTTTTTTGTAAGGACTTAATGCTGAAGCATTTGAGTATAAAACGGAGGTAATTATTTATGAAACTTGTTTATGATGTAAAAGACAAACCTAAATTTTTGCAGATGATTGTTTTTGCTTTACAACAGCTTCTGGCTATTATGGCAGCTACCTTGGTTGTTCCTATTATTATCAACGGTAATGCCGGTCTTGAAGGCGAAAATGCTATGAGTACGGCAGCTGCTTTGTTTGGTGCCGGTGTCGGTACCCTGATTTATCTTCTTTTTACAAAAAGGAAAAGCCCTGTATTTTTAGGTTCATCCTTTGCATTTATCGGTTCTATGACCGCAGCATTTGCCGGTGCAGTTTCTGTTGCCGCAGGTTATCTTGGTCTTATTATCGGAGCTGTTCTTGCAGGACTTGTATATGTAATTATTGCTTTGATAGTTAAGTTTGCGGGAGTCGGTTGGATAAATAAGGTTATGCCTTCTGTTGTAATCGGACCTACTGTAGCTATTATAGGTCTTTCTCTTGCTTCTAATGCTATCAGTGATCTGCAGACAGCAAATGCAGGCGGTGACTCAAGACTTGCAGTACTTTGCGGTGTCATTACTCTCATTGTTACCATGCTTTGCTCAACATACGGCAAAAAAGGTGTAAAGCTTATTCCTTTTATAATAGGTATTCTTGCAGGCTATGTAGTTGCTGCAGTTTTCACCTTAATCGGAACTGTTGCTGATATTCCTGCACTTATGATTACAAATTTTGCTCCTATTAAAGCATTATGGGAAAATGGTATTGGTATAAGCACCTTCGTTTCAGTGCCTGAGTTTACTTTTATTACAGCCTTCAATGGCGTTAAGGATATTGACTTTACATATATCAGCACACTTATTGCTGCTTATGTTCCTGTTGCCTTTGTTGTTTTCGCAGAACATATTGCTGACCATAAAAATATTTCCTCTATTATTGAAAAAGACTTACTTGAGGAGCCCGGACTCAGCAATACTCTTCTTGGTGACGGTATAGGTTCAATGTTCGGAGCATTTTTCGGCGGCTGTCCCAATACTACTTACGGTGAATCTGTCGCTTGTGTTGCAATTACAAGAAATGCTTCTGTTGCTACAATTTTTACTACTGCTGTTCTTGCTATGATAATTTCATTTTGTAATCCTTTTGTTGCTTTTGTTAATTCTATTCCCTCCTGTGTTATGGGCGGCGTATGTATGGCATTATACGGATTTATTGCTGTCAGCGGACTTAAAATGATTCAGAAGGTTGACCTTGAAAAAAACAGCAATCTTTTTGTTGTATCAGCAATTTTAATAGCAGGTATCGGCGGTCTTTCTCTTACTTTCGGCAAGGTTACAATAACAACAATTGCATGTGCTCTTATTCTCGGCATCGTTGTTAATATTATTCTTTCAAAAGAAAAAGAAGAAGTTAAATAATTGCTTTCATAAAATAAGACTGCGTCATTTTTGATGCAGTCTTATTTTTGTATTGAATATAATTTGAAATTATAGTATAATATTGATATCGGAGGTAAAAAATATGATTCATTATATTGAAAATGCTCTTTTTAAGATTGGTGTTAAAGAAAGCGGTTGTGAGCTTACAAGTGTTTTTTCTAAAAAAGATTCTTATGAATATCTTTGGCAAGGTGATGAAAGCATCTGGTATGGTCAGTCACCTATTCTCTTCCCTATTGTTGGTAGGCTTATTGAGGATAAATACCGTTTTAACGGCATAGAATATACTATGCCTAAACATGGCTTTGCAAGAAAAAGTGAATGGGCTCTTCTTAGTAAAGAAGAAGATACTATGTCGTTTATTCTATCTGAAAATGAAGACACTCTTAAAATTTATCCCTTTGAGTTTGATCTCATAGTTACCTATACGTTAGATGAAAATTCATTGAAGGTAAATCATTGTGTGGTCAATAAGAATGAATTTGATATGTATTTCTCTCTTGGTGCGCATCCGGGATTTAACTGTGCTATAGGAGATAAACTCATATTTGATGAGAATGAAACTCTTGAAACAGAAAAAATCGATCTTGTAAATTCGTTACGATTACCTGAAACTGTTCCTGTGCTTAACAATGAAAAGGAAATTATAATTACAGAGCATATTTTTGATGAGGATGCTTTGATATTAAACGGTATTAAATCTGAAAAGATTACTCTTTCTCATCAGGACGGAAAACATACTGTTGTGTTTGATATGGGCGGTTCCCCTTATCTCGGAATTTGGGCAAAGCCCGGTGCGCCTTATGTTTGTATAGAACCTTGGTGCGGTGTCAATGATTCATTTGAAAAGAAGAATGATATTTCGGAAAAAACGGGTATCAATAAACTTCCTCAGGAAGAAATATTTAATTTTTGTTGGGAAGCAAAATTTATTGATTAACAGTTGACATAAAATCAGATATCTAATAAAATATTAATGTAAGGAGTAATAATAAGATGAACGAAGAATTTGATGTTGTAACCGTTGTTGATGATGATGGTAACGAGCATATATTTGAAGAGCTTGACAGAATTGAAACTGAAGACGGAATGAAATATATTGCCCTTATACCTGCAGATGAAGCAGACGATGATGAAGGAGAGCTTATTATTCTCAGAGTTGTTGAAGCAAACGGCGAAACTGTACTTGAACCCATTGAGGATGAAGAAGAATTCAATGAGATAGCTGATGCTTTCGAAGAAAGACTCAATGAATTTTTTGAATTCGAAGGTGAATAATAATTAAAACAAACCCTGCTTTGTGCGGGTAAAAACAGCCAATATTAACCCAACACACTTTTTAAGGGAGTCCTGATACTCCGTCTGCGGATTGCAGACCTCCCGACTTTATGTCGGACGAAGGGAGCGTGAACCGGATGGGAGGACACCCACCTGCTATAGAGAGCAGGTTATTATTGCTGTTTACGGCTTAGCGGGGCTGATGATTTTTTTGAAGTCGGTATTTATCGGCTTCTTTTTTTTGCTTTATAGTAAATATCTTACTTAATAGTAAGCTTTCCTCAGCGATTAACTATCCGAAGATGTTACGACGCTGTCGTACGGCGATGGTGTTTTCTTTTGTAAATGCTTTTTTGCTTACCAATTTTTGATAGCTAATAAGCAAAAATCCCCTGTGTTTACATAACACAAGGGATGACAAAGAATTATTTGTCTGACAGCTTTCTGATATAGCGTTTAAAGAACTTAATTCCGTCAGGCATTGAGCTTATAGGAATTCTTTCGTTAGTTCCGTGTGTTGTGAGAAGTAATGAAGTGCTTACAAGGAAGGGAGAATATCTGTAAATATTATCACAAACAGCTTCATAATGACAAGCATCAGTACCACCCATAACAAGATAGGGAGCAACAATATTATTTTCATCAGTACGCATACAGATATCTTCAATTGCCTTAAAGCAACGTGAATCTGTAGGTGAAATTTTTGAAGGATTTTTCCAACCGGGTTTTACATTGATTTCTGCTTTCTTATTTTTTATAACTTTTCTCAAATGTTTTTCCGCATCCTGAACGGTTTCACCCGGATAAATTCTGACGTTAACATTAACACTTGCTTTCTGTGGCAAAACATTAGGTGCGGGACTTCCTGATGCCATAGTAACGCCCTGTGTTGTTCTTATAAGACTAGCGGCAGGCGGAATATATGTCATAAGCTTTGTTAAAAGAGGCTTTAATAGCTTTATATTACAAGTAATAAGCCTTACAGGATAAGAGCAATTTCGGCCGATTTTGTCAAAAAGCTCCATCATCATAGGAGAAAGCTCAGCTTTGAACTGATTATTTTCAATATCTTTGATAATATCTGCAAGATACCCGAGAGCAGTATGATTGGGGGCCTGTGATGAATGTCCGCCTTTTGATGTTATGCTGACGTCAAAATCTGCATAGCCTTTTTCTGCAATACCGATACCTGCCAGATTCTTATTAAGTACGCCTTTAACGTTAACAGGAAGTATTGCGCCGCCTTCATCAAGAACACAATCAAGCTTAATATTATTATCGGCAAAGTATTTACACATAAAAACTGCGCCGGAGCCGTCGGCAGACATTACTTCTTCGTTATGACCTAAACAGAGATAAATATCTCGTACAGGTGAAAAACCTTCCTGAAGCAAGTCTTCAACGCTTTCCATAACAGCAATAAGGTGATTTTTCATATCAAGAGCACCTCTGCCCCAGATAAATTCCCCGTCATCTACGCCTTCAAATGGCGGATGTGTCCAGTCCTCGTAAGTTCCTTCAGAAATAGGAACAACATCTTGATGGGATAACAAAGCTATGGCATCAAGTGATGAGTCACTTCCCTTCCATCTGAAAAGAAGAGATCCTTTGCAAACATCAATTAATTCGAGCTTTTCGTGGATAAGAGGATAACGTTCACGAAGAAAATTATGAAATTCTTCAAATGTACTCCAATCGGTTTTTTCAGGATCTTTATTTGCAATTGTAGGTATTTTAATTGCATCGGAAAGATTTTTTCTGAAACGGTCAATATTTACATTTTCATCAGGAAGATTTTCAGACGAAATTTTTTCAGGCTTATAGAAATAAGCTTTTACAGGCACGCTTGCAAGTAATGCTCCCATTCCGATAAGCATAGAATACTTAATTTTTGAATTCATATAAATTCCCTCACTTTGTTTCTTTATTACTGTGGACAGCTCGAAGCTTTCTCAATCTGTTTTTTTGTTTATTCCTATAGGAAATTATCCATAGTACTATTGATATCGCAACGATAATAATTGCTAAAATTATAAATATCGGACTTGTGATTAGTTTTATGATTTTATCACCGATAAATTTGGATGTGCTGACATCAACATCAAAAGCAGCAACAAGATCTACTTCAGCAACAGTTGAGCCTGCATATTTAATTGCCGCCCTGCCCAATATATCTCCCTTTGTGACAGGAGCATCAACACTTTCACAGGTAAGTTCACTTAGAGCTTCTATATATACACTTTCAGCGTTAACACCTGAAGGCACAAGAGCGCTTACATTTTCAATGGGAACAAGACTGACATAATCGTAATCCTTAGATAATCTTACCTTGACTTCACCTACATAAGTAGAGGTATTTGCAACGGTGCGGAGTTTAATATTGCTGAATACCCATTCATAAAGATTTTTTGATGAAACAAATGACATATTTTCTGTTACATTGTCACCGTCAAAGTCGGTCATAGGAGCATCTAAAATAACACAAATATAATTGTATCCGTCTTTTGATGCTAAAGAAATGCAGTTACTGTTGCCTGAATCCTGATATCCTGATTTTCCGCATTTTACGTATTTGAAGTAATAATCAGATATTCCGGAATTAATCAGATAATTAGTATTTTTAAGATATCTCGGTTCATAATATTTATTTGTTGCCGGCATTTCATATAAAAAAGTAGAAATAATTTCAACAAACAACGGATTTTTCATGCAATAATTGAATATTACAGCAAGCTCTCTTGCTGTGGAATATTGTCCGTCATCAGAGTAACCACCCGGATTAGAAAAAGATGTATCCTTTAGATCAAGCTTCTTTGCAAAATCATTCATCATAACTACAAATTCTTCAATTGTACCACCAATGTATTCTGCGAGTACAGTTGAAGCATCGTTTGCATTATATACTAACATACAGTATAGAAGCTCTTCAACAGTCATTGTTTCTCCCACAAGAATACCTGCTGTTGTAACTCTGAGAGCTTCAATAGTTCTTATTGCATTTGAGGAAGCTGTTACCTGATTTTTAAGATTTTCACAGTTTTCAAGAACTAAAATTCCTGTTACTATCTTAACAATTTCACCGGGATTGCTTCTTACTGAAGAGTTTTTATCATAAATAATACTTCCGTTTTCATCTGTGCTGACTACATAAGCAATATTTCCTTCAATTTCAAGAGCTTCTGTAAAGGCAGCATTTGCAAAAACACAAGTATTACAAGCCGTTATAACGGCACAAAGTATAAAAATAATAAATTTTTTCATAGACAACACCGACTTCTTGTTGTATTATATAGAAAAGAAACATTCCGGAGGAAAGTTAAATGATATACATTACCGGAGATATTCACGGAGATACAGAAAGATTAAGTAAAACCGAGCTCAGTATGCTTGATGCAGGAGATACACTGATTGTCTGCGGTGATTTCGGTTTTATTTGGAATGGCGATGTTAAGGAAAATCAGTTCCTTAATTATTTGGAAAAGAGAAAATATAATATTTGTTTTGTTGACGGAACTCACGAAAACTTTCAGTTAATGAATACATATCCTGTTGTTATGTGGAATTCAGGTCGTGTACATAAAATTCGATCGAATGTATTTCATCTGATGAGAGGTCAGATTTATGAAATAGAGCAAAAAAAGATATTTACTATGGGTGGCGGTGAAGATCCTGAACTTGAACTCAGTGAAGAAGAGGAATTTTCTGAAAGAAAGGAAATTCCCTCAACTCAGGAAATGCTTTTCGGAGTTTCTAATCTTGAAAAGCACGGTTACAACGTTGATTATATTATAACGCATGAACCGCCTGCAAAAATCAGAGATTTTCTGTTATTATCAAAAAATAAAACTCTCAGAGTGACTGCTCTCGGTGCTTATCTTGATGAATTATCACAGCAGACAACATATAAAAAATGGTTTTTCGGAAGTATGCATACTGATAAGTTTATATCAGAAAATCTCATTGCAATATTCAGGAATATTGTTGCTGTCGAAAATGCAGAAAAGAAGAAATTATTCAGAAAGAAACAGAAATAAGAGCTTTTTTTGCCTGAATGTATGAAAATCCGCCCGGAGAACGGTCAAAATTCTTTACACCGTCTTTCCATCTGAGTGACACCGCTTCTGCTTCCTCATCAGAAATATTTATTCTGATATCAGAAAGAGTTTTGACTGTATTTTTCAATTCAATCATATTACAATTCAGTATTTTTAGAATTGCTTCGATTTTTTCGGGGCAATTTTCTTTTGCATTATCAAGTAAAACAGGAATCAGACAGGCACATGCTCTGCCGTGTGGAACGGAGTGTTTTTCTGTAAGGTAATATCCGACGGTATGAGGAAAACAGGTTCCAGCAATATTTATTGAAAGACCTGCAAATAATGATGCTATGTATAATTCTTCAAAATCTTCATCTGTTAGATTTGTGAAGTCTGAATTTAATATAAACTTACCCATTATTGAAATAGCTTTTAATGAATACACTTCAACTAAATTGTTGCTTGTAGAAGCTACAAAAGCTTCTACGGCGTGACAAAATGCATCAAGACAAGTTGATATTCTGACGTTAATTGGCGTACTTTTTGTGTAAGAATAGTCACAGAAAGAAATATCAGCATAACAATCCTCTCCGGAAATACTCTTTTTTAACCCGTTATCACTGTTTGTGAGAACACTTACACCGGTAACCTCACTTCCGGTGCCGGATGTTGTTCCGATAAGAATTACAGGTAATTTTTTTGACGGAATTTGTCTGTTGTAAATATCCGTATGAGAAAATGATGAATTTTCTGCAAAAATTGCAATTGCTTTTGCGGCATCAAGAACTGAACCGCCGCCGATTGCTATGATAAAATCGGACTTCATTTCTTGTGCAATTTTTCCGCCTTTGTGACAGGTTATTGTCTGAGGGTTTTCCTCAATCTGATCAAATATGCTGTATTTTATATTATTAGAAGTAAGAATTGATATGATGTCATCAAGAGCAGCTGAAAGCTTTGCTGAGCTCTTTCCCGTAACGAGCAGACAATTATTCCCGAATTTTGCAATAAGATGAGAATTATTTCTAAGACAATCTTTACCTGAAATAACTTTTGTCGGCATAAATGTATTAATATTCATAACATCACCGCTATTTCATTCATTGACAAATTTTTACCATTTATTATTATAATAAAAAAGCTTAGTTATGTAAACCGAAAATTTAAAAATTATGTAAAATTTAAAAGTGAGGTAAGCACTACCCCACTTTTATTAGTTTGCTGAAATATTTGATATTTCTATAAAGCCTCTGTATGATTTGAATACAATTTTCATTTTGGCATAATCGCCAGGCTTAATTGAAATTATACGTTTGTATCCGACGGTTCCGCATGACGCTATCTTTTTCCAACGGTTTTTATTTTTTTCTACGATATAAATTTCAACTTCCTCTACGTGTTGACCGTGATTTATGTTTTCCTGAAGAACAATTTTATCAAAATATTCATTTTCTTTTAATGAGAATACTATTTCAGGATGCTTATCATCTGAAGAAGGTCGCCAGTAGGTTTCAAGATCTGATGTTAAAACATTATTTGTTTCGAAATTTTTATCGGAAACACTTGAAACACTTTCAATTTTACAATCTTTAAGTAAATTGTAACCGAAATAAAGTCTTAAATCACAACCCAGTGCAGATAATATCTGGTTATCAACATCGTCAAGCTCGCCTCTTTTATTTGGTGATAAGCCAAGCATAAGGCAGGAATTATTTCCTACGGTATTATAATAAAGCTTTATGAGCTTGTCTTTTGTTTTTATTGAATATTTGTCATCTTCTTCAAAAAACCAATGGCTTCTCATCGGAACAGAAACTTCACAGGGATACCAGATAAAGTTATCGTCTTTCTTTATCTCTTTTCTGCTTCCGATATCGAGATCAAATACCTTTGAATGATTTTTTCTTGATGAGTGAGTTTCGGTACCGTCTTCATTTACACCTATGTAAGACGGAACTACGCTCCATTCATCATTTCGAGTAACGCCTTTTTCGTTTCCGCACCATCTGACGTCAGGTCCTCTGAAAGAAATAACTGCATTAGATTGCAATTCTCTTATAAGAGAATAATATCTGCCCCAATTATGCTTTTGATTTCTTTTTTCATCTTCGCCACATACGGCATCAAGCCATACACAGAAAATGTCACCGTAGTCGGAAAGTAACTCAGTTAATAAGCCGCAGAAAAAATCATCATATTCTTTACCGCTTCCGTAGGATTTTTCATGTCTGTCCCAAGGAGCAATATAAATTCCGAATTTAAGCCCGAACTTACGGCAAGAGTCTGCAGTCATTTTTACAAGATCGCCGCTTCCATCAAGCCAATTTGAGTTTTTGACACTGTAATCTGTGTGTTTAGTCGGCCAAAGACAAAATCCGTCATAATGCTTACAGGTAAGCACAAGACCGTTCATTCCGGCTTGTTTAGCTGCTGTTGCCCAGAGGTCGGTATTCATTTCTTCCGGCCAGAACACGGTAGCGGGTGTAAAACCGTCACCGTATTGCTTTCCTGTGAATACTGGCATACCGTAACTGATAAGACCGTAAAATTCTGTTTTTTGCCATTCAACCTGACGAAATGACGGAATAACGTCAACAGTTGCTTTATATCCTTTTTCCATTAAAAATAACCTTTCAGTTGATGTTGGTTGCAATTATGTCTGCACCTGTATCAAGAATATTCTCAATTATAACCTGACCAATTTCAACCGGACCGTCAACTGTAACAGAGTTAATAAGCTTCATACAGTCAAATAACATTGTCTTAGGAACGGGTTTGCTTGATTTTACGGGGACTACAGGTAAAATTCCTCCGTTAACCTTAACTGTTGAAGTCAGAGAACGTGTAGGGTTGAAAATTTCGTTTTTTGCATAGGCTTCACCGCGTTTACAGGTATTGCCCTTAACAGATATAACTTCATTTTCATTATATTCAACTGTTACAGAGCAACCGAGTGGACATGCAACACAAGTCAATTCTTTATTCATTATTTATTCCTCCACTCTAACAATGATTTTGCTTTCACTGTTCATCTTTGAGAGAACATCTGCAGGTATAATTACATTTTCCATTTCACCTGGTGCAAGCTTAACTTTTTTCTTTGAAGAAATAGTATTTCCGTCACATTCAAGTACAACTTTAGCGTTTTTATAAATCTGTCCTACACGGAAGTAAAGCTTAACATCTTCATTATTATTGATGTTTACTCTCTGCGGAACAAGATATCTTACGCCGTTACCGGTAGTCGTATTGACATAGGTCGGGTTATTGTCAGTATTTCCAAGTATATAATCTGCAGCACCCTTACCGGCAAGCTGTGCTTCAAGTGTAACATAGTCAACAAGGTCATGAACATGAAGAACATTACCGCAAGCGAAAACCCCCTTATGATCTGTCTGTCGCATTTCATCGACAATTGCACCGCTTGTGATTCTGTCTATGCTGATTCCAACATTTTTTGTAAGCTCATTTTCGGGTATCAGTCCGACTGAAAGCATAAGAGTATCACACTCTATATACTCTCTTGTAGAATCAATAGGCTGAAGGTTTTCATCAACCTTAGCAATAGTAACACCCTCAAGTCTTTCCTTGCCGTGAGTTTCAACTACGGTAGTGCTGAGCTTTAGCGGAATATTAAAGTCATCAAGACACTGAACAATGTTTCTTGTAAGACCGCCTGAATAGGGCATCAATTCACAAACAACCTTAACCTCTGCTCCCTCAAGAGTCATTCTTCTTGCCATAATAAGTCCGATATCACCTGAACCTAAGATAACAACCTTCTTGCCGGGCATATATCCGTCAAGATTAACATATTTCTGAGCTGTACCTGCAGTCATAATGCCTGATGCACGAGTGCCAGCAATTTCAAGAGCTCCTCTTGGTCTTTCACGGCAACCCATAGCAAGAACAATGGCTTTAGACTGAATTTTAAGAAGTCCGTCTTCTTTGTTTACTGCAGTGACAATATTATTGTCATCTATACTGAGAACCATTGTGTCAGTTTTAACTGTTATATCAGTATTTTTAAGCTGTTCAATGAATTTAGCGGCATACTCGGGACCTGAAAGCTCTTCACCGAAATAATGAAGACCAAAGCCTGTATGAATACACTGTTCGAGAATACCTCCAAGTGTTTCAGCTCTTTCAAGAATAATAATATCATTAATTCCGCATTCTTTTGCTTTAAGAGCAGCAGCCATACCGGCGGGACCGCCGCCTATTACAACAAGTTCATAATTTAACATGACTTCTCCTCCTTACTTCGTCTTATCAAATAAAATATTGGAATTATTTCCAAATTTTGTAATTTCATTAATATTACAGTTTAACTCTCTTGCAAGAATTTCAACAACCTTGGAGCCACAGAAACCACCCTGACAGCGTCCCATTCCTGCTCTTGTACGTCTTTTTACTCCGTCAACATCTCTTGCACCTGCAGGAGCCTTGATTGCATCAATAATTTCACCTTCAGTGATTGTTTCGCATCTGCAGATAATTCTACCGTAAGCAGAATTTTTTGCTATTGCTTCTGCTCTCTC
Source organism: Acutalibacteraceae bacterium (assembly GCA_045591285.1). Taxonomy (GTDB): domain Bacteria; phylum Bacillota; class Clostridia; order Oscillospirales; family Acutalibacteraceae; genus RUG806. Next base: position 32,620 of record JAZNSP010000024.1, read on the forward strand.
TGCATCTGTAGCATGTCTGAAGCGGAAAACATCTTCTCTGTATTCGTTAAATTCGGTATTTAAACTGACATTACCTATATCGGAAGTAATGATGTCTGCTAAATATTCAGCTATAGCAGGAGCAGATGTAAGTCCGGGAGATTCAATGCCAGAAGCGTGGATAAACTGTGGATTTACATTACTTTTTCCAAGAATAAAATCATCATTGACAGGATGCGCACGAAGACCTGTAAACGAAGTAATTGCATTTCTTGACGAAACTGTAGGACAGCTTTTAACAGAGAAGGTTTTTATTGTCTTAAATCCGTTTGCTGTTGTACAAGTGTCATCTTTACAATCGATATCTTCAGCAGTAGGTCCGATAAGAAGGTTACCGTCAACTGTAGGGGAAACAAGAATACCCTTACCCATTTTGCTGGGACACTGGAATATGGTATGCGAAACCATATTTCCGACCGCCTTATCGAGTATGAAATACTCTCCCCTTCTCATAATAAGTTTTACGCTGTCATCACCAATCATAGCAGCGATTTCATCAGAATGAGCGCCTGCAGCATCAATGATATACTTGGTTTTAATTTCGTCATCTTCGGTTTTAACCGTAAAGACACCGTCATTAAAAGAAATTGAATTAACTTTGAAATTCCTTCTGAACTCAACACCGTTTGTAACTGCATTTTCTGTTGCAGCAATAGTTAATTCATAAGGGCAAACAATTCCGGCGCTTTCAGCATCGAGGGCACCGAAAATTTCATCTGAAAGATTGGGTTCCATTGCCTTTATTTCTTCTTTTTCGATAATTCTGAGCTGAGGTACGCCGTTTTTTATTCCTCTTTCATACAACTCTTTAACTGTTTCCATTTCTTCTTCGGAAAAAGCGACAACCAAAGAACCGTTTTTCTTATAAGGAACACTGAGTTTTTTGCAAACATCCTCCATCATAGCACAACCCTTTACATTAAGCTGTGCCTTTAATGAACCGGGTTTTGCATCAAAACCTGCATGAACTATACCACTGTTAGCTTTACTTGCTCCCATAGCAACATCATTTGAAGCTTCAAGCAATATAGTTTTCAGATTATATCGGGAAAATTCTCTTGCAGTAAGCGCACCAATGACACCGGCGCCGATAATTGCAACATCGTAACACATTTTGTCATCTCTCCTATTTTTTAAGGAATTTATATACAGTTAATTATATAACTTAAAAGCAAATAAATCAATATGTAATTAGAGTTTATTGAAATCTGTGAGCAGGTCTGATAATTTAATTATAAAATTATTGAACTCATAATCTGAAGATATCAGCTTTGCTGAAATACGCATTGAACGAAAAAACTTTTTGTTGACTTTTAACTTATCATTTAATATCGGGCAAAAATCAATGGCACGAATATCTGGTGCTGTATTAATTATATTATCCTTTACTGTATAAAACATAAACGGAAAAATTCTGCACGAAAGCGGTCTTTGATTTCTTGAACAGTTTCCGTTACAGCGTATTGCATCCATTTGATATTTTTTATCATAATAAATGGTGAATTCATCGTTATTGATAAACAAATCTTTTTCATAGGGAAATAAGATCATACCGTCTTCATTTGTTCCGTTGCAGCATTTTTTGTTACATATCTTCCCGCAATCAGTATTTAACGGAGTTACGTTATCAAGGTATTCATATAATTTAATCAAGGTTTGAAAGCTCATAAGTTACACCTTTTTTATTAATCTGTTATAAATACAGAAAAAGTATTTTTAATGCTTAATATTCATTCGATAAGATTAAATCAGAGCAAAAAAAATAGATGTCCGTAAGGACATCTATTTTGCTAACAAGAAAAATTAAGCAACAGTTGTTTCTTCTTCAGCTGTTGTTTCTTCGTCAGTTGCTTCTTCACCAAGAAGACCACCAAGAATACCTTCAAGGTCAATTCCTAATGTATCAAGAAGACCCATAACAACGAGAGCTTCAACGAGAACAACAATAAGCTTCTTTAAAATCCACTTCATGAATATTACCTCCATAAATTTTATTTCAATATATTTATAACATAATATGTGCATTAAAATCAATAGTAAATTTCCTAAGACATAAAATGTTTACATTTATGAAATATATTTACATTATTTTTTCAGGTTCATCGTAAGTTTTATCGCCGCAATTTACACGAATACTTTCTATAACAACATCTTCTAAAGGTTTGTCATTATTGTCAGTTTTTACCTTTACGATTTCGTCAACTACATCCATACCTTCAAAACAATAACCGAATACAGCATAATCACCGTCTAAAGAAGGACATTCAGCTACTGCAATAAAAAACTGTGAGCCTGCAGTATTATAAGCAGATGCAGGATCAGTATAGCTACCCTTTCTTGCCATAGAAAGATATCCCTTACCGTGCTTCAGCTCATTGTCAAAATCATTGTTGGGAAATTCACCGAAAATTGCATATCCGGGACCGCCTGTTCCGTTTCCGTTAGGATCGCCTCCCTGAATTACAAAACCGGGAACAACTCTGTGGAAAATAAGACCGTCATAAAATCCCTTATTAGCAAGTGAAATAAAATTAAGAACAGTATTAGGTGCGTTATCATAGAATAATTCTGCTACAATAACTCCGCCATCCTTCATCTTTATTGTAGCAACAGGATTTTCAGGATTAGTAAGCTTATCGGTGTAATCGATATCGGTAGTATCAGTATTTACAGTTACTTCGTCGTTATTATCAGCACAAGAAGAAAAACACAAAACAACTGAAAGAATTGAAATTAAAACAGCAATTAGTTTTTTCATAATTATTTCTCCGTATTATCAGTAATTACTTCAGTTTTATCAGAAATTTTATCATTCATAAGCTCAAGGAAACATTCACCGTCAATTTTTTCATTTTCGATAAGGTATTCTGCAAGAATATGAAGCTTATTTATATGCTTCTTAAGAAGCTCTTCACATCTTTCGTAGCCGTTTGAAATGATTTTTCTGATTTCTTCGTCAATATCCTTTGCGATTTCTTCTGAGTAGTTTCTGACAGTATTATAATCTTTTCCGAGGAAAACCTCTGTTTCACCTGAACCAAAGGTTATCGGTCCGAGATTTTCACTCATACCGTATTTTGTTACCATATTTCTTGCAATTTCGGTGGCTCTCTGAATATCATTGGATGCACCGGTAGAAATATCACCGATAATGAGTTTTTCTGCAACTCTACCGCCGAGAAGAGTAATGATTTCCTCTTCCATTTTTTTCTTAGAACGGTACATTTTATCTTCAAGAGGACGGTGCATTGTAAAGCCGCCTGCCATACCTGTAGGTATGATTGATACCTGATGAATGGGATCCTGCCCTCCAAGGAAATGAGCAGAAACTGCATGACCGGCTTCGTGATAAGCAGTAAGCTTCTTGTCTTCGGCAGTAATCTTATGCGATTTTTTTTCAGTACCGACAACGGTTTTTATCGTGGCCGCATCAATATCTTCCATTGTAATAGCCTTACTGTTTTTTCTTGCCGCAAGTAAAGCTGCTTCATTGAGAAGGTTTTCAAGGTCAGCACCGGTAAAGCCAACTGTGGATTTTGCCACCTTCATAAGATCAACATCTGGAGCAAGGGGCTTATTCTTTATATGAACTTTAAGAATATCGTGACGTCCCTCAATATCCGGATAACCCATTGTAATCTGTCTGTCAAAACGTCCCGGACGTAAGAGCGCAGGATCAAGAATATCAAGACGGTTAGTTGCAGCAAGAACTATAACACTTTCAGTGCCGACAAAACCGTCCATTTCAACGAGCATCTGATTAAGAGTCTGTTCTCTTTCATCGTGTCCGCCGCCCATACCTGCACCTCTGTGACGACCAACAGCATCAATTTCATCAATAAAAATTATTGACGGAGCATTTTTCTTTGCCTGATCAAAAAGATCTCTGACTCTTGAAGCGCCAACACCAACATACATTTCAAGAAAATCTGAACCTGAAATTGAGAGGAAAGGTGCGTTTGCTTCACCTGCTACAGCACGTGCAAGTAAGGTCTTACCTGTACCGGGAGGGCCTACAAGAAGCACACCCTTGGGAATTCTCGCACCGAGTTCTGCATATTTCTGAGGATTTTTAAGAAAATCAACAATTTCAGCGAGTTCTGCTTTTTCCTCTTTTGCACCTGCAACATCATCAAAAGTAGTCTTTCTCTTATCATCCTTGGGCATTTTAATTCTTGCTTTTCCGAATGAAAGTGAACGGTTATTCTCACTCATAAAGCTTTGATTCATTCTCTTCATAACAACAAACATCATTACACCGAGAATTACAATAATGAAAACAGAAGGAAGAAGACTCGCTAACCATGAATTTGAATTGCCCGACTTGTAATTGTGAACAATATCATCATCATGAGTTTCGTTATACTCTAAAACTTTTTCGTGTATATCCTGATTGAAAAGATTAATATTAGGCACGGTATATTTATAAACCTTTTCATCATCACGCTTCTTGTATTCAAGAGCACCGCTGCCGAGATTTAATGTATATTCTGCTATTTCATTATTTTCGAACATAGCAACTATATCATAATAGGTTAATTTTTTGTTCTCAGTTCTATTCTCATTAGCAAATAATGAAATCATCATTATCATAATAACTGGCATAAGAATAAACGGAGCAAACTGTTTAAGCTTGTTCATAAAATTTGACAATTTATTTCTTCCTCCGATAAATTAATGTTTGTCGTCCTTTAATACTCCGATGTAAGGAAGATTTCTATATTTTTCAGCAAAGTCAAGTCCGTAACCGACAATAAATTCATCAGGAACAGAAATTCCCTTGTAATCTGCAAAAATATCAACTTCTCTTCTTTCGGGCTTATCAAAAAGGGTGCAAATTCTGATACTTGCGGGGTTTCTTGCATAAAGCAGTTCAATAAGATAGCTGAGAGTTTTTCCGCTGTCGAGAATATCCTCAACAAGAAGCACATCATAATTGTTGATATCTCTGTCAAGGTCCTTGAGAATTCTTACAGTACCGCTTGATTTTGTCTTGTTACCGTAGCTTGAAATGGACATAAAATCAATTTCACAAGGTATTGTAATTGCTCTCATAAGATCACTCATAAATACAACAGAACCTTTAAGAACACTTACAAGAAGAAGATTTCTGTCCTTGTAATCTTCACTTATCTGTGCACCGAGAGATGTAACTATCTCTTTTAAATCTTCCTCAGAATATAAAACTTTTTTGATATCATTATTCATTTTTGACACACTCCATTTTTATAATCAGATATTCTTTAGTCGTTTTATTAATTTTTCGTTTAAAATCAATCCCGATATTTTCAATAAAAATAATTCCGTTTTCATCACTGATAATGAAAAGCTTATTTCTCATCTCAACGGGAATTTTTAACTCATTAAAAAGCTTTTTCAAAGATTTCGTGCAACGTTGCTGACAATTGCAAAAAACATCACCTTCGCTACGGGTTCTCAGATATAAATCTGAAGTTAATTTTTCATAATCAACCACAAAAACATTTTCTTCATTTTTCGGAATATTATCAGATTTATAAACATTTATCGTTTTACCGCTATAAGAAAATTTAAATGGTTCATTTTTATGAAATTTTACTGAAGAAAAATTTTCCGTACTTTTATTCTCTGTTACCTTGAAAATATAATTTCCGTCTGATTTGATTATTGTTCCCCCCGGTAAAGTAACAGTAAACTTTTCGGAAATTCGCTCAGAAATATACTTAATGTGTTTATATTCATATTCAGCTTGAATAATATCAAGGAAAAGAGAAATTGTTCGAGTCATAAGCGACGGATGAAATTGTTTTAATTTATCAACAGATAAACAATTGTTATTATACAGGCAACTGTTTAATATATCAGCAGCAGTTTCATTAAGATAATCATTATCAATATTGATACAATCAATGCATCTTAATGCATTCTGCTCAAAGGATGGATTTATATCAAGCAGTTGTGTAATTACACTGTGTCTGTACTTATTTCTCGTATATTCATCTTGAAGATTACTGCTGTCTGTAACAAACTCAATGTTATTTTCAGTGCAGTATTTTTCAATTTCACTTCGTGTGAAATTTATCAGCGGTCTAATTATATTCTCACGTCGGACAGGAATTGATGTAAGCCCTTGAAGGGATGAACCTCTTGATAAATTCATAAGAAGAGTTTCAATACGGTCACTTCCTGTATGTGCAGTGGCAATTTTGTCACAATTCAATGAAGAGAAAAACGCATATCTTTTTTTTCTTGCACAAAGCTCAATGCTTTCACCTGACAATAATGCTTCTTCAGGAACATTTATCTGAGCTTCATGTAGTGTAATGTTATTTTCTTTACAGAAGCTCTTTACAAAATCAGCATCTCGGAAAGCTTCATTACCTCGAATTAAATGATTAACATGAGCAGCTTCAACTGTAATATCCAGTTCATCTTTACATTTGAGCAACAATGATATAAGACACATTGAATCAGCCCCGCCGGACAAACCGACAACTACCCTATCCCCTGCTGATAATAAGTTGTATTTTGAAATATTATTAATAAACTTAGTTTTCATCGGTCACATTATTTTCAGGACAGGTATATAAAGTGAATTGTGGATTCCAGTTCATTTTAACAGAACCTGTAGGTCCGTGTCTGTTTTTCTGAACAAGTAATTCCGCAGTATTACATTCAACCTGCTCAGGATTGTCTTTTTCGGTTTTATAGTAGTCTTCTCTGTAAAGCATAACAACTATATCAGCATCCTGTTCGATTGAACCTGATTCACGAAGGTCGGCAAGCTGAGGCTTGTGAGATGCACCTCTGCCTTCAGTGCTACGTGAAAGCTGTGCACAAACAACAACAGGAATCATAAGGTCTTTTGCCATAAGCTTCAGGCTTCTTGTAATTTCAGTAACCTCTTGAACACGGTTTTCTGACTTTTTTGCTGACTGCATAAGCTGAAGATAGTCAATAAATACAGCTTCAACATTTTTAAGTCTTCTGCAACGAGCCTTCATTTCAGGTACTGTAATGTTAGATGTATCGTCAAAATAGAGCTGAACATCAGCAAGAAATACACAAGCAGCACTGAGACGCTCCCATTCTTTAGGAGTAAGCTCACCTTTTCTCATTTTCTGGCTTGGAATTCTTGCTTCTGTTGAAATAATCCTTTGAGCCAACTGCTCTTTTGACATTTCGAGTGAGAAAAAGAGAACTCTTCTCCCTGATTTAACTGCAACATTTCTTGCCATATTGAGAGTAAAGCTTGTTTTACCCATAGCAGGTCTTGCACCAACTATAACAAGGTCAGAACGGTTAAGACCGTTACACATTTTATCAAAATCAGGAAAACCTGTCGGCAACCCCTTAAACTGTTCTTTGTCTTCAGAATTAAGCTTATAAAGAGTATCATATACACTTGCAATAACATCACTGAGTTTTGACGGACCTGCAACAGTTTTACCCTGACGTATTTCGTAAATTCTCTGTTCAGCATTATCAAGAATTATATCGGCCTCTTCACCGGAGTTTTCTGCAAGATCGATAATATCTGTTGATACATTTATAAGCGTTCTTATGTAAAACTTATCCTTGATAATTTTGCAATAAGCTTCAACATTTGCTGTTGACGGTACAATATCGGCAAGCTGAAAAAGATAAGTTTTTCCGTCATCTTCATTGGAAAATACTTTCTCTGCCTTCATTGCTTCAAGTATCAACAGCGGATCAATAGAACCTGAACCTGAAGCATCTATAGTAAGCATTGTGGTATATATTGCTTTATGCTGAGGCATATAAAAATACTCAGGTCTTACTAACATTGAAACTGTAGGAAAACATGAAGGATCAATAAGCACACTACCAAGAATAGCCTGCTCAGCTTCAAGTGAAAATGATTTACTTGTTCCCGTATCTGCAGCGACAGATTCATTCTTTCTCATCGGAACACCTCAAAAATTATTCTCCAACCACAATAAATATCTTAGCAGAAATTCCGCTATAAACCTTTACAGTGCATTCAAAAGTACCGAAACTTCTGATATCTTCAACGATAATCTTTTTCTTGTCTATCTCAATATTATAAACATTCTTTATTGTTTCTGAAATTTCCTTTGATGTTACAGAACCGAAAAGACGGCCGTTAGCACCAGCTTTTGCTGAAATTTTTATGCTCTTTCCTTCAAGAGTTTTAGCTGCAGCTTCTGCATTAGCCTTTTCAACAGCAAGATGATGCGCTTTAGACATTTCTCTGTTTTTAAGTTCGTTCATAGCAGTAGCATCGGCAATAACAGCTATTTTTCGCGGAATAAGGAAATTTTTAGCATACCCGTCTGAAACATTGACAAGCTCTCCCTTTTTTCCGAGATCTTTTACATCTTTGTTAAGTATTACTTTCATATTTATTACCTCGCAAGAGTTAAGAATTTTTTATAAAATAATCATTGATTGCATTTTTTAGTGTCGTAACTGCATTTTCAATATCAGTCCCCTTTATCTGACAGGCAGCCATGCTCTGATGTCCGCCGCCTCCTAATGCTTCCATAATCAATTGAACATTTATTTTCCCGAGAGATCTTGACGATATGAATGTAGTATCGTCATTACAGGAAACAACGAAAGAAGCATCCACACCGCTAATATTGAGCATTTCATCAGCAGTTTTAGAGGAAACAAGTCTTGAAATAAAGCTGTCTGCAACAGCAATAGCATATCTGTCATAAAACTGAGCACCTGCTATTAATCTGTTTACACTTACATTGTCTTCAACAGACGAAGCAAAAAGCTTCTTTACATTAACGGTATCAGCTTTGCAATCTTTAAGATATGCTGCGGCTTCAAATGTTCTTACTCCGACACGTAATGTATAATTCTTTGTGTCAAGAATTATACCTGCAAGCAGAGCCTCTGCTTCATAAGAAGAGAGCTTTGTCTTTGAGGGAGAATACTGAATAAGTTCAGTTACCATTTCACAGGCGGATGATGCATAGGGCTCATGGAATTCGAGTACAGCACTATCTATGTAATCAACCGTTTTTCTGTGGTGATCAATAAGTATAATATTTTTGGCTCTTTTTAGTATTTCAGGAGCTTCTACAAGCTTTTCTCTCATCGTATCAGCAATAATCAGCAGGCTTTCATTATTAAAAATCTCCATTGCTTCAGACTGAGAAACAAACTTGATATTTTTATCCAATTTTTCAAGCATTTCGACTAATGGTAAGGCAAGTGATAATTGCTTATTAATAATGATGTAAGAGGGCTTTGAACAGGATTTTGCTATAGAACATAAACCAACAGCGGCACCTATTGCATCAAAATCGGAATAGGCATGTCCCATAACAAAAACCGAAGAGGAATTTTCAATATATTCACTGAGTGCAGTAGCAATAATTCTTGATTTAATTTTTCCGCGTTTTTCTTTCCTGCTCGTTACTCCGCCAAAAAATTCATAATTATTGTTAATTTTCAATACAACCTGATCTCCGCCTCTGCCTCTAGCCATATCAAGAGCTTGTCTTGCACTGATTTCACACTCTGTAAAGGTTTTTTCCTTTCCAATGCCTACAGATAAAGTAATATCGACTTCCTGTGAACCGTATCTGTACAATCTGATTTTATCAAGAATGTTAAAATTATCCTTAATCATCAGGTCAAGATTAGAGCTTTCTGTTGCTGCTATGAATTTTCCGTCAGCAAACTTTCTGAAAATACAGTTGTTTTCAACAAGCCATTTTGTTATCTCACGTTCAACATCAGAAACTACTGCATAATAATCAGCGTGAGCAAAAGTATCTTCAGTGTGTTCCAAAGAGTCAACATTTATCAGAATGGCAACAGGTCGTGTTAAATTAAAATTGGTTCTTATATTTTTAAGCTCTGTATCATCAATAAAGTAAAATGCTGATAAATTATCATTAACAGATGAAGAAATAACAGAGTATTGTGAGCATTCAGTAGCTATTTCCGTATGTTTTACATTTGATAAAATTAGTTCTGAAAAATCAGGTATAAGAGTTTTTATATTGTCCGAATAGTTGTCTCCGAAACTATCGATGATATCTCCGAAGCTTTTATTAAACCACTGAATATTACCTTCTTTATCACTGAGAACAAGAGGAAAAGGAAAATTTGAATTAAATTTTCCAGCTTCACCTGTTTCTGCTAGATACTCTTCAATACTGTTAAAGAAATCCTTCTTTCTCTCAGCACTATTTGATATCCATTTTAGTGCGAAAACAACGAACAAAAGAATTAATGCTAATTCAGCAAAAGCAAGAGGCTTGGAATAAATAAACGTAATACCGCTTATGAGAGTTGACAGAAATATTATTGTTACAGTAAACGGATTATTTTTCAGAACATCTTTAAAATTCACTATTTCACACCCTTTAACTATTATTATACGGCAATAACGCTGACAATAACTATGGGAGAACGTCTGGTTTTGTCAAAAATTGCTTTTGATATATTATCTTTCAGCTTTGTTTTGAGAGTGTATAAATCCATATTGACACTTCTCATATAGTCATAGAAAACTTTTTCACAAATATTATTAATAAAAGCAGTAAGCTCCTTATCTTCATAATCAAAGACAAAGCCTTTGGATTGCACATCAATCTGAGAAAGTAGCTCTCCTGAATAAGCATCTGTTACAGCGGTAACTGATATTATACCGTCAGTAGATAGTTTTTTTCTGTCGCGTAAAACAGTTTTTCCGATGTCACATACGCCTGTTCCGTCAACAAATATCTTACCTACAGGAACACTTGAGTTTGCATCAATGAAAAGATCGGACATTTCTATAACGCTGCCAAGCTCAGGAACAATAATATTTTCAGGTGGAATGCCTGTACTTAATGCAGTTGCCTCATGTCTTCTGAGATGCTTCTGCTCACCGTGAACGGGAATAAAATATTTGGGCTTTATGAGATTGAGAACGAGTTTCTGTTCTTCCTGAGCTGCATGTCCCGAAACATGGATACCAAGGTTTTTTTCGTAAATAACCTCAGCTCCGAGCTTCATCAATTCATTGATTGTATTTGCGACCATTTTTTCGTTGCCGGGAATTGGTGTTGCTGAAATTATAACAAAATCGTTGCTGTCAATCGTAACTTTTTTATGATCACCGAGAGCCATTCTTGAAAGCGCAGACATAGGTTCACCCTGGCTGCCGGTTGTAATGATTACAACATCTTCATCCCGGTAATTCTTCAGCTTATCAATTGAATGCATAACACCTTCCGAAATGCGCATATAACCAAGCTCAGTGCTGATTGCCGTAGCATTTTCAAGGCTTCTTCCGGATAAAAAGATTTTTCTCCCCATTTTTTCAGAAGCATCAATAATCTGCTGAATTCTATGAATGTTTGAGGCAAAAGAAGCAACAATTATTCTTTTGCCTTGAGCTTTACTGAATAATGCCTCAAGTGTTTCACCTACATTTTTCTCGCTTGGAGTATAACCTGCCCTCTCTGAGTTAGTAGAATCGGACAATAAACATAATACTCCTTCGTTACCTAACTGAGCGAACTTAGCAAGATCAAACACATCTCCGTCTATAGGTGTGTTGTCAATCTTAAAGTCACCTGTATGAACTATAATTCCTGCGCTGCATCGTATAGCAAATGCAAGTGCATCGGGTATTGAATGATTTACATGAATAGCTTCAACAGTGAATTCACCTACATTTATGCTGTCACCTTGTTTTATAACATTTACCTTAGATTTATTGAAAATTCGGTGTTCTCGTAATTTTAATTCAATAAGCCCTGCTGTAAGGCGTGTGCAATACACAGGAATGTTCACAGATTTGAGAAGATAAGGAAGTCCGCCTATGTGATCCTCATGAGCATGTGTGATAAAAACAGCCTTGACCTTATCTTTGTTTCTTTCTATATAAGTAATATCGGGGAGAACATAATCAACCCCCGGCATATCAGCATCGGGGAAAGACATACCGCAGTCAACAATTATCATTTCACCGTTACATTCAAAAACAGTGAGGTTTTTACCGATTTCATTAATGCCGCCGAGAAATTTAACTTTAACGGAGGTATTTTTCTTCATTAATTCTTTTGGCGAAATTGAATCATAAAGATTTAAATTTGATGTTTTACGTGCTGTGTTTTTGTTCTTTTTTGAATATGATTTTTTGTTGGTTTTCTTTTTTTCTTCAAAATTCTTATCAGTTTTTTTTGTTATTTCTTTTTTTTGCTTATCGTTATTTTTTTTTGAGTGATTTTTTTTGTTAGCAGATGCCGGTGCCGTATGACGCTTATTGCCGGTCTTTATAGAATCATTCTGCATATTTTCTCCTTTTAAGTTATATGTAACATCCGAAATAATCGGATGTTGTATTAATAAAAATTATTTATATCAAAATCCGTAAAAGTTATCAATTTATAATACAACTTTACTTATCTTTTGTCAATATTGGCGTTTTTTATTTTTTGAGTAACAATACCTGAAATCTCTTTTGCTGTTTCCATATCATACGCTTCAGTCAATAGTCTTGCTCTGCAGGAATTTCCTAATTGTCTTATTTTTGCTCTGCCTTTCTGAAAATTAAAACTATAATATCTGTCTTCTTTAGTTTTTACTCCTCCGGCATCAGAAAATATTTTACGCAAATCTGAAGGAGAAAAATCAAATTCAATTATTGATTTTTTAAGAGCAAATTCATTTTGACAGGTAAATAATTCATCAAGTGAAATGTTGGTGCTTGTGATTATATTAATAAGCTTTGCACACATCAGTACAGGATCGAAAAAATATATATTCTTCAGGAAATCTTCACTGTCTATATTGTATGAACTTATATCATTTTCATATAATCTTGTTACTTCAGTCGAATATTTGTCAGCCATATCTTCAATTGAGCTTGGTGCATCTTCAGGAATTAAAATACAATGTCCTTCAGCCATCTGAATCTCACATAACAGTTTCAATATTCTCTCAGAAGAATAAAATTTTTCATTTTCAATTATATAAAACTCACTGCCGTTAGATTTTATAAGAATTTGAATTATAGATTTAGTATCAGTTTTGTTTTTATTTTCTAAGATACTCAAGATATCTTTGATCAAAGGATTTTCAGTTTCAATTATAAAATTAATTTTGTTGTTTTTATCCCCGATAATTTTTTTGAAATATGATTTATATACAGTTGAAAATAATTTCATATTAAAAACATCATTAAATTTGTCTGAATCAGCAAAATTAAAAGAAGAAAATCTATAATTATTATTTATGCTTCTTGATTGAGAAGATGAAAACGGAATACCGTTTTTCCCGAAAAATGAAAAATTTATGATATCTGATTCAGTAGAAGCAAATATAAATGCATCAAGAGAACAGTACGCTGAATAAAAATAAGCTTGATTTTTAAACATTTCACCAAAATCATAACAGGTTGCTGAACAAGTTCTTGCGCCGTTAATAAGAAAATCTTTATAAACTTCAGAGGCTTTATTACTGTCTGCACCGAATCCGATTTTATTTATTCCGTTCACACTTGCAAGTGCCTGGCCCAATCTCACAGTGTCTTCGGGAGTTATTTGAGAATTGATTTTTCCTGAAATTCCGAAAATATCAACCTGTATTTTTTCAGGTGATGCATAAAAGACATCTTTCGTTATAAATGATTGAGCTTCAATCCTTCTTCCCGGCCAGATTTTACAGTTTTTAACAATTCTTGTAAAACGACCTATTTTGCATCCAAATGCTATAACTGAGTTTTCTTCTATACTGCAATTAGACTCAATTGTTACATTATCATCAATGATACAGCTTTGTAATTCACAGTCAGATGAAATTTTACTCATATTTCCGATACAAGAATTCTTTATTACGGAATTTTCTTCAATAGTACAATTATTTCCTAATACGGTAAAAGGACCGACTTCCGCATCTTTAAGAATTTTTGTGTCATCACCTATGATACACGGTGCAATTATTCTGCCACCGTATTCTGACACAGAATCATTGTGGTAATAAGTTCCTATGCCTTTAAAATTGTTAACTTTATCAGATAAAATATCTTCAGTGATTTTTCTGTAAGCAGGAAATTCCCCCATATCTCCCCAGTATGCATTGCTTTCGTAACAGAGAAAATTTTTATCAGATTTAAATATTTCAGGAAACAGATCATTAGAAAAATCATATATACGGTTCTCAGGAATTAAATCAAGTATCTCCCCCTTCAGTATATAAATTCCTGTATTAACAAGAAAGCTTTCTGATTGTTCCCATGTAGGTTTTTCAATAAAAGATACTATGCTGTTGTCATCATCCTTGATAATAACTCCGTACTCTCTCGGATCAGTACAGTAGGCGGCACAAACTGTTATATCTGCATTACAATCAGTGTGGAAATCTATCAATTTTTCTAAATCTATATCAAAAATATTATCACCGCTTAAAATCAGTACGTCTTCCTGTGATTTTTTGATACAGTTTTTTACTCCACCGGCTGTTCCGAGAGGTTTTGTTTCTATATAATATTTTAATTCAGCTTTATAGTTTTTGTTTTCACAAAATTCTATAATTTCATTTGCCATAAAACCAAGAGAAATACTGATATCAGTAACACCTATGTTTATCAGTTTTTCGATTACGAAGTCAAGTATCGGCCTGTTTAGAAGCTTTATTAAAGGTTTTGGCATATTTTCAGTCAGAGGTTTTAATCTGCTTCCGACTCCCCCACACATAATTACTGCCTTCAATGTTATCTCTCCTTCAGAGTTATTTGAATTTATTATGAGCAAAGATTTGCCAATTTAGTCATAAACAATTGAAAAGATATTTAATTAATGCTAAAATATTAATATTAAATATATGGAGATTGTTATGGATAAAATATTTTTATATACAGACGGTGCCTGTTCAGGTAATCCCGGTCCCGGAGGATATTGTGCTATTCTTAAATTCAATGAGCATACAAAAACTGTTTCAGGCGGTGAAATGAATACAACTAATAATCGCATGGAGTTAACTGCCGTAATAGAAGGTCTTAAAGCACTCAACAGACCTTGTAAAGTTACGGTTGTTTCAGATTCGAAATATGTTTGTGATGCTATTAACAATAAATGGCTTGATAATTGGATAAAGAAAAATTGGAGGAAGAGCGACGGTAAAGCAGTGTTAAATCCTGAATTATGGCAGGAGTTATTGGACTTAATCAGTATTCATGACGTTACTTTTCAATGGATCAAAGGTCACGCAGGACACGAATTTAATGAACTATGTGACAGAATTGCAGTAAGTGAATATCAAAAATTTATATAATAAATTTTTAGCCGTCATTCAAAGGAACACTTTGAGATGACGGCTTACATTTTTCTTCTGAATATACATGAACATTAATTGCGAAGTCAGATGATTATACATATTAAGCCGTTACAGCCTTCATTGATTACTCTCTCAAGAGTTTGCTGTAATTTCATTCTTGCTTCATTAGGCATGTGAAGAAGCTTTGTTTTAAGTCCTTCATTAACAAGATCGTCAAGTGATTTTCCGAATATGTTTGATTCCCAGATTTTAGACGGATTATCTTCAAAACCGTCAAGCAGATATTTAACCAGCTCTTCACTTTGTTTCTCGCTTCCTACTATCGGTGCTACTTCAGTTTTGATATCTGCTCTCATCATATGTATTGACGGGGCACTTGCCTTTAATCTGACTCCGTATCTGCTTCCCTGCTTCATTATTTCTGGCTCTTCAAGTGAAAGTTCATCAATAGAAGGCATAACAATACCATAACCTGTGGTTGTTACCTGTTCAATTGCAGCTTCTATTTTTGAATATTTGTTTCTGATATCCTTGTAGTTTTTCATTATATTAAGTAATTCCAAATCACTGTCGATATTTTCATCGGAAAGCTCAGAAAGAATATTATAAAACAGGGATTTATCAATATCTGTTTTAATTATAGCTTTTCCTTCACCGGCGCATATCGAACAATCTCCGCATGCTGAAATTAATTCACAAGAATTAAGCATTTTTTGTAAATCTTTCGCATCTCTGAGTTTTTTAATACCGACAGAGAGTTCTTTAATTGAATTAATTAGCTCATCTTTAATTGCATTATTTTCATTCAATCCGGAAATCCACTGAGGTAATGTAATTGTAATTTGTTTTAGAGGAAATTCATAAAGAACTTCGCAAAGAATATTATTCAATTCTTCTTCAGTAATATTCAGACAATTTACGGGTATAACAGGAACATTGTACTTTTTGTTTAATGCTTCACTCATCATTATTGAAGAATTGCTTTGCGGATACATACAATTCAATAAAACAATGAAAGGTTTTTTCAGTTCTTTAAGTTCCTCAATAACTCTTTCTTCGGCTTCTTCATATTCATCTCTCGGAATTTCACTGATGCTTCCGTCTGTGGTTATAACAAGTCCTATAGTTGCATGCTCTGATATGACTTTCTTGGTACCGATTTCTGCAGCCATATTAAAAGGAATTTCATCATCAAACCAAGGAGTTTTAACCATTCTCGGTTCCTCATTCTCTATATAACCAAGTGATGACGGAACAATATATCCAACGCAATCAACAAGCCGGACATTGAGCTTAACGTTATCATCAGGTGAAATTTCAACACCTTTTTCCGGTATAAATTTAGGCTCTGTTGTCATTATTGTTCTTCCGGCAGATGACTGGGGAAGCTCATCAATCATTCTTTCTTTAGAAAAATCGGCGGGCATATAAGGTAAAACTGTAAGTTCACAAAACTTTTTTATAAAAGTAGATTTTCCTGTTCTGACAGGTCCCACTACTCCAAGATAAATATCCCCGCCCGTTCGCTCAGCAATATCTTTATAAATGCTTTTGCTAGTCATATTCATTCCTCCGAATTTTTATATTCGATAATTGTTATGAGATTCGGACTTGTTTTATGACAAGTTATTATTTTGAAATTAGGTTTTGTTATTAAATTAAAATTGCAGCCTCATATAGAAGCTGCAATTAATTAAAAATTTTTTTGTACGACTTTGGTAAAAGATTATTCATTTTATCGGTGAAGGACGATTTTTTGCAGTATATTCTGAAACAGTTATTTTAATTATACTGACAATAGAAGCCATTTTATCCTCAAAAGTAAAATTTTTACCTGTCTGTGTTTTCATTATAACGGAAAGAGCATGTTTTTTTTCTTCAATATCTTCAGTAATTTCGGCAGTTCCCATACCCATAACAGAAGCATAGGTAATTCCGTATTTACAGGCAATTTCTCCTTCAAAAGGAGTGATGTCACATTCCATTTCAAAAAACACATTTGGATTTGCTCTCATTAAATCTAATTTTCTTCCGCGCTTTGCGCCGTGAAGATATAAAATGAGTTTGTCATCGACAAATTCATATCCGTAATTCATCGGAACTACATAAGGCATATTATTATCACAAAGTCCGAGATGAAGAACTAAGGATTTATCGAGAATATTTTTGATTTCGGAAAAATCAGTAATCTGTCTTTCCCTTCTTGTCATTCCTTGCATAAGTTAAACCTTTCTGATTTTTAATTAATCTACAACAATTTCAGATTTTATATTTGTCCCTTTTTTTGCATAAGGACTGTAAGAATTAATGGATACTTTATATTTACCCTTTGGTAAATTACCTAAGCTTACATTTACATCACTACATGATGCTCTGACATATTCAGAAATAACAGTTTTCTCAAAAATCTTTCTGTTTTTAGAATTTTTTACAGTAATCTTGTAATTCTCAGCTTCATAATAACCGCAGGCTTCAGGGAAAGAAATAATAAATTCCTCATTCTCTGTTTTAATAATATTGATTTTTGGTTTAATCGAAAAGACAGGCTTTGTATCAAAGGATTTCTGTTTATGCCAGGTATATCTGCGCTTTTTTTTGTCATTATGCTCTGTAAAATAATATTCAATATTATCAAAAAACTTACGGTTTTCTATATCATACAGCCGCATCTTGACATTTCCGTTGCAGTCAACTTCACAAAGCCATGCACCGCCTGATTTTCCGGGGGCATCTTTGTCGCCTTCAATATAATTGAGATTACCCATAAAAGCAGAAAGAGAGCCGCAACCGATAGCTGTAAAGGAGCCCTGCCAAACTGAACGCGGGTCACTCGGAGCATAATGTGAATGACCGGAAAAATCAATAACCTGCGGATATTTGCTTAATATTTTTCTTAAATCAATATTTCCCCAGTTTACACTTCCATATACAGTCAGAAACGGATGGGGATGTTGAAAAACAAAGACAGGCTTATCAGGGTTTTTAGCTGTAATATCTTCAAGTATATTATCTAGCCAATTGATTTTTGTCTTAAAACTTTTTCCGTCGTTGTCATAAGAAACACCAATAAAATAATAACCGTTAATCAATGTAACAGTATCTACTTCTTCATTGACAAATTTTTTATATACATCATATCCTACTGAAGCATCGTTATCACGATAAGCGATAAATTCATGATTTCCGAGAACAC
Source organism: Acutalibacteraceae bacterium (assembly GCA_045591285.1). Lineage (GTDB taxonomy): Bacteria > Bacillota > Clostridia > Oscillospirales > Acutalibacteraceae > RUG806. The sequence continues at coordinate 51,107 of JAZNSP010000024.1, forward strand.
ATAACTGCTTAGTTTCATCTTTGATATTTTTATCTATAATTTTATTAAAAATACAGTATTGATTTTCGTGTCCGCCACCCGTAAAATCACCGGCAATAAGCATAGCATCAACTTTATTGTATTTATTGTCGTTTTCCGCAATTTTATAAAAATCTTCAAATAAATTACTAAACCGAATAGCAGCTTCCTGATTTTCATTACCGTCAAGATGAATATCACTGCAAACGGCAAATCTGAGAACAGGTGTAAAATCAGCTGGCATCTCAATCTTATTACCTTTCAAGCCGCATTTAATATCCGAAGGTAAGAATGTCATACTAATCACAGATGTAATCGCTTTACTTGCCATCTGTGATACAAAATTACTTTTCATATTATCACCAATTATCTTTATGCTATATTTTATATCTTTTTCAATAATACAATCGTTTCGACTGTTGTTTCACTGTCCCAACGGACATGTGTCACATTCTCATCCCCGTCATAAAAGACGGGGAATTTGAAATTAATACACTTTAACAGTCTGCCGTCGGTCTGCTCTTCTTTGAATATCTCAACACTCTCAATGAAGGTATTGAGAAACTTCTTTTTCTCAGCATCAGTAAACTCTTTGTACATTGTACCATAATAATGCAGAAAAAGATAGACATTTTCACCTGATATTTTTTCTTCTTTGATATTTGCTATACGGGACTGCAATTCTGTTATTTGTTCTTCTACAACCTCTATCTCATCATAGAAGTCATAAAGTCTGTTTTGCATATCCTGATACTATGATATTCATTTCGGGTACCATTAATCTTTTCTGTCTTACGCCTACCGAATGCTATCTTTCCGCAATACACAGGATTCTGTATAACCAACTTTATAAAATGAGCAGAAAAGGTATCTAATGTACCGATCTGCCTTGGCTTTTTAGCAATGCCGTGTTGGTTGAGATATTTAGCAATACCGTTTGCACCCATATTTGCGGTTTGTACTTCCTTTCTCGGATTTGTTCCTTGATACTGTTCCAATTTTCTTTCATATATTCTTCGCGTTCTTGGGTTGTGATTCCGTCTATCCCACTTGTCCCTTTATTTGAATAAACTTTCTTTTGGGCAAGTCTGATATTTTCCTCACTCAGTATCTTTTCAAGCATTTCTGACATATTCCGTCTCTTCTCCTTTCCTCTTTCAAACAGATTTTTCCTATGTGTTGATGTTTCCTCTCAAATACGCTTCGATTTCACATCTTGTCAGAATTACTGTTTGAAACATACATTTCAATTCGACGCTTTGAATTGTTCGGTCCTTTCCGATTTCTCGGTACTATGACCTCTGCTGACTTCTCATAGTTCGTTGTTACTACAGATTTCTCTGTCTATGAGACCTCACGGGATAAACCAATACTCTTTCCTCGTCTACCTGCCTGATTTACATATTAAGGTTACGGTTACCTTTTGGACTTCGTTGCTTGTAGCCAACTTATCCGCTTAATATGCCTTAGTATCAGGTTTCTTTCCGTTAGGCTACGATTTTGCTATTGCTTCTTCTCTCCCACACCTCACGATGTGAAACTTTCAAGTCGCTCTAAAGTTCGTCGGTAACTACGCCTCGGTGGACTTTCACCACAGAGCATTGATATGCTCGTCATACTATAAAAAGGAGCAGGCTCAATCACCTGCTCCACATCAATGCTATTTTAAGTTAAGGGGTCAATAAGGGGTCAAAACCAAATTCATAGAAAATAACAAATCCTCGAAATGGCTATATTTCGAGGATTTTCTGTCTGTCTTGTACAAAATAGATGACATTGAAAAATGACAGTTTTACGAGTTTTTCAAGCATTTCATTGCTTGAATGCTTTTTTTTGCTTAACGGTAGCGACTTCCGAACCTCTGACCTCAGTTGGTCAGGGCTTCTTTTCTTGCATCATCGAAATAACGCATTAGTAAACGCAATTTAAATCAGCTTAATCTCATAATGAGTGCTCGATTCCAATTAATAGAACGTTTTGTTATACGGAAACTTCTTTTTTCACTGTACACTTTATCTTTCCATGCTCCTCTGAAAAACTAGTTATATATGCTTTTCGTTTCAGATAATCTGCCAGTTTCTGATTTTTAGGAGACTTGATGAGCTTAACATCATGACGTCTGCTGCGATCAGCAAAGTCCTGATACTCCTCACCCAAATCAACAAAGCATCTTTCTAGCACATCATTATCAAGTCCTTCAAGCTGATGAAAGAACAGTTCTCTCTTTTGAACCTGATTGAGATGAACCCATGCTTTATCAAAAGTATCCTTTTTCACAACAAACATTGTTCTGCTCAAAAACTGTGCAATTTTCTCTGAAAACGCTGCCAGGGAACTTTCCTCAATAAAGCGTACTTTCTCATTTTCAGCAAATTCTATGGAAGCAATTATACGCTCGATCTCCTCCAAATCGAAAGCAAATGATGGGATATCCAATTTTACCTCTTCTTTATAAATAGCAATTGCCATTACATTAAGCTGAGGATGATTCTGTTTTATTGCCGAAGCAACTTCAGCTGTAAAATCAAAGTATCTGTGTCGAAGCAGCACTTTCATGTGTTCGGAATTGATATTAGAGTAATCGAGTTCCAAATCGATTCTTGGCATCTTATCAATTAATCTCTCAAAACACGATTTTTCCAAGTCAGAACAAATAATTTCCATCACCAATTCGCCATCCATATCTTGAGGACAATCTTCTTCAACCTTCGAAATCAATTCAAGCAATTTATCTGTGATTCCATAATTCTCCCAATACAGCATTACATTTTCCCATGTTGGATTTAATTTATTGGCCGAGATCCATCCATTCCATAAGTGCTTTTGCTCATCCTTCGAAAAATCCTCAAAACTGCATCTCGATAAGCTGTCCAACATCACATTTTCTTTTATGATCACCTCATCGGCTAGTGTTACATGAATATGTAACTTTTCAATAATATACAAAACTGTATTCAAGGATTCTTCTGTATTACTATCTATCCCAAGAACAATACTTGTAACATATTTCTCAAAATCCTCATCAATATACTCTAAAAGAGAAGAATCACCCAATTCTCGAATCATAGTATAGTTCTGGGTAGCGAGTTTTGATACATTATTGGGGGACTTGTGCATAAAAATGCTATGCAGCATTTCAAAAGTAATCTGATAATACCCATGATCAAAAATCCAATCGAGAAGCTCCAAAGATACTCCATCAATTTCAAGCTGAGCAAACATAATATCACACACATCAATTGCTGATTTCATTTTTTCTAAAGATATATCACTCAACCGTCGTAAAATATCGGGGTTCTCCTCGAAGTACTTTTTGATGTTTCCCTTCGCATTCTGACATTCAAGATCAATTGACGGTGTATTTTCTATCATCGCGGCCAAGTATCGATCTTTTCGTCCTGCTGTCAGTGCTAGATTCTTCTCTATATGATCCCAGAATCCGGACCATTCCTTGCAAAGCAGCACAATAAACTGCTGCTGATTTTGAGTTGCATCAAAATATTCATGAATGAATCTTGTGCTTATTTCATTTTCATCAGACAGCTGGGTAATCAGAATATTCAATTTTTCCTTATTCCCCTCATCCGAAATCAAATAATCCAACAGATCAAAATTATAAATCTCTTTCTGTTTAAACTCACACGGTAAAAGTCCTCGTACTACTTGCTTAACCTTAGTCAATGAATATGAAAACTCTAATGGTTCATGGTTACGAACGCTGAGAATGAAATTTTTATCATCCGTTGTAATGCTATTAGCATGAAAGTAGTTAACATATGTCTGATATTCTTCATTGATATAACCTTGCCGCAGTAAGAATACCAGCAATTTGTTTTCTTGGATGCTCTCTGAAAACAGTTTACTTGCTTCATACATAGACAAAAGCCCCTTCATGGAAACAGAAGAAAGTTTCAAAAGCTTTGCAACAAGTTCATCAATTATCTGTTGATATTCTGCACGCTTCTCAGGTGCTTTGGCAGGTATCTCATTATATCTTCTGATGTAGTCCTTCGAACCGACAAATGAAGCCATTCCATCAAAACTTAGATTTGGATTTCGATTATAACCATCGTTATAATATACTGTTCCTCTTTTCCTAAGTCTTTCCAAATCATAATCTTCACTCATTATATCATTATAGTAATCATAGCTGCTACCAGAATAAAAGGATGAAAATGCCCCTTTATAACCTGTCATAAACGCAAGCATTGCTGCCTTGACATCTCTTTGTTCATCAAGAACTTCAGCATCAATGTTCTGCAATTTTGTAATCAGAGCATCTCTCTTTTCCTCAATTTCTGCTTTTAATTCACTGATCTTTGTCCGTTTTGACTCAAATGCCTCTTTCACGATTCCACGTTCATCCTGCAATTCAGCGAATTCTTTGGGATACGCATTTTTGAACACCATGATTGAAAACATAATCTCATCGGAAAGTTTAAGCCCCTGTTCATTTTTTAACACCTTTTTGTATGTAATGAATTCATTGTAGGTATTAATAAGTACTCGCATGTCACTAATGTACGGAGAGAGCAACGTGATATATTCATCCGACAATTCGATATTGAATCCCGATTCTCGCTCCTTCTTCACTCTTTCAAGAAGCTTCTCACTAGAATTAGTAGAATTAATGATAGGAATAACTGGTAGAATATACTCAAAGAACTTCGTTCTTTCAAGGCTTGTAAACATATCGTCCCTTACCGCATAAACAAAAACTATTTTCTTTTTAAGTGCATCATAAGAATTCAATATTGTATTCAGTTCACGAAGTTTCACAAAGATTTCAATATTATTAAACCGATCCAAATCTTCGATAAAAACTACAGTATAGCCCGTTGCTTCGAAAAAGTAAACGATCTCGTCCATTTCTCTATTAAATATCTCTTTTTCATCCGACGCTGTAGTTGCTGCATTCGCTCCTGATTTCTCCGAAAAATTAATTTCTTTTATCCGAAAGGTAGAGGCAACACGCCATATGATATGGGCAATAAAAAGCAGGGCTGCAAGAACAATGACAAGTCCAAATACCATTGCTTTTTGATTCGATATTCCCAGATTATCAACTGCATTTTGAAGCAATGTACCAACACGTTCTTTTAATGATGGAATCAAAAAAGTTAATCCCAGTGACATTAATAGTGTAGCTAACAGAGTACCAACAACGACTCTCCAATACTTTATGACTTTTAACTTCCGATATCTGCTTTGTGGAATTCTGTCTTGCTTTACCCTATAAAAGAACTGCTTCAATATTCCCTTTTCAATTTCTGTCTCCTCTAGGTCAACTAATTCTCCTTGATCATTCTTGGCAAAATTAGCTAAGGATATGTTGATATACTTGTATTTGGGATATTTCTTAACAAATGATTGGATGATACTACTTTTGCCTGCTCCATACGGACCAGAAATAGCAATATTCTTAATTTTAGGATTTTCCAAAGCCCACTCTAGTGCAGAGAAATACTCTACATTATTCTTCAAACTATCGTCTGGAGCAAGATCACAATATAAACTCTTCTTGGATTTATCTCTCTTAAAAATTCTTTCTCCTAATTTCCAGAAAACTTCAAGCATACTTAATCATCTCCCTTTCAAACTGTTTATAAGCGATCATTTATATTATAACATAAATCAGTCATAACTTCAATAAGTTTTTGAAACTCAGACAATTAGACTAAGAGGTTCGAAAAGTGTGTATTCAATTTATTTCTCCTTATTTTCGTTGTTTTCTGCTTTTGCTTTTTAGTCCAACGCATAAAAAGAATATGCGATTCCGGAAAGCCGCATAAATACGTCGTTATAAAAAGAAAACACCATTGTTTCCTGAACTGAAGGGTTCAGATTTCAATGGTGTTTTCATGTACAAAATAGATGACATTTAAAAACAATGGTTTGTGTACTATTTTCCAATATTTGACTCGGGTTAATAAAATCAAAATATAGATTTCATGTTTCTGTTTAAGATAATTGCACATCATTTTCTGAAATCTAATTCTCTTCCGAACAATACAACATTGCCAATCACTCTTTAGGTGTTAATTTTAATATCTCTGCAGCAATCTCCTGTGCTGTCATGGATGCAGTGGTCATTGCTAATTTATTAGCAATAATAGGACTATAGTTCATGACTTGCTGTTTTGTCAAGTTATGCCATATTGGAAGAAGTGTCTTTCCATTAACGCTTTCAAGTTGAAACAACCCATCCAGTTCGGCTTTTGTCCAATACTTATTTTCCGCAATGTAGTTAGGTGAAAGGACTGCTACTCCAAATCTAGATTTCTTCAAACCATCATCAATACGTTCCCTCATAGAATCACCCCATTTAATCTGGTTTTTATCATACCAGACTCTAACTCCCAAAGCAGTGAGTGCTTCTACAAATTCATCAACAAAATCTTCTTTATCTTCCCATGCGTGAGAAACAAAAACATCATATTCAGGTAAAGAGTTTTCATCTATTCCATTCGGTAACGATATATTTGAAACAGCATGTACCTGTAACTCTTTAACTCGTCTTTCGTATGACTGCTGCATTTCTTTCATTGCTTTATCTCGCTTTTTTTGATCTTTTTGTTCTTCTTTTTGTAAATGCATAACTGCAACATTACGTTTTTCTCTCTTATCAGCAATCTTTTTTGCAAGCTCAGCGCTCTCTGCGGATGCCTTGACTGCATCTGCACGATATCCTTCAATCTGTTTCATTTTACTCCTGATAGTAGCAGAAGAAGCATTTTTGCTAATAGAAACATTAGCTGCCTTTCGTTGTGACTCTACAGCTTTTTATCAGTAGCAGATTTTTTCTTTTCTAAATTGGCAATTTCTTTGTCAAGAGTATTGATTGTTCTTTGATACTGTTCAACTGACATATAGTCCCTCCATATTCTATATTTTGATTTACCCTATCAAGTAACTCGCATCCACTTTTTGGTGAAACTCATTCTCCACCTAATCGAAGTTGATGTTTATCAAAATTTATTTCGTCTATGATATTTTTTATACACTTAACCAAAGCTTTATGCGCGTCAACTATAACGCCCATTTTACTATCAATATCAACTTCAACTGGAGACTTGAAATTCTTAATTGCAAACCTATCATCAGGTGGTTTATTCATTGGTGATGTGCCATCGGCAGGAAATACATATATCTGAAACGGTGGTTCTGCTTCCAAATAACTATATTCAATTCCACCTTTATGTTTTATATAATTAGCCCAAGAACGAACTTCCTCAATTTTTCCAAAACATGAGGTCAGATACCCTCGCACTTTGATATTTCCACGTTTTTTCAATTCTGCAATGACAAAATCATAAGTACAGAACTTCATCGTCTTTTTTACATCCCATGTATCAGCGTATTTCCTTTTCTTTTTATCTATTGCAGAAGTGTATAGTTCATATGCCCAATAAACCGCTTGTAATACTTGATCAAAGGTATTTGAATACCATGTAGCTGCTGTCCCAAAATAAGTGCAACGTAATGAGAACTGCGCAATATAACCATGCGACCAAGGAATATTTCTGTTACAATCTAATATTAAATTACTTTTCATAGCAAAATATCTTGCGTTTTGAAGACAATCAGTTGCTTTCTCCACAAAAAACAGTGCTGCTCGAATAGAGGGGTTAATTATTATCTTCCACCCATTGAATTGAACTATCTCTAAATCTTCTGAAAATGCAATATATTCAGCTATATAATCCTTATAAATCCGCTCATTTCCTCGATACCAGATAACAGAATTCTCTAGGGTTTCATCTGAAATATCTTTATGTCGAGATATAAACTCGTTAATAGTAAAAAAGGCTTCATCCCTAATCCTTATAGTTAAGAAGCTTTCACATTTTGGTACACTTCTTGAAGTAAACGTAAATCTGCCAGTTGTTTGCATTTCACCCATCTAACTTACTCCATCCAATGATTTTCAATTTTATAATTCATCATTCTACTTCACTTGAACGTATAGATGTTTTCTTAACAAAACCTGATCCCGCAAAACTCAAATCGCTAAGATGAATAAAACAGGCTATACACGATAAGAATCTCATTTATCAGTCATATTTCATTTCACCCAGGGGATGGAGTTGTAGAGCATTATAAATAGGGGCAAAAATTCTGTAATCATGTTGATTCTTAGTGATTTGGGAGTTGCGAATTTTGCGGAATCAGGCAAAACTCGTATTTCGATCTGCTTTTGTGAATTTCTAATCTATTTCCACACAGTTTCTCTTATACATATAATTATAACACATTATCGTTGAAAATTCAAGAGTTCATGGCATTGTTGCACGCAAATCAATTTTGTTGATTAAACAATTTAATTTACGGTATTTACTATTAATTTTGAATATTTTGGTATGTTTTTCAAGTAAATTCCGTCTGTTTAAAATATCCAAAACATTAAAAATACTCACATTAAATTACTGGA
>JAZNSP010000025.1:0-8513 GCA_045591285.1 Acutalibacteraceae bacterium
AGGCGATGACGATGATGAAGATTTCTTCGGTGCTGAAGGCTTTTATATCTTCTGATTATTTTTCGCCTGTTTTTCTATGCCTGCTTTTTCCGCAGGCTTATTTTTTTGCTTCTTTTGTTTTCGAGAAATTTCCTATAAAGCAAGAAAACGGCTTCGCCGTACGCCTACGGCGACCGTTTTCGGATAATCACACACCCAAGGGAAGTTTACTTCCCGTTCGGCGGGACATATAATCTTTTTACTTTATAGGAAGGAATTTCCTATAAAGTAAAAAAAGCCTATCAAAACCAAAAGTTTCTGACAGGCTATATTATAAAAAATTAACCCCGAGTAATCGGGGCAGGAAGCTACTACTAAACAACAATTCCAACAAAAAAGCACCAAAAGATACAAACGCTAAAACATCATTTACCATAGACATCCCCCCTCGAATACTTGCTAATGTTATATGTCCTCATTTATACAATTAACAATCCCCTTTTTCAGGTTCCGGAGCAGGACAATGTCATTATATCACAGTTTTAAATAATTTTCAATATGTTTCATATAGGAATGAATTGTATAAAAGTTTCTCTTGTTCTTTTTGTTTTTTATTGCACACAAAGCCTTATAAACACTTTCACCGTACAAATCCTCCAGTATTTTAAGTGTCCAAAAATACAATTTTTTGTGGGTTACATGTAAAACATGAGATTCGTATACTGATAAGATTTCGGCTAATCGTAATAAACTCATTTGCATGTTATACTCCATTTCAATTTTAGGGTATGACTTATAAATCCTACAATTAGAGCTTATATTAAGATTTTTTGCCTTATCCATACCTACACAAACAAATACAACATTTTCGAAATCGGCATTCAAAAAATCTACATCTTCTATATTGGAGTTTATAAAACAAACATTTTTCAATTTGGCATTCTTGAAAGAAGAATTTCTTAAATTACAATTACAAAAATCAACACCTACTAATTCTGCTTGATTATAATTGCATTTTGTTATTATTGATGATTGATATCTTACATTTTCAAACTTTGCACCCTTATAGGTTAGATTATGCATATTTGATTTATAACAATATCTGTTGGAGAAGCCTTGTATTTTTTTTGGACACCCTATTAAAGTAAAAAATATTCTTTTATTCATAGCTACTTTAATTTGTTCTCTTTTTATTCGTTTAGCTTTTATTCTTGCTAAAAACTTCTTCCTTGAACTTCCCAAAATCTATCACACCTCTTCATTGAGTATTATTTCACGATTCAATATATTTTCGAATATATTTATAAAAGCAATCTATATAATTATAACATAAATTAAAAACAACAACAAGACACAAAATAGTCAAACGGCAGAGATATAAAAATCTCCGCCGCCAAAGTTTTAAGTATGAATTAATCCACGATTAACTGTTTCTATCGCATAGGCTTGTATTTCACTAATTCTCCGCACCCATTCCATTTGATTCTCCTCTTTCAATTCTTCAGTCACACCCTCCGCCACTTTCATCTGCTCCACAAGCATATCAAACATCTCATTTGCTTGTTTCTCAACCTCGGCACAATGCTGATACAGCTTACCTTCCGCAAGAAGAGAAGAAAACACTACTTTCTTATGCTTTTCAAGATAATCCTTATACATCATTCCCCATTTGCCAAGTCTGACACTTGCCTCTTCAGGTGGAATTTAAGATTCGGAATAAGATAACCATTCACTTCTCGGTATGTAATTTTCATTTGATTCATCCTTTCATTTTTCTTTATTGTAATAATGGTGCTAATTTTTGTGTCAAAAACCAATTGTAAATAAATTGTAAACGAGCATTTTTAGACAGCTTTGCTATCACTAAAATTGAAAGCCCTAAAACGCCCATAACCCCAGTAAAATAGGGCGTTTTCACCACCTTTCCTGTCGAAATTTGTGTAAGATTTTGTGTTGCTTTTCGCTTGATTTATGGTTCTATTTTAACATCTACAGGTGCCATAGCGGCCCCCATATTCGAAGTATCTGTAATACCAAGATCGATGACCTTCCCGAATAAGACACCGTAAACATATACAGAATTCTTTTTTTCTCCGCCAAGCACAAAAGCACCTGCGCCTGTGACGGTTCTTTGTGCTGACGGCGGTCGTTGACTTCCGTATTCAAGCGGATATCTGAACTGTTTTTCAGCAGAACAAAAATGCGAACACGTTGCGGCAACGGCATTTTTCATATAACCGCCGTCAACACAAAGAGAGGCTAATGCAATAGAATAAGCCATAGTTGAACATGCTCCGAAAAGACCGCAAAATGAGGTTCCTATCGTCCTTAACGCATACGAGCTTGCTGTAAGCTGATTTAACAAATCCCCCGCAAAAACAGCATCAATATCACTATAACTAATCCCCGATTTTCTTATGGAATATTCAATAGCATCCTGCAAAAGCTTACTCTCTGCATTTTCCCATGAGCTTTGTCCTATTCCGTCATCCTGAAAGCAGACATCGAACTCTTCGCTTAACGGTCCTTCTCCTTCTGTTTTTCCTACAACTGCCGCAGAAGCTAAGATTGTAGGCCTATTTTTCAGTAAAATCACATTTTCACCTGCTCTGTTTGTAATCATACATTTCCTCCTAAAAAGAAATAATATATCATACCGTATAAAGAAGCCAATGAACAACCGTACACAATAACAGCACCGGCTATAGTAAACATTTTTTCAGCCGTACCGAGAATATGTCCTTCAAGAGCATATTCAATAGCAGGTGCACAGACGGAATTTGCAAATCCGCTTATAGGCACAGATACTCCTGCTCCTGCATGCTTTGCTATTCTGTCATAAATACCGACACCGGTAAGAATTGCAGTTATCACTATTAAAGACAATGAAACGCAAGTGCGTGCAAGTTTTTCATCACTCAGAAAACTATCATATAAATAAAATAACAATTCACCTATCAAACACACTAAACCACCGCATAAAAAGGCTTTTATACTATCAAAAACAATAGGTGAATTGGGGGTTAATTTCCCTACTTTTTCAGAATATTCTTTATCAGCCTCAGGTCTTGACATATTTTCACAACCTTTCACCGATATTCTGTGCATATATTTTTCTTATATACAAAAAAAATCCGCACCCAAACGGATGCGGAAAAAATTCATAATCAGTCACTGATGTAAGGAAGCAATGCAATGTGACGAGCACGCTTGATTGCAACTGTAAGCTCTCTCTGATGAGCAGCGCAAGTACCTGTAACTCTGCGAGGTAAAATCTTTGCTCTTTCAGAAATAAAACGACGAAGCTTCTGAGTATCTTTATAATCGATAAACTCTGACTTCTCTACACAGAAAGTACAAACCTTTTTACGGCTCTTTCTGTTCATGGGACGACCGCCCTTGTTATCTTTCTTTTCGAAAGCCATATTAATATCCTCCTTAAAATTTCTTTGAAGAATTAAAACGGAAGATCATCATCATTAACAACAGTGGAAAAATCATCCATTGAGCTGTTGTTATAGGAAGAAACGTTGTTTGTATCGTTGCCATAGGAACCGCTTTCTGCTTTTGAACCGCAGAAGCTTACCTGATCAGCAATTACTTCAAATGCAACTCTCTTGTTACCGTTTTTATCCTCGTAATTTCTGGTCTGAAGAGACCCCTGGACAGCTATCATTGAACCCTTACGGAAATACTTTGTTATGAAATCAGCCTTTTCACGCCATGCAACGACGGGAATAAAGTCTGCTTTCTTCTCTTCTCCGGCTCTAACAAAATTTCTGTCAACAGCAACGTTGAAAGAAGTTACTGAAAGTCCTGAGCTTGTTGAACGAAGTTCCGGATCAGCTGTTAATCTGCCCATAATGATAATTGAATTCAACATAACCAAATCTCCTTATCTTGCAACAATAAGAGAGCGAAGAACGCCGTCAGTGATGTTGAAAATACGGTCGAGCTCAGCAGGGAAATCAACACCGGCTTCGTATGTGTAAAGCACATAGTAACCGTCTGTTTCGTAGTTGATAGGATAAGCAAGCTTACGGCTACCCCATTCATCTACAGCCTCCATTGTGCCGCTGGCCTCAATAAGAGCTTTGAACTTTTCGACAAGTTCTTTAGCCTTTTCTTCACCGTTTTTAAGTGAGAATACTGCTACGGTTTCATACTTTGACATTTAGATGCACCTCCTTCTGGACTTTGGCCCCTCAGTTTCGGGGCAAGGATAGTTGTAAAAGCAATACAACAATTTGGTATTATAGCAGACAAAAAGCCGCTTGTCAATATTTTTTATAAAAAATTGACAAAACGGCTAAGTGTTTTTTATTTAATATCTATAGCAACATCAAATTCAGGAACATACTTTCCTGCTGCAAAATCTCTTGCTCTGAAAACTACCTTATCTTCATAAACTTCCATAATGTATCCTGTGCCGGATTCATTATATTCACCGTCTGCATTGTTGGGACCGATGCCGGGAAGATTTATACCTGTGAAGTTGCCGATCTGATGAATTGACCATTCATAGCTGAAGCCCATGTGAAGATGTCCTGTGATAAGGAATACGTTTTCATACTTATTCATTATACCGAGAAGAGCATCACTCTGTGCGCCTACAGTTCCGGCAGTATCGTCAGCACTGTTCCATGCATTAATAACGTTATGTGTATCCTTGAGAGGCTGATGAAGAACTACAAATACAGGCTTTCCGTCAGCTGTTGCCTTGTTGAGTTCACCGTCAAACCAATTAAGTGCTGCATCTGAGAAGTAAGACTCTTCAAATACAGACTTATCTGTACCGAGCACAACAAATGTATAACCGTTTACTTCATAGGAATAGCAAAGCTTACCGTCCTGATATGCAAGTTCATCAAGATCAAGCTTTTCATTAGCTGACTTGCAGAATTCAGAAAACGTTCCTACAACCTGACTGTAGCTTCTGAGTCTTACATCATGATTACCTACAGTAAAAATGTGATTTTCAACATTATCAGCCACAGCGAGATAGTCAAGAACGAGCTGATATTCAGCACCCTTGCCGTTTTCTGTAACATCACCGGCAATAACAAGTGCATCAATTGTTTCTTCAGAATTAGCTATGTCAATAGCAGCATTTTTTGTAAACTGATGTCTGTCAGCCATATAGTCGGCAACCTGAGGATCACCCCAGAGAACTGCTGTCATCTTAACGTTTTCTGCATCAAGGCTCTTAATAGGATCATCAGTTGAAGGACCGCTGATAACACCGAAAAGAGATGTGAAGGAAATAAATAAAACCAGAAGTTTGTACATAAATGCGGTAAAAATTGAACTCATAATAAATCAGGATCTCCTTTTAAATTTTAATTTTATCTGAACAAAAGAATATCAGAATAACCCTTGCCTCCAAAGAATTTGAGCAATACTTCACTCCAGAACTTAAATATCTTTCCGAGGAAATTAAGGAAAGCATCGCCTTTCTCTTCTGTTTTTTCTGTTCCGTAAGTAATCTTATAGGTAATTGCTTCAAATCTGTCCTTAGCGGCATTAAACTCAGCAGTAGGCATACAAGTGCTTTCTATCGCAGCTTTAAGGTCTGCAAGAGCAGCCTCAAATTCCGCTGCATCCTCAGCACTGAGAGAAGATGTGTCATAATTTTTCCAGCTGTTATAGCTTCTTATTGCACCTCTTGAATCACGTGCATAGTTAAACTGAGGATAGGCGGGATCTGAATAAACGTTCTCAAAAGTTTCATCAGTAAGAATTCTTACTGCAAGACGCATAACAACATCATTACGGGCTGTCTTTTCGTGATCCTGACCTTTGAAATAGAAGGTTGTTTCACAAAGCACACCGGTAGAAGCATCAACAAGTCTGTCTTCATCAATATGTACATGAGAAGGATCGGTGCAATATGTATTTGCCTGAACGTAATCATCGGGAAGACTTACGTTTACTCCTACGCTTGTTGCTCCGAATGACTCGGAATCAGTATGTATGATACCGTCGGAATTAACCTTGTTCCAGGAATCAACTATCTGATACATAGTGAAGTTATAGTCAACGATATCAAAGAATTCAACACCTTTTTTCTGAAGTTCAAGAATATACTGTCTTGAATTAATCTGTGCATTATAATACCAGTCTGTCTGTTCACGTACAATTGCATCTTCAGGCTCGGAAAGATACATTTCTCTGCAAGCGGGATAATCACCTGAAGGAATGAGAGCCCAGAGCATTGTGCAATATTCGAGATAATCTTCAACAAGTATCTGAACAGCAGTATCAATTATATTATTAACATCGGCATTGGGGAGAATTCTGAGAATAAGATTAATAAGATAAGCAAGATATTCCTGATCTGAATCGAGAAGTGAGGGGAACATATATCCGTAAAGTGCTTCATCGTCATCAAGAAGACCGTAACGGTAAACGTCACCGAGAACGGCAGCACCGTCAGCAGCAGGAACAACGTAGCATACTCTGTTTACATCGTCAGCAAACTCAAGTCCCTTGTCGATATAAAGCTGCATAAGAGCATTTTCAAGAGAACCGCCCTGACTGATGGGAACAAGATTTACCTTATCGTGACCTGTTTCTTCCTTTGCAATCTGGATAAGCTCGTAAAGTTCATTTACGTTATCAATCATATTACCGGTTGAATGATATGAGAAGAAATAAAGGTGATCCATACCGGCAATTTCAGCATATTCATCAAGAGGAATCTGATTGAGAGCGTAACTTCTCTGCTCTGCCGTAAGATTGGCAAGACTGGTTGGGTATCTGTCAGCCTGAATATTGTTAATAACACGGCCTGTATTATCAAGTGCAATATTACTGAGAAGTGCATCACCGAGCACATCTGCAATTGCATTTGCACAACGGTTATCAATATCTGTCTGAGTAATAAGAAGACCTGCAAGAGGTACCAATGCCTCTTCAAGAGCCTGTTTTACGATGTCATCTGTTGACTTCATAAAAAATGGCGCAACATATTTCTCGCCGTTTTCATTGAGCATTTCATTTCCGTTTTCATCAAGATATCTTACCTTTGACTGAAAGATACCGGGAATAACAATTGAAGGACAATGCTCACAGTTACATTTTGTATCAGCAGCATAAGCAATCACACCGATACAGGAAAGAACAAAAACTGTTGCCAGAAGAACTGACAATGCTTTTCTTAATTTCATTCGCATAATTCTCTACCTTCCTATTTTTTTATTCATTATAGCACTGCTATATGGATTTTGCAATTACATTTACAAAAAATTCATATATTTATTAATCAACTCTGTTGCTCAGCAAAAAACAGAAAAACAAAACTATTGCAATCTGCACACCAAATTGTTAAAATTAATCATGAAGGAGTGAGAGAAATTGATCAAATCAGCAAAAAAAGAGTTTATTTTCACAAAAAACAAAAATGCTCCAAGCTGTCACGCATCAACTGTACTTCCCCTTGATGACGGAACAGTTCTTGCGGCTTGGTTCGGCGGAAGAAAAGAAGGCGACAACAGCGTTGAAATATGGGTATCCAAAAGAGGGACTGACTGCAATTGGAGCACTCCTGTTTCTGTCAGCGAAGGTGACAATATTGCACATTGGAATCCCGTACTATTCCAAAAACTTGACGGTACAATCATACTCTACTATAAGCACGGAGAAAAAATTCCCGATTGGATTACCCGCTATATAGTAAGTAACGATAACGGTAATACATGGTCAAAGCCTGAAACTCTTGTTCCCGGTGATAACTGCGGCGGAAGAGGGCCTGTAAAAAATAAGTGTATCCGATTAACCGACGGAACAGTTCTCGGTCCTGCTTCAACTGAACAGAATAAAAAATGGATACCGTTCATTGATATTTCCGATGATGACGGCTTAACCTGGCATTATGACAGTTTTATGGAAAGACCTAAATATAAGGGTGCCTACGTGGGAATTATACAGCCGACGCTTTGGGAATCCGAAAACGGTAAGGTTCACTGTCTTCTCCGTTCAGATAAAGGCGCAATTTACAGAAGCGACTCAGACGACTACGGAAAAACCTGGTGTAAGCCTTACAGAACACGCCATCCTAACAACAATTCCGGCATTGACTGTGTAAAGGATAACAGCGGCAGACTCTGGCTGATATATAATCCTGTTGACGTCAACTGGGGTGTAAGACATCCACTTTCTCTTGCCTATTCCAAAGACAACGGTAAGCATTTCACGGAGGTTTTTATCCCTGAACCCGGCAACGGTGAGTTTTCTTATCCGGCAATAATCTATAAAGGAAATACACTTTACATTACTTATACCTACAAGCGCAAGCAGATCGTATTCTGGGAAATTGAGCTTGAAGACTGAACAGAAAGCAAAAAGGGGCTGTAAAAAAACAGCCCAAAAAGAAAACGGACTACAAACTTACCAAAAGGTAGGAATGTAGTCCTTTTTGTGATATAATTAACGTGCAAATGAAAACTAATATCACAAGAAAATATAATACACCATATCAATTAAAATTACCACTGGAAATTGAAAAAATTATAGAAATTTCTGATCCGGTATAT
>JAZNSP010000026.1:0-60543 GCA_045591285.1 Acutalibacteraceae bacterium
GAAGCGACGGGACGGCTCAAGATCTCGCGGACGGTGAAGAGAAAGAAAGGCGGCGGTGTGACCTGGGGCGATACCAAGACCGAAACGGGAATGCGCAACATTCTGCTCCCTCCGAGCACAGCCGATATACTGCGAGAACGAAAGAAAAGGTTGATGAGTGAATGGATCTTCCCGAACATCTACAGACCCGAAGAGGCGATGCATCCCGAGTATCCCTACAACCGTATGAAAACCTTGCTGAAGCAAGCGAGACTACCGCTGATACGCTTCCACGATCTGCGCCACACCTTCGCCACTCACGCGCTGACGGGCGGTGTGGATGCGAAGACGCTCTCAAAGATACTCGGACACACCAATGCCAGCTTCACGCTGGACACCTACACCCACGTGACAACCGATATGCAAAAGCGCGCATCGGGCATCGTCGGTGGGTTCATGGAAGACTTGATTATAAAGGAGTGAGAAGAATGGCAAAACGCAGACAAAACGGAAAAGGCACTTTACGGCAACGCAAGGACGGACGGTGGGAAGGCAGAGTGGTGGTCGGCTACGATGACAAGGGATTACCGATCACCAAAAACGTCCTTGCACACACCAAGACCGAGTGTGCGGAGAAGCTTGAAAAGCTGAAAGAGGAATACCGACCGTCGAGCACGCGGTGCAAGCCGGATATGCTGTTCGGTGATTGGATAGAGTTCTGGTACGAGAACTACTCCAAGCCTGCCATCCGACCGCTGACACAGCGAAACTACGAGAACCGCATCTATGACCACATCATCCCCGAGATCGGTAAGATCCCGCTGAACAAACTAACGCAGAACGATCTGCAGCAGTTTTACGCGCGGTTGAAGCGGAACGGGCGAAAGCAGTACGTTGAGAAATACGGAACGGGACTGTCCGACCGCATGGTGCGAGCCTGCCACGCAAGTTGCAGAATGGCTCTGGAAAAAGCGGTGGCCGAAGGACTGATACGAGTTAATCCTGCCATCGGCTGTAAATTGCCGCCCAAGAAAGCGCGGGAAATGCAGGTACTCACCAAAGACGAACTACAGCGATTCCTTGCCCAGGCCAAAGAGGACGGATACTATGAACTGTTCCTGCTGGAGCTGGGCACGGGAATGCGCCGAGGGGAGCTCATGGGACTGCAATGGGATGACCTCAACTTCCAAACGGGCGAGCTACACATCGTCCGTCAAGCGTGTGCGGTGAACGGTAAAATTGAGATCTCCGTGCCGAAAACAAAAAGCTCCATCCGCACGGTGGTACTACCGCCGTCGCTGGTGGAGGTGCTGAGGAAGTATAAGGAAACGGTCAGCTCGCGGTGGATGTTTCCGTCACCGCAAAATCCCGACGTACCGAGGTATCCCACGTCCGTCGGGGATATCCTGTCGATCCTACTCAAGCAAGCGGGATGCAAGCACGTGCGGTTCCACGATCTGCGCCACACATTCGCCACGATGGCGCTCGAAAACGGAATGGACGTGAAAACGCTGTCGGCAACGATAGGCCATGTGTCGGCGGCAACAACGCTGGATATCTACAGTCACATGACCGACACGATGCAGATGCAGGCGGCGGTGAGCATTGACCGCAAAATCGGCGGTACAAACGCGCAGATGCCCGTGGTAGAGCAAACACCCGAGGAGACGGCAAAACCGCCCGTAAACGCTCCGTGTGCGCCCACAGAGCCGCATCCCGAGCCAGTGCCGAGAAAGATCCGCAAAAGCGGCACCGGATGCCTGTATCAGATCAACGACAGTTTGTGGGAAGGCAGTTTCTTTCCAAGACTGCCCGGCGGCAAGCGAAAGAAATTCAACGTCTACGCCGAAACCAAAGAGCAATGCGAAATCAAACTCGCTGAGATGATCGAAAGAGTCAAAGCGGAGATTGCGGAAGAGAAGGAAAAACAAAAAGAGGGCGCCGAGTAAGGCGCCCTCAAAAATTGGTTTTCAGTAAACAAAGAACACGTTTTAGCTGATTTTTAAAAAAGTACAGAATAACTGTGTATTAATCAAATCTCCCTTATCTTATGTCTATCCATTTTATATAAGATGAAACATCTTCATAGAAACTAGTGTTACTTTTTTTTGAAGATTCATAATCAACAAAATCTATGTTTTTCGCCAATTTCAAAGAGACTGATTTGATGAAGTCGATGATTAATTCTAGATCTTTAGTTGTCTTAATACGCTTGTAATCATACACTAAAGCAATATCAACATCGCTTTCTGATGTAGCTGTATCTTTTGCATATGAGCCGAAAATACCCACTTTTTCAAATATTGGGTATTTTTTGCAGTTTTCGTATAAAACACTATATATATAATCGTATTGCAATACAGTCTGACTATTTAATTTGAATTCTTCCCCTAAAAGCGCCTGAATGTAGTTGCCGTTATGGCGATTTGTGTAATCGGTAATAATTATATTGTTAATCAAATGTTGATAGGTGTTAAAATTCTCATCAAAGCAAAATGGGAGGAATCTCTTGTTTTTGTGCATTACCGAGTCTGCAAACATTAATAGTAACATTTTTTCGCTAATTTTAGATTTTTGACAAGTTGAGTGCATTAGATGTTTAATTGTTTTTTCAAAGGGTGTGTTACATACTTGGGATTTGCCAAGTGTTGTTATACATGTCTTTTTTCTACATGTTTTACATGCTACACAACTTGGGAAGGCTTTTTCAATTTTATAATAACATTTCTGAGAAAAACATGCGAATAAGCACGTAATAGGCATGTGCTTGATGCCAGGTTTAGTGTTGCAAAAATATTCGTTATATATATTCTGAGCTAAATCGAAAAAAACACCTTCGTTAGTATCTGGTTGGATGTCTCCACAAGAAACCTTATTAATCTGATCAGAAAACAATATGTAAAGAGGGGTTGCGGATATTTGCTTTCCGAGATTAATAAGCATTTCAATTTGTAATTTGCCTGATGCGCCTGGGCGTAATGCTTGTGCTTTTACAATCTTCTTTTTATTGGCATATAATTTTTTAGCCTGTACCACAAATTGATAGATACCGTAATCAGTTACTATAAACCATACCCAATCTGCACCATATTTTCCTTCGTCATTTTGATTCAAGGCAAAGGATTTAATTCTATGATTTGTAGATAATTGGTTTAAAAAGTAACGTGTCAATTCACGTTCATCAGGCAAGATGAAACCCTCTGACATTTTTGTTCTAATTTTTTGTGATACTTTATTGATGCTCATGCAACATCCTCCCAGAAACAAAAAATCAACTTGTAATCTAACAGTACTATAGAAAAAAGTATCTAATGTTTGATACTGCATTTAATATAAAACGAGCCTAAGAGACTTAGACTCGTTTTGGTCCGAGTGACAGGGATCGAACCTGCGGCCTGATGGTCCCAAACCACCCGCGCTCCCAGCTGCGCCACACCCGGATATCTATTCAATTTTTCTGCTTTTTGCGTGGAAGTGGGACAAACTGTGGTCAAACTCAAAATCCACACATTTTTGAGTTTGCTTAATGTGCCGAAAGTCCGCACCGTTAAAGGCTTTTTGGGACTTTTGCTTTTTTGCGGCTATAAACGCCCGACACGCTCCCAAAGCAGGCGCGCTACCAACTGCGCTACACCCCGATTATTTTATTCAGTTTTGAATAAAAGCCGTGCTTCAAACGGCTCAAATAATATAGCATAATTTACAGTTAGTGTCAAGGCGAAAAAAGCTCCACAAATATTTTCGGAGAATCTTTCTTCTGCAAAAAACGGTTATACATTACATAGCGGCAAAGAAAAATCCTTGCCGCTATTGGTTAAATTACTCTCTTTTTTAATTTTTTGAGTATCTCCGACAATGGAACTATCAACATTCCTGCGAAAACATTCCCCAGACCGTGAAGTGCATCCCAGGGAAGTCCGGCTATGATCCACGCTATCAGCTGTTCTGAATTAAGACCGAACATCACAGCCTGTGCGGGAGAGTACAGTGTTCCGAAGGCTAAGCCGTGCAGTCCGCACACAACGGGATAGACGATATATGCCGCTTTTTTTGAAATGCTCTGAGGTATGAGCATAGTCACCGCCCACAGTACAGTCCAGACGTAAAGATACGGAATCCACCAGGTTGAAAATCCTGCATAAATGCCGTTTATGAAAACGTAAATATAAATCGGTATCAAGGCTTTTTTTCTGTAAGAAACCGTGTAAACCATTGTCAGCATTCCGAGCAGGTGAATGTTAGGCAGTATTTCCATAATGATTTTAGAGCAGAACATCAGTGTGCCGAGCATTGCAAAAATGCACATTTCCTGCACCCGATCTGAGCGCAGTGCCCTTTTGTTTTTATTTTGTGTTGAGTCCATAATTTTAATCCTTTTACATAGCAGTTTTTCATAAGTCAAGGATAAAAGAAAAAGCACTCTCTCAGAGTGCCGATACGTCAACAGGGATATTCTGCTCATATCCCCATAATACCTGTATCTCCTCATCTTGCCCAAGAGATTTTTACAAGGCACAGAACGATAAGCATTCCGGCTTGACCGTTTGCATAATGCAAACAAGAGTTACGCTAATGGCTGTTGCTGCAGATTTTCACTGCTATTTCCTTATCCCCGAACGTGCTTTTTCAGAGCACATCCGACAACGAAGGCGTGATATGACCTTCAGATGAACTGTGATTATTCTTTTATAAAAATTATATCACGTTGTGTTGTAATAATCAATCCGGAATTTGCTACGTAAACGTAAGGGGGTTAGTATTTACGCGAAAAAAGAAATTTGTCAATAACGCTTGAACTGAAAAAATAATAATGGTATATTTTTAACAGACTGAAAAAGGAGAACACTGTTATGAGAAAAAGCTTTGGCGCAAAGCCGATGATCTATCCTATGCCTGTTCTTATTATAGGAACATACGACGAACAGGGAAATGCCAATGCCATGAATGCGGCGTGGGGCGGAATAAGTGAAGAAAAGGAAATTTCAATTTGCATTTCCGAAGACCATAAGACTACGGAAAACGTTCTTAAAAGCGGATGTTTTACCGTAAGTATTCCTGAAGTGAAGGATACGGTTGCCGCCGATTACGTAGGTATCGTTTCGGGTAATGATGAAAAAGACAAAATAAAAAAAGCAGGCTGGACAGACGTTAAAAGTGAGCTTATTAATGCTCCCTTATTCAGTGAGCTCAGCTTTGCTCTTGAATGTAAGCTTGTTTCCTATGACAAAGAGAGCTGTAGGCTTGTGGGTGAAATTCTTAATGTTTCTGCAGATGAGAGAATTCTTACCGAAGGAAAAATAGATCTTGAGAAATTCTTCCCCATAACCTATGATCCCGCAAATCACACCTACGTGGCTTTGGGCAGTAAGGTGGGAAATGCCTTCTCTGACGGAAAAAAGCTGAAGTAATTGAATTGGAGAATATTATGACAAATCTTGAAAAATTACACTCAGGAGAGATTTATGCTCCCGGTGACGATGAAATAATGGAGCAGCAGTTAAAGTGCCTTGAAAAGCTTTACGATTTTAATATGACACGGCCTCTTGAACAGAAAAGGAGAGAAGAGCTGCTTCAGGATATGTTTGCTGAAATCGGCGAAAACTGCTATATTGAGCCGCCTTTACACTCAAACTGGGGCGGTAAGCACTGTCATTTCGGTAAAAACGTTTATGCAAATTTCGGTCTTACCATGGTTGACGATACTCATATCTACGTGGGTGACGGCACGATGATAGGTCCCAACTGTGTCATAGCCACTGCAGGACACCCAATTCTTCCTGAACTCAGAGAAAAGCAGTATCAGTTCAACGTGCCTGTGCACATAGGAAAAAACTGCTGGCTTGGTGCAGGTGTTCTCGTAATGCCCGGAGTTACGATAGGTGATAACAGCGTAATCGGAGCAGGAAGCGTGGTAACAAAGGATATCCCCCCGAACGTTATAGCCGTAGGCAATCCCTGCAAGGTTCTCAGAGAAATCAGTGATCATGACAGAGAGTATTATTACAAAGACAGAAAAATTGATTACAGTAAATTATAAGCGTACATAAAGATTTTAATCAAATAAAATAAAAACTCAGGTCTGACAAAATCAGATCTGAGTTTTCTGTTTGTTAAAGAAGAATAATTCCGTTTTCGGCACATTTTTCTCTCATATCCTCAGGCCAGATTGAAACCTGAACCTCGCCTACGTGGGCTTTGCCGAGGAGGAGCATACAAATTCTTGACTGTCCGAGTCCGCCGCCTATTGTAAGGGGGAGAGTGCCTGAAAGAACGCCCTTGTGGTAGGGGAATTCCATTCTCTCTGTGGCGTTTGCAAGCTCCAGCTGTTTTTTAAGTGAGAAACTATCAACTCTTATTCCCATTGAGGAAATTTCAAGAGCACACTGAAGCTGTTTATCCCATACGAGAATATCACCGTTGAGGCTCCAGTCGTCGTAGTCGGGAGCTCTTCCGTCGTGGCGGTGACCGCTTTTAAGTCTTGCGCCTATTCCCATAATGAATACGGTACCGTGCTCTTTTGTGATGAGATTTTCTCTTTCCTTGCCTGACTTATCGGGGTACATATCCTCAAGCTCCTGAGAGGTAATAAAGAACACGTCTTCATTGATTTCGGTATCAAGAACGGGATATTTCTCTTTGAGAACCTTGTTCGTGTCTGCAAGAGCCTTAATGATTGCTCTGACAGTGGCTTTGAGGTATTCTTCGGTTCTTTCTTCCTTTGTGATAACCTTTTCCCAGTCCCACTGGTCAACGAAGAGAGAATGAAGATTGTCACAGTCATCGTCACGGCGAATGGCGTTCATATCGGTATAAATTCCTTCGCCTTCATTATATCCGTAGCGGTGAAGAGCCATTCTCTTCCATTTAGCAAGTGACTGAACAACCTCTGCCGTGCCTTCGATTTCCTTCATCGTGAAGTGAACTTTTCTTTCCACTCCGCTGAGGTCGTCATTAATGCCTGAAGCCTTCGTAACCATAAGAGGTGCGGTTACTCTGTCAAGATTAAGAGCTTCAGCAAGCTTCACCTGAAAGGTGTCTTTTATTATCTTGATTGCCCTCTGGGTGTCCTTCTGTGTAAGAGAGGAGCTATAGCCTTCGGGAAAAACTAATTTTTTAGCCATTTACTTCAGTCCTTTATCTGATGTTGCCGACTGTTCTGGGATAGAAGATTACGTCACGGATATTTGCCATACCTGTGCAGTACATAATAACTCTTTCAAATCCGAGACCAAATCCGCTGTGAGGTACTGTGCCGTACTTACGAAGATCGAGGTAGTCAGAATATTCCTCTGTGCCCATACCCTTTGCTTCCATAGCACTGAGAAGCTTGTCAAGGTCTGCTTCTCTTTCACTGCCGCCGATGATTTCACCGATGCCGGGAACAAGAAGGTCAGTTGCGGCAACGGTCTTTCCGTCAGCATTCTGCTTCATATAGAAGGATTTGATTTCCTTGGGATAGTTGATGAGGAATACAGGCTTGTTATAAACCTGTTCTGTGATATATCTTTCGTGCTCTGACTGAAGGTCACAGCCCCATTCTACAGGGAATTCAAACTTAACGTCAGCTTTCTTGAGAATTTCAATAGCATCTGTGTAATCAACAACGGCAAAATCGTTGTTTACAACGTTGAGGAGCTTTTCTGTAAGTCCCTTTTCAAAGCGTTCCTCGAAGAACTTTAATTCATCGGGACACTTTTCCATATAGTCACGGATGATATACTTGATCATATCTTCAGCAATTTCAATAAGGTCGGGAAGCTCCGCAAAGGCAATTTCGGGTTCAACGTGCCAGAATTCAGCAACGTGACGGAGAGTGTTGCTCTTTTCTGCTCTGAAGGAAGGACCGAAGGTGTAGATCTTACCCATAGCCATAGCGGCAACCTCGCCTTCAAGCTGACCTGAAACGCTGAGTCCTGCCTTCTTGCCGAAGAAATCGTCTGCATAATATTCTTCCGCATTCTTGTAGTCCTCTGAATAACCGATTGTTGTTACCTTGAACATTTCACCTGCACCCTCACAGTCACTGCCTGTGATAAGAGGTGTGTGGATATATACGTAGCCTCTGTCCTGAAAATATCTGTGTATTGCGTTTGCCATAACACTGCGTACTCTGAAAACAGCGTTAAAGGTGTTTGTTCTTACACGGATATGGGGATTTTCTCTCAAGGTTTCAAGCTTCTGGAATTTTTTCTGAAGGGGATAGTCAGGGGGACATTTGCCGAGGAGAATAATTTCACCTGCATTAATTTCAACAGTGCCGTTGTTTTCGTTCTTTACAACAGTACCGATAACCTTGACCGATGCACCCAGCTTCGTAGCCTCTGCATCAACCTCAATTCCCGTAGCCTTATCAATAACTATCTGTAAATGATTGAGAGTAGTGCCGTCATTGAGAGCTAAAAAGCCCATAGTTTTTGAATCTCTTGCCGTTCTTACCCAACCGCATACGGTTACTTCCTTACCGATATACTGAGCGTCGTTGAAAATTTCTTTGATGTCGATGTGTTTCATAAGAATTTCCTTTCATATAAAAAAATAACAGTTGGCCGTCCGTATAGGACGAGCAACTGTAACCCGCGGTACCACCTATTTTGCTCTTCCGAGCCCCTTTCGCTTCATATAAAGCTTTTCACTTAACGCGTGAACACGGCAGTCCTACTAAAAACATTTTTCAGACAAGCGGCTCCCAAGTGTTATTCACCGAACTGCTTTGTATGTGCTTTCCACCACCGCACACTCTCTGCGACCGCATTTTCCGGCTACTTCTCCTGATCTCTGCCTTTATATATGGCATTATATTCGTTATTATAAATTTTGTCAATGTTTTTTAAATATAAAAAGGTATTCATGGGCAATTAATAAAAAATTGTACTTTACGCTATTGGTTTTCCAATATCCTGTTGCCTTAAAATTGTGTTGTTCCTTAATAATCAGCTCTTTAAGTTTAAATCCTGAATCTTCAAAGATTCGCATAACCTCAAAAGACATAGGAATCATATGCCCTTTCTGACGGGTATCACCCATAAGAACAGCACAAAACTTGTCTTTTTTCAGAACACGATAGCTTTCTGCCGCAACCTTTTTCATTTCCTCAAGAAAATCTTTAACCTTCAGTAAAGACAAATCCTCGGGAATATCTTCGCTATACTGAATAATATCGGCATAAGGCGGGTGAGTACATATCAAATCAATACTTTCATCCGGAATAAAATCAAGATTTCTGGCATCTCCTTTATGCAAATAAATCTTACCGTTTGCACCTTCGTGCTCAAAATCTGTTTTTTCTTTACAACGGGCAAGAGCAACATCATTTACATCAACACCGATAATGTTTCTGTTAAGAAGCTTAGCCTCAACAAGAGTTGTGCCACCACCTGCAAACTGATCAAGAACTAAATCGTTTTCCTGAGAATAACGAAGCATTATATTTCGTGGTATATACGGAGACCAATTTCCTCGCCACTTTGCATCGTGGGTTGCCCAATCTCCTCTTTTCGGAAAGGTCCAATGAGTTGTCATCTCAAGTTCAAAATCGTCCGTCTCACATAGTTACAGATATTTCTTCTGTATGAGTGCCTATTTCTTGTTTCATAGACACTCATATTCCATTTTTCAATCAATTTTGCCGATAAAGCGGTAGTAGATTTCAATCGGCTGTGCTTTCATACCGTTTTGGCTGTCCTTGCCCTCGTGTATCACGATTTTCTCAATCAGAGAATTGAGCAAGTCGGCGGTAAGCTCGGTGGGGCGAGCGCATTTCTTAATGCTTGCTATCCACTTTTCAGCGTCGATTACGCTTTGCTGTTCGGCAGACAGTTCCGCTGTCAGCTTGTCTATCTTCACGAGCAATTCCTCCTGCTCGGTCTGATACTTCTTTGACAGCGTATTGAAATTGTACTCTGTGATACGTTCCGATGCCCAATCTTCGTATAGCTTGGAAAACAGACGGTCAAGTTCTTCCTTGCGCTTCTCGGCTCTTGTGAGCGAAGCGGTACGGGCTTTTGTTTGCGCGTCATTCTCCTTGTCGCCTGCTTTTAGGATTCTCTCGGTCAACTTTGCTTCATCCGCTTGCGCTTGCTGCCACCAATACATCAGCCTTGCGTGAACGTAGGTGTAAAGCGTATCGTAGCGGATATAGTGTGCGGTACAAGTGGCGTGTTTCTTGCCGAACTGACGGTAAGAGGTACAGTTGAAGTAGCTGTACGGCTTGCTGTTCTGCTTGTTTGTTCCGAAACTCATAGCCCATCCGCAATCGGCGCATTTGAGCAGTCCTGCGAATATCTGCGTTGTTCCGTCCTGTTGCTGTCTGCGGCGACTTGCGATCTGCTCCTGTACTTGATCGAATACGTCCCGTGAAATGATGGCGGGGTGGGTATTTTCCACTCTGAACCATTCCTCTTGGGGCTTGCGTATCTTCTTTTTATTCTTGTAGGAGATATTCGTCTGCTTGCCGTGAACGGAATTGCCGATGTAGATTTCATCTTTGAGAATACACTTGACCTGTGAGATCGTCCATGCGTAGCGTTTTTCTTCGGGTGCTTCTGCATAGATGTGAGCGAATTTTCCGTATCGCGTGTAGTTGAGCCAGCCTGCCGTGGGTATCTGTTCATCAATGAGAATGTTTGTGATCTTGGCGGCTCCCGCACCTCGGTAAGCAAGGTCAAATATCTTTTCTACAATCCAACGGGTTTCCTCGTCGATCTCCAAAAGATTTTTCACTTCGCTGTGCTTCTTGTAGCCGATGGGAGCATACGTACAAATATGCTGCCCTGCGGCAAACTTGGCGTGGAGCGCGGTCTTGACTTTTCGGCTTGTGTCTTTTGCAAACCATTCATTGAATAAATTTTTGAAAGGCACGAAGTCGGAAAGTCCCTTTTCGGTGTCCTCATTGTCCGAGACGGCGATATAGCGTACTTTCTTTTCGGGAAACACAAATTCAAGATAGTAGTCCATCATGACGTGTTCACGACCGAAACGGCTGAGGTCTTTGGTTACGATGCAGTTGATCTTGCCAAGCTCCACATCATCCATCATTCGCTTGAAATTCGGTCTTTCAAAGTTAGTCCCACTCCAACCGTCGTCGATGTACTCGTCCATAACGTGAAGTTGATTTTCTTTTGCGAACTGTTTGAGAATGGTTCTTTGGGTTTCGATGGATACGCTGTCGCCGTAATTTTCATCATCGCGGCTGAGTCTCATATATAGTGCGGTATTGTACGGTTGTTTCATTAAAATCCTCCTATTCGTGAAACAACCCACGCTTACAATACTTTCCTACCTCTATTATATCATAAACGTGGGTTTTCTTCAATATAGATCGATTAATTCAATCGTGAACTTTTTACGTCCTTGTGTGCGGTATAAGTGATCACGTCCTCAACAAGCGTATTGAGTGCCTTGCCGTTATCCGCAAAATGTTCAATGACTTCGATTTTCGTTTTGCCACAATAGAAATAGAGCTTGCCGTCTTCCTCAGTGGCATAGAACGAGGTGTTTTCAAGCGTGGGTTCGGGGTCCTTGAATGTATCGAATGTGCCTTCGGGCGGCATTTCTATCGGTTCATAACAGGAGCAGAGGTCATAAAGGTCGGTGTGTGTATTTCTCTTGTTTTTTACCATAGGCAATATCCTTTCAATCGTTCATCATATTTTTCAGCGTTTCCATTTTGCGCTGTGCGGTTTGCTTTCGATTCTGTATGCCCGTAACGTGTATCGGGACACACATTTCAAGTATGCGGCTGTAAATACGGGCGTGGGCTATATCGGGTGGATTGTTCAGCACATCGGGGCTGATATTGGCGGTGAGTATCAAGGGCTTTCCGCTTCGGTATCGGCTATCGATCACGTTGTAAACGTGTTCAAGGGCGTATTCCGTGCCTCGCTCCGTTCCGAGATCGTCAATGATGAGCAGAGGAAAACGGCACAAATGCTCAATGTATTCGTTTCTCCACTCAAAGCTCGCGCCGAGATCGTTCAGTATTGTTGTGAAATTGGTCATACGGACGGAGATTTCTTTCTCGATCAGACCGTTGGCAATGCAGGCGGCGAGATAACTTTTTCCGCTGTCGGTATCGCCCCATAAGTAGTAGCCGATGTTATCTGCTTTCACCTTGTCCCAATGCTCAACGTATCGGCGGGCATATTCCATTTGCGGCGTATTGCCGTTATCGTTTTCAAAATTCCACGATGCCATTCTCTCGGTGGAAAAACAACGGCATTTGAGGTCTTCGACGGTATCAAGGTGTTTTCTGCGTTGCTCGGCGGCTTCGCGTTCTAAACGCTTGGCTTTTTCACAGTCACAGTCAATGCGGTGGCGGTCAATCCCCAAGGTTTTCAGACCTTCTGGGAAAAATCTTTGTTTGGGTGTACGGCACTTGCCGCAGTAGAGCAGACCGTCCTCGCCCGTGTAATCTTCGGGCTGTGAGATTGCTTCTCCCATCTTCACGGCGTATTCTTGATAAATATTGCTCATAGGCTTGTACCCTCCTTGCAGGTTAGTGTTGAAACGCCTTGTGTGGCGGCTTTTTCGGTATCACTTGCTGCCCATCTGCGAATGGTGGCGGCGTGGTTGTCGTAGTGTTTTCCTTTGGATGCCATATACTCGGAAAGACGGTTGATGTAGAAATCCCAAGTGTCGGGCAGTTCGGCTTGCAGTTCGGATAGCTCCGTATCGGTGAGATAAATATTTTTGTATCTGCCGTAAACGGCGCGTGTGGCTTGGCTCGCATCTCGCTCTTTCTCTGACTCTATATCTATCTCTTTCTTTATCTCTATCTCTGGTGGACAAATGTCCGCTATGGCTTGCGGGATTTTTTGTAGTTCCATCCGCGCCCTGCGTTTTCGTTCGCCCTCGGTTGAGGACTGTCCGATCAGAAGCTCGATATTGCTCATATAGAACGCGCCATCGTTCAGCACTTCCACAAGACCAAGCTCCATAAACAGCCGTAGCGCACGTTCCACCGTTCCGACTTGCTGATGGGTGATGGTAGCGATCATCTGCGCGGTATAGGGCTTATTTTCGTCAAGCTGTAACTTGCCGCCGTTTTTCAGCGATTTCAGATAGAGCTTCAAGAGGATATTAGAATACAAAAATCCGTCGGGCTGATTTTCAAGAAGAACGATCACATCCTCGTCAAAGTAATTTTCTTTCAGTTTTAGGTAGTAATATTTGCGGTTATCTGCCATAGGCATTGACCTCCTGTTTGTTAGTAGTCCGTGTAACGAAAAGTGTATGATTTAAGGTCGATTTTGGGGCATATATCCCTTTGTATGCTCCGTTTTCTGTGTGGGGAGTATTGCTATGGGCATATGCGTTTTTCGGTGTATAAAGCGTTACAACGATGATAGATGAAAAACATCAAAGTGATGTTTTTCGCATCTTGCTTGAATGACGTTAAAGCTCCTGTTCTTTCTTTTTTGTTTTCTCGGAGGTAGGCTCGCCGTGAAGCTCTGCCAAATTATGCTGAATGGTCTGTAATTCTTTGAAGCGTTCTTTATCGGCGCAGTAGGCGTTATATGCGGCGTTTTTTTCTGCAATTAGCCTTTGAATTTCGGCGCGAATAGCGGCATTCGTAGGTAGTTTCTTAATACCCTGTGAATCGAAATAACGGCGGGCGGATTCATAGATGATAAAATCCGCTTCGTGTTTCTGCCTGTATGCGGCGCGGTCTTTTTCCTTTTTGATGCTATTGATACCCTTGCACACTTCTTTCGTTTTGACATATTTGAGAATCCAATCCTGGAGCGTTTTCTGCTCCGCGATTTTCGGGTCAAAGGCTTTCAGCGCGGCATAGCTTTTCTGCATATTGGCTTGGGCGGTAGCAACTGCTGAATCCAATTCCTCTTGTGAAGCAAAACCATATTGCTCATAGATGGCATAGGCTTTTGCCATTTGTTTGAGGTTGTGGACTTTCGCCCATTTTTCATAACCAACGCCTTTACCCTCGGTGCGTTTGGCTGCAATATCCACGGTGCGCTGTATGCCGTCATTTTTAACTGCGGTCTGCTTTTCGTGAAGCCGTTCCATCACGCTACGCTTGGGAGCATTTTTGTCGGCTTTGAGTGCTGCGGCGCGTTCCTCGACACCCCTGTGTGCGTTCTGCTCCATACGAGCGAGAACGGCGGCGCGGTCAAAATCATCACCAAGCTTTCTTGCCGTGATGGGCTTGGTGCGGTCGGGTGTGAGGTAGGACAAACGCCCTCGGCTCTCTTTAACGGTTATCCCTTGCCGCAAAAGCAAAGCGGAAAATTGCTCAAAGGTGGTTGAGGTATCAAGTGCCGCCCGTAGCTGTTGCCGTAGTTTCTCCTTGTCGGTTTCAAATTTTGTAGTGCGCGGGGTCAGCTCATCGGCGGTGATTTTTTCGTTTCGCTCGTCAAGTGCGGCTTGTCCCTTTTTCTGCGCCCAATACTCACGCTCGGTAACACGGTTTGCGCTACCGTGGAGCAGATCAATCTGATAGAGGTTTTCACGGTGGCACATTTCCATCACTTCGGATTTGAAATATTCCATAGCCGCGTCCGTACACCGGTGCTTACAACCCTGCCGCGTATCGGCGGGTCTGTCCATGTACGGGAGCAGGGGGACTTCCTCTATTCGCAAACTGTTTATCACAATATGAACGTGGATATTACCGCTGTGGTTATGCCCATCGGGGTGGGTGCAGACAAGGGCTTGGTGTCCGCGAAAATGTGTTTTGCAAAATTTCTCGCCTAACTGCTGTGCGCGGTCAACGGAGAGTCCGTTGTCTGTGCCGTCCCGTGGGTCAAAGGAAATAATGTAGTGGTGGCTTTTTACATCTTCGCGTTTTTGGTTTTTTTCGTAGCGGAGATTTGCCCGCATACAGGCAATAGCGAAATCTTCCTCGCCACAGCCTATCGTGGCAATTCTGAAATTCTCGCGTGGGACAAGTCTGCCGTTTTCGTCAAGCGTGGGCTTCATGGAAAACTCGTCATGGGCAAAGGTCAGATATTTTTCGGCTGCGCCGTAATCAGCATTTTTAGAGCTGATATGTTTGAACGTAGCCATTCAGTTCACCTACCTTTTGCAAGACTTCATATTTCAGCGCGGCGAGATCTGAAGCGGCAGCTTGAATCTCGGCGGCAAGCTGTGGGTATGGGTGTTGCCATTCGTTCAGCGTCCGCGCTATCTGATTGATGTTGCTGCCGATCTTCCCATATTCGGCAACGAGCTTACCGAGAGTGGCAAGAACTTCATCGTTGACAGGATTGACTCGGATAATCGGTTTGACAACCGCGCCGTCAATGGCTTGCCGTATAAATTCGGATTGGCTCATTTCGTAATTTTTCATTCGCTCCATAAAGAAGCTGTGTTCTTCCTCGGTCAAGCGGGTCTTGACTACGAAAGTTCGCTTGGGTGTGTTGTACGTTTTGGGCATAGGCATAACTCCTTTCACTTACCATATTTTTTGAGGCTGTTTTACAAGGTGTTTTGAAAAATTCTTTCACTTTACAACGGACATTTTTTCGGCGTTTGTCCGAGGCATTTGAAAAGTTCATCTACTTAACATCTTTTTTCAGCCGTTTTTGCACCCCATTTTTTGCAGCTTTTGCAAAACAACAATTTTCCGTGGACGGATTTTTACGAGATAGCGTATGAGAGTTGTTGTACTGCTCTCCACCTAACCCATCGTGGAAAGCGGTTTTGCAAGGTAGGTCGCAAAAATTTTTTCAAATTTTCTCTTGCTTACTACAACACCGAAGATGGCAGAATTGCCAAACGGGGCGAGAGGAAAATTTGCGGCGTTAGCCGATCAGCAGGGTTTGGGGAAGGCACGCCCCAACAAGATCACCACAAGGGCGAAAATGAGCAGTAGGCGAAATTTGGCACCGTGGTAGAATCTTGCTCTAACAACTTCCGCTATCCTCTGAACGAGGATTTTTGCAATACCCCTCTACTTGACAACGGACAAGCTTTGAAAAAAACTTGATACCCGTTCACACTACAACGGACACTTTTTCGGCAAAATACAGGGTTCGAAAATATTAAATTTCGATGAACTGCATTTACTCGGTGTCAAGTGCTTTCACTTATTCGGAATTTCAGAGGGCAAAAATCAACGGTATTTGGAAAAATTCTTTTAGAAAATTTCTCCCTCTACCTGTTAGGACATTTGCAAGGAAAATATCAACGGTCTGAAAAACACTTTTCACAGATTCAGAATTTCAGAGGGGTAAAATTCAATCGTTTTCAAAAATTTTTCTCCGTTCACTTATTGCAGGTCTTGGCAAGGTGCGTTTTGGCTGATTTTTTAAAAATTTTTTTCTTTTGTTTTCTTCCACAGCGCAAAGATCGCAAATGCCAAACATCGGAGGAATATTTTCGGGCATAAAAAATGCGCCCTCGATTCTTTGAAAAACGAGAGCGCAGGACTTCTGCGGTATTCGGTTGTAGGCGGCGGGCGAAGCTGCCGACTATTCAAGTTGGAAATATTTTCTGAACGTTTGCAATACCTCTTGATTTTATTCGTATTTACGAGTATAATATATAGTGAATTATTGTAAGCTGACGGAAACCGTGAAGGTCGGGAGGTTATACGATGAAATATTTATCCGTTACACAGACTGCAGAAAAGTGGGGTATCTCCCAACGGCGCATACAGACCTTGTGCAACGAAGAGCGCATAGAGGGCGCGGTGCGTATCGGTCATTCTTGGGCAATTCCAGAGGACGCGCCAAAGCCTACTGATGCAAGAATCAAAAGTGGCAAGTATATTAAGAAGCCCGCTGACAAAGTGTAAGCACACGAATCTAAAGACCGATAAATAAGAATTTGGAGGAAAGATGTTATGATTATAGATTGTTACGATATTGAAACAGAACCAATAATCGGTTTGAAAGATTTTTACGGAGAACAGAAGCACATTGTTGACATATGCTTGATTATTTTCTCGAAAGAAATACTTACTCATCTGCTCTGTACATATGAATGTGAGGAAATTGCATATATTTCCGCTTGCAATGGTAACACCCCAATCTACAAGATGAATTATAAAGGCACTGATATTGCTTTTTATTTGACCGCAATAGGCTCTGCTTTAGCATCGTCCATGTGTTGTGAAGCAAACTGGCTTACAGGAGCTACAAAATTTATTATGTTTGGCTCTTGTGGAAGTTTGGATAGAGAAAAAACAGATGGAAGGTTTATTATTCCTACGGAATGTTATCGCGGAGAAGGTTGCTCTTATTACTTTGCAAAACCTGCTGATTATATAGAGGTAAAGAACAGTTATAAACTTACAGCTATTTTTGATAAAATGGGGATTCCTTATGTATCGGGAAGAGTTTGGACTACTGACACTATGCTTAGGGAAACTATAGGGCTTGTAGCTAAACGAAAAGCAGAAGGTTGTGTTGCAGTCGAAATGGAAGTAGCTGGAGTACAGTCAGTATGTGATTTTTATAATTTTGAATTATACGATTTTCTTGAAGCTGGAGATGTTTTAGAG
Source organism: Acutalibacteraceae bacterium (assembly GCA_045591285.1). Taxonomy (GTDB): domain Bacteria; phylum Bacillota; class Clostridia; order Oscillospirales; family Acutalibacteraceae; genus RUG806. The sequence goes on from JAZNSP010000026.1 coordinate 17,444, forward strand.
GCAAGTGGATATGAAGTTGAGGGACTTCATGGAGCAAACCATAACTTAGGGAAATTGTATATTGCATTAGAAATAGCGTTGCAGGTGTAATTTCTAATATGTAGAACAGTTCGTTAAATTCCAATTTATGAAGAAATATATTGCAAACATCATTACAGGGAGTAGAGTTGCATTTAGTTTGCCTCTTCTGTTCATTCCTCTATCCTCGGCATGGTTTTACATACTCTATCTTTTTTGCGGGCTTACCGATATGATTGACGGAGCGATAGCGAGAAAGACGGGATCGATCAGTAAATTTGGAGCAAGACTTGATACGGTCTCCGACTTTGTATTTATGTTCGTATGCTCTATAAAAATACTACCCGTAATGCACTTACCCTTATGGCTATGGGGGTGGATTGCACTTATTGCGCTTACTAAGATATTTAATATTACGCTCGTCTTTATTCGCAAGAAAAAGCTAATATCCATACATAGCGTGCTAAATAAAATAACGGGATTTACTTTGTTCCTTTTGCCGTTGTCGCTGACTTTTGCCCCAACCACTTATAGCGTTGCGACAATATGTATACTTGCAACCATTGCGGTAATACAAGAAGTTTATTTTATTGCGAAAGGGCAAGAAGTCTTATAAACAGAATTCCAATTTAGCGTTGCGATCAGCGACTCTAACTCGAAATAATCACGCGCCTTACCCCTCGCGGGTGCGAATGGGCGCACTTATCCCTTGGTTACAACACGTCCAAGGTCGTCCATGCGACGGACAATTAAAACGGTTGTAGGAGCATTCACCAATGTGTGCGTAACTGCTCCGACAACTGCAATCTCAAAAATTCGGAGGAAAACAAACATGTTTTATGAACCTAAAACGCTAATCATCGTTTATAAAGATGAAATGCTTGCTAATCAAATGAAGAAAATGATTGAAACCAAAGATGACATTGACGGCTCTGTAAACGGAACCAGAGACAACAGTATCAATGTTGTTGCTTGGACAGAAAAAATTTGGTTAGCAAATAAAAAAGCGGGAAATATCACTTCAAAAGTACTGTTCTTGGGTGATATAAAAGGCGTAGATTCACTCATCCCTGTTATAGATGTACAATTCGAATGTCACGGTGTTCGCTATGGTTGGGCTGGCAATCAAGCCGTTATTTATGCCAAACCGAACGAGATTAAATCTATTGAAAACTACCAAGCTTTTCACGCTGAATTGGAATCTCTTCCTGCACCGCAATTTGTAAAGGACTCAATCAAACCCAAACTCGTTCCTGTCAAAGAATCTGTGGTCGAAGAAGCTATAGTCGAAGAAGATGTTCAACGCGAAGAAACTGAAAGCGGTGGTATCCTCGATAAAGGTAAGAACATTTTCAAGAAAGTGGGCAATGCTGTCGGAGATGTATTTGCAGATTTGAGTGCAAAGGCGTTTGTTTTTTCAGAGGAAAATTTCAAAAATAAAAAGGCTATGGAACGTCAAATGTTATTCTTTGGAGTTATTAAACTTTACAACGAAGGACTTGAGACGTTTATGAATGCCTAAAGGTGGCGCATATGGCTGAATTACAAGATGTAAGGTACGGTTGGGATTTCATGGCGAAACTTATGGGTGCTGATCTTGCTGGACAATGCGCTTTTACAGATTTTACTGTAGCTGCTACACAGAATCAGCAGATAGCATTTGAAAATATGCGTATAGATGAAATCAATGCTGCTATTGATGAGTTAGCCAAAAGTATCAACGAGCACCCACACCTTAACTTAGGGGTTGAGCAGTTTAAGGGATTTGTAGCAGAAGAATATCATGCAGGAACCTTTAATTTGGATGCTATTCGGCAAGGTTCTGAACATAGAGCATTTACCCTCCAAGACAATGGATATGGCAGTGTTGATATTGACACCAATTTCGGTAAGCAATATAGTTTGAAATACGCCAATACCGCCCAAGACGCAGAAGCGTATCAAGCGGTCTTGGATAGGGATACACGACTCCCTAAGTATCACGAGCAAGAGAGACTTATTGCAGCAGAACAGGTCGATGAAGCAAAAGCGTGGGCAACAAGACGTGCCGCGAGGGATAGTCTTACTCGTCAAGATGTTTCTGCCTCTCACGCAGAAACACGCGAACATTTAGTTGGAAAAGTTTCAGATGGAGAAGGTATCGAATCTCGTGAATTGTCTGTTAAAGAATCTAAAGCAATAGCGCGTGAAGCTAAAGATGGTGGTTTTGACCCTGAAAAACATGGCATTTCTAAAGAAGCACATTTTGCGGAAGTGCGTGTTGCATATTTAGATCAAGCACTAAAAGCCGGTTTAACTGCTGCAACCATTACTGCAATAACCCAATTAGTGCCGGAGTTATACAAGGCTGTTGATTATCTTATCAAACATGGTGAGATTGATATAAACCAACTAAAAAAATCCGGAGGCAAAGTTGTTACCGCAAGCGGTGAGGCTTTTCTGCGTGGCTCCATTGCCTATGGTGTACAAATGGCGTTGCAGGAGGGGCTGTTTGGTGAGGCTCTAAAAAATGCTAACCCGACTATTGTTGGTGTTGTTGTTACTATTGTCCTCGGAACAATAAAGAACAGCATTATGGTAGCGGCGGGTAAAATGACCGCTAAACAGATGGGTATGCAATTTGTAGATACGCTGGTTGTTTCTTCGGGATACCTCGTATCTATGAAAATCGGAGGCTTGATTGCTCAGGCGTTTTTCCCCGAATTGCCTGGTATCGGTTATGCAATCGGCAGCCTTTTGGGATGCTCATTAGCGGTTGTTTATAACATCGGGAAGAATAAACTTATTTCTTTTTGTGTTGATACTGGATTTACTTGTTTCGGTCTTGTGGAACAGAATTACGAACTTCCCGATGAAGTTCTCAAGGAAATGGGTGTTGACACTGTCAGCGTTGGGCGAGCAAAAGTAAAAACATCATCTGTAACTCGCGTTCAGCCGACAACGAACATTAGCAGAGCCTCTTATGAAACCATTGACATTACGGTGTTACGCCGCGGTGTAATCGGTGTAAACAAGATAGGTTATGTATTATAACGTGATGAACAAAATTACTAAAGAACAAATGGCAGAATTTCAGAGGGCAAACGATCATCGATGAGAACGGTAAACAATATTTTATCATGGAAAATATCTATACCTGTGTCGTAGAGCGTGGAAAATCTGATTCGTAATCAAGCTCGACAAAAAACATGCTAATGTGTTCTTAAATAATATATATATTTATAATGAGAGAGCGCAAATTAATTGTTTGGAGATATTTAATATGTGGAACACAGAAGTGATTAATAGTCTAGAACAATATGAAAAGTATTTAAATGAAAGATTTATTTATAGAGAAGAGCTAAAACAGATACTTCAAATAATGAGATCGTATGATTCCTATAGAATATTAATTGTAGGTCCAGCCGGCTGCGGAAAGACAACACTTTTACGTATGTTGTCTCATTATACATCACAAAAAACTTCTTATGAAATTCTTTCATCGTATGAAATATTGTTTGCAGTCCAGCATAGTAAACTTTTTGTATATAGAGATCAAAATGAAAGTACCTTATGTATTGATGGGCTTGATGAGATTCAGGATCCGTATCAGATATTACAACAAACCAATATCCAAAATCAAAAGCGATTAATTTGTACGTCTAGATCTAACATTTCAAATGGCAATTATTTTACACACATGGTTGTGTTTAAGCCGTTGACACAAAATCAAATTAAGCTTCTAATCGAAAAAATGGATATAAGTATTGATTTGTTGCCACTATTGATCAATAGTCTTGAAACGACCAATCTTACTCCTCGAGATATTTTTTCAAGGGTATTAATGAGTATAAACGACTCAAATATGGGTGAGTTTTATTCAAAATACCAAAACTTACTATATCAGCATGGAAATGGTCTGGATTTTAGCTCTGGAATAATTATACCTAAAAAAGAATTGATTGTTCCATCAAAAGGAATTACGACTGGTATAACAATTGTTAATGATACCCTTTTAAAACAAGCGCAGCAGAATCCTCAAATTATGTACTCTTTTTCGTCAAGGGAATTTGAACAAATGGTTTGCGAATTGTTGGAAAAACAGGGTTATAAGGTTAACCTCACCAAACAGACACGAGACGGTGGTAAGGATATAATTATTCTTGAAAATTCTCTTGTTGGGCAATTTTGTATATATGTTGAATGTAAAAAATACAGCGCTAATAATCCTATAAGTGTTAAGTTAGTAAGAGAATTATATGGCACCGTTGAAGCTGAGAAGGCAACGGCAGGTATGCTTATAACTACATCGTATTTTTCCAAAGATGCAAAGGAATTCACGGAAAAAGCAAAGCATCGAATGGCATTAAGAGATTATAACGATTTAGTTCAGGAACTTAATAAGATCAAATATTAAACCATTCGAAAGCGAGGGACATTTATGAATGTTTTTATATCATATTCACATAGAGATAATGATTTTGCACATATGCTATCAACCGCACTAGGAAGTGATGGCTATGATGTTTTTATTGACAATAAAATACCCATTGGTAATAACATATACAAGGATATTGGAAAAGGAATCGCACGAGCTGATGCAGTAATTGTTGTAATATCTAAGAATTCAATCAATAGCAGTTTTGTCGCTAACGAAACTGTATCTATGCTATCGTTTTTAGATAAAGGGCGAATGCCGTTAATTATTCCTGTTGTAATTGGAAAAGACACTCCTTTACCCATAGATTTAAATGGGTTTAACTATATTATTATTCCCTATGAGGATGAAGAAACAAAAGAAAATGAATTTAATGGAATTAAACACAAGCTGGATAAATCTGCTGTAAAAAACGCCATTGAAAAGATAAGGTTAATACTTGCAGTACATCATGAAAAAATACAACAAAACGAAAAAGAACGTAAAATATCCGAGCAAAAAGTAAAAACAGGACTATCAAAATATATTGATGGTGTCTTTGAGTTTTTAAAAGACAACGAAAAGAAAAACAAACGGTTTGCGTTCTGGCTATATTTGGTGTCAATCGTTTCGCTCATAGCAACTATTGTTGTTACAGTACTGTTTATGATGAACAAAAATCAGTATGATAATATGACAACTCTTTTGGTATATGGTGTGAGTAGTTTATTTATGGTAGTTATATTAATCTCACTATCAAAATTGATGTTTACACTAGCAAAATCCTTCATGGTTGAATCTATCCGATGTTCTGACAGGATTCATGCAATATCCTTTGGGAAATTCTTTTTAGATGCATACGGAACTGAAGCATCACGTGAAGAAGTTATTAAGGCATTTAGTTCTTGGAATATAGATAATGGCAACACAACTTTTCGAACTCAATCTAGTGAAGATTACGATCCGAAGATTGCTGAAATTATAAAGATCTTGAAAAAATAGCCAATCATAAATATGTGCTATAGAAAGGAATATTAAGATGAGCGATAAAATCATAATAGAAATTCTTTCAGCAGGTGTCGTTGCATCACTTGTAACGGGTATATTCTCATTAATAATTGCTATCAAAAATAACAGAAAATTATTGGACATTGAAAAGAGCAAACAACATTTTACGATAACTCAAGAAAGATTTAAGGCACTGAAAGAAGCATATAGTCAACTGCTTGATCTGTTGCCAGAAGACCAGCGTGTAGGTTATATTATAATGAATTTACCTTTGCAAGATGGATTCGAGGAAAATGGCTTAGCAAGTTCATATGAGGTTGCAGAACGGAATATAAAAATACTGCATAATCATTTTCAAAGACACGGTTATTTGTTATCAGAGGTTGAGCAAAAAAGTATTACAGATTTTACAGAAGAACTTGATAGTATTGCTAAAAACCTTATCAATGCAAAATCTGATTTTCAAGTGTACAATATTGAAGAAGAATCCGAAACTTCAAATATAACAGGAACAATTGCCGAACGAATTATAAAAATAACTGAGTTTGAAGAACTGTATTTTAATTTGTATAGAAACAGTTTAAGTAAAATGTCAAAGGCAGATGAAAAGATTAAACACAATTAAAGAAATATTGTTTTGAAAATCTATTGTTGCTACATAAGATAATCTGGATTGAGATAATTAATCCATCTCTCAATCTCACATCTAAATCAAGATCGCCAGTTCAACCGATGGCTTGCTATCGCTTCCCTGGTGGAACAAGCGGTTTATTCAACCAAATATATCGGCTGTATCCACCTTTTCGAGGGCAGATACAGCCGATATTGCTATTTAATCTAAAGGTTTATACTCGGTAACTGCTTTTAGATACGATTCGGGGTTGCTATTCAATATAAGGTCGGCATATTCAAGCGGTGCATTGTAAATCAGATAATCAAGTTCTGATCGCTGATACATATTGTCGGCAAATTCGTTCTCCACGGCAATCGTATCAATCGCAATCATGCTGTCATCGGTAAATTTCAATTCCACACAGCAGTTATCGAAGTTATATTCGCAGGATATAAGGCGTTTCATAGGATTTTACCTCCAAAATTTGATGTTATGGAAGTAATGTAAGCGTGGGTTTTAGGGTGGTATCTTTAACTATGGGAAATCTCAGGTTCCCATTTGGTTATTTTTTTAGCCATAATGTTACCTACAATCCTTACACCAAGACTGATTTCTAATTGTATCATCACCCATATTTCTAAACCCAAAAGCACTTAAAGGTTTTTCTTCACCACAATGAGGACAAACTCGAGTTGGTTCACTTCCGTTATATCCACTAGACTGAATAATGGGCCTTTTATTATTATCATTTTTATCTATAGCCATAAATACTACCTCTTTCATTTATTGTTATTTATCATAGATTTGATTTCTTCAGGAGAATAAGCCGGTTTTCTACTATGTGCTATCATGTGACAATTAGGACAAACAGGAAGCAAATCATTTATTGCATCTATTTCATATTCAGAACCTATAGATGAAATTTCAACCAAATGATGAATGTGTATTTTTTCTACAAACTCATCACCATATACTTTGCCAAAATCAAACCCACATATTTCGCATTTTAATCTACCATTATTTTTCTTACGATAATGGTTAATGCATGCAATTCTTGCTTGAGGATTTCTTTCATAAGCATTAACCGTAATTTGTTTCTTTGCACCCTCAACAAGAACATCGTTTTCTTGTTCATTAATTTCTTCAGGTAAACAAGTCAAGAAAGATGATGACTTAATGAATCCTTGTTTACCATTGATAATCTCAAATATTGCGGGCAGTAATCCAACAACCTTCTTTTGATGACTTCGATTGAAGGTCTTGAAAGTTGGGTCAATGCTTGCAAACTCGTCTTTTGTTATGGGTTTATTTAAAAAAGTAATACTACCCGGAGCAAACTGATAGTAACCGTTATATTCATTACCATCAGAAAGCATTAAAGGTTCATCGAATTCTACGGTATTTGTGTGAATAGCATATCCTATAAGTTCACCACTATATTGAAACAAAACAAATGCATTAGTAGGACAATCCATCTTTGATTTCATGTAGTAATATGTCCCGCCTCTTTTAGGCATTGTATCAATAATAAAGTGTTTGGCTTCTTCGTATGTAAAAAATACAGATTGGCTCATCGGCAAAAAACGAATTTCACTTATTATATATCCTTCGCATTCTTTTACCTTAGAGCAAGGAAATGCATTCTCGTGAGGTCCCTTCTTGTTTGAGCGACACTTGGCACAATGGCTTTGTAATCCCATTGGGTTGTTAGATGTTATACGTTTTGCAGTGGTTCCAAAAGCATCAGGGCAAAAATAATGAATGTGTTGTTTACTATATATCGAACACCCGGGACACGATTTATATACAACATCGTTTACCAATAAATATTGTGCATCAGATAGTGGATTTCCACAAAAATCGCAGTTTGCCATAATATATATGTCTCCTAAATTAACGCCTGAGTAATTATACCATCTTCCAAATCCTTAATATTGTAGATGTGCTGCATAACATCGAAGGTTTCTTCAAGGTTGTTTCTTGCGCTTATCCAACCTTTTCCGTCAGTAAACAAAACGAATGTAAATCCGTCTATTTCTTCGGTTTCCCAAGCAAGAGTTTTATAACTACGAGCTGTTTCATTTAATTTGCTTCCGCCACTGCCATAGAAATTGGTTTCAATACCATAAATCATATCGCTGGTTTTGATTACAAAATCAAAACGCTTTTCCATTTTACCTTTATTTGAAATGGCAGATAAATCTATATCCCACTTGTCAGTTATTTGATGAATGTACATTTCTTTGAAATAGTTGACATCTTTAATAAATCCTGCTTTCTGAATAAAGCTTTCAACTAAATCTTCCATAAGGTGTCCTCCACGATTTTTACGACCGTTAGAATCAAGACCTGTTTCAACACCGGTAGCATAATCAACTAAGTTGTTTACGATATGATTTTCCAACAAATCAAACAGACCGGTTTCTCGCATGAAATATTTGTAACTATCATAGTGAGTGTGACTATTTGGAGGATATTTACCGAAATCAAACTGATACAAATGTCCACCATTATTATCCTGACAATAAATTTCATTTGCTCTTACCGCCAAAAGTAAAGGGATACATTTCAAAACTTCGGGATACTTTCTCAATAAGTTTTCAAAATCCTCTTCAATACTTTTTGAGCCAATAAGAGAGTTCAAAATATTTAATTCAATCTTTACACTATCAACATTTCTGTGGACTTTTTCAAAATCTATGTAATAGCCATAGTCAGAAATGCTATCACGAAATCCTGATAACCAAGTATTAAAATCTCTGTTCATATATTTTCCCCTTAAAAATTACTGATAATCAGTTCTTTTATCTTACCTCTTGCTTCACTATTACAGTTAATCATTCTTGTTGCTTCAACTCTTTTGATATTATGAGCCGAATAGATATTATCAAAGAAATCATCTTCTGTATTTGAGTTTTTAGGATCTGAATTACTGATTACAACTTTGGCACCTTTTTTATGCATTTCATCAACAAATCGGGCAAGTTCAATTTGTTCTTCATCATTGAATAAGTTTTCAGTGTAAGCTGTAAAGCTTGCTGTATCAGTAATTGGTCTGTATGGAGGGTCAAAATAAACGAATGTATTTTCATCAATGAAATCAGCGGATTCCCTGTAATCACCGCATACGATAGTGACCTTCTGTAATTTTTCTGATACAGCCCGAAGATTTACTTCATCACATATCATAGGATTCTTATATGAACCCATAGGAACATTAAATAAACCTTTTTTGTTAACTCTGAACAGACCATTAAAACATGTCTTATTCAAGAATATCATCAATGCAGCTTTTTCAGTGTTGATGTTCTCGTTTCCGTTCACTTTCAAATCATTGAAACGCTCTCTTTTTTTCGTATAGTATTCTTTTCGAGCATCAATATCTAATGGTATAAATTCGTTTTTCATGCCATAAAGCATTTTAATCAAATCATCAATATCATCACGAATAATACGATATGTGTTTATAAGTTCAGCATTTATATCACTAATGTAAATCTGCTCTAAATCATATTTACTTAAAATATCAAACAATACTGCACCACCGCCAACGAATGGTTCAGCATATTTTGTAATTTTACCACTATCAAAGGGATAGTATCGTTCTATTTCTTTAATAAGCTGACCTTTGCCGCCTGCCCATTTCAAAAAAGGCTTAACTGTTTTATCTTCGCTTTGGTTATACCGTGTACTTCTTGCATCAATAGGTTTTTTTGCATCAATAGGTATTATCCACATATTGCCAAGCATTGCAACATCTGATATTCTGTTTTCTTTGCATAGTGTTAGAACCCTTCTGTGTGAGATATTCCATTTTTCTGCGGCTTCATTTGCGGTCATATACGCTAACATATTACCACCTCAATAATATTATGAAAATATTATATTCCAGAAATGGAACAAAAGCAATACCATTTTTTGTTGATAAAATTACATATTTTCAAAAATAACATATCAGATCTGATATATTAAGTGCGTTTTTGTGCCTTAATGTAACAAATATGAGTGGTTATAATTTGCGTTTATTAACAGAAAAACGGTAGTTAAAGTAAAGAAATATTGTGAAGTAAAGCGCAATATAAAAAAATATCGGGAAGAACCGGAGTTCTTCCCGAATTTTTTTCTTATTTGAGAGCAGCCTTAGCCTGTTCTGTAAGAGCTGTGAATGCTGCGGGATCTGCGATAGCAATTTCGGAGAGCATCTTTCTGTTGAGAGAGATGCCAGCCTTCTTGAGACCGTTCATGAATGATGAATAGTTCATACCGTTTGCCTTGCAGCCTGCGGAAATTCTTGTGATCCAAAGTCTTCTGAAGTCACGCTTCTTCTGCTTTCTTCCGATGTAAGCATAGTTGCCGGACTTCATAACTGCCTGCTTAGCAGTCTTGAAGAGCTTGCTCTTTGTGCCATAGTAGCCCTTAGCGAGTTTAAGAACCTTATTTCTTCTCTTACGAGTCATTAATGCGCCTTTAATACGTGCCATTCTTAGTTACCTCCGTTAAATCTTCTTCTTATTTGTAAGGAATAAGACGCTTGATCTGCTTAACATTGGTCTTGTCAGCAACAGCAGTCTTGCGAAGATTTCTCTTTCTCTTTGTTGATTTCTTGTTAAGGATGTGGGATTTGTAAGCATGACCACGGATGGGCTTGCCGTTCTTTGAAAGCTTAAAACGCTTCTTTGCGCCGGAGTTTGTTTTGATTTTAGGCATTGTTTTTTCCTCCTGATAATTTTTTATGGAAGTTTGATTATTTTGCTGATTTAGCAGCAAGGAACATAAGCATTGTACGGTTTTCGAGCTTTGCGGCTTTTTCCACATTGCCGAATTCTGAGCAAGCTTCTGCGAAAGACTCCATTATTTCAAGACCTCTTTCGGGATGAACCATTTCTCTTCCTCTGAAGCGAATGGAAACCTTAACCTTGTTTCCTGCCTTGAGGAAACGCTTTGCGTGGTTTACCTTGGTCTCGATATCGTGAGTGTCAATGTTGAGGGTAAGCTGAATTTCCTTGATTTCAACAACCTTCTGATTCTTCTTAGCCTCTTTCTCTCTCTTCTGCTGGTCAAATCTGTACTTACCGTAGTCCATTATCTTACATACGGGGGGTACTGCCTGAGGAGCAATTTTTACAAGGTCAAGACTTCTGTAATTAGCAGCCTTGAGAGCATCTGATGCGGACATAATGCCGAGCTGTTCACCGTCGTCAGTGATAACTCTTACCTCTTTGTCCCTGATTTCCTCATTGATTTGAAGTTCCTTAGTAGCTATAAATAAGCACCTCCAAAATAAAATACAAAAATAAATGCGGACAACCGATTGCCCGCACATAATTACAGAAAAAGACACTTACGTCCTGAAAATTCTGAACTATTTACCCTGAAAAACGGAATTCGCAGGGTGAGAACGGGATACGGTCTGCTTTATTTACCTGTGCATTATAACAGAGTAAAGCCTTTTTGTCAAGAGTTTTTTATTTGTTTTTATTGCACAAAAAAAGAAGTTGCAATTTGTCGGTTTTTCACTAAAATCTGCTTTTAAAAATATGTTTCTTGAAATGAACTGTGGCTTATGGTATGATAAATTGAATTATTCTTAAATAGGAGGGATCAGTGTGGCGGAAGCAAATAATACTGCTCAGCAGTTTACTGATGAACAGTTAGGCTATGTCTATGAAAACAGACGTTACGTCGGCACAAAGGAAACTGTAGGCTTCGTTCTCTGGGATGCGGCGCAGAGCCTTAACATCAATACATACACCACAAGATTCATAACAAACATTGTTAAGATCGACCTTGGTTATCAGACCATTCAGAAGTCAATCAACAGTGTATGGGATATCGTAAATGATATTTTTATGGCGGCTATTGTTGAAAAGACAAGAACCCGTTGGGGTAAGTTCAGACCTTATCTTTTAGGTCTTGCTGTTCCCGGCTGTATTGCAACTCTGTTATATTGGTTTATGCCTGTTCTTTTCCCAGGCACAAGCTCAATGTCGTTGGTAAAGTTCATTTTCTATCTTTTACTTGAAATTCTCCGTGAAGGCGTAGGAACCTTCCAGGGTATTGCAAGAACGGGTATGCTTGCCACCATAACGCCCCACCCTGTTGACCGAACCCGACTTATCACTATTGCCAACTTCGCATCAGGTACCTTCGGTGAAAAGCTTCCCGAACAGATAATGACGGTTATTCTTGACCTTATAGACAATAATGTTTTCAAGGCAGGAAAGGGCGGCAGAGAGGCTCAGTACCTTATGGCATTCGTAGGTATGGGTGCTTTCACGACACTTGTTTCTTCAGGTATGTCCTTCTGGTTCTTTATGAATTCAAAGGAAAGAATTATGCAGTCCGTTCAGACACCCAGCATCAAGGACTCCGTAAAATCGATTATAAACAACAAGCCCGTGCTTCTTATGACACTTTCCGACTTCCTTGCAGGCTTCGGTATCTCAGGCAGTAAGTCCGACTATTATATAGACGTTCTTCACTTTGCATCAATGACAATGGTTGCAGGTATTCCCGCAGCACCTCTTTCACCTGTATCCTTCTCCTTCGTTCCCTGGTTCAGAAGAAGATTTTCAAGCCGTGTGCTTTATCTTGTAAGTAATCAGATCGGTTCATTCCTTTACGTATTCGTATTCCTCTTCGGCTGTATCGGCTTCAATCCCAAGACCTTCAAGGGCGGTCTTTACAGAAATAAGTGGGCAATGCTTGTTGCTATGGCAACCTGGGAAGTTATCTGGACTCTCTTCTACGGACTTAAATCCGTTATCGGTACAGAGCTTTACAACGAATCTATGGACTACTGTGAATGGAAGAACGGCTACAGAACAGAGGCTATGACTTCTGTTGCAAAGGGCCTTGCTGCAAAGGTTGCTCAGGCTGTAAGCGGTGTTGTTACAACTGCTCTTAAAAAGTTCGTAGGCTACGACCAGAATGCTTACACGGCAGGTCAGGAGCAGCCCGATTACGTTAAGTTCTATCTTTTCGCTATGTTTACTATCATTCCCTCAATCACAGGTTCACTGGGTATCATTCCCATGCTCTTCTATGACCTTCACGGTAAGAAGAAGGAAAGAATGTATGCTGAGCTTCTTCAGCGCCGTAAGGAAGCCTGTGCTGCCGCATCAGAGGATAACCTCGACGCTGTCAGAGAGATGGAAGAAAAGCTCAAATCCATCAAGGCATCAAAATAATTTCATTCCCGGATGTCAACATCCGGGATATTTTTTTGTAGAAACAGACCAATTGAATTAGTTTTTACGATATGTTAGAATTATAGAAAAGGTTATGAGGAGATGATATTATGGCTGAAAACACTGCCGTTGAAGCTGCATATTCCGATGAACAGTTAGGTTACGTCTATGAAAACAGACGTTACGTAGGTTCAAAGGAAACCGTAGGTTTTGTTTTCTGGGATGCCGCACAGAGTCTTAATATCAACACGTATTCCACCAGATTTATTACGAATATTGTAAAAATTGACCTTGGTTATCAGACTATCGTCAAATCGATCAACAGTGTATGGGATATTGTAAACGATATCTTTACTGCGGCAATTGTTGAAAAAACCAGAACCCGTTGGGGTAAGTTCAGGCCTTATCTTTTAGGTCTTGCCGTTCCCGGCTGTATCGCAACCCTTCTTTATTGGTTTATGCCTATCCTTTTTTCAGGCACAAGTGCGATGTCGGTGCCCAAGTTTATTTTCTATCTTTTGCTTGAAGTTCTCCGTGAAGGTGTAGGAACCTTCCAGAATATTGCAAGAACGGGTATGCTTGCCACCATAACGCCTCACCCTGTTGACCGAACGAGGCTTATTACGATAGCAAACTTTGCTTCGGGATTTTTCGGTGAAAAGCTTCCCGAACACGGTATGACCATTCTTCTTGACCTTATCGATAACAAGGTATTCAAGAACGGAATGTCACACGAAAATCAGCTTATGGGTGCATTCGTCGGAATGGGTGCCGCCACAACGCTTATTTCCTCTGCTATGTCCTTCTGGTTCTTTATGAATTCAAAGGAAAGAATTATGCAGTCCGTAAAAACTCCGAGCATCAGGGATTCTCTGCGTTCAATTGCAAATAACAAGCCTATGCTTCTTCTCACAATGTCGGATTTCCTTGCAAACTTCGGTATTTCGGGCAGTAAGCAGGACTACTATATTGACGTTCTTCATTTTGCATCAATGACGCTTGTTGCAGGTCTTCCTGCCGCACCTCTTTCACCCGTATCATATTCCTTCGTGCCCTGGTTCAGAAGAAAGTTCTCTTCAAGACTTCTTTATATTGTAAGCCGTAACATCAGCCATTTCCTTCATATATTCGTATTTATCTTCGGCTGTATCGGCTTCAATCCCAAGACCTTCAAGGGCGGTCTTTACAGAAAGAAGCTTCCCATGTTCTTCGCTATGGCGTTATGGGAGCTTATCTGGACACTGTTCTACGGACTTATGTCTGTTATCGGAACAGAGCTTTATAACGAATCAATGGACTACTGCGAATGGAAGAACGGCTACAGAACAGAGGCTATGACATCTGTTGCAAAGGGCCTTGCCGCAAAGGTTTCGGGCGCAGTCAGCGGTGTTGTTACAACAGCACTTAAAAAGATGGTCGGCTACGATCAGGGTGCATATACGAAGGGCGAGGAACAGCCTGATTACGTTAAGTTCTATCTCTTTGCTATGTTCACAATTATCCCTGCTATGACAGGTACACTCGGTATTATCCCCATGCTCTTCTATGACCTTCACGGCAAAAAGAAGGAGCAGATGTATGCTGAGCTTCTCGCAAGAAGAAAGGAAGCATCACTTGCCGCATCTGACGGTGACCTTGAAGCAGTTGAGGAAATGGAAAGAAAACTCAAGGAAAGCCGTATGAGTAAATAATCAATTTATCCCGAATGTCAGTATTCGGGATATTTTTTTGTTAAAAAACCACAATTGAATAAATTTGTTTGCTGTGATAATATTTAATAAATATAACTTATGGGGGGAAGAATTTTGGCTGAAAATCAGGCTTCTTCAACTGCATATACCGACGAACAGTTAGGGTATGTGTATGAAAACAGGCGATACGTCGGCTCAAAGGAAACCTTCGGCTTCATTTTATGGGATGCCGCACAGAGCCTTAATATCAACGTATATACCACAAGATTTGTAACCAATATTGTAAAAATTGACCTTGGTTATCAGACTCTTGCAAAGTCTATCAACAGCGTGTGGGATATCGTGAATGATATCTTTACTGCGGCAATCGTTGAAAAGACAAGAACCCGTTGGGGTAAATTCAGACCTTATCTTTTAGGTCTTGCCATTCCCGGCTGTATAGCAACCCTTCTTTATTGGTGTATGCCTATGCTTTTTCAGGGCAGCTCCGCTATGTCAGTGGGTAAATTCGTTTTCTATCTTGCACTTGAAATTATCCGTGAGGCTGTAAGCACCTTCCAGAGTATTGCAAGAACAGGTATGCTTGCCACCATAACGCCGCACCCTGTTGACCGAACGAGGCTTATTACGATTGCAAACTTCGCATCGGGCTTCGTTGGAGAAAAGCTTCCCGAACAGATAATGACCGTTCTTCTTGACCTTATTGATAACGGTGCTATCAAGGGCAAGCTTTCAAAAGAGGCTCAGTATCTCGGTGCCTTCGTAGGTATGGGTGCCGCTACCACGATCATTTCGTCAGGTATGTCCTTCTGGTTCTTTATGAATTCAAAGGAAAGAGTTATGCAGTCCATCAGAACACCTAAGATTACGGACTCACTGAAATCAATCATAAACAACAAGCCCGTGCTTCTTATGACTCTTTCCGATTTCCTTTCAGGCTTCGGTATTTCAGGCAGTCAGTCCGACTACTATATTGACGTTCTTCACTTTGCATCAATGACACTTGTTGCAGGTATTCCCGCCGCACCTATTTCACCTATTTCTTATTCCTTCGTTCCCTGGTTCAGAAGAAGATTTTCTTCACGTCTTCTTTATATCGTCAGCAAGGAAATAGGTAATTTCCTTTATATCTTCGTATTCCTTTTCGGCTGTATCGGCTTCAATCCCAAGACCTTCAAGGGCGGTCTTTACAGAAAGAAGCTTCCTATGTTCTTTGCTATGGCAATATGGGAGCTTATCTGGACTCTCTTCTTCGGTCTTAAATCCGTTATCGGTACAGAGCTTTACAATGAGTCTATGGACTACTGTGAATGGAAGAACGGCTACAGAACAGAGGCTATGACTTCAGTTGCCAAGGGACTTGCTTCAAAGGTTTCAACCTCAGTAAGTGCCGTTGTTACAACTGCTCTTAAAAAGTTCGTAGGTTATGATCAGGGTGCATACACAAAGGGTGAGGAGCAGCCTGACTACGTTAAGTTCTATCTCTTTGCTATGTTTACTATTATTCCCACAATTACGGGTTCACTGGGTATTATTCCTATGCTCTTCTATGACCTTAACGGCAAGAAGAAGGAAAAGATGTACGCTGAGCTTCTTCAGCGAAGAAAGGAAGCCTCTCTTGCGGCTTCCGATGGGGACCTTGATTCTGTCAGAGAAATGGAAGAAAAGCTTATGGCTGCAAGACAGCCCCGCAGATAAAGAAAAAAGGCTGTATCCCTGACGGATATGGCCTTTATTGTTCAGAAATACTGCATATAGGGAGTGTAATTTATGAAAAAAGAGCCTTTATACATACTTACCTATGACCATGGCGGATACGTGCTGTGGAAGGATGAGGTAAAGCCCAGACTCAGAGAAATAAAAAGGTGGATGAAGGAGTATAAAAAGCTCAGAATCGGTCTTGATTACGAGTCCTTTACCTTCGATGAGTTTTCAAGAAGCGATCCTGAGGTTGTAAGAATGATAGGAGAGCTGCTGAGAGATTATCCTGACAGAGTGGGACTGGGTGCTACTACCTACGGTCAGCCCTTATCACTTTATATCTCGGAGGAGTCGAATATAAGACAGCTGACCTACGCCGTAAAAACCAATCTGCATTATTTTGGAATTACTCCTGACGTTTACTGTATATCTGAATTTGCTCTTAACAGTCAGTCGCCTCAGATGCTGAAGCTTTGCGGATATAAAGCCGCAATTCTCCGTTCTCACGTTATGGGCTACGGTTATACTAAGACATTTGACGTGCCGTGGGGCAGATGGATAGGCAAGGATAAGACTGAAATACCTGCAGTTCCAACTTATCATAAGCAGGGAAGAGGCTATAACTGTACAACGGTTGATAACTGGATATTATCACGATGGCCGAGAGATCTTAATTATTCTCTTGATGATTTCAGAGATATGTTCAGCGAATATTCTCCTCTTCTTGCTTCACGTTATGACGATCTTACTCAGGATATTGAGGACATTACAAGGCATATTGAAGAGAGAGAGGATTTTCAGTATGTTTTGCTTGAGGATATTCCTGATTTGTACGGTGAAGCAAAGCATCCTTTGGAACTTGGTGACAATGATTTTCATTCGCAGATGCCTTGGGGATATTGCGGAAACGAAATTTTCTGCGGTTGCCGTAAGGGTGAGGTTGAGGCGGCTCAGGCAGAAAAGCTCAATGCTCTGAGTGTTATTTTCGGCGGAGAAGCTCTTCAGGAAAAAACTGAGGAGGCGTGGAAACATATCCTTGCCGCACAGCATCACGATGTGACTATCTGCGGACTTTTAGACCTTGCAAGAAGATTTATTCCTTCATCGCTGAGCTTTTCCGAGGAAGTAAAAAACAGTTCTCTTTGTGAGCTTGAAAAGGTATTTTCTCACAAGGAAAACAAGAGTCTGTTTGTGTCAAATCCCCATAGCTTCCCAATTGATACGTGGATAAAAACAGAGATAAAAGAGGAGCTTTATCCTGAAGGCTGTGAAGGTGAGATAATATCTGAAGACGGAAAGAATTATCTTATATCTCATATAAGACTCAGACCTCTTGAAACAAAAAGTATTGCACTTAAAGAAAAAAAGCAGGAAGAAAAAACCGCGTTCATATATAATGAAAAGCTCGGATATCTTGAAACTCCCCTTTACAGATTTGAGCTTACGGCAAGGGGTATAAAAGCTCTTTATGATAAGCGAAGCGAAAAAACGGTATTCTCTCATTCCGAGGGAGCGCTTTTCAGCGGTAACGTCAACGGAATTGACCGTGTGAGTGAGGGAAAATGGGAGGTTTTCCTGAGTGAATACCGTGCAAAAGCCGTGTATTCGGGAAATATCGGTGAAATCCCCTTTGAATTTGTTATGGAAATTTATCCGCTTTCTCCCGAAATATCCTGCCGCAGTTCATTTACTCTTCACGGTGAAAGGGTTGGAAGAAACGATATTACCGAGGGGCGCCCGGTGCCCCTTACAGTATCAGGTCATCACCATCAGGATAAGATCTGCTTTACTGCACAGCTGCAGCTTTCACGTGACAGAGAAATGTTCAGAGATCTTCCCTTCAGCATAGCAAAATGGAACGGTGATATCCGTAAAACAGAAAAATACTGGTATCCCGATGATGATATTCTCATAGATACCCCCGTATCAGAAGATGAGTCCTTTGAAAGCATAACTCAGCTTCAGGGTGTATATTGGGTATGTCTTCGTGACAGCGAAAACGGTTTTGCCGTAATAAACAAGGGTGCTATGGGAAGCTCTGTGCACGGAAACCGTCTTTATATTCCTTTAATTTATGCCAATGAATATCTGTGCGGAACAAAAATGCTTGACGGCACATATACAAGTGAATTTACTCTTCTTCCGTTCTTAGCAGAAACAGACAATATAGCGCTTCACAAAAAGGCATTGGAGATAAATTACCCCGTTGTAAATGCAGTTTTAGGTAAGGGAGAAGGTAACGTAAAAGAATTCACCTTTGCAGAGATAGAAAATGCAGATAAGGAAATAATTCTTACGGCTTTTTATCCTGAAGACGATTATATTACAGTGAGATTTTGTAATTATTCCGACAAGGCTTCTTCAATGGAATTTTCTATGGCAAAGTATAAAGAAGCTTCAGAAACCGATCTTCTCGGAAATATACTCAATAAGGTAACTGACGGTAAGCTGAGTTTTCGTCCGTGGGAGATAAAGACACTCAAAATAGTGCTTTAACTCTTGACGAAAGGAAAAAAGTGCTATAATATATAATAGTAATATTATGGACGGAGGAAAACCGTATGAATAACAGTATTAAAAAGGTTATTGCTACAGTTCTTTGCTTTGCATTACTTTTTGCAGGCTCGGCTGTAGGTGCGTCTGCTCTTGAAGCAAGTGCCGATATTGCAGTTGTTTCAGTAGGCGATTATATTGCAAAGGGCTTCTACGACACACTCAACGTGGTTGTTGAAACACTTGTTAAGGCAATATGTGCAATCTATCCCAATCCTAAGACATGGGAGGATATTTCAAATTATGACCGTGAGGAAATAGGCTTCCTTGAGGGCAGAGATACTTATGCTACCGAAGCTAAGGAAGGCAATAAGTGGTCCTTAGGCTATGCCGACATAAGCCTTGTTCCCGAAGATATTGATTGCGGAGAATATAATCTCGGCAGAGATCTTCTCAATAAGTATGCAGAAGGCGTTTATGACGATATGAAGATAAGAGCTGCTGCAATTGACGACGGTTCAGGCGAAGGTCTTGCCGTTATTGCCGCTGTTGATGCTCTCGGTGTAACTTCAACTGATATCAGAACAATCAGAAAAGCGGTTCTCGCTTATTATGCCGAGTCTGACGTTGAAATAGCAAGTATCAATATTATGGCTACACATTCACACTCAGCTCTTGACACTCAGGGCGTAAGCACAGGCTTTTTCACAAAGCTTGCTCTTGCAGGTGTATATAATACCTTTGGTATAGATGCTTCCTATCCCGGACTTGAAAAGGCTGATGAATTCAAGGCTCTCTTTATTGACCGTTCAACACAGGCAATAATCAGTGCAATTGAAGATATGGAAGAAGGAAAGCTTTTCTACAGTGCAGTTGATTGCAGTGAATTCATTAAGGATAAGAGAGGACTTATTTCCAAGGAGGATATTCCCGAAACGGCAGTTCTCTATTTCACACCCGATTCAGGCAGTGAGGATACTTATATTGCCGATATCAGCTGTCATCCCACATCCTTCAGTGCAAGTAACGGCCTTGTAAGCTCCGACTATATTTATCATCTTGATAATTACATTGATGAAGCTACAGGCGCAAACTTCATTATGGTTGCAGGTGCTATCGGTCAGCTTTCAAGAGATAACATCAACCCCGATACAACAGGTATGGACGAGTATGAAATGAAGGGCGCAGATGCTTCCTTCCTCGGTGAAGCATTTGCAAAGCTTATTCTTGCGGCAGACTACTCAACAGAGCTTTCTCCCGTGCTTAACGTTATGCACAAGGATATTTTCATCACACCTGAAAACAGCATTCTTACACTTGCCTGTGAAATCAATCTTGTAAACAACAAGATTTTCACAAACGGCATTTTAGGTGAGCCTTCAATGGCAACTGAACTCGGTTATATCGAACTCGGCAATAAGGTCGGCTTCGCACTCTTCCCCGGTGAATTCTATCCCGAAACCTTCTGGGGCACAGATATCACCAACGGCACAAACTGGGACGGTACCCAGTGGCAGTATGAAAGCCTTTTCGGCTCAGTTGAGGGTGTTGACGTATATTGTGTAAGCCTTGCAAACGATGCTATAGGCTACGTTCTTACCGACAACAACTTTGCATTTATGGGACACATTATCGGTGAAGAAATTGCAGACGAGGTGCTTTCGGTTGGTAAGCACATCGGTTCATTCCTTGTCGGTGAATACTACACTCTTATCGGCGATATCAAATAAAGGTAATTCTGAGTGCGAAGGCATTCTGATATAATTACAATAATTTTTCGGAGGGAAAATAATGAGCCAGGCATTTATTAAAATTTTATCATTTTTCTCAGCATTTCTTATGTTATTCCTCAGCCCCGGCGGACATATAGGCACGTCTATAATAGACGACTACTGTCCCGATTATTACGGAGCACCTGCAGAGGCTAATCCTCTCGGTGAGGTTGAGGTTCCTCAGCATCCTTATCTTGCACCCGAAGGCACAAACGGTATGCACGGTAACTCCTACAACACAGGATCTTATTCCTACAGCGGTCCTCTCGGTATTGATCCCGTTGTAAATTCACGTTCAATGAACGTTTTCGGCGGACTTGTTGCAACACTTATGTTTGACTCTCAGGGCAGAATTATGTGCATAAGCGGTAACGTTGTAGGCTTCAGACTTCTTCTTATGGATGCAGACACCCTTGAAATTCTCTGTGAAACAAGACTTCCTCAGAGAGCTTCAACAATGGAATTCTTCAAGACCTTTGATTTCAGCAAAATTTCAAGTGATACTTCAGGCGGCGCATATTGCCACCTTCTTGAAGGCGACAGACCTATTATCGGTAACTCTGACAACGTAGTTCAGATTTATTACGTTGACGAGTCATCAGGCACACCCGAATGGAAGATCGAAAAGGAATGGGATCTCTCTGAGTATTTCCCCGAAGGCTCATATCTTACAGACGCAGTGCCTGACCACGACGGCAATATCTGGTTCGTAACCCGTCCCGGTGAAGTAGGTTATATTGATCCCGCTGACGATTCAGTTCACATGATCACTCTTGAAAACGAAGAAATTCAGAACACATTTGCTATGGCAGCAGACGGTGTATATATCGTTTCCGACACAGCTATGTACCGTTTTGATATCAACGATGAAGGCACTCCCTACTATACCTGGAGAACTCCTTATGACAGAGGTACATCTCTCAAGCCCGGTGCTATCAATCAGGGCTCAGGCACAACTCCCACTCTTCTTGACGTTCCCTGTGCGGACGGCAGCGTAAGAAAGCTTTGCGCTATTACGGATAATGCTGACTGCAGAGTAAATATGGTTATCTATGACAGAATTACAGGTGAGGTTATTTCTGAAATTCCTCTCTTTGAAGAAGGCCATTCCGTAAGTGAAAACTCACTTATTGCTTACGGCAGAAGCTTTATCGTTGAAAACAACTATTCCGATTCAGGTGCAGGCTTCCTTGAGAATAACCCCACAAGCTACCCCGGTATCATAAGAGTTGATATGAACGAGGATTGCACAGACGCTTATATCGTATGGGAAAGTGACGAAGCAGCTCCCACAGTTGTTCCCAAGCTTTCAACAGGCAACGGTCTTGTTTATATCTACACAAGAGAAATTAATGATGATATTCCCGATTCAGCTGTAGCCTGGTATTTCACAGCTCTTGACTTTGAAACAGGTGAAACTGTTTATAAGGTATTCACAGGTACGGGCAAGAACTGGAACAATTCCTACGGTCCTATCACGATCGGCCCCAACGGCACAGCTTACGTCGGTGTATTCAACGGTCTTATTTCAATCAAGGACTCAGTACAGTAAAGGAGAAAACTTATGGTAACTGCAGTTAAGATTCTTGTTAAAATTATCAAGCTTTTCATTTTCTTTGATAAAACGTCAGGCGGCGCTGTTTCAGAGCTTATCGAAAAGTTAGAGTCAAAGTACGACATCGAATAATTAAGCTGAGGCGGTAACGGAAAAAGGCTCCGTTGCCGTCTTTCTTATCGTTCGGAATAACTGTAAAATTTGTTTTGCTGTAGGGAGAAAAAATGGAAATAAAAAAGAAAAATGTTCTTGAAAATGCCGAAGGGTATGAAAGAGCAAGAATACCCGGCTTGTGTTTATGCGGTAATACAATAATTTCTTACTGTGAATTGCGAAGAAGCGACAGCGACTGGGCGGTAATTGATATCGGTATGAGAAAAAGCACAGACGGCGGTGTTACGTGGGAAGAAAGAAAAATAGTGGTTTCAGGCGGAAAAGAGGATACTGTGAATAATCCTGTAATGGCTTATGACGGTGAGGTGCTTCATTTCCTTTATTGCAGAAATTACAGCAGGGTATTTTACAGAAAAAGCACTGATTCGGGTGAAAGCTTTTCGGAGGAGAGAGAAATTACCCTTGAAATAAAAGAAAAGCTCGGCAATTTCTTTTTTAACTGTATTGCCTTAGGTCCCTGCCATATAACAGTGCTTTCGTCGGGAAGAATTATTGTGCCCGTGTGGCTTTCTTATAACAGGGAAGACTTGAAAAGCCATCATCCCTCGGTTATAGCCGTTCTTTATTCAGACGACAAGGGAGAAAGCTGGAACGCGGGAAAAATCAATTCTCAGTTAAATGATCCCAGTGAATTTTCGGTTGCAGAGGATCTTATGGGAAGAGTCACGGCTAATATCCGTCACGAAAACCCAGAAAGGTGCCGTGCCGTTGCCGATATAACCTCTGAAGGTGAAATAAAGAATATCCGTTTTATAAGGGAGCTTCCCGATCCTATTTGCTGTGCAGGCTTTTGCAGTGAAAAAGAGGGCTTTCTTTTTTCAAACTGTGCAGATGAAAAAAGAAGAATAAACCTTACTCTCAGAAGACTTTCTGAAAATTTCACCGTCAATGAAAGCCTTTTTATAGATATCTGCGGCGGCTACAGTGACGTGGCGTATTCCCTTGAAAAAAATGAAGCCTACGTTATTTATGAATGTGAAAAAAATCTTGTTTTGTGTGTTGTTGATATGAACTGAAGGAGATTTTTGGCTGTTTTTGTTCTTTACAGAAATTCTTTTAAATGTTATTATATTATAAGATTTTTAACTTAGGAGATGTTACTATGGGACTTCTTTTCAGAGCAGTTGTTACCTTTATTCTTACTGTTCTTAATATTTTTACCTTCCCCATCTTTGGCTTTTATGCAGGTGTGGATAACTATGAGGTAAAAAACGAAGAGGCAATAAAGCTTAACTTTGCCGCTATTTCAGATATTCACATGACAAATGATTTAGTTCGCAGACAGGTGCTCAGATGCGGACTCTGGGATATGGATGATGCTGAAGATGAGCTTGATGCTCTCGTTCTTGCCGGTGACCTTACGGATAACGGCACAGAGGCAGAATATGAAAATTTCAGTAAGGCATTCAGCGGCTATACTCCTGCTAAGGAAATTATTATGGCTATAGGTAATCACGATACCTGGACCGATGAAGACGATGAATATGCTCCCGCAAAGGAAAATTTCATTAAATATTCCAAGGAAATTACCGGCAGAGAGCTTACAGAGTGCTACTTTACAACGGAGATAAACGGCTATACCTTTATCGTTATGGCAAGTGAAGACACAAGCACAGATGCATTTATCAGCGACACTCAGCTTCAGTGGCTGAGAAGTGAAATGGATAAGGCTTCGGAAAAGGGACTTCCCATTTTCGTTATTTCTCACTGGCCTATTGCCGAAACACACGGACTTCCTGAATCCTGGGGAGATAAAGAGCCGGAGCTTCTTGACGGCAGCTTCGGTGATCAGAACTATGAGGTTGAAGCAATTCTCAAGGACTATGAGAACGTATTTATGATAACAGGTCATCTTCATAACGGCTTTGTTAATGACAGACAGGTATCTGTTTACGGTTACGCTTCAGTTGAGACCTACGGTTCATTACAC
This sequence comes from Acutalibacteraceae bacterium, assembly GCA_045591285.1. Taxonomy (GTDB): domain Bacteria; phylum Bacillota; class Clostridia; order Oscillospirales; family Acutalibacteraceae; genus RUG806. Next base: position 41,985 of record JAZNSP010000026.1, read on the forward strand.
AGCATCAACCTTCCTTCCTTTATGTACGTCGGCATCAGAGGAAGAATTATGAACGGTTGCGGCTACAGCATTGAAGTTTATGAGGATGAAGTTGTCATAAGAGCAAGAAGCTTTACTTCAGGAATATGGTACACAGATTATGACGTGACAATTCCCCTTGTATAAGACAGTATAAAAGAAAACCTGTATTCTTACTATTAAGTGTAAAAATACAGGTTTTTTTGCATATTAAAGAATTGATTTGAAATCGGTTTTATCCATAGAGTACGCCTTGAAGGTTACGTAATAATAGCCTGCTATATGCTTTGACATTTCTTCTGTGGGAGTATTGCAGTTTGCCTGAATCCATTGGGTTATAATGGCAGTTGTGCCGCCGCTTACAAAGGTGAAGGCCATTTTGAATTCATCAAAGCGGCTTTCTTCTATAAGGGGATTTAACACTTCCTTTATGGTGTGATAAAGCACCTTGCCGAAGCTTGTGTGAATTGCCGTGGTGGAATTCTGATTGAAAATGAATTTATAAAGCTCTTTATTTTCTTCAACTGTTGTCAGGTAATAGAAAATAATATCATAGTAATCCTCATAGGTGATTTCTCTGATATCGCTTTTCTGCAAAAGAGCTTCCTTTATATGCTTGATAACGGTTTTCTGTATGGAGAAAAATTCTTTTATTATCTTCTGATGAAGGTCATAAATATCGGTGTAATATGAATAGAAGGTGCTTCGGTTTACGTCAGCCTTACTGCATATTTCAGTAACGCTGATCTTATTAAGAGGCTTTTGTGCCATAAGCTCATAAAGGCTTTCTCTTATCATTTTTTTACTGTAACGGGTTCTGCGGTCTTCCTTTTGCTTTGACATAAAATTACTTCTTTCTTATAAAATAACAGACAGCCTGTCGGCTTATAAACATTATGCTTATTTTAGCACGAAGTGATGTGTTTTTTCAAGGTTTATTATCAGTAAAAATTGAGCTTTTAGCAAAAAAAAGAATATTTTCCGAAAAATTTTTTACAGGGTGCAACACTTTACTGTTTTTCAGGTATCTTAATATCGGAAGGACAAAAAGTATGGACGGATATAAGTATGAAAAATCTTATTAAAAAAGCAAAAAAAGGGGATAACGGTGCTTTCGGACAGCTTTATACTCAGAGTGCAACGGATTTTTACCGATTTGCGCTGTATATCCTGAAAAATCATTCTGATGCAGAGGATGCGGTGCAGAATGCCGCAATTTATGCCTACAGAAAAATAGGTATGCTTAAAAACGATGACTCGTTCAAGGCTTGGTTTTTAAGAATACTTTATAATGAGTGCCTGAAAATCTCAGGCGCAAAATTCAGGAAAAATGAAACAGTGACAGAGGATATTTTTGCTTTTGACAGGGAAGCGCCTGATACAGCAAGGGAAAGCGATGCCTTATCCCTTCTTGAAGGTCTGCCTGAAAACGACCGTGCCATAATAGTTCTTTCCGTTTTAGAGGATTATAATTCCTCAGAAATATCCGAGATACTCGGCATTCCTTCCGCAACAGTACGTTCAAAATTATCAAGACTTCTTACGAAGCTGAGAAAGCAGATAGAGGGAGAAAACAATGAAAAGTGATAAAGATATAATCAAAGAAAGGCTGGAGAGTGAAATAATTCTTCCAGAAAGCCTGAAAGCAGAGAATATTGAAAGGCTTATTGAAAAAGAGGGAGTGAAAAAAAGTAAGGGTAATATCCGCCGTTTCACTTCACTTGCCGTTGCCGCGTCAATTATGATAATTTCCGTTTTCGGTGTGCTGAACCGTGACAGACTTTTTCCCGTGCTGTCACCCGTGACAGAGGAAAGCACCGCCTCAGGCAGTGAATATGCAGAAGCCTCTGACTACAGTGAGCTTATTTCCTTCATAAAAAAATACGCAGAGGAAAACAAGGATAAATACGATAACCGCCTGAGCTATTATTTTACTGCAGATGACAGTATTGCTGCAGATACAGAAGAGGCTGTGAAGGCACCTGCTGTGAATTCTACCGTTCAGGCAGACTCAGTTTACGGTGTTACCAACGTAAGAGAAGAGGGTGTAAATGAGTCGGATTTATTTATAACAGACGGTGAATATTTTTATTTTCTCACAAACTCCAATTCTGTTGAAATAGTAAAGGCAAATCCCGACGGCAGCTTTACCCATATAAAAACCTTCTCTGAAAAGCTTAGTGACCGTGAAGGTCTGTGGTATAACGGCGTATATAAGTATAAAAACTATCTTATAGCAGAATACAGACATTATAAATATGATAACCTCTCGGATGACGGTATCAAAAGCTACAACGGCGTGTATTATGATTCATATTGGCAGTCTTCTTCAGACGGCGGTGTGAAGATTTATGATATAAGTGAGCCTGAAAATGCATATCTTGTGAAGGATATTTCCCTTGAGGGTGAGCTTATTTCCTCAAGAATTACCGACGGAAAGATAGTTCTTGTAAATCAGTTCAGTGTTTCAGAGAATTTCTATAAGAATGACGACTCTCTTCTTGTTCCCGCAATTTATTTTGACGGTGAAAAAGAGCTTGTTGCATCAGACAGTGTATGCTATTCGGAAAGCGATGCCCCCGAAACCTATGTGACAACGGCTTTTATTGACCTTGAAGACGGACAGTTTTCAACACAGACTCTTTCTGTTCTCGGAATTGCCGGCACAACCTATTGCACGGAAAAAACTCTTTATATTACAGCAACCGACTATAGCTTATATAAGAGCAATGCTTCATATTCAGGGGTTGCCGTTATGATAAATCCTGCAGGACTTAACACGAAAATAACAAAAATCGACATAAGCTCCGAAGCGCCCGTTCTTAAATGCAAGGGCGAAATTGAAGGAACTCTTCTCAACAGCTACAGCATTGATGAATATAACGGATTTTTGCGTATTGCCGCTTCAAAGGATACCGATAACAGAGTTTATATATTAAACGAAGAATTAAAGGAAGTGGGAAGACTTGAAAAGATAGCAGAGGGTGAAAATATCAAGTCCGTAAGATTTTCAGGTGATACGGCTTACGTGGTGACCTTCTTACAGACGGATCCGCTGTTTGTCATAGACCTTAAAAATCCCGAAAAGCCTGAAATTACGGGTGAATTGAAAATTCCCGGTTTTTCTTCCTATCTTCATCCCGTAGGTGAAAATCTTCTTGTGGGAATAGGTCAGGGCGGAACGGAAGACGGAGTTGACGGCAGTGCGAAAATCAGTCTTTTTGACGTGTCCGATCCTCATAATCCCATTGAAAAGGACAGCCTTATAATAAAAACGGCAGATTTTATGTACGAAAGTAAAGCATATACTGCCGTAAGCGAAAATTCATTCCTTATTCCCATTACAAAGTGGAACGTGAAGAGCGTTACAGATGATATTTACGTAAATTACCGTACCGTAACGGGCAGTCTTTACGTTTCGGCGGAAAACGGTGAGCTTATACTGAAAAATGCATATATTTCCGCCTGTGACGGTGACACCGAGAGAGTTACGTTTATAAATGACAGGGTTTATCATTTCAGCTCCTACGGCGGTCTTTGCTCATTCGATATGGAAAGCGGTGAGTTTTTATATGCACTCACGCTAAACTCAAATTCAGAGGGCTTCAGTAAGCTCACGGAAAATGCCACGGAGCTTTTATTCTGAAAATATTCTTTTTGAAAAAATTCTTTTCCGATATTTATTGACAAGAATAAAAAGTATGTTAATATTAACTCAGTAAATTTTTTCAGGGAAGTGAGTATATTGACTAAACTGCAGAACGGAAATTTAAGTATCGGTGCAAAGATTTTTGCTGTTCTTACCTCAGCAGTTATGACAGGCTTCATGTGGCGTGTAAGAGGTGATCACGGCTGGGGTTCAATGTGGGGTATGTTTGCCGTCGGCGTTATGCTTATCCTTTTAATCTACACCGTATTCGGTGAAAGAAAAAAGATGAATTATGAAATGATTCCCATATCTGTTTTTCTTTTAGGTATTACAAACGGCGGTTGGGGAACTCTCAATTCACAGATGGAGGGTTATCTTACCAGTACAGCCGCATTCACAGGGGAAGAAGCGGCAAGACTTGTGGAGATAGATCCCGTTCACGGTCTTTATATGATGCTGTTTTTAGGCTTCGGCTGGATGCCGCTGTTTGCTGTCACCGTTGCCTCTCTTTTCTCAAAGAAGGAATATAAAATCAAGCATTATTTAATTCTGATTGCCGTTTTTTATATCACGGAAACCATTTTCAGATTTTCTCTTTCCCATTTTATACTTGAGGTAATTCATCCTGAGGCTGTTTCCTTCTGTAAAGAGGGACTCAGTGACAGAGGAATTGACCTTTCGCCTATGATGGCTTATATAAAGGAAATGGGCTCAGCCGCCTGGGCGAAGAAAATTCCCTTTGCAAGAAACTATTTCACAAGCATTGACGTTATGTCTGCCGCCTTCGGTGCATTGTTTACAAGCCTTGCGGCTCTTGTGTTTATAAAGGATAAGCTTGTAGCCTTAGTGTCCTTCCTTATAAATACCGTAAGTGCTCTTTCAATTACAATTGCAGACGTTTTCCTTATTATCGACTCAGACAGAGGAATTTTACCTCCTGTGGAAGTGCCCGACTGGATAAAGGCACCTGCCTGGTCACTCTGGGAATTCTTTACAGGCTTTTTTATCGGCTTCGGAATTATGCTTATTCTCGTATGTATTCCGAAAAAATATATTAAAGAGGAAGACTTTATAAGAGAAATTCCCATAAAGAATAAAAAGCTCAATTACATTTTTACAAGCCTTGCACTTATAACCTTCTCGCTTTGTGTAACTGTTATAAGACCTCTCGGTATGAGAATAGGAACACTTCTTTTTGAAGCAGGTCTTGTAGGCGATGAGGATACAGTCGGAACAATAATAGCTGTGGTGCTTGCAATTATTGCGGGAGCTGTTGCTCTTATAAAATCCAAATCACTTCTTAATGAAGAAAAGCTTCTTTTAGGTGAGCGCGTCCGTGCTTTTGCAGGTAAGATGACGGCAATATATTTCCTTGTAACTGCAATTGTTTATTTCTTCTTCGATGACGTTTTCCCCTTTGAAGGAATAAAGAGCAGTGAGGATTTTATTACAAGCTGGAACAGCGGACACCTGACGGTGCTTCTTCTTACAATAATTGCGGTTATTCTTTTCGCTGTATTATATTCTGTAACCGCAAAGCTTCTTAAAAATAAAAACAAAATAGAGCTTACAGGCTTCAATAAATAAAATAAACCTTCTGCGGACCGTAGTTTTCCGCAGAAGGTATTTTTTGTGTCTTTAGTTGTTAAATTTTTAAGTTTAATGAGATGATTTACAAAAAAGCAGGAAATTAAGTCAAAAATGCATAACAAACAGTATAAATAATAAGTTAAAATATAAATATACAGTCAGATTAAAAATAATGTCAGTGTTTTTGTTTTCTTGTCACCTTAGGATAATCAGAAATGTTATATACAGTAAGGAATATTTTGAAAAAAGGATACAGAGGATAAATGGAATATGATAAAAAAGCAGTAAATGAATTATGGCAAGAGTATGAACCGTATATTCGTAAACTGTGCAGTTATAAACTAAAAAGCTTGCCTGATTAAGTTGACGATTGTATTCAGGAGGTTTTTCTTGGTTTGTCTGATGCATTGGATAAAGAAAAAACAATAGAATATCCAAAAGCATGGTTAACTAAAGTTGCAAACAATAAAATTAAAGACATCTATACACAAGCAAAAAAAGATGCAGAGAGACTTGTTTACATTGACGCTCAAGATTTTGATAATACATATTGCGGCGTTGTGTATGATGAATATTTTCAAATTAAAGATGAGGAAATTCCGATTCTTAAAGAAAAAGTTATTAATATGCTTGATGATAAAGAACAAAAATTACTATACGACAGATATACATTAAAGAAGAGCATCCCAGCAATCGCCAGTGAACAGAAGACTACAGAGAACAACAGTTATCAGAAACTGTTCAGATTAAAACAAAAAGCGAAAATGTTAATTGAAAAAGTATTAAACGAATGAAAGTTTATAATTTTTTTGTAAGAAATCTGAAAATGTTAGACTATGTAGTTGGAGGTATAATAAATAATGATTACAGATAAAGAGTTTTTAGTCTTCATTAATGATAAGTCACTTGACGGTTCATTAGAAGAAAGCCTCAATAGAATAATTGATGAAGAGATGGAAAAGTCCGAAAAAGAAATGGACACAGCACTTATTGAGTATTGTTTAGATAAATTAAACAATCTTGAAACTGTAACACATGATACAGAAGAAAAGAAAGGTAATGGTGATTCCAACGGCAAACACATAAATTTCAAATTCAAAAAGGCGATTGCTATTGCCGCTGCAGTTGCAGTATTTTTAGGTGGTACATTGTCAGTATCTGTATTTATATTTGATGTTAATTTATTTGACGGTATTGTTGAAATTTATGATGACTATATTCGTATTAATTTTAACAAAACCGACGATAAAGCCGATAGCTACCAGCTTCTCGGTACTGATCTTGTCAAGGAGCTTGCTGACAATAAGTTTGACGAAGTGCTCTTGCCTGAGGCTATTTTCTCTGAATATTATGAAATTCAAAAAATGGAGTATGATGTTACGGAAGTTGTTATGATGGCAGATTTAACCTTTAAGTATGAAAATAAATATGGTTACATTAATATAAGAAAATATTCTACGCAAGAAATCGTACCGGATGTTGAATTTTTTAATGTTACAAGTAATGTTGAAAAACTGACAATAGGTAATACAGATGTATATTGTTTTATGCAAGATGATTTTGCTGCAATTACTTATAGGGACGGTTTATCCATGTATTTCATTCAAATTCCGTTGAATTTAGCTGATGCAATAGAATTTGCAAAAACTATTAAATAAGGAGTGTTTATAATGAAAAAACATTACTTATATTTTATTATAGATAGCTTCACTTATAACTACATTTCTATTTGTGGGTTTTTATCCGCTGAAATGGTTAGCTCAGATTGATTTTATAACAAACATTCATGCAAGTGAACAATGGATTGTCTTTCTCCTTTGGTTTATAACACTGTTTTTGACAGTCTGTGTGTTACTGCTAAACAGAAACAATCCAAATAAAAATGTATTTTTAACTTTTACCTTGCTGGTATTTGCAGAAATTATATTATTGCCTATTACGTCAATCTTTGAATTCATCGGTGATATATACGTAATTTACACCACATTTGTAAATGTGCTCCTGTGTATTTTTTCTTTGGCACGGTGAAATCTGTTAAATAGTTTATTGGTATGTTCTGACAAAATTTGCTTGTGTATTTATATTCTGTATTTCGGACGGTGCCGTCAAAAAACGGCACCGTCTGTTCTTTTATCCCATATCGGACATTTCTTCGCTTACCCTTTCACTTGCTTCATTCATTTTTTCAGAAAGGGTTTCTCCCGCATCAGAAATGCTTTCCGATAAGGTTTCTCCCATTTCAGATGCCTTTTCCGAAAGTGTTTCTCCGACGTCGGAAAGCTTTGACGAGGCTTCTTCTAATTTGTCAGAGGCTTTTTCGCCTAAATCTGAGACGGCTTCGGAAATATCGTCCTTTGCCGTATCAGTGGGATTTGTTACTGTTGTTGAATATTCTGCTGAGCCGTCCTTTCTGCAAGAAGTCAGCAGAAGCACGGAAATTACAGCGGCGGCTGTAATAAAAATAATTGCTTTTTTCATAATATTTTCCTTTCTATTTCGTAAGAGTGCCGTTGTCTGAGTATAAAAGAATGAGAATGTCGGCTTCCTCACCTGTTACGATATCCTTATATACGAGCACGTGCTGACCTGAAGTGTCCTCACAAAGAAGCTCATAGGTGTATTTTTCATTTCCGCTTTTATCGGGAATAACTGCGGCAGAAACCTTTTTTACCTGAAGCAGAGAAGAGGTTTTTGCTATAGCTTCTTCGGGTGTTATGACAAAATCGGGTATTTCCCTCTCTTCGTGATTCATAACGTAATCCGTTGCTTCAAAGGCGGTAACCTGTCCGTCGGTAAGAGAAACGGAAACCTTTATAAGATCGCTGTAGCAGATAAATGAGCCCTGCTTATAGGCAAAGTTTACAGTACATATACCGTCATCTGAGCTTGTATAGGTTGAAACCATATCGTAATATCCTAAGGAATTAAGAAAGCTTCCTGCCTTTTCTATTGCATCTGCAGTGGTGAGTTTTTCTTCGCCTGCAGTGATATTACTCATAATTTCAAGAGGAAAGCCGCCTTTTTTAGTAATTGAAATACTGTAGGTTTCCGTTCTGAAATTATATGCGGCAGTTTTTCCCCCTGTTTCATTTTCCTCAACCAAAAGATTTTCTTCAACCGAAAGAATTTTTGCGGCTATCTTTTTTGCATTCTCGAGGGTGATCTCCCTTGCGTTCTCCAAAAGAACGGAATTTTTATTCAGAATATTATCTGAAAACGGGCCGTCATAAATGAGAGTGGGGTAATCCTCAAAGGAAAGCTCGGCATCGGAAATGCTGTCAAGATATGAAACGGTTTTTTCACTGCCCTTATCTATAGTGGTGAGCGAGTCGGAAATTTTATCAAAGGAAAAATAATCAGCGGATAAAAGGGAAGCCATCTGCTCAAACTTTAGTGAAAGACCGGCGGCAAAACCGAGAAGACTTCTCAGCGTTTCTCTCTCTTCATCGGTTATCTCCTCGCCTTTGGCGGTTTTCTTGTTGAGTGAAGCCGTAAATTCACCCACCTGTGACAGAAATTTATAGGTATTATAAAGTGACGTTTCTCCTGCATTCAATACTGAAAGGCTTTCCTTTGCTCCCGCACTTGCCCTTTGTAATTCACTTGTAAGAAGGCTCAGGGAAGAGCTTTCAGCGGCGTAAAGGCTTTTTGTAAGTGCCACTTCCACAGTATCCATATATTCACAAAGGCTTGTAAGAGCTTTTTCGTTTGCCGCATCAATTTCAGCTTTATAATTGTGTGCTTTTACACTTGAAACAGTGCCCCATGCGAAAAGGGCAAGAAAAAGGGAAGTGAGAAAAGCACAGGTTCTTATTTTTTTTCGTCTTTTTTTCATTATTAATCGCCTCAAAAAACAGTTTGTCCCGTTTAGTGTAAGCAAAAATCAGATATTTATGCAAAAAAAAGTTTACATGTGCGGTGAAAGAAAGTATAATGTATTAGTATAATCTATAAAGGGTGAAACAAATTTTGGAAATATATCTTGATAATTCCGCCACCACTGCAGTATGTCCTGAGGCTGTAAAGGCTTCAGTTGAGGTAATGAGCGACGTATATGCAAATCCCTCGGCGGTACATTCTTCAGGTATCAGGGCAAGAGGCATTCTTGAAGCATCAAGAAAAAATCTTGCAGATGCCCTTGGTGCTGACAGCAGTGAGATTTATTTTTCTCATTCGGGAACACTTGCCAACAACACCGCAATTTTTGCTGCCTGCAATATGGGCAGAAAGCTTGGTAACCGTATTGTTACAACAAGGCTTGAGCACCCCTCTGTTGCAAGGTGTATGGATGTGCTTGAAGAGCAGGGCTTTCAGGTTGTAAGACTGAGTCCCGATAAAAACGGCTCCTTCAGCGTTGAAGAATTGATGAATGCCGTAAACAAAAATACTATTTTGGTATCAACTATGCTTGTAAATAATGAAACGGGCGCAATAAACCCCGTTGAATTAATTTCAAGGGCGATAAAGAGAGTTTCTGCACCCGCCCTCGTTCACGTTGATGCAATTCAGGGCTTCGGTAAAATGCCTGTCAAGCCCGTAAGAGCAGGAATTGATCTGCTTACCGTAAGCGGACATAAAATCCACGCTCCCAAGGGAGTAGGCGCACTTTACGTGAGGAAAAATCTTAAACTCAAGCCTTACATATATGGCGGCGGTCAGGAAAATAATCTTTTCTCAGGTACAGAGCCCCTTCCTGCAATTGCAGGATTTTCGGCGGCAGTGAAGGCTTTGCCTCAGTCATATTCTGAAAGTCTTACAAAAATGAGATATATCAGGGATAATCTTGTTGGAATGCTTAAAAATATTCCCTCGGTGGAAATAAATTCCACGCCTGATGCACTGCCTTATATACTCAATATATCCGTTATGGGAATACCCTCGCAGGTGCTTATAAACTATCTCTCTGAAAGAGGTATTTATATTTCCGCAGGCTCTGCCTGTAAAAAAGGACACAGAAGCGAGGTTCTTACGGCTATGAATTTCAATCCCAAGCGTATTGACTCGGCAGTGAGAGTCAGTATGTCGAGATATACTACTGTAAGCGAAACGGAAATTTTTGCAGAAGCAGTTAATGATGCCGTGAAAAATATCAGAACAAAATTGTAATATTTAAGAGGAATTTTAATATGAAGGAAATAATTTTACTTAAAGACGGTGAGCTTGCCCTTAAAGGTCTTAACCGTTCAACCTTTGAAGATATGCTTATAAAGAATATTAAGGAGAGAATATCCTCTCTCGGTTCTTTTTCATTCAGAAAGGCTCAGTCAACAATTGTGGTAACACCCGACAGCGAGGATATTGACCTTGATGAAGCAGTTTCAAGAATAGGAAAGGTTTTCGGAACCGTAGGTATTGCAAGAGCCGCCGTATGCGAAAAGGATATTGACGTAATAAGAAATACTGCCTATGAATATCTCAGAGATGACCTTATGTTTGCAAAGACCTTCAAGGTTACGGCAAAGAGAGCAGACAAGAATTTCCCTCTGAAATCCCCTGAAATCTGTGACGAGGTGGGAGGCTTCCTTCTTTCAAAAATAAGAGGACTGAAGGTTGACGTGCATAATCCCGAGGTGACTGTAGCCGTTGAAGTAAGAGATAACGGAGTTTATATTCACGGAAGACAGCTTCCAGGTGCCGGCGGTATGCCTACAGGCACAGCGGGAAGAGCCTGTATTCTTATTTCGGGCGGAATAGACTCACCTGTTGCCGCCTATATGATGGCAAAAAGAGGTGTAAGACTTACTGCCGTTCATTTTGCTTCACCGCCCTATACGTCTGAGCTTGCTGAAATGAAGGTTCATGAGCTTTTAGGTAAGGTTTCTATGTATTCGGGCAGAATTAATCTTTTCACGGTGCCCTTCACTCAGCTGCAGGAGGCTATAAGAGATTATTGTCCTGAAGAGATGTTTACCGTTACTATGCGCCGTATAATGATGAAACTTGCCTCGCGTGTTGCCGAGTGGCAGGGTGCAGATGCACTTATTACAGGTGAGAGTCTTGGTCAGGTTGCAAGTCAGACAATTCACGCTCTCAAATGCACGGACGAGTGTGCAACAATTCCCGTATTCAGACCTTGTATCGGTATGGATAAGAATGAAATTGTTGTAATTTCAAGAAAAATTGATGCCTTTGACATTTCAATAAGACCTTACGAGGACTGCTGTACGGTGTTTACTCCCCGTCATCCCAGAACCAGACCTACAGTACAGTATGCAAGAGAGGTTGAGGCTATGATTCCCGACCTTGATAAAATGATGGACGAAGCCTTCGAGGGTGCTGTCCTTAAAATTATTGAAGCATATAAGGACTGATAAAAAGAAAACCGTGTGTAACCTTTTCGGGAAACACACGGTTAATTTTTATATTGTAAGAATTTTTCTTATTTGAGCGTTACTATAGTAACACCGTTTTCGCCTTCGCCATAGACGCCGAGGCGGTAGGATTTTACAAATTTATTGTTTTTGAGATGTGACTGAACAGCGGCTCTCAGTGCGCCTGTGCCTTTTCCGTGAATTACCGTAAATTCACCCATATTCGACATAAGCATTGAGTCGAGGAAGCTGTCAAGGGTGAGAAGTGCTTCATCAACGGTCATACCTCTGAGGTCGCATCTGTTATCAGCACTGGCATTAAGTCTTGATTCCATTGAACCGTTTCTTAAAAGAGAGGCGGTTTTTTGCTTGTTTTCCTTCTTCTTTTCAATAAGACGAAGCTTTCCTACGTTTACTCTCATTCTGAGTGCACCCGAAAGCACCTCTACCTGCTGACGCTTATCGGGAAGAGATAAAACAGAGGCTTCCTTGTTAAGCTCCGTAAGAAGAACAGTATCACCCACCCGAAGAGGTCGGGGAAGAACGTAATCGTCATCCTCGTAAAGTGATGAGGTAACGGGATTTACGGTTCTGTCAATATCCGAAAGTCCCTTCTTCATAGCGCTCTTTGCTCTTCTGGCAAGTTCACCTGCATCTTTTGTGTTCTTCATCTCTTTTCTGAGATTATCAATTTCCATAAGAAGAGTATTTGCTTCTCTTCTTGCTTTTTCCGTTATTTTAAGAGCCTCGCCCTGAGCCTTTTCGTATTCCTTCTGTCTGAGATTTTCAGCCTCCTGAAGCTTTTTCTTTGCTTCCTGAAGCTTTTCCTCATATTCTCTGTGAACACGGCTTGCCTCTTCTTTTTCCTTTTCCATAAGAAGCCTTGATTCCTCAAGGGCGTCAACCACGTTTTCAAATCTTACGTTTTCCGTGGAAACAAATTCGTTTGCTCTTTCAATAAGGGCTTTGTCCATACCCAGTCTTTCGGAAATTGCAAAAGCGTTTGAACGGCCGGGAACACCTATTAAAAGTCTGTAGGTAGGTCTTAACGAGGAAACGTCAAATTCACAGCTGCCGTTTTCTACTCTGTCAGTTTCAAGGGCATAAGCCTTCAGCTCCGCATAGTGAGTTGTTGCGGCAATTTTTGCACCGTTTATGTGAAGCCTTTCAAGTATGGCAATTGCAAGAGCCGCACCCTCAACGGGATCGGTTCCTGCGCCTAATTCGTCTATGAGCACAAGGCTTTCATCATCGGCCTTTGAAAGTATGTCAACGATGTTGACCATGTGTGAGGAAAATGTTGAAAGTGATTGCTCAATGCTCTGCTCATCACCGATATCTGCAAACACCTGCTTGAAAACACAGATTTTTGAGTTATCTGCCGTGGGAATTAAAAGACCGCAGCAAGCCATAAGAGAAAGAAGTCCTACGGTTTTTATAGAAACCGTCTTACCGCCTGTGTTGGGGCCTGTGATTACAAGGGTATCAAAATTTTCACCTAAATAAATGTCCGTTGCAACAACCTTTTTAGGATCAAGAAGGGGATGACGAGCTTTTTTAAGCTCAATTATACCCTCGGTATTGAGTATGGGAACACTTGCCTTCATTTTATAAGCAAGCTGAGCCTTTGCGAATATGAGATTAAGCTCAACTACAGACTCGAAATTGCTCTTTATAGTTTCGGCATATTCACCTGCTTCAACTGAAAGCTGAGCCAAAATTCTTTCAATTTCTTCTCTTTCCTTGCCCTGAAGAACACGGATCTCGTTGTTTGCTTCAACAACAGCCATAGGCTCGATAAATACAGTAGCACCTGAGCCTGAGGTATCGTGCACAAGTCCGGGTACGTCGCCTCTATGTTCATTCTTGACGGGAACTACAAATCTGCCGTTTCGCTGAGTGATAATGGCATCCTGAAGAAATTTCTGATAATGAGTGCTTCTGACAAGTCCTTCCAGCTTTTCTCTTATGGACTGTGCCTGATTTCTCATTTTTCTTCTGATGTCGCTGAGCTCTCTTGAAGCGTTGTCTGCCATTTCCTCGTCACTGAGAATAGACGTGAAAATATTATTTTCAAGCATTCTGTTGGGACAAAGGGATGAAAAGAATACGTCAAGACAGCTGTCAGCGCCGGGCTGAGAAAATCTCCAGTCATATAAAGAACGGATAACTCTCAGCACCTCACCGATATCGAGAAGCTCTCTCATTGTGAGAACACCGCCGGCAGAGGCTCTTGAAAGAGATGAATTTACGTTTTTTGCCGCACCGAAGGAAGGTCCTCCGAATTTTGCAAGTAAAATATAAGCGGCATTTGTCTGATTTATAAGCGCCTGAGCATCATAAAGCACGTCACAGGGAGTAAGGGCGAGTGCCATTTCCTTGCTGTCCTTGATCGTAGCCAGTTCGGAAAGGGAATGAAGCACCTTATCAAGCTCAAGAGCCTTTATATGTCTTAATTCTGTCATAATTTTTTCCTGATAATTTAATAGGCGAAGCCAGGTCGGAAGTCGGAGGTCGGAAGTATATAGAGCGAGGCGAAGCCAAAGCGGAACAAGGCGACAGCCTTCCTTCATATTTGCCGAAGGCAAATATTTCACCCGTCGAAGACGGATTTCACCGCCGAAGGCGATTTCACTCTTTGCGAAGCAAAGAATATCATTATCATAATTCAGTCACAGACTGAATTATGATCACACTTCCGTTCCCCCGAAGGCTCTTATTGAAAGCACGTAGCAGGAGTCTTCACCAAAAATAGCTTCCATTTTTGTTTTGTATTCTCCAAGTAAGCAGTCGGGAACGAATGCCTGAATCGTTCCTGCAAATCCGCCGCCGTGAACACGCCATGCGCCCTTGCCTTTAAGAATAAGCTCACTTACTGCAAGTGCAAGAGAAACAGGCTGTGAAAGGGGATTTGAAGATGAGAATACGTTCTGATTATACATATAAGAAGAAAGTCCTGAGGAGATGGTGAGAGCCTTGAAGGCTTCAAAGTCCCCGTTTTTAAGTGCTTCGGCTTCCAAAGAAACTCTCTTATTGTCCTCGAAGAAATGAATTGCTCTGAGAAGAGGTCTTTCGCCTAATTTTTCCTTGATAGCGGCAATATTTGAAAGAACGTCGTCCTCGGTGATTTCACGAAGGCAGGTTTTTCCGAAAAATTCCGCAACGCTTTCCATTTCTCTTCTGATTGCGGCATAGTCATCCGTAAGGTCAGCGTGGTCAGCTCTTGTATCAACGATGCAAAGGCTGTGACCGCAGGAAGCAAAATCAAAATCAACGGGAGTGATTACGGGAGAAGCGGTGTTTTCAAAATCAATCTGTACGAAAGAGCCTACGGAGCAAGCCATCTGGTCCATAAGACCGCAGGGCTTACCGAAGAACTTGTTTTCTGCAAACTGAGCAATTTTTGCAATTTCAACGGGAGAGATCTTTCCGTCGTTATAAAGGTAGCTGAGAATTGTGCCGACGAGAACCTCGAAGGAAGCGGAGGAGGACATACCTGAGCCCTTGAGAACATTATTTACCGTAACACAGTCGAAGCCGCCTATGTTGTAGCCTAATTCCTTAAATCTTGCGGCAACGCCTCTTACGAGAGAAGCACTCTTTTCAAATTCCTTTTCCTGAGGCTCAAGAACCGTGATGTCAATAATATCACCGGGATAGTTCTCTGAATAAACCCTTATGTAATTATCATCCGTTTTTACAGCACAAGCCACTGCATCAAGATTAATAGCGGCGGCAAGAACCTGACCGTGATTGTGGTCGGTGTGGTTTCCGCAGACCTCTGTTCTTCCGGGTGCCGAGAATAAACGGATATCCTCTCTGTCACCGAATTTTTCTTCAAAAAGGTCTGTTATATGAAGATATCTTTCTCTTGATTTCTTGGTATCTTCGCCGTAAAGTCGGGAAAGTCTTGCATCAAAATTGCCTGAACTGATTTCATTTCTGATAGTGTTAAGATTTGCCATATTTTCAATTCCTTTCGGTTTAGATTGTTTACTGTTTTTTTGTTATTCCTGATATTAAGCCTGATATTTTCAAAATCCACCTGAGAACGAGAAGACATATTCCCGTAAAGAGCAGAAGTGAGATTATGGGCGTGAAGAATTTTGAGGAGAAGGGATCATAGACGTTTTCACCTATGAACGAATAGGAAATAAGCTTGGGGATATAAGCACCGATAGAAATGAGCATATATCTTGAGAAGCTGTATTCCATAGAGCCGTAAAAATGGCTTATTGTATTAATGGGAAGGGAAGGCACCATTCTCAGTGCAAGAAGTATTATGGGGTTACCCTTTCCGTCCTCTTCCATGGCATTTAAAATCTGAGGATGCTTTTTAAGCGCAAAATTAAGTGTGCCTTCACCCATTTCATAGCCTGTGTAATATCTGAAGGCAAAGGTGAACGCCATACCCAGAAGATTTATAAAGAAGGACTGATACGGCGGGAAGACCATAGCCGTTATAATAAAGATCATAGGGTAGGGGTACATCATTGAAAGGCTTCGCAGAAGGAAGAGCAGGAAAATTACTATGAGAATAAGCCATCTGCTGTGAAGAGCCGCAACTCTTAATTCAAAGTCCTGAAGAATGTAAAGATATTCGTCATACTTTTCTCTTACTGAGTCTATCTGCAAAAGGCAGAGTATGACAATAAGAACCGCCGCCACACAAAAGGAGAAGACGGCAGAGCCTAAAAGAATACGTGATATGGTTTTTTGTTTTTTTGCCCTTCTTGTCACAAAAATCACCATTATTTAGTATATAATAAATATTTATTACAGTCAATGATAAATAATTATCAAAAAAGTTGCGTCAGAGAAGAAAATATGTTAATATGAAACATAAATTTACTTGGGAGGAAAACTTATGAATATAGTTATTCTTGACTCGGTAACGGCAAATCCCGGAGATCTCAGCTGGGATTTTCTTGAAAAATACGGCACACTTACGGTTTATGACCGTTCACCTGTTGATACTATTTATGAAAGAGCAAAGGATGCGGATATTGTTATTCTCAATAAAACTCCTATGAGCAGAGAAACCGTCAGTAAGCTTCCCCGACTTAAAATGATAGCCCTTCTTGCAACGGGATATAATATAATCGACTGTGATGCCTGTGATGAACAGGGAATTTGCGTTGTCAATATTCCTTCATATTCCGCTTCGGCAGTAGCCCAGCAGACCTTTGCATTTATTCTCGAATATGCAAACAGAATAGGTCTTCATTCAGATTCCGTTCTTTCGGGTGAATGGGCAAAATATCCCGATTTCTGCTATCAGTTAGCACCTTTAAGAGAGTTGCTTGATAAAACAATAGGCATTGTAGGCTTCGGAAAAATCGGCAGAAGAGTTGCTGAAATTGCAACGGCTTTTGAAATGAAGGTGCTTATTCACACTGCCCACCCTGAAAAGTATGCAGACAGCCCTTACCGCTTCGTTGACAGGGATACCCTTCTCTCACAGTCCGATATTGTTTCAATTCACTGTCCACTTACACCTGAAACGGAAAAAATGGTAAATGCCGAATTTATTTCAAAAATGAAGGACGGAGCCTTCCTTGTAAACACTTCAAGAGGCGGTGAGCTTGACGAAGAGGCAGTAAAAGCGGCTCTCGACTCAGGAAAGCTTTCAGGCGCAGGCGTTGACGTGCTTTCCGTTGAACCGCCCGTACCCGAAAATCCCCTTTTCCACACGAAGAATATCTATATAACTCCCCATATTGCGTGGGCTTCTTACGACACAAGAGTAAGGCTTATGAAAATACTTGAAGAAAACGTAAAGGCCTTCTGTGAGGGCAGTCCCGTTAACGTGGTAAATAACCCCCGTGTGTAGTTAATATGCAGTAATATTTTTATCTTTTTTTTGTGATTTTATGTCAGTTTACCAAAGTTTTCGGGGTTGGTGAAAAATTTAACAAAGTGCCTTGAAAAGTTCGGAAAATTGTATATAATATATAATGGTAAATTAAGGAACTTATGTTTCTAAAAATGGAGGATATTATTATGTCAGTTAAAGTTGCAATTAACGGTTTCGGCAGAATCGGACGTCTTGCATTCCGTCAGATGTTCGGCGCAGAAGGCTACGAAGTAGTAGCTATCAATGACCTTACAAAGCCCTCAATGCTTGCTAACCTTCTCAAGTATGATACTGCTCAGGGCGGTTACTGCGGAAGAATCGGCGAAGGTCTTCACACTGTTGAAGCAGACGACGAAGCAGGTACAATCACAGTTGACGGCAAAACTCTTAAAATCTACGCAATGGCTAACGCTGCTGAACTCCCCTGGTGCGAAATCGGTGTTGACGTTGTTCTTGAGTGCACAGGCTTCTACTGCACAAAAGAAAAGAGCATGGCTCACATCAACGCAGGTGCAAAGAAGGTTGTTATTTCTGCTCCCGCAGACAAAGAAACAAAAACTGTTGTTTTCTCTGTTAACGAAAATATCCTTACAGCTGATGATCAGATCATCTCTGCTGCATCTTGCACAACAAACTGCCTTGCTCCCATGGCAAAAGCTCTTAACGATTATGCTGCAATCCAGAGCGGTATCATGAGCACAATCCACGCTTACACAGGTGACCAGATGATTCTTGACGGTCCTCACAGAAAAGGCGATATGAGAAGAGCTCGTGCAGGTGCTGCTAACATCGTTCCTAACTCAACAGGTGCAGCAAAGGCTATCGGCCTTGTTATCCCTGAGCTTAACGGTAAGCTTATCGGTTCTGCACAGAGAGTTCCTGTTGCTACAGGTTCAACAACAATCCTTACAGCAGTTGTTAAAGGCGATGACGTTACAGTTGACGGCATCAACGCTGCTATGAAGGCTGCTGCTTCAGCAAGTTTCGGTTACAACACAGACCCAATCGTTTCTTCAGACGTTATCGGTATGAAGTATGGCTCACTCTTTGATGCTACACAGACAATGGTATCTAAGGTTGCTGACGGTCTCTATGAGGTTCAGGTTGTTTCTTGGTATGATAACGAGAACAGCT